>MGNQ01000036.1:34458-44214 GCA_001796865.1 Chloroflexi bacterium RBG_16_56_11
TTTCAAAGCCGTTCATATCCTGATATTATGGTACCGTAATCAGTCCACGGTAGGAGGCACAAATTATGGACACCATGAGTAAAGAGGCCAAAAAGAGCACCCTGAAAGATATCATCCTGAAACTTCACGAAGGCCTTTCCCCCCAAGATGCCCAGCAGAGGTTTGAAAAAGAAGTGGGTAAGGTAAGCTCCTCGGAGATAGCCGAGATGGAGCAATCGCTCATTGACGATGGTCTATCTCCAGATGAAATAAAGAAATTCTGTAACGTCCACGCCCTGATTTTTCAAGCGGCGCTGGAAAAGGTCACTCTCGAAGAGACTTCGCCGTCCCACCCCGTGTATCTTTTCAAGCTGGAAAACCGCGAAATCGAAAAACAGGTCGACGCCCTGAAAAAGATGGCGGAAAGACCCCCGGGAACAAGCCTCCCATCACTAAGAGATGGTTTGAAAGAATCGTTGCTGAAACTACGCGGCATCGAGACGCACTACCAGCGGAAGGAACAACTCCTCTTCCCATTCCTGGAAAAGCAGGGTTTCATGGGCCCGTCCAAGGTGATGTGGGGCAAGGATAACGAAATCAGGGGCATGATGAAGACCGCCATCAGCCGGCTCGATGAAATCGATAGTACCGGGAAATTGGAGCAATACAAAAAAGAAACCCTTAGCCCCTTACTGGAAGAAATCAACGGGATGATTTTCAAGGAGGAAAATATCCTCTTCCCCACCTCCCTGGAGAAACTGGCGCCGGCCGATTGGGTGGAAATACTGCGGGAGAGCGTGGATATCGGCTATGTCTATATCGAGCAGCCGGCCGAGACCGAGGAACTGGTCAAACACCTGGAAGTGTCACTCGTCGGGGACGCCTGCGTCCGCGACGATACCATTGAGCTGACAAGCGGTTCCATACGACTGGGTGAACTGATGCCCCTGCTCGACCCCCTGCCGGTAGATATTACGTTCGTTGACAAGGACGATACGGTCAGGTACTTTTCCCAGGGTAAAGACCGCATTTTCAGTCGCACGAAGTCGGTCATCGGCCGCAGGGTGCAGAACTGTCACCCGCCGCAAAGTCTTGAGGTCGTGGAGAAGATACTGACGTCCTTTAAAGAGGGGACGGAAGATTCCTACGATTTCTGGATTAATCTCCAGGGCAGAATGATATATATCCGGTATTTCGCCGTCCGGGATAGTCAGAGGCGTTACCTGGGCACGCTGGAGGTGACCCAGGATATCACCGGGATACAGAAACTCACCGGAGAGAAGAGGTTGCTGGATGAAAGAAGTTGATTTGAAAAAAAGCGTCCATGATCTCACCGAGACCTACCCTGAGCTCATCGGCATACTCAAAGAGCTTGGTTTTCTGGGCGTCGCCAATGGCGTCATGAGGAATACGGTGGGGCGCGTCACCACCATCCCTCAGGGCGCCCAGAAAATGGGTAAAGACCTGGGAGAAGTGATAAAAATCCTGGAAGCCAGTGGCTTCCAGATTAAGCCTTAAACCGGCCGCAACGTCCCGGCAAAGACCTGCCAGGCCAGCGCCGATTTGGCGAACAGGCTCAAGAATATGTAAACCTCTTCGCCGAAAAGGTAGTCCCGCCACGGCCCCATTTATTTATATCGCCGGGCTGATTCATTTTCACTTTAGCGGTCAGTAACGCATATCTGGTATACTGGGCAGAAATGCATGACGCCGGCAGGGACAATTCGTTGAACGTAAGCCCGAGACCACATGATACGGGCAAACCCCGCATCTTTTACGGCTGGTACATGGTCGCCGTCGCCTGGGTGACGTTTTTCCTGGTTAATGCCGTGAGCATCGGAATCTTCTTTAAGCCCATACTGGAAGATGAAGCGTTCGCATGGGACAGGGCTACCCTTTCATTGATTTATACCCTGGCTATGCTCCTTTTCGCCCTGGCGACCCCCTTCCTGGGTCGATTAATCGACCGTTCCGGGCCGAAGCTCGTGCTTTTTATCTGTCTCGTCGCACAAACGGTTAGCAGCGTTGTCTACGGACTGGCCACGGTGATGTGGCATGTATTTACGGGACGGTTCTTCGGCGAGATAAAAGGACTGCAGGCCAGCCAGGTGCTGATAAACAGGTGGTTCGTCAAAAAGAGGGGCCGGGCGCAAGGTATAGCGTCGACAGGAATGCCGGCCGGGACATTGGCACTTTCGCCATTAAGCCAGTTCCTGGTGCTCGCCTGGGGCTGGCGGACGACCATGTTTTTCTGGGCCGCCATCACTTTTGTGTTGCTGCTGCCGTTAACTCTGCTGGTACGTAACCGTCCCGAGGAGACGGACGCGAGACCTGACGGCGACATCCCTGACAGTGCCGGTGGCGGTCGTCCCCGGGGGCTGGCCGTTAATGTGCCGGTTCGTGAGTACACGACCTCTCCGGGCAAGAACCTCTCCGAAGCTACCCGGACTGGCTCGTTCTGGCTGTTATCCGGGGCGCATTTTATCTGTGGTATCGGTTGTGGCTTTATGGCGACCCATATTGTCATCTTCGCCACTGACTTCGGCTACTCGGCGATGGTGGGGGCCAGCCTCCTGAGTGTCCAGGGCGGGATGAATCTGGTCGGCCTGCTCGTCACCGGCCACATTTCCGACCGCCACATCAGGAGCCGTGTCCTGGCGCTGACTCATTTAGTACGCAGCCTGTCCTTCGTAATCGCGGTGGTTTTTATCGCCAACGGCGGCGGCTCTCTCTGGATGCTCTATCTGGCGATGGTACTTTTCGGTTTCGGCTGGTTCACGACATCGCCGCTGACCTCCGGATGCGTCGGCGACTATTTCGGCGACCTTCGGATGGGCACGATTATCGGCGTGACACTTTCAGCCCATACCGTCGGTATGGCGCTGGGTGCCTTTGCCGGCGGACTCACCTTCGAGCTCACCGGAAGCTACTATCGGTTTTTCCTGGTACAAGGAGCGCTCGAGTTCCTGGCGGCGGGTCTTATCCTCGCCATCCGTCAGCCGCTAAAGCAATAGCATAAAATTTATAGCCGTATCCTATTGCAAATTTGAGTTTCTCAGTATATAATATGCTCTGGTGGTTTTCAGTCTAGGTTATCATAATTCAGGTAGACTCCTTTATCCAGCCCCGGTTACGGATGACCTTAGAACTAGCCAACTAACTGAAGAAAGGAGGTCATCCGTTGAGTTTCCAGGATAAAGCGCTTCAATGTTCCGATTGCGGAACGACGTTCACCTTCAGTGCTGCGGAACAGGAGTTCTTCCAGTCCAAGGGCTACACTAACGAGCCCAAGCGGTGCCCGACCTGCCGGCAGTCACGAAAAGCCGAGCGGGTAGGCTCGAGCGGCGGCAGATCCCGCCAAATGTTCCCGGCAACCTGTGCCGAGTGCGGCAAGGATACCGAAGTACCCTTCGAGCCCAGAGAAGGCAGACCGGTATATTGCAGCACGTGCTTCACGAAAATCAGGGCAAACCGGTAGAACTCGTTAACCGAAACACCCAAACTCAGGCTGGTGAATTAACTCGTCATAAGACGACGGGTGAATTTGCCAGCCTGTTGTTTTGAAAAGTGACGTTTTAACTGGTGTAGAGATAGAGGGGCTTTTCGTCGGTAATAATCCGTTGCTGGCTGGCCAGAGCCTCTCTAATGTACCGGGGCAGAGAAAACATTCCCTGGTGAGAAAGACCATCATACAGCTTCAGGTGGTGGATGGACCTCCCGGTAATTCTTTCATCTACCTCGTGACGTGTAAGCAGAAAGGTGCCGGGGTTATCTGAGGCCAGGCAAAAGCCCCACGGGCCGCCGAAGCAGGGCACATATACCGCATAAGGGATAACGACGGGGAAAACCTGTTTCAGCGTATTGTGAACGGCCGTCAAGTTGAACAACTCGGTCGGGGAGGCCGAGCCGGACTGGACGGCAATGATTCCCTTTTCCGTGAGCCGGTCTTTTACCAGCCGGTAGAACTCCCGCGTAAAAAGACGGTAAGCCGGCCCTTTTTCAATAGGGTCGGGCAGGTCAATGATAATAATATCGTATTTGTCTCCTGATTCTTCGAGAAAGCCCCGCGCATCGACATGGTGAAGCTCGACCCGGCCGTCCTCGAAGGCCCCGCGGCTGAGTCCGGGCAGGTGCTGGCGGCTTAGGGCGGTCACCTCGTCGTCGATTTCCACCAGTACCGCTCTCCTGACCGACCGGTGAAACAGAGCTTCCCGGAGGGAGGCGCCTTCGCCACCTCCGGCGATAAACACCGACTCCGGCCGGGGATGGGCTATCATCGCCGGCTGCACGAGCGCTTCATGATAGATGAACTCGTCCCGCTCGCTCGATTGTATTTTGCCATCCAACACCAGGCATAAACCAAAGTTCCGGCTGCGGACGATCTGGACGGCCTGGTACTTGGTGCGTCCGGAGTAGACAACCTCATCGAAACGGTGCAGCTGCAGGAAGTTCTCGTTAATTTTGTCTTGTAGCCATCGGGCAGGGTCGGTATCCATAAAAACTCTGTCACTCAGACGGTGACCAGAATCCCCCTTTTTATTTCGGTCAGAGACGGATTTCTCGACCCCAGCTTGTCGATCAAGACCGTGGCGGCTTTTTGAGGGTCGACGGTGGTGCCGCAGGTAAAGATATCGACCGCGGCATAACCAAATTCCGGCCAGGTATGAACGGACAGGTGGGACTCGGCAATGACCACCACCCCGCTCACTCCCTGGGGACTGAACCGGTGGAAAGAGTCGCCCAGGATTACTGCGCCACAATCCATGGCGGCCGTCAGCATCGACTTACGGATATAGTCCAGGTCGTTTAACAGCCCCCGGTCGCATTCATGCAGTTCAACCAGTAAGTGTCGTCCTAATGCATTCAATCACCTTCCCCCCTTTAAAATATTTTTTCATTATAAAACGGCCAAGGAATTTTATAACAACTGCTCCACCGTATCAACAGCGTACCAAATAAAAAGTCCCAGAGTTTTGATGACCACCCCAGGAACTCCCCTCACTTCCCTTTATAAAGGAGCAAGGCAACAAGGACTGTCTGTGAACGGAGATTAGCCTGATTTAGTAATAGTCTCCTTTCTTATTTTAAACTAATTGCTTGTTAGGCTATTGCCTTCACATCGAGGTTCTGTTTTAACATCTCGGTCAGAACCGGTATTTTTTTCTCCTGGTTCAGCCTGGTCTTGGCCAGCATATCTTCGATTTTAGTGACGATATCGTTGTTGGTCAAATCAGTGGTGATAATCGGGATACTACGTGATTGGGCCTTCTGGAGTACGTTGTAAAAGGGCGGGTGTTGTCCGCCGCTGAGGACGAGACAACTGGTGGACGTTTCAAGAGCTGCGAGCTGTATATCGGGGCGGTCATGCCAGATGATGGCCGCCTTATTATTTTTCCGGGCGAAGTAGTTTACCCCTGAGCCTACCACCATCGCCCCCAGCATGAAATTCTCTACTAGCTCACCCGATTTATCGGGATTATTCAGCACCGCCCCCTGGATGCTCCCGGCCAGCTCGCCGACGGTTATAGCCAGCAGCGCCCGGTTTTCCGGGATGACGCCCAGTACCCTGATTCCCGACGCACCCAACCGCACGCTGGCTTCCTCCCGGGCGCGCTGCAACTGGCTCATCGGAACCTTGTTTATTACGACACCCAGCAAGCTCCCTCCGAACCCTTTATATACATCGATAAACCGGGAGGGGTTGCCCGTGTATGTTTCCACGGCAATAACCGTGGCCTTCATCTCCTTAACCGCCCCGTAAGTCTTTTTACTCAGGGTGTCTTCCGGGGTGGGGCCGACCGCTGATTCGAAGAGGACAATATCTCTTCCCTTGGTAATGTCCGGTGCGTTGACGACATCCGCCAGCCCTAACAAATGTTTCATGAAGGCGGTATCGCCGTCGGAACCATCTGTTGATGCGGCCTGCGGCTTGAGGTAGCCGACTTTTTTACCGTCATTCAGGAATATTTTAGCCAGGCCGGCGCTAAATGTGGTCTTGCCGGCTGCGGCCTCCACGGCGACGATAAACAAAACGCCCAAGATTCACCCTCCTGGATTACTATAATGATGAACCAATATATTATAATCCTTTAAGGTTGAATCGTAAAGAGGTTATATTTTAAAGTAATATTATTTCCGGCTAGCGGCGGAATTTACATGAAACGAATTATTTTACGCGTCTTCAGGTGGGAATACATCTGGCTGACTCTTATCGTTATCGTGACCCTGAGTATTCATTTTACTATTATAACCCGGCCCTCGGAGATGGTGCTGGATGAGCAACACTATATCAACGACGCCCGGAATATCATCAGCAAACATGAGACGCTACGCGCCGAACACCCGCCGCTGGGGAAGTTGATTATCGTCGGCGGGATTAAGATTTTCGGGGATAATCCCTGGGGCTGGCGATTTTTCTCGGTTTTCTTCGGCACGGCGACCATCGTTATGTTCTATTTCATCTGCCGCCGGCTGAACATGTCCCGGAACGGCGCTGCGGTGGCCACTTTTTTTCTGGCGACGGAAAACATGACCTTTATCCAGGCGAGTGTGGCCATGCTCGATGTCTACTATTTGACCTTTATGATGGCTGCCTTCCTGCTTTATCTTAACCGCCGCTACATTAACTCCGGCATATCCGCCGGCCTGGCCGGGCTGGCCAAGCTCAACGGATTGATGGCTTTCCCCGCGATAGTTATTCACTGGGTGTTCAGCCGGCAGCGCCGGTCCTGGTGGTTCCTGCTGTTTATTTTTTTCGCGGGCCTGTCGTTTTTCGAGCTGATGATTTTGTTTGATTTTGCCATCGTGCAGCGCTTTTCCGCCCTCAACGACCCTTTTCACCGGATAAAAGAGATGGCAAGCCTGAGCGGCAGTCTCACCTTCGAGACGGTCACTCATGAAGCCGCCAGCCGGCCCTGGGAGTGGCTGCTGTCTTATAAGCCGATGGCCTACTGGTACTTACCGAACTATACCGGGGCCATTAGCCCTTCTGTCTGGGCTTTAACCATCCCATCTTTCGGCTACATGGTCTTCCGGGCGATTAAAAGGAGCGAGGCGGGACTGTTCGGCATTGCCTGGTTCGCCGGCACCTATCTTCTGTGGATTCCGGCCAGCATTATCACGGACCGCATTAGCTACCCGTTCTATTTTTATCCGACGATAGGAGCGGTATGCCTCGGGATGGGGATGGGTATTTATGACCTTTTCACCCTTTTCCGCAACAGGAGGTCCGGTAAGCTCAAGTGGACGGCGCTGGCTATAGTGATACTGGTCGTGGTGGCCCACCTGGCTTCCTTCATCATACTTTCACCGCTGATGCCCATCGATTTTAACAAGCTATTCCACATCGGGACATAGCCCCGCAACAATCACCGCCCTTTCCAGTCTTTCACAACTTAGTGTAATCGGTCTTGACCGGGTGGTATAATTTAGAGTTGCGGGAGAAAACGGCCATGCACGAGGCGGCACTTTACGAAAAGCTGGAGGGGGGAAGGGCAGGATGTTACACCTGCCAGTGGCGCTGCCGGATTAACGTGGATAAACTCGGCGCTTGTGGGATGTACCAGAACCAGGGCGGCAAGCTCTTCTCACTGAACTACGGCAAAGTCTCCTCGCTGGCCGCCGACCCCATCGAAAAAAAACCGCTGTTCCACTTCCACCCCGGTACGCTTTGTTTCTCCCTCGGTACCCTGGGCTGTAACTTCCAGTGTAAGCACTGCCAGAACTGGGAAATCTCCACAGCCAATAGCGACTCGCTGTTGCACGGCTGCCGCGAGCTCCTGCCCGCAGCGTCAATAAAGCTGGCCGAACAATCCCGTTGCCAGGGGATGGCCTGGACGTATAACGAGCCCGCTATCTGGTTTGAGCACACCCTAGAATCGGCCAGGCTGGCCCGAGAGAAAAACCTTTACACTGTATATGTCACCAACGGGTACGCCACGCCCGAGACGCTGGATACCATCGGGCCTTATCTGGACGCCTGGAGAGTCGATATCAAAGGGTTCACCGACGAATTTTACAAAACACTTGCCGGAGTCCCGCATTGGCGGGAAATCCTCGACGTCACGGCCAGAGCTAAAAACAAGTGGAGCATGCACATCGAGGTGGTCACGAACATCATCCCTACCATGAACGATGACGAAGCCCAGCTCCGGGGCATTGCCGGGTGGATAAAAAACGAGCTGGGCGAACTTACGCCATGGCACGTGACCCGATTTTACCCTCATCATCGCCTGACGCACCTGCCGCCGACCCCGATAGCCACTATCGAGTGGGCCGTTGAGATAGGCCAGCAGGCCGGGCTGAAGTTTATTTACGCGGGGAACATCCCGGGTCACGACAGCGAGAGTACGCGGTGTTATGCCTGCGGTAAGACTGTCGTCAAGAGGCACGGCTACCAGACAGAAATAACCGGGCTCGACGGTTCGAAGTGCCGGTTCTGCGGCGCCGAGCTGAATTTCAGGTAGCGGGCGCGAAGGACTTATCCCGAAGACTCGCCCTGAAGGAGGGAACCGAATGAAAAGGAATCCTTACGTGGCCGGTTACTTCTACCCGGCTTCGGCCGCCGAACTCCGCGCTACCATCGCCGGATATGTCGATAAAAAGGCGTCCAGAGAGGATGTTATCGGCCTGCTGGTGCCCCACGCCGGCTACCAGTATTCCGGGGCGGTCACCGGAGCTACGGTCTCGCGGATTAAGTTCAAGGACACCTTTATCATTATCGGTCCGTCCCACAGCGGCCTGGGCAAGCCGTTCAGTGTCATGCCGGAGGGCACCTGGCGGACACCACTCGGTGAGGTGGAAACCGACACTGAGCTGGCCAGAAAGATAATCGACGTGTCCGAGTATGCCGAGGAAGACTACGAAGCGCACCGGGAAGAACATGCGGTCGAGGTGCAACTGCCGTTCCTGCAATATTTTAAGTCGGACGTGAAGATAGTACCGCTGATACTCATCGGGGCGGACGCCCCAATATACCGGCAGATAGGACGAGATATCGCCAGGTCGATCCGTGAACTCGGCCGGGAGGTGGTAATCCTGGCCAGCGGGGATATGACCCACTACGAGCCGCACGCGGTCGCCAAAGAGAAGGATTTGAAAGCGGTGGAGGCCATGGTTGCCCTGGACGAGGACGAGCTTACCCGGCGGTATAAAAATCTCCGTATCTCCATGTGCGCTTACGGCCCGGTGGTCTGCCTCATGGCCGCCGCCCGGGAACTGGGCGTAACCAGGGCGGAGCTGGTGAAATACCAGACCAGCGGCGATGTCACCGGCGACCGCGACGCCGTGGTCGGTTACGCCGGAGTTATCTTCAAGGGAGGTTGATATGCATCCGCTGGTAGAACTGGCTAAAGCGACCGTCGAGACGTACGTTGGCAAAAGGAAAATCATTTCGTGCCCGTCCCCGCTGACCCCGGAGATGAAGAAGAAGGCCGGGGTCTTCGTGTCCATCCACAAGAAAGGCGCCCTGCGGGGCTGTATCGGCACGTTCGAGCCGCAGCAGAAGAATGTCGCGGCGGAAATCATCACCAACGCCATCAGCTCGGCCACGCAGGACCCCCGCTTCAATCCTGTCAGGCCGGAAGAGCTCAAGAACCTCGACTACAGCGTGGACGTACTCACCAGCCCCGAACCGGTCAAGGACGCCGGTGAGCTCGACCCGAAGAAGTACGGGGTGATTGTCGAGTGTGGGTGGCGGCGCGGCCTGCTGCTGCCGGACCTGGAGGGCGTAGATACGGTGGAGCGCCAGATAGATGTCTGCTGCCAGAAGGCGGGCAT
>MGNQ01000036.1:44239-54297 GCA_001796865.1 Chloroflexi bacterium RBG_16_56_11
AGGTGAAGAGGTATAAGTGAGAATAACCAAGATACAAGATACAATAACCAAACTTTGAGGGTGCGATAAGACCAAATTGTTTTTAAGCAATTCGAGGCCGGGCAAGCGTGAATTGTGTATAGAGTTATGGTAAGTTGAGGTTGGGTGGAGGTGAGGTCTTACGGATTGCTTCGCTGCGCTCGAAATGACAAGAAAAGCGGAATCAAAGGGGGCGCCCTTCGACAAGCTCAGGGTGAGCGGGAGAAAAGGAGGGAAATAAAAACATGAAAAAGGCTATCGGAATCGGGCTGGCACTAATCTCAATACTGCTGTTAGCAGCCTCGTGCGGCGGCGGGGTGTCACAGGACGAATATGACAAAGTGAGCGCCGACCTGACCGCCGCCCGGGCGGAAAACCAGAACCTTCAGACGCAGTTATCCACCAAGACGGCCGAGCTTGCGGCCAAAGATAGCGAGCTCGAGACCTTGAAAAAGAATTCAGCCAGGGCCAGAGCCGAGATGGAAGTCCTTAACTCGATATTTATTCCGGCGATGACCGGCGAGCTGAGCGACTTCACCGGAGCAGAAGCTTTTAATTTGTTTCTGGGACTGCTGGACAAAGTCAAAGCCATCGGTGACGCCGGTCTTACGGATAGCTTTCAGGCTATTATGAGCAGCGAGACAGCCGACCAGGCCGTACTGGACTTCTTCGTTTACCTGCTGCAGGATATATTGAAGTCCCTGGAATAATCTCATGGCATTTCTACCGCGGGGTAAACGTTGGTAATGGCGATATCCATCGAAAAGGCGGCAAATACTGACCTGGGGCAGATACAGGCAATCGACCGGATGACGTTTGGCAGCGATAGCCGGAAGGCCTTCCTGGCCGATTCCGTAGCGAACGGCCGGTGCCTGGTGGCCAGGGACGGGGATACGGTAACCGGGTTCGGAATCCTCGAGCAGACATTCTACGGGCAAGGATTCATCGGGCTACTGGTGGTCCACCCGGAATGGCGGCGGAGGGGCATCGCCACGGCGTTAATCCGCCGGATGGAGTCGGGCTGCCCGACCCGTAAGCTTTTTACCTCCGCCAACGAATCGAATGTCCCCGCTCAGAAGACGTACGAGGCCTGCGGCTTCGTCAGGAGCGGTTATATCGAAAACCTTGATGAAGGTGACCCCGAAATCATATACTTTAAGCGTCTCGGGAAGACCCGGGAGGTGGGCGATGAGCATGGATATGTTCGAAAAAGAGCCTGAAAAACCGCCGGAGAAGCCGGCCGGGGAGGCACCGATACAGAGTGTGCCGCTGGCCACCAGGATGCGTCCCAACAGCCTGCATACCTTCGTGGGACAGGAACACCTCATCGGCAAGGGCCGTGTCTTACGCCGCGCCATCGAGTCCGACCGCATTCCGTCCATGATTCTCTGGGGGCCGCCGGGCTGCGGCAAGACGACACTGGCGTTCATCATCGCCAATACGACCGGCGCATCCTTCGCCCCGGTCAGCGCCGTCAGCGCCAGCGTCAACGACCTGCGGCGGATAGTCCAGCAGGCGGGGGAGCGCCGCAAGGTCCACCTGCAGAGGACAATCCTGTTCATCGACGAGATACACCGCTTCAACAAGACGCAGCAGGACGCCGTCCTGCCGTATGTCGAAGACGGCACCGTCATCCTCATCGGCGCGACCACGGAAAATCCGTCCTTCGAGGTGACCTCGCCCCTCCTTTCCCGCGCCCGGGTCATGACGATGAAGCCCCTGACCGAGGACGAAATCCAGGTGCTCATCATGCGGGCGCTGCGGGACAAGTTCCAGGGCATCGGCGACCTCAACGCCGAGGTGACACCGGAGGCCATGTCCCATCTCATCGCCATGTCCAACCACGACGCGCGGATAGCCCTGAACACGCTGGAGACGGCCGCCCAGAGCACCCCGCCTGACGCCGAAAGCCGGCGGTTCGTAACCCTGGCGGTCATCGAGGACGCCCTCCAGCGACGCGCGGTGCTCTACGACCGGGCGGGCGACCAGCACTACGACCTGATTTCGGCGCTGCATAAATCGATGCGGGACTCGGACGCGGACGCGTCCATCTACTGGCTGGCGGTGATGCTGGAGGCCGGGGAAGACCCGCTGTACATCGCCCGGCGCATGGTACGCTTCGCCTCGGAGGACGTCGGACTGGCGGACCCGCAGGCGCTGGTGGTGGCCATGGCCGCTCAGCAGGCGGTCCACTTCATCGGGATGCCGGAGGGCAACCTGGCCCTGGCCGAGGCGGCGGTCTACCTGGCCACCGCCCCCAAGAGCAACTCACTTTACGAGGCGTACAGCCACGCCCGGGAAGAAATCAAGCGCGGCTCCAGCGAGTCCGTCCCCCTGAACATCCGCAATCCGGTGACGCCCCTGATGCAGGAGCTCGGCTACGGGAAGGACTACAAGTACGCCCACGATTACCCGGGGCATTTCGTGGAGCAGCAGCACCTGCCCGATTCTCTGAAGGGCCGGCAGTTTTACACACCGGGCAAGCTGGGCTTCGAGCAGCAGATAGCCGAGAGGATAAAAGAGTTGCGGCAGAAAAAAGCCCCGCCGGAAGCGAGAGACGGCACAGCCTGACCGGATTCCCGCTTTGGCGGGAATGACAACATAAACAGAGATAGCCGCGTCGTCCCGATTGCGCCGGGACTCTTTCAGCATGACCGGCGGGACAAAAGCGTAAACGCCTTTTCTCCGGCGGTTGACAACGGCGAGTATTCTCTAATAAACTCATGTTGGCTTGAGAAACCAAGTATCCGGTAAAGGCGTTACACCCCGGCCCGGGCGACCCGGGCGGACACCATTTCCCGGCACGGGCGACGACGTTCAGTGGTTTCCAGCCCTGTCTTTTTCAGTTATCCCGGCCCGGCTGGTCGCAGCTATTCATCCGGCATCATCCCCAGCAAAGGAGAATCGGCTATGGTAAGACTGTCTTTAATGCCCAGGGAGCAAAAGTTTTTCGACCTTTTCGAGGAGAGCACCGAAAATACGCTGAAGGCGGCCCAGGAGCTGAAGGGGATGATCGACTCCTGGCAGTTCATCGACAGCCGGGTGGCGGAAATTACGGAGCTGGAGCACCGGGGCGATACCATCACGCACCAGATAATGTCACTACTACACCGGACTTTCGTGACGCCGTTCGACCGGGAGGACATCGCCCTGATGGCGCATACCATGGACGACGTCCTGGACTTCATCCATTCGGCGGCGGACGCGATGTTCATCTACAAGGTAGCCAGTCCGACGAACCGCGCCAAGGAGCTGGCCGATATTATCGTCCAGGCCACAGGGGAAGTGAACAAAGCGATCTGCGGGCTGCGGCGGAAGACCGAGTTCAAGCAGATGCTGGAGCGGTGCGTGGAGATAAACCGGCTGGAGAACATGGCCGACCGGGTGTACCGTGCAGCCATCGGGGAGCTTTTCGATAATTCGTCGGATATCGCCCAGATAATCAAGTGGCGCGAGATTTATGAGCACATGGAGAGCGCCACGGACAGGTGCGAGGACGTGGCCGACGTCCTCGAAGGGGTAGCCTTGAAGAATGCCTGATGTCAGCACCCTGCTGGTATTGACGCTCGCGCTGGTGCTGGCGGCCGAGTTCGTCAACGGCTGGACGGACGCCCCGAACGCGATTGCGGCGGCGGTCTCGACGCGCGTGCTTTCGCCGGGGATAGCAGTAACCATGGCGGCGGTATTGAATCTCGTGGGGGCGGTGGTGACCGGCACGGCCGTGGCGACAACCATCGGGACGGGAATCGTCAAGCCGGAGTTCATCGACCTGCACGTGGTGGCGGCGGCGATGTTGACGATAGTCCTGTGGAGCTCGCTAACGGCGCTTTACGGAATCCCGACGAGCGAGAGCCACGAGCTTATTGCCGGTCTGACCGGGGCGGGGCTGGCGGCGGCGGGTCCCTCGGTGCTGCTGTGGGCGGGGTGGCGGAAGGTTATCATCGGGCTGGGCATCTCCACCATCCTCGGGTTTCTCCTGAGCGTGATAATCATGACAGCCCTGTACTGGATTTTCCGGAGGACCAGGCTGGCGACGATACGCAGCACGTTCAGCAAACTCCAGATACTGTCCACCGCCTTCGTGGCGTTCAGCCACGGCAGCAACGACGGCCAGAAGTTCATGGGGGCTTTCGCGCTGGCGCTGGTGCTGGGCGGGACGATGGCGGAGTTTGCCGTGCCGTTGTGGGTGATGTTCTTGTGCGGAGGGGTAATGGCCGCGGGGACGGCGTCCGGGGGGTGGCGGATCATCAAGACCATCGGCTTCAAGCTGACGCGGCGGGAGCCGGTCAACGGTTTCGCGGCCCAGAGCGCCGGGGCGATAGCTATCCTGCTGGCTTCGACTTTCGGGATACCGTTGAGCACGACGCACACAGTGACATCGTCAATCGTGGGGGTGGGGACAACATCGCGTTTTTCGGCGGTGAGGTGGGGGATGGCGGGGAACATTATCATTGCGTGGATACTGACCTTCCCCGTATGCGCCGGGCTGGGATACTTCTTTTTCTGGCTGCTGAACATGATTTTCTAAGGGCAGCAGGACACACATAATAACAGGCCGAAGTTCATTTCAGGGCATTTTTCCTTCAAATCTATGTCTCTCCGGGGAGAGAGGACGGTCTGCGGATGGCTCAGGCGTGCCGGACGGCCCTCCCGCCGACCCGGAAAAAGTGCGTGATACCTACCAGCGCGGGGAGGAGCACGCCGTAAGCGATGAGCAGCGGGGGGACACCCCGCCACCATTCCACGAGGGGCAGCGCGATAAAAAGGAAGGCCATGGCCGGGGTTACGTTCTTCCTGACGAAAAGAATCAGCAGGGTGGGCAACGCGAGGATAAGGAGCGGCAAGGTCACCAGCACGAGCATAATGCCGAGGGTCGTGCTGACACCACGCCCGCCGCGGAAGCCGAGGAAGACCGGCCAGTTGTGGCCGATGACAGTGGCCAGGCCGGCGAGCAGGACCACCGCCTGCGGCATATCGCCGGCCCGGGCGATAAGGATAGCCAGGATACCCTTGGCGGCATCGAGCAAGCCGACGGTAATCCCGGCCAGGGGCCCGAGCTCCCGGTAAGCGTTGGCGGCGCCGGCGTTGCGGTCGCCGATGAGTCGGATATCCTTTCCCCGGACGACGCGCCCGGCAATGTAAGCGGTCGGGACGGAGCCGAGGAGATAGCCAACCAAAATCACCAACCAGGGCATAGCCTGTCTCCTAAAGTCTGCCGGGAGAGGGAGTCGAACCCACATGGATTGCTCCGGCGGATTTTAAGTCCGCTGCGTCTGCCATTCCGCCATCCCGGCATTACCTGAGTAATTGTAAGTGCTTACATGGGGGGTGTCAAGATGGGTTTTCAACCCCAACCCCCGCCCTTTCTCTTTGAAAGGAGAGAGGGCTATAAATGTAAGAAGGATGCAGACCCCCTTCTTAAACACCCCGTTTCAAAAGCCACGCTCCCGGCAATGACGGGGAGGTCCCGCTCTCCGACGGGCCCGGGTCGGGTGGGAAACGAGAAGTCGCCGGCAGACGCAAATGGAAATCGTAAAAATCCCGGTCCACGAGCGATTCCATGCTAAAGAAATCCTAAAAATCAGGGTTATCCCCATTATAAATACGGGGTAATATCCATTATGTAATACAGGAGATAAAGTAATATGTATGCATCGAGATACCAAGCTCGAAGGTGGTTCCAAGGCCTCAAAGTGGCATTGGTAACCTTATTGATAATACCGGAACCAATACCGGTCTATCATGGCGTAATCAGCGCTTGCGAAGCGTTTTAAGGACATCATCAAGGGAGGTAATGCATGAACAGGATATTGATGAGTCTGATGACTATCGCCCTGGTAGGCGCCCTGATAGGCGGGGGAGTCTACGCCTATTTCAACGACACGGAGACGAGCACGGGCAACGTGTTCACGGCCGGGTCATTGAACCTCGACCTGACCGACGCCTCAGAAAATGGCAACGAGAGCGAGACGGCGACCTGGGTATTCAGCGCGCTGGCCCCGGGCAGCAGCGGCGGCGGGGCACGCCTGACAATCACCAATAACGGCACGCTGAACGGCTACCTCGACCTTTCGAGCGTCGCCGTGACGAACGCGGAGAACTATAACGCGGCGACCAACGAAGCCGAGGCGTCCATCGACGCTGACACCTCCGACCTGACGGGCGGAGGCGAACTGGGCGCCAACCTCCTGGTGCAGGTATGGCTCGACGCCGACAACGACGGGACGGTCGGGGGCGGCGGGGGCACGCTGACCGAGGAGAGCATCTACCCGGTGGCGGCCATCGGCCAGGCTGACCCGGGGGTCACGGGTGTGCTGGGCAGCATCGCCGCTTCCTACGACCTTGACGAGGCCTTGAACGCGGCGAGCGTCAAATACATCGCCCTCCTGTACAACCTGCCGACTTCGGCCAATAATACCATCCAGGGCGACAGCGCGACACTCGTCTTCACCGTCGAGCTCGACCAGACGGCCGACTAGTCCGGCCGGCAACCCGGCTACAACCGCCGGCAAGACTGGCGACGTGCGGTCATGGAGTCCCGGCCCGTCCGGCCGGGACTCCGTACGAACAGGCCAACAGCGAGACCTATGGGGAAGAAGTTTATCGAATTTTCCGGCATGCTAATCGTGCTGTTGCTGATGTCAGCCGCCGCGCTCGTGTTCATGGCGCCCCGGTTTGGCTGGAGAGTGGATACCGTTTCCTCCGGAAGCATGGACCCGGCGCTAAAGACGGGAGGGGTGGTGATAACCCGCCCGGTAGGGCCGGAGCAAATAGCGGCGGGGGATATCATCACATTCCGCTCGCCGGTTAACGACGCGCTGACGAGCCACCGGGTGACGATGAAAGGAGGCGGACCCCCGTATACGTTCCGCACCCGGGGCGATGCGAATGAGGAAGCGGACCCGTTCGCGGTCACGGAGGATAAGGTAGTGGGGAAGGTCTGCTTTCACCTGCCTTATCTCGGGTACGTGGCGGGGTTCGTCCAGACCCGGTTGGGGCTGCTGCTGACCCTGTGCGTACCCGGCGGGCTAATAATCATCAGGGAGATGATAAATATCTGGCGGGTTCTGACCGGGAATGAAACCGAACGACGATACCGGATATAAAAAGACAGGGAAAATCTCGCCCGCATGGCTGGTCCTGCCGGTGAGCGTGGCGCTGGTGATTATCGCCGGGCACATCGGCGTGACCAGAAGCTCGCTCGTCGATACGGAGGACGCGAGCGGGAACCAGGCCGCCGTCGGTGCGCTGGACCTGAAGACCAACGATATCGACGGAGTAAGTCAAACCTTGTATGCCACCAGTATGCTGCCGGGTAATACCATCGGCCCCTCCACCATCCAGCTAAGGAACGCCGGCAGCATAAATGGTTCTAGCCTGGACATCGCTTTTTCCTATGTTGAGAACGACGGCAACCCTAACTCTGTTAATAAGAATGCTAACGATACAGCCGGCACGATGGAGGTGACTACCCTCAACTATGGTGGCTCTAGCCTCCTCGGTAGCGTGAGCGATGCCAACAGTAATGGCTATAAGGATGTCTATGACCTGGCAAATGCCGCGCTGAGCGGCCTAAGCGGCCTAAATGTTTCGAGTACGAAGAATTTTGAAATCACCGTGCAGCTCAGAAGCGACACCGGCACCGATTTTAAGGCTGATGGCATTACGCTAACCATGACCTTTACTTTGAACCAATGAGGCATTCACATTGGTGTGAGATGAAAAGAACGCAAATTATTTTGCTTGCCGGCCTTGTAGCCGTTCTCCTGGCCGGCAGCTTCGGGGTAACCCAGAGCTCTTTCATTGACCAAGAGACCTCGACTGACAATGCCCTAGTCATCGCCACGAGCTGGATTCAGATTGATGCCGTGAGCACCGGGACAGACGATGACGTAACTCAACTAACGGTTCCTCATAATACAGGAAGCGGAAACAACCGCCTCATGTTGATTAGCACCTACGCTAAAGGTGGCACTCTTTACAATGTGAGTTCGGTTACTTATAATGGGCAGCCGGCACAATATGTAGGCAGAGACTCAAACGGCGGCAACGGGATAATAACAGAAATCTGGAAACTCGTCGCACCCACTTCCGGAACATACAACGTTGTTGTCACGTGGGCCGGAGAACACAATTACGGGTGTGTTGTTGGTGTTATCACTTTCACAGGTGTTAACCAGACCACTCCGCTAGGAACCGCGGTAACGGCAAACGGCGACTCACAACTCGCAACGGTTAATGTCAGTTCCTCTACAGACGAGCTTGTTTTTGATGCTACAGGTCAGGACAACAAGGATGTTACCAGCGATATGACCCCGGGTGCGAACCAGACACAACAGTGGCAAGTCCTGTCGCCATCATACGCAAAAGGTGCCGCAAGCACAGAGGCTGGGGCTGCAACGGTAACCATGTCCTGGAGCTGGACGACCGATACCGAGTGGGCAATTGTGGCTGTGCCCGTCAAGCCGGCCCCTTAGTTAAAGGAGGCAAACACAAACGCTAATCGGGCGACTGATACCATATAATATGGTGCCAGTTGAGAGAACCCATGCAAGTTTGTAAATTTACTAAGAACACCGTAAGAGTAACGCTAGCTCTGATAATGGCGTCGGTATTGCTCGAGTTACTAGTGACGCCAGCTCAGGCTGAGGCTCCCATAGACCTGGAGCTGGACGCCGCCGGCAGCAGCGCCTGGAACATCTCCGTCGTGAAACCGGGCGACAGCGGCACGAAAACCATCGAGCTGCACAACATCGGTGGGATGAGCGGCATCGTCTATATCTGGATAAGCGATATCAGCAACACCGAAGGCGTCAACCCGGAGGCAGAGAGCGGCAATACCGGCGAGCCGGGCGAACTGGGGAACCACGTCAAGCTCTCCGTCAGCAGCGCCGGGCTCACGACCAACGTCATCCTTCCGGCGACAGTCAATGACTTTCCCCAGAGCGCCCCCGGCCAGCGTTTCATCCGTCTGCCACTGGCAGCAGGGGCGACCGCCACGGCAGTGTGGGAATGGTCATTCCCCGATACCGGGGTGCCGCAAAACGACGCCCAGGGGGACAGCCTTACTTTCTCGATAAACTACTGGCTAACCGAACCCCTGCCCGAAGATGAAGAGGAGGAGGGAGGAGAGCCCGGTCCCGGAAGCATGCCTGTGCCCGCCCCGCTGACCCGCCAGATGAAAATAGATATCATGGGCACAGTAGCCATAGCTGACCTGGGCAACTCCGGCGAGTTCCTCGAGGCGGTGGCAGTAGCCGACGCCGGCAAGAAATACCGGGTCGTGATAGAGGCCGGGACGATTATCCGGGGGCTCGACGCCAGCGATATCAGCGGGATTGAGATGCGGGCCTATAGCGGGAACATGACACCGCCGGAAGGCAGCGCGGTGATTGGCATGGTCTGTGAAGTAATCGGCTACACGGTTGATTCCCTCCTAACTCCGATATCGTTCAGCCGGCCCATGAAGTTAATGATTACATACGACCCCGGCCAAATCCCGGAAGGCGCTAAATCCATCGGCATAGCTTTCCTGGAGGCAGACGGCGGCTGGAGGACGACGGAAGAAGCCGCGAGCATCCAGAAACCGTGGTCGGTGACGGGGGCTATATATAACTCGGCGCCATTCGCCATACTGGCCGGACCGTCATCGCCCCAATCAACAGCACCGGCGACCACGCTACCGGGCGAGAAAGAAGGCGAACAAAAGGCCATCCCGCCCGGGACGGCGCTTCCAGGCGAGAAAACGGAAACTCCGGCCTCACCGGGAGAAGGGCCGGTCACCATACCGTCCATCACCGCGGCCGACGAAACGAAAACGACGCGGTGGCAGGGGGACCTGGCGGCGGCGGTGGCGGTGGCGGGCGTCAGCACCATGACGGTACTCGGCGTCATCCAGCGTCGAAGGCGTAACCGCGGCTAGCCCGGCGGGATTCCCGCCCGATGGTGTGACCGGCGGAAATTTTCCATTTCACGGGCGTGGCGGTTATAGCTATCAGCAGGGGGCTCGGGGGGCGGCGTCGCGTCCGGGGGCGGCTTCA
>MGNQ01000036.1:54327-57119 GCA_001796865.1 Chloroflexi bacterium RBG_16_56_11
GCAGGCCTGTCTCCAGCCGGGACGGTGTACTTACTGGCACTCTTGATAGCCGACGGGGTCGGCGGCGGGTCTCCGGGCCGGGGGATTTCCCTCCCCACGCTCTCGATTACGGGCGGGGCCGGGGTCAACCGGTTCAACTCGGCCTTGTTGATGGCATTGCCAATCAGACCGGCCAGCACCAGAGCGAGCTCGGCTGTCTCTTTTTTCAGGTGTTTTTTCTCGCGCGAAGCCAGGCCGAGGAGGCCATGGACGCGGTAGGTCATGAGGGGGACGGCGACAAGCCACCGGTAGCCGGCATCGCGGAAAGACGACAGGCCATAAGCCCCGTCATGAAATAAATCCGGGATGACAATCTTCTCGCCCAGGCCGATAATCCTCTCATTAAAAGTATGGTCGGGGCCCATCGAGGCGATTTCCACCTCCATATCCGGGGCGAAGCCGCGCCGGGCGGCCATACGCAGTGGCTGGCCCCCGGAATTAAGCGTCTGCACCCAGCAGCACTCGGCCTTGAGGGCCTCGGAGACGGTGTCCAGGGCCATATCGAGGAAACCGCGGGTCTTGTTGGACAGCGAGAGGACCTCGTTGATGTCCGATATGGCGGTAAAGACCCTATCCTGAGGGATTTTCCGCTTTCTTCTCAAGCTATTTTTCAGGCGCAAGAACAAGCCGCTACCATCCATATTCGCGCAAATCCGCGGCAACAAGCTATTCCCGATTGACCAGTAGGGACAATTCCATGATAAATCCTTGAATCAGGAACTGTCAACGCCGGGCGGTTACAAAGAAAAAACGGCGGAGGCAGTTGAAAAGGTATTGACAAAATACTTCGTTTCGTATTATTATTCGCAAATGACCGTGCAGGACAACGCCATGAGACCCAGGTACGTCGTCGGGCAGAAGGTCGTTATCAAGCCTATCAGCGAAAAGGGCCTGACGCAGCGAGAATACGACGTCAACCGTTACGCCGGCAAGTTGGGTGAGGTGTCCAACTATTACTGGATAAGCCCGCGCACGGAGCAGATCTTTTTCATTTATAATGTCCTGGTGGACGAGAAAAGGAAAGAGATAGTCGTCTACGAGGACGAGATGGAGCCGTTTCTTTCCTGAGGCAACGGGGTGAGAGCGGGGC
Source organism: Chloroflexi bacterium RBG_16_56_11 (assembly GCA_001796865.1). Lineage (GTDB taxonomy): Bacteria > Chloroflexota > Dehalococcoidia > Dehalococcoidales > RBG-16-60-22 > RBG-16-56-11. The sequence goes on from MGNQ01000036.1 coordinate 55,457, forward strand.
GGGTCGTCAAATTTGACGACCCGTTTTTAGTTTTTCAGGAGAAAGGAGTGATTCGGGCAACAGGATTGATTAGGCCGTCTCTCTCTTCATCCGCTTCACGATACCGCCGACTTTCCGCTTTTAGTCCGCTTCAATATTCCTGCCTGACAACATAACCTCTTTTCAAAATCGATAGAACACTATTGACAACGACCAGAATATTATAGTATTATAGTATTTTAGTAATCTATATATTTCTTGATTACCCAAGCAGGAGGTCAATGTGGAAGACCAGATTTATGCCTATCACGCGGAGATGTGCCAGGTGTTTTCTCACCCTAAAAGGCTCGAGGTGATAAACGTATTACGGGACGGTGAAATGTCCGTCACCGAACTCGCGCAGAAGCTGGGCCTGACCGTGGGGAACTTATCGCAGCACCTTTCAATGATGAAGGAGCGCCGGATACTGGTAACACGGAAAAATGGCAACATGGTCTACTACCGAATAGCGAATCACAAACTTATCCGGTGTTTCGACATGATGCGAGAAATGCTATTCGAACAAATCAGGCAGGACGCGGCGTTACTTGAGGTTAACGTTAAATAAAACCGCCGGACATAAAACTTCGGCCACGGGAGAAGATAAATGAAGCTAGGAATCATGATAAATACCAACAATCCCGAAACGGCCTGGAACGCTCTGCGGCTGGGAAGCACCGCGCTTGACGGCGGCCATAAGGTGAGTGTGTTTCTCCTCGGCAGCGGCGTCGAGATAGAGAAAATCAGGGATAAGCAGTTCGATGTTACCGGCCTTCTGAAGAAATTTACCGGAAAAGAAGCGGCTCTCCTGGGATGTACCACCTGTATGGTCTCGAGACATCAAGAAGCAGGGGTAATCGTGAAGTCCACGATGCCCGACCTGGTAAAGCTGATTGCCGATTCAGATAAAGTGGTCACTTTCGGTTAAGCTCATAAAATTTCTCGGATTGAGGAAGTCTAAACTTAACCCGGAAGGGAGGAAGCTATGAATAAGAACACCAGGACAGCCCTGATTATCGGAGGCATAATTTTAGCTGCCTTTGTCATCTTATCCCTGGTGCCGGGACTGCTGGGCTGGGGGGGATACGGTTACGGAATGATGGGCGGGATGACGGGGGGCTACGGCTGGGGGTGGTCTATGCCAATAATCATGGTAGTGTTCTGGGGCCTGATTATCTGGGGAATCGTCGCCTTGGTACGCGGAGTCACCACATCACGCAGTTGCGGCGCTTCCGATGAGGCAGACCGGGCCCTGGAAATACTGAAAAAGCGCTATGCCCTGGGCGAAATAGGCAAACAAGAATATGAAGATAAGAAGAAAGACCTGCAATAGGTCCGTGAACACATAACGGAAGGAGGGTATCGTCATGGAGCTGAGAGCTTTCCTGCTGGTGGTCCACCTGTTATCGACGCTGTTGATGGCGGCACCGTTTTACATGCTGGTTATCGTCAACGAGCGGGCCCGCTTCGGAGCGCCGCTGGGTTACTTCACCGACCGCTACATGGAAAACATCATCCGCAATAACGCCGTCAGGTGCTTCATCTTTCAGGGCACCATGGCGGGCAGCGGCCTGTGGCTAACCTATGTTACCCGCCACAGTTTCATGCCTCTGCTGACCGAGCCCGCGCTTATCGTGAAGTGGGT
>MGNQ01000036.1:57149-57766 GCA_001796865.1 Chloroflexi bacterium RBG_16_56_11
CTATATCCATTTCTCCGTGCAGCCGCGCATCGAAGTCCTGATGCAGTCGGTGAAACCGGATACGCCGGTCCCTGACGGGCTGGCGCCGCAGATAGCGACTCTCCGCTCGCGACGAAAGAGGCTCTCCGGTATGTGTCTTTTCCTGGTGTTGACGGCGCTTATCATGGGCCTGCGGGCCACCTTTTTCTTCAACTACTATCTGGCCATCGGCCTGATAATCGTGGTGGCAGTCTATGCCTGGAGGGTTTACCGCAAGCCGGTGCGGCTGGGCTGGTTATAAGCACACCGGGGTGATTCGGGGAGACCTGATTTACCTGTCGGAAGAAAAAACAACAACGGTTAAGGTGACGGAACGGGATACCGGCGAGGCTGGCGCATAATATTGGAGGCGACGGGCGGATTCGAACCGCCGAATAGGGGTTTTGCAGTCCTTTGCAGGCCGTCCCACCACGTGTTTTTGGCTGTCATATGGCCCCGTTTTGTAGCTAAAACGAGGCACTAATTAAGGCGTTCATGCCGTCTTGTGGCACCCCATGCCACCAAGTTCGTTAGCAAACCCGTTAGCAAATATCCACTTATCGCGAACTGTTCTAGCAGGGTGTTGAAAAATAGGGGTT
>MGNQ01000037.1:0-11828 GCA_001796865.1 Chloroflexi bacterium RBG_16_56_11
GTCTTGCTCATAGGAGCCTCCTCGCTAAGACTTGCCCCCATTATACCCATTACGCTTGACTGAAGCTATTACTCGGACAGGCTGCTAGTGCCGAAAGTATTTAGTAACTGGCTCAGTTCATCCTGAGATAAAGCCATAATTACCTTCTTCTCGGCTTTAGGTACTTTGATCTTGGCTAGAGGATTGTAGTCCAGTAATTCTTCGTTGATTAACCACTTAAACAGCACGGATAAAGCCCGATAATACTTCTGAATTGTCGTATTGTTTATCGGTTGAAAAGTACGAAGACAAGTACTATTAAAACGATGTTTACTTTCCCGTAGATAAACCAGGAATTCCCTTAGATGGTTGGTAGTTATCTCACCTATATCATCCGGCCAGTTATAATTCCTGCTATACCACAGAAAGCCTTTGAGTTTGTCAGTATAGCATTCTATGGTGCCGTAGGATTTACCTTCTACCTTACAGGACAGTAAGAAACTCTCAACAGCTTGTTTTAGACGAATCCCTTGGTCGGAACACTTGTGTGAGGATGCTTGAAGATTTTTAGTAGTGCCTTGGTCAGTTGAGGTATTCCTAAGTGTATTGGTGGCAGCGGGTGGATTTGAACCGCCGACCAAGGGCTTATGAGTGCCAGGCTCCTTCCTTGAGATTTCTGTTTTTTTCATACGAATCCTCCTTTTTCCTAAGTTGCGCGAGATGCTAACAGAGAATCAGGGAAAGGTCAATAGCTTTGTGATACAAGTTTTAGGTGCAAAAGCATATTTACTTTGTATTATTTCCGGAATACACTATATATGAAAAATTATTGGAGGTGTTCTATGTCCAAATTACCACCGAAAATTACTGATCAATTATTCAAAGAATTGGATAAGCCAAAGTCAGATATTATAAGAATATTCACACCGGTCGTTTTAAAATTAATTAATTATCTTAATGGTTTATCTTGCTTAAGTGATATTCAATATATAAGAAAAATGAATGGAAGAACCATAAGGCAATTAGGAACTGCTTTCAATCAACGAATCAATGATATTTATCCCGGTCATTGGTACATATATAATTGGGGTGGTAGAAACGAAATGCAGTTTAACATTGGGATGTATTCAAACAACGATCCGGCAACGCCTTATGTTAGAATAGGTGCAGGATTCAACTTTGACCGTGCTAAATTTGGTGACCCACCTAAGGTTGCTAGAGCCTTTTCGTCTTTTGTTAACAAGGTGGTTTCAAATCGAAGATTATTTGAATCTTTCTATGATAGTCAATCTTTAGATATCGAATTTTTGGATGTAGACGCTTCATCGATCGTTCAATGGTTACAGAGGGAAGCTCGTAAAAATCCCGATGAACATGAATGGGTATTTATTGGAAGGCAATTACATCGGACAGAAGACAAAAAAATACTTGAAGACCCAGTATTACTAAACAAAGTTATTGAATCTGTTTTTAGTGGTTTGAAACAATATTATTAAACAAATATTAGGCACATAAGAGGTCGAAGCTTGGTGGCAGCGGGTGGATTTGAACCGCCGACCAAGGGCTTATGAGTCCCCTGCTCTACCCCTGAGCTACGCTGCCGTATTGAAAAATATATCATTTATGTACGGGGCTGTCAATTGAGCCGGCCGCATTTACCGCTCTGCCTGGCGGCGTCCAAGGCTTGAGCTAGCGGCGGATAACGTGAAGGCTGACGGCCTTGAAGGTGGCGTACACCCGCTTCCCCGGTTCCAGGCCCATTTCCTCGGCGGACCTTCTTGTCACCAGGGCCACGAGAGGAAAACCACAGTCAATCTCGACGCGGCAGAACGGACCGGACGAGAGCGTCCGGGTTATCGTGCCGGCGAGGGAGTTACGGGCACTGCTGGATACCCTGGTCAGGGCAACGGTGATATCTTCCGGGCGCATCAGGACCGAGACATTCTCGCCGGAATGACAGTCGGTGACTGCCTCGATAGTGTGGCCCTGAACGTCGATAACGGCCAGCTCGCCCTCGCAGGAAGTAATCATGCCATCGAGAATATTTTCCATACCGACGAACTCAGCCACCTCGCGGCTCATCGGAGAATAGAATATCTCCCTTAAGCCCCCTGTCTGGACGATCCTCCCGTTTACGAGGACGCTGATTTTATCGGCGAGGCGCTGCCCCTGGGCCATATCGTGGGTGGCCAACAACACAGTGAGAGACTGCTTTTTGATTATTCCTTCGATCAACTCCTCTATCCTCGATGCCGAAACGGGGTCGAGGTTGGCGGTCGGCTCGTCGAGTAAAAGCACCTCGGGCTTTATCGCAATCGCCCTGGCGATGGCCACCCGCTGCACCTCGCCACCCGAGAGCGTCCGGGCGTTCCGGTCTTTATAATCGGCGAGCCGCACCATCTCCAGGACCTCGAGCACGCGCTCGCGGAGATGCCGGCTGCCCTGCCCCCGCCAGCGCAGGCCGGAGGCGACATTTTCATAAACGCTGGTGTTGAAAACAATCGGCTTCTGGAGAACGAACGCCATCCTCCGGCGCGCTTCGAGTCGCACCCACTCGGAAGCACTCGTGTCACATCCGTCGAAGAACACCATGCCCGACGTCGGCGTGTCCAGGAGATCAGCCAGCCGCAGGAGCGTGGTCTTGCCGGCGCCGGTGGGGCCGATGAGCGCCCGCACCTCGCCGCGCGCCACGCTCAGACTAATATTTTCGAGGATATCCCTACCATCACGCCGCTGCCGGATATCCCTCAACTCGATAAAAGACATCATCTCCTTTGCTGTATCCTGTTCAAGACCACATTAATAACCAGGGCGATAATGATAAGGATGATGCCCAGCGCCATGGACAGCTCCCAATCGCCCTTGGATGTTTCCAGCGAGATGGCGGTGGTCAGGACACGCGTGAACCCCTTGATATTTCCGCCGACCATCAGGGCCAGCCCGACCTCGGAGATAGCCCGCCCGAACCCCAGGACCAGGGCGGCCATGACGGCAAACCTGGCCTCTTTGAGGATGAGAAAAGCCGTCTGCCGGCCGCTGGCACCGAGGGACCGGGCCGTATCAGTCACGGTCCGGTCGACGCCGCTGAGCGCGGAAACGGTCAGCCCAACCAGTATGGGAGATACCAGGAGCACTTGCCCTAATATCATGACGGTGGGGGTGAAAAGCAGGTTGAGGCCTCCCAGCGGTCCCGAACGGGAAAAGAGGACAAAGACAAGCAGGCCGACCGTGACCGTGGGCACGCTGTAGAACGTCTGAATCAGGCTGATGAGGACGCGTTTACCGTGGAACTGCTTGAAGTGGACGAGAGAGCCAAGGGGGAGGCAGATGATGGCGGCCAGCAGCGTCGAGGTCACGGCTATACGCAGAGATAGCCCCGCTATCGCCATCACCTCGGGATTGAAAGTAACGATTAGTTCCAGGGCCTTTAACAGGCCGTTCCATAGCTCAGTCAAATACGTTAGCTCCAGGACTTGCGGTCCCCCCTCCACCGGGGAGGAGGGGACTTTCGGTCAGACTCTAGCCCTTCGGCTCGTTGCCGGCACAGGGAGTGAACAACTGGATGCCGTACTCTTTAGCTCCGTACTTGCCGATGAGCTCCTGGATCTCCGGGGAGGTGAGGAAGCTCACCAGGTTGTTCGCCATTTTAATGTTCTTCACCACGGTGACCTTTTCCGGGTTGACGGCGATGACGGAGTAGACGTTAAGCAGTAGGCTCCCTTTATCGACGATAGGCACGAGATTCAACTTGGCCTTAAAGGCGACGTAGGTGGCCATATCGGCCAGAGTGTAACCATGTTTCTCGTTGGCCAGATTAAGGGTCGGGCCCATGCCGAGGCCGCTCTCGACGTACCAGGCGCCGGCCTTCTGAACGTCCGCATAGTTAAAACCGGCATTCGTCCAGATAGTCTTTTCCATGGAATGTGTCCCCGAGTTATCGCCCCGAGAAACAAAGGTGCCCTCTCCGGTAGCCATCAGCTTCTTGAAGGCATCCTCGGGGTTCATGCCCTTGATACCGGCGGGGTCGCCGGGCGGCCCGACGATAAGGAAGTAGTTGTAGGCAAAGGGGACCCTCTCGACGCCGAAGTTATCGGAGACGAACTTAAGCTCGTTGGGCTTATCATGGATGGTGACGACGTCCACATCACCCCTCTTACCGTACTCAAAGGCGGCGCCGCTGCCGAGGGAGAGGATATCCACCTCGACATCATACTTCTTTTCGAACATCGGCTCGAGGTAACCCCAGAGGCCGGTATCGTAGAGGCTGGTGGTCGTGGCCACGCGGAACCTGGCCTTAGCCGGCAGGGGCGCTACATCAGTAGAGGCCGGCGTCGTCGTTACCGCTGGGGTTGTGGTCGTAACTGGTGGCTGGGTCGCCGTAGGGGAAGACGTTGTCGTGGTCGTCTCGCCGGTGCAGCTTATTCCCGCGACCAGCAACCCGGCGAACAAGGCCAGACCCAGCAGAATGCCCGTATATTTATCAAACAATTTCATAAATCAGTTTCTTTTCTCCTGATAATGATAATCATCCTTAGCTCCTGAGAGGCTAGCTAATCAATCCGATAAAAATAAAATCTCCTTTACCAAAAACATCATTATCTACCAAAGCATTGTAACAAATACTTGTAATAATTGCAATGGTGCAAGTAATATACAATAGGAATTTCAATACCATCTTTTTTTGACGTTAATCAGGGCCTATGTTAAAATGAGTCGGATAAAAATCCCGTTATCCCCGCCCACCGTTTAAGAAATCCAGACGCAATGAGAGCTCAAGCACAAATCGGCAAAGTCGGTGTTATCGGCTGCGGGCAGATGGGTAGCGGTATCGTCCAGGTCTGCGCTCAATCGGGGTATACCGTAATCGTTTCCGAAATCAATGACAAGCTGCTGCAAAGGGGGCTGACCGCTATCGGAAGCTCACTGGACAGGGGTGTACAGAGGGGAAAAATAACAGCGAGAGAGAAGAATGTCGCGATGTCCCGCATCCGCGGAACGACCGATAACCGGGATTTCGGCGACTGCGCCCTGGTGATTGAAGCGGTAATGGAAGACCTCGACGTGAAAAAGAAAATCTTCGGCGAGCTGGACAGGGTCTGCCAAACGCAGGCGATCCTGGCCACGAATACATCCTGCCTCCCCGTCTCCGAGATAGCCGCAGCGACGCGACGCCCGGAGAAGGTACTGGGACTACATTTCTTCAACCCGGTGCCCTCGATGAAACTCCTGGAGATTGTCCGGACCCCCGCTACCAGTGAGGTAACACTCGAGACCGGCCGGGAATTCGGCGCCTCACTGGGCAAGACCGTAATCGTGGCCGGGGACACGCCCGGCTTCATCGTTAACCGGCTCATGGTACCACAGGTCCTCAACGCTATCCGCATGGCGGAGTCAGGCGCGGCCACGGGGAAAGATATCGACACCGGCATAACACTGGGGCTGAACCACCCGCTCGGTCCGCTGGCGCTGGCTGACCTCATCGGGCTGGACACCCTGCTATTCATCGCCAATAGTATTTATAACCGTTCCGGAGATAGCCAGTATCTAGCCCCGGAGACGTTAAAGAAGATGGTGGAGGCCGGCCAACTCGGGCGGAAATCGGGCAAAGGTTTCTACGAGTACAAATGAGAACCGGCTTTCCCGTTTTCGCCGTCAGCCAAGCTGACAAACCTTTATTTCTATACACCGAAGGAGAACCACGATGAGCATCGAAGGCAAAGTCGCCCTGGTGACCGGCGGATCGGGAGGACTCGGGAAAACACACTGCCTGTCGCTGGCCAGGGCCGGCTGCAAGATAGCCATCACCGGCCGCAGCCAAATGGGAAAAGCCGAAGAGGTGGCCGGGGAAATCCGGTCAATGGGCCGCCAGGCGATGCCCCTGGCCATGAATGTGGCGGACATCGATGATGTCCAGGCCGGGATAAAAAAGGTGGAATCGGGGCTCGGGCCTGTGGATATCCTGGTGAACAACGCCGCTTACGGCATCGTGCGGGGGGTGACGATTGCGAAGATGAGCAACAAGGACTGGGAGACCGACCTGGCCACGAACCTCACCGGCCCGTTCAACACCATCAAGTGCTGCCTGCCGGGCATGATGGAACGGGGGTGGGGCCGTATTATCAATATTTCGTCAATCGCCGGCACGATGGGCGGCGCCGGGCAGTGCAGCTACGCCGCCACCAAGGCCGGGCTTATCGGCCTGACCAAAACAGCCGCCCTGGAAGGCGCCCGCAAGGGTGTTACCGCTAACGCCATTGTCCTGGGGGTATTCGATGGCGGGAGCTGGCACCAGATAGCCCCGGAGTTCCAGGAGCGCATCATCAGGCGTATAGCCATGAGGCGCACGGGGACTCCCCAGGAGCTCAGCAACGTGGTCGTTTTCCTGGCCTCCGAGGAATCGAGCTATATCACCGGCGAAGCCATCGAAGTCAGCGGCGGGGCGAGTCTATTTACGTTTTAATCGGCCAACCAGTATTTATCAAAACGAAAGGAGCAGACTCATGAATGAAGCGGTAATCGTCAGCGGGGTCAGGACAGCTATCGGCAATTACGGCGGGGCCCTCCAGGATGTCCCGGCGGTGAAGCTGGGCGCCATCGTTATCCAGGGCGCCCTGAAAAAAGCCGGGCTCAGGCCGAAGGGGGACACCAGCTACGAGCCCACGGCCCTCAAGGGTAAAGGACTTATCGACCTGGAGAAGAAATACTCGAGCTGGGACAGCTCGCTCCAGGAAGTCGTCGTCGATGAAGTCATCATGGGTAACGTGATACAGGCCGGACAGGGGCAGAACCCGGCACGCCAGGCGGCCATCTTCGCCGGCGTGCCCAAGGAAATCAACGCCTTCACGGTTAACAAGATATGCGCCTCCGGCATGAAGGCCGTGGCCCTCGCCGCGCAGTCGATTAAGGCCGGGGACGCCGAGGTGGTCGTGGCCGGGGGAATCGAGAATATGAGCTCCGTGCCCTACTACGTCCCCAGGATGCGGTGGGGGGCGAGGATGTTCAACGCCGAGATGATAGACGGCATGGTCCACGACGGACTGTGGGAGATATTTTATAACTACCACATGGGCGTAACCTCGGAGAATATTGCCGAGAAGTTCGGCATCACGCGCAAAGAGCAAGACGAATTCTCGCTAGAGAGCAACAACCGTGCGCTGGCGGCCATCAAGAACGGGATCTTCAAAGAAGAAATCGTCCCGGTGGAAATAAAAGTCAAGCGGGAGACGAAGGCGTTCGATACCGACGAGCACCCGAGGGAGACGTCGATGGAGCTCCTGGGCAAGCTCCCGACGGTGTTCAAGGCGGACGGCGGCGTGACGGCCGGTAACGCCTCAGCCATAACCGACGCCGGGGCCGCCCTGGTCATAATGTCGGCGAAAAAGGCGAGGGAACTGGGACTGAAGCCGATGGCGACCATCCGCGCCTACGCCACGGGCGGCGTCGACCCGGCCTACATGGGACTGGGGGTCGTGCCCGCGACCAGGAAGGCCCTCAATTTGGCCGGGCTGACGCTGAACGATATCGAGTACATCGAACTGAACGAGGCCTTCGCCTCCCAATCCATCGGCTGCGTCCGCGAGCTGAACATCGACATGAGCAAGACGAACCTCCACGGGGGCGGCGTCTCGCTGGGCCATCCCATCGGCTGCACCGGAGCCAGGATTCTGGTGACGCTGGCCCACGAAATGAAGCGGCGTAATCTCAAGCTCGGCCTGGCAACCCTCTGTATCGGCGGCGGCCAGGGCATGGCGATGATTATCGAGAGGAAGTAGGTAAAATAATCCGGGGAAAATTTGACGGGCGGCATCGTAAAAGGTGCCGCCCTCCTTGTTTCCGGTCCAGTGACGCCATAACCTGACCAGTCATGAATTACCAGACTATTTCATTTTTTTATCATTATCTAGTACCTAAAGGGTATTTATCAATATTATTCAATGTGCTAAAATAGATAAACATCACGAAATCAAAGGTAAAACGATGGCGAGAATACTTGGCCGGAAAAAGGAATCCATCCATGAAGCGCTACCGGAGGAGTCCCTGCGCGCCGAGACAATCCAGTGGGGCGACCTTACCTGGGTCAACATAGAATCACCCACCGAAACGGACACGAAATACCTGGCCGAGACATACCATTTCCACCAGATGGCCCTGGACGACTGCCTCAGCCGTAAACAGCTCCCCAAACTGGACATATACCCGGGATACCTGTTTTTTATCTTCCATTTCCCGGTCTACGACAAAGAGACACGCATCGCCAGCAAGCGGCAGTGGTCGGCGTTCGTCGGTGACAACTACCTGGTCACGCTCCACCCTTCAGAGCTTAAGACTATCGACGCTCTTTTTCGGGACTGCCAGACGAGCGAAGAGTCGCGTAAAGAATATTTCAGCAACGGCTCAGGCTTCCTGCTCTATCACATCCTCGACCGGGCCGTCGACTCGTATTTCCCCGTCCTGGACAAAATCATGAGCCTGATGGAGGATATCGAAGACGTGGTCTTCGACGAGGAGGTCGAGGCGGCCAAGGAACTGAGTATCCTGCGCCGGGACATCATTACCCAGCGGAGCGTCATGTTCCCCACGCGCGCCATTTTCATCGAAATGGAGAACAAGCTGAAGCGTTTCAGCAAGGTGGACGTGACCGCCCACTATAACGACCTCATGGACCACACCAATAAAATATGCGATACCCTGGACGAGGCCAAAGAGATAATTGAGGTATTTAAGGACACCGATTACACCCTGGCCACGTATCGGATAAACCGGGTGACGCGTCTTTTGACCATCTTTTCCAGTATCGTATTGCCGTTTATCCTGATCTCCAGCCTCTACGGAATGAACGTGGTACTCCCCGGCGGTATAGACGCTGGGAAACCGGTCACCTTCATTGTCCTGCTGCTGGTTATGGGAGTCATCGCCTCGGTTATGCTCATCTTTTTCCGCCGCCGGCGCTGGATATAAACCCTGGACTGAATGATGAATATTTCATACCGGCTCGTAATCATCATCGCCGTTTTCGTAACCTGCCTTATCGCCGCCAACGTCATCGCTGTCAAGATAATCAGCCTCGGTACTTTCACCCTGCCGGCGGCCATTTTCGTTTTTCCCCTGAGCTACATCTTCGGTGACATACTCACCGAGGTCTACGGCTACCGGGTAGCCCGGCGGGTCATCTGGCTCGGCTTCGCCTGCAACCTGATTTTCGTGTTTTTCGCCTGGGTGGGTCAGGCGCTGCCCCCGGCCGGTTTCTGGGACGGGCAGAGTTCCTACGAGAGGATCCTGGGCTATACGCCAAGGCTTCTGGGGGCATCGTTCCTGGGCTACCTCGTCGGTGAGTTTGCCAACTCCTTCGTGCTGGCGAGGATGAAAATAATGACCGGCGGACGCTGGCTATGGAGTCGGACAATCGGCTCAACCGTGGTGGGGCAGGCCCTGGACACGTCGATATTCATCACACTGGCGTTCATCGGCACCCCTTCCTTCGCGCCTGTCCTGATATTCAACCACTGGATTTCCAAGGTAGCGATAGAAGCAGCGTGCACGCCGGCCACCTACGGCATCGTGAGCTGGCTGAAACGCCGCGAGGGCATCGATACCTACGACCGCGAGACAAAATACAATCCTTTTGGCATATGGGTAAGAGGTAGTTGAAATGAAGATTAGGTTCCTCGGAACGCACAATCTGGAATCCCGGCACAGCGGGTGTGTCAGCCTGCTGATCGATGGCGTCCTGGCGCTGGACGCGGGCGCCCTTACCTCATCGCTCTCGTTTCCCCAGCAGCGAAAGCTCCGGGCAATACTGCTTTCGCACCAGCACTACGACCACATCCGGGACATACCGGCCCTGGCCATCAACTTCGCGACGTTCCGGAAAACGGTCGATATATTTTCGACGCGTCCGGTCTTCGAAACCATATCGAACCACCTGCTGAACGGTACGGTCTATCCCAAGTTCATGGAAAACCCACCGGACAAGCCATCGGTCCGCTTCCACGAGATGGAGATGAACAGGGTGCAGCACATATCAGGGTATGACGTGGTAGCCGTGCCGGTAAATCACACCGCGCCTACCATCGGCATCCAGGTCACGTCCCCGCAGGGCAAGTCCCTGTTCTATACATCGGATACCGGGCCGGGACTGACCGAATGCTGGCGCCATGTAATACCCGACCTGGTGGTCACCGAAGTCACGATGCTCAACAAACACCGCGAGTTCGCCCTGCAGGCAGGCCACCTCACCGCCGACCTGCTAAAGGAAGAGCTCAAGAACCTGCGCAGCATCAGGAGCTACCTCCCGCAAGTTTTATTGGTGCACGTCAACCCCATCGACGAAAAAGCGATAAAAGCCGAGGTCAACGCGGTGGGAAAAGCCCTGAACGCCACCATAAAGTTCGCCCGGGAAGGGATGCAGATAGAGCTTTAGGGATGGGCGGAGAAAGCGGCGGCAACCGGCGGCGCTTCATCGTCGACCATAACGTGGGCAAACTGGCCAGGTGGCTCCGGATGCTGGGCTACGATAGCGTGTTTGTCGCCGGTCAGGACGATTCACAAATGGTAAGGCAGGCACTGGAAGAAGGCCGGGTGATACTGACACGCGACACGGGAATCATGAAGCGGCGCCAAGTGAAAAACGGCCGCCTCAAAGCGGTGCTGCTCGAAAGCGAAGAGCCGGAGCGGCAAATGCGCCAGCTCATGAATACTTTCGACCTCAAGGAAAACGCCCGACCTTTTACCCTCTGCCTGGAGTGTAATCGGTCGCTGGCGCCGCGGACCCGGGAGGAGGTGGCCGACCGCGTGCCGCCATACGTTTACCGGACGCAAACGCAGTACGTGGAATGCCCTGCCTGCCACCGCATTTACTGGCGCGGCACCCACTGGAAGGCCATGATGACCAGGCTGGAAAGGCAACTGGATGCAGGAGAAAAGCAATAACCCGAGGAGGAATCACCGTGAACGTTTATGAAGCAGCGACAAAACGCCGTTCGATAAGAAGGTTCCAGGACAAGCCCGTGCCTTACGAGGTCCTGGAGAAATGCATCGACGCTGCCCGCCTGGCGCCTTCGGGCCGCAACCACCAGGTAGTCGAGTACATCGTCGTCAACGAAACGAAAGTCCTGGCAACCGTGTTCGAGAATATCGGCGGTTCGGCCAAGCTCCCGCCGGAAAAGGGAGGGCCGCGGCCGGACCAGTCGCCCAAAGCGTACACCATCGTCCTCATCAATAAAGCGCTGGAAGGCGACGCTTCACGGCGGCGGATAACGCTATACGATGTAGGCCTGGCGGCGGAGAACATCATCCTCGTCGGGCTGGAACAGGGGCTGGGTAGCTGCCCGATTTTGATGTTTAACGAAGCTAACCTGAAGCCGGCGCTCAAAATACCGGAGGAATACGACATCGCGCTGGTAATCGCGATGGGGTACCCGGACGAAGCCCCCGTGACCGAGACAGCGACCACTTCCCTGGATATCTATGTCGACGGGAAGGGCGTACGGCACGTGCCGAAGAGGAAGCTGGCGGACATCATGCACAGCAATCGATTCGCCTAGGGACAACCGGTCCGTAAAGAGAAACCCCGGCGACAAAGCGATTTTTTCAAGAAAACAAATCGTTCGGCGAGCAGCTTTTATTCATTTCTAGAGTTATGTTAAGTACCGGGGGTATAAAGCAACTCCTCACCCCCTGAACCCCCTCTCCAAACCTGGCGCCGGAACGCCCTCTAAATCATCTGCTTGGAGAGGGGGAAAATTTGTTTTAAAAGGGGGCTGCACCCTTCAGGGTGAACCCCTCTTTGACGCCCCCGTTTTAACGATTTTTTGTTACCCGGTGGCAGCGCTGCTTATCATGACAGGGGC
>MGNQ01000037.1:11880-18859 GCA_001796865.1 Chloroflexi bacterium RBG_16_56_11
TTGGCATCCGGGCCGTCTCACCGGCCAGGAAGCGGCCAACAGCACCGACGATAGTCCGTAACATTTTCCCGGAAAGGGGTACCCCTGCCTTGGCGCATGAAGACGCGGAAAAAAGCGAAAAAGACACGATAAGGCGCGACTGGACGAAGGGCAATATCACCAGCAACCTGTGGTCGCTGGCCTGGCCGATGACGATAAGCACGAGCATCATGATGCTTGGCCCGTTCATCGACATGATATGGATAGGGAAGCTGGGCTCGGCGGCGATGGCCGGAGTGGGCATCTCCAGCATCGTGGTTATGCTGATTAACTCCCTGATAATGGGGCTTTTCACCGGACTGAGGGCGATGGTCGCCCGGTTCGTGGGGGCGGGTGATAACGAGCAGGCCAACCACGTTTCCCAGCAGGCCTTCGTCATCGGCATCACACTTTCCCTGGTGATGGCGGCGATAGGCCAGTTCCTGGCAACGTCGATTTTAAACCTGTGGGAACTCGAGCCGGAAGTCATCGCCGCCGGGGCGGCCTACATGCGGATCGAGCTCATCGGAACGTTTACGATGTCTTTCGGGATGCTAGCCCAGAGCATCATGCAGGCGTCCGGCGACGCACGCACTCCCATGAAGATAAGCATCGGGACCAGGCTTTTTCACATCGCCCTGTGCCCGTTCCTCATCTTCGGCCTGTGGATATTCCCGGAGCTGGGGGTGAGGGGGGCGGCCCTGGCCGCGGTCATTTCGCAGGGGCTGGGGGGCGCTTTCGGACTCTGGATACTGTTCGGCGGGCATACCCGGCTGCGCCTGACGCTGCGCCGCTTCAGCTTCGACCGGGGGATTATCTGGCGCACCGTCAAGATAGGCATCCCGGCCTCGCTGGGCGGCATACACATGAACGTGGGCAGCATCGTTTTCATGTGGTTTATCGCCCCCTTCGGCACGCTGGCCATCGCCGGACACAACATCGTATCCAGGATAGACATGTTCATCCTCATGCCAGCGATGGGGCTGGGCGCGGCGGCGGGGATACTGGCAGCCCAGAACCTGGGGGCGGGGCAGCCACAGCGGGCCGAAAAAACGGCCTGGACAGCTATCGGCCTGTTCACCGGCATCATGTTCGTTTTCTCCGTGGTCGTGCTGGTATGGGCCCAGTATATAATCCGCGTCTTCAACACCGAGCCGGAGCTCATTAGCCTGGCGAGCACGTTCCTGAAAATACAGACCGTCAGCTACATGTGCAACGGGCTGATGATGGTCATGATGAACGTCATGAACAGCGTGGGCGATACGCTGATAGCCCTCATCATCGATATCGTCACCATGTGGGGGATAAGGGTGCCGCTGGCGGTGCTGCTGCCAAAAGTGGCCAACCTCGGCGTGTATGGGGTCAGGTGGGCGCTGGTGGCGGACACTGTTTCATCGGCGATAGTATTTATCATATACTTCAGGTCAGGTCGCTGGAAACATAAAAAGGTGTAGCCATGGAACATAAAAGCCTGGAAATGCTCGAGTTTCCCCGGATACGGGAGATACTGGCCGGCTATACTTCGTTCCCGGTCAGCCGCGAGCTGGCGTTAAGCCTGGAACCGGGCTGCGATTTCGAGCGTATCACGCTGGCGCTCAAGCAAACGGCGGAGGCGCGGCAGCTCCTCGGGCTGGACCGCGGGTTCGCTATCGGGACGGTGGCGGACGTCCGCGACAAAGTACGCCTGGCCGCCCTGGAAGGGATACTCGACCCGCCGGGTCTCCTGGAAATCCAGCAGACCCTGGCCGCCTGCCACGAGCTGCGCCGGTATCTGAAAAGCCTGTCCGGGGATTTTCCCTTACTCTGGGACATCGCCGCCGGGATAGTCGAGCTGCGACAGATTGAAAAGGACATCGGCGCGTGCCTGGACCCGGGAGGCGAGGTCGTCGATACCGCTTCCCCCGCCCTGGCCAGCATCAGGCAACAGCTCCGGGAGACGCGCTCCCAGATACTGGAGCGCCTGGAGGGAATCGTCAGATCGCCGCGGGGCCAGCGGCTGTTGCAAGAAGACATCATCACGGAGCGGGAAGGGCGCTACGTGATACTCGTCAAGACCGAGGCCCGCCACGAGATAAAGGGCATCGTCCACGATATCTCCAACACGGGGGCAACGGTCTTCATGGAACCCACGGCCACGGTGGGGCTGGGCAACGCTCTCCGGGAGCTGGTCATCGAGGAGCGGCACGAGATAGAGAAAATCCTGCGCATCCTCAGCGCCGAGGTGGGAGCGCACCGCGACGACATCTCCCGAAACGTCGAGGTGGCCGCCGGACTCGACCTGGTGTTGGCCAAGGCACGCTACGCCGCCCGGATAAAAGCGGTCGAGCCGGAGATTATCCAGCCGGGGCCGGGCGCACGCTATTTCAAACTGGTCAACGCGCGGCACCCGCTGCTGGGCGAAAAGGCGGTGCCCTTTTCCCTGGAGCTCGGGCGCGACTTTTCGGTCATGGTCATCACCGGGCCGAATACCGGCGGAAAAACGGTCACACTCAAGAGCATCGGGCTGCTCAGCGTGATGGCCCAGGCCGGTATGCCGATTCCCGCCACCGCTGAAAGCCGTCTACCCATTTTCGATAGCGTTTTCGCGGATATCGGCGACGAGCAGAGCATCGAGCAGACGCTGTCCACTTTCTCCTGGCACATGGGGAACATCGTCCGTATTATCAAAAGCGCCACGGAGAAAAGCCTGGTGTTGCTTGACGAGCTGGGGACGAGCACCGACCCCGCCGAAGGCTCGGCGCTGGCCAGGGCGATTTTACACCGTTTCCTATCGCGGAAAACGCTGACGGTGGCCACCACGCATTTCAGCGACCTCAAGGCCTTCGCCTATGCCACGCCGGGGATGAAAAACGCCTCGCTGGAGTTCGACCCGGTCACGCTGGCGCCGACCTACCGGATGACGGTGGGGGTGCCGGGCGGTAGCAATGCCATGGCGACGGCCGCCAGGCTGGGTCTCCCCGGCGCAATCATCGAAGAGGCTCGCGGCCTGCTGGCGGAGGGCAGCCAGGAGCTGGAAGCCCTGCTGGCCAGCCTGATGGCCGAAAAACAGAAGCTGGCTTCACTGGAAAAAGAGCTCAAAGCGGAGAGGGACGACTACTCCCGGCGCAACGTCGGGTTGGAAAAAGAAATGGAGCGACTGAAGACAGAAGAACGCAGGGTAAGGGGGGAAACGCGGGACGCCATCCTGAGAGAAGCGGCGGAGCTGCACAAGGAGATACGGCAGGCGGCCGCCGACCTGAGGAAAGAAAAATCGGCGGCACGAATCGAGGAGGCGAAGCGCCGGCTGGCCGGGGCGCGCGAAAAGCTGGATACCGGCGCCTGGAAACCCGCGCCGGGCGAAAAAGCGGAGGAGGACTCCGGCGCGATAAAGGTCGGCGACACGGTACGGATAAAAGAGGCCGGCCTGACGGGCACGGTCCTGGTGATACTGGAGGAGTCGCGGGAGGTCGAGGTACAGTCCGGGAGGACGAAGATGAGGCTGGGCATCGACAGTGTGGTGAAGGCGGCAGCGGTAAAGGAGACAAGCGCGCCTTCGATAGTCCAACCCGCGCCGCGGGCGGTGCCCTTGCAACTCGACCTGCGCGGCCGGCGCGCCGACGAGGTCGAGACGGCCCTGGACGCCTACCTCGACGAAGCGGTGCGGGCCGGGCTGCCCCGGGTCCGCATCGTCCACGGCATCGCCACCGGGACGGTGCGCAGCATTGTCAGGGAAATCCTGGGCAGGCACCCGCTGGTAAAGTCCTTCCGGCCCGGCGAACGCAACGAGGGCGGCGACGGCGCGACCGTCGTGGCGCTGTGACCGGCATGACACCCGTATTCAAGCGGTACTCCCCGGGGCGGGTAAAAACTCTGGAGCTCCTGAAAGGGATATCCGGCGAGCCGGGTAAACCGGCTTTTTCCATCTATCTACCACCGTTCGGCGGGACAAGCCCGACGGAAAGCATCGCCGCGGAAATACCCGTGTCAACGCGGGTGCGACGAGAGATAGCCGGACATATTTCAAGCTCCGGGACCGGCCTGGCCGTCTTCAGGGCGGGAGAACGGGGATGGGTGGTCGTGCCGCCGTTCCCGATACTGGAAAAACAGACCGCCGATTCAATTGATGTAGAGGGACTCCTTTCCCTGATAAGTCGCGACTATCTTATCGCGGTAGTGCTGGTGCGACTCGGATCTTTCGGCATCGGCGTTTTTCGCGGGGAAAAGTTGCTCAACGGCAAGGTCGGCACCGGACTCGTGCACGGGCGGCACCGGCAGGGCGGTTCGTCAGCGCACCGGTTCGAGCGGCACCGCGATAAACAGATAGAGAGGTTCATGACGCGAGTGTGCGGTCACGCCCGCGAGCAGATAGGACCCGCGACAGGGTCGCTGGACTACATTGTTTACGGCGGCGCCCGGACAACCATCCTCACGCTGCAAAAAAAATGTCCCTTCCTGGGGAAACTGGAAGTCCCGTCCCTGCCGCCGGTCCTGGATATTCCCGACCCGCGCCAGCCGGTGCTCGAAGCGGTAATCGCCAGGGCATGGTCGAGCAGGGTAACCGAATGGCGGGAAGACTAGCCCGCCCTGTTCATTAGTTTTTGCAACCGGGCGACCGCGGGTGGCAGCACCTCGCCGATGGCCTCGGAAAAACGCAGGTGGGCATGCTCGTCGTAGGGGGTCTCGCCCTGGTTAATGATGACCAGCCGGGCCCCGGCGTGCAGGGCTTCCCCGGGCATGTCCGCCGCCGGATAAACAACCAGGCTGGAGCCGACGACGATAAAGAGGTCGCATTTCCGGGAATGGTGGTAAGACTCCGCCAGGTCTTTGGCGGGGAGTGACTGGCCGAAGTTGACGACGCTCGACACCAGCCGGCCGCCGCAGAGCGGGCACTCCGCCTGGTCTTCGAACCGGTCCATCTTGAAATCGCACTTGACGCAACGCACCTTGGTGAGATTACCGTGAAGTTCGGCGAGCAGCTCCGGCCGGACGCCCGACTTCAGGTGGAGGTTATCAACGTTCTGGGAGATAAGGAAGGCTAGCTTGCCCAGGTCCTGCAGGGCGGCAATGGCCAGGTGACCCGGGTTCGGCCGGACCACCGTCCAGTCCTGCTCCGGGGTAGAGAGCCCCTTGTCGCGGCGCGTCCACAGCCCGTCCGGCCCGCGGAAATCGCGCAGCCCGGACTCAGTGCTGATGCCGGCGCCGGTGAAGACCACCACGTATTCCGACTCGAGAATCCATTGGGCCAGGGTATCTATTCGCTGAGATAAATCCGCCATAAGAGCCTCAAGTAAATATTAACGGGCACGGATTGAGGATGTCAAAAAAGGCTGAGCTTAAGTCGCCTATACCGCTGCAGCGGATCAAATACAATACCACGAGATTGCCACGCCTGCATACCGTAACGCACTTCGGCGTGCAGGGACGTCGTCCCGACTTCATCGGGACTCCTCGCAATGACAGAGAATATATGTCTTGACCATAGGACGGAATATTGCTACACTCAATCCAACGGAGGCGACTGATAACTGGCATGAAAATCGTGACCGCTGCGGAGATGAGAGCGATCGACGGGGAGTGCCTGCGCCGGGGGACGCCCGTGAGCGTCCTGATGGAAAACGCCGGCAAGGCGGTAGCCGGGGAGACCCGCAACCTACTGGGTACACTCGCCGGCCAACACATTCTCTGTCTGATCGGAACGGGTAATAACGGCGGCGACGGCCTGGTGGCGGCGCGTTACCTCCAGGAGTGGGGGGCGAACGCCGTCGTTTACCTGTGCGCGCCGCGCCCGGCGGAAGACGCCAACCTAGCGCTCATCCAGGAGAAGGGCATCACCTGCCTCGAGGCGGTACAGGATAAAAGCCTGAAAATCCTCGACGAGCTGCTGGCTAACGCCGACGGCGTCATCGACGCCCTGCTGGGGACGGGACGGATGCGCCCGCTCGAAGGCACGTTCCAGAAGGTGCTGGAAAAAGTGAACCAGGCGCGCGAAAAGCGCGACTTTAAA
The DNA here is from genome assembly GCA_001796865.1 of Chloroflexi bacterium RBG_16_56_11. Classification (GTDB taxonomy): domain Bacteria; phylum Chloroflexota; class Dehalococcoidia; order Dehalococcoidales; family RBG-16-60-22; genus RBG-16-56-11. The sequence continues at coordinate 17,882 of MGNQ01000037.1, forward strand.
ATAATCGCCGTGGACCTGTCCTCGGGGATGGACGCCGATACCGGCGCCGTCGACCCCGCCTGTCCCCACGCCGACCTGACCGTCACGCTGGCATTTCCCAAGCTGGGGCTTTTCAACTTCCCCGGGGCGGAGAGGGCGGGCCAGCTAAAAATAGTAGATATCGGCATACCGCCGTCGCTGGCGGAATCGGTCACGACCGACCTGATGACGGCCGAATGGGCGAGAAAGACGCTGCCCCGGCGTGCCGCAAACGCCAACAAAGGCACTTTCGGGCGGGCGCTGGTAGCTGCTGGCTCGAGCAACTACATCGGGGCGGCGTACCTGGCCTGTAGCGGCGCCATGCGGGTGGGGGCGGGTCTGGTCACACTGGCCACGGCCGGCAGCCTGCAACCAATCCTCGCCGGCAAACTGACCGAGGCCACTTACCTGCCGCTGCCCGAAACGCGTCCGGGCGTGGTCTCGCCGGAAGCGGCCGAAGTCATCATGCAGCAAAGCAGCCGGTACGATGTCTTCCTCACCGGCTGCGGTCTCGGCCAGGAACCGGCGACGGTGGAGTTCATCAGCTCCCTGATATTCGAAAAAGAGCTGCCCCTGCCGGTGCTGGACGCCGACGCCCTGAATATCCTGCCGCAGATACCGGAATGGTGGCAGTGGCTCACCGACGATGCCATACTGACGCCCCACCCGGGGGAGATGTCCCGCCTCTGCGGGCTGAGCATCGACGAGATACAGTCGGACAGGCTGGGCATAGCCCGCCGGTACGCGGCCGAATGGCACCAGACGATTGTCCTCAAGGGTGCATATACGATCGTAGCGACGACGGACGGCCGCTGCCGGGTGAGCCCGTTCGCCAATCCCGGCCTGGCCTCGGCGGGGACGGGCGACGTCATGGCGGGATGCATCGCCGGGCTGGTGGCCCAGGGACTGCCGCCATTCGACGCGGCGGCGCTCGGGGTGTACCTTCACGGGGCAGCCGGC
>MGNQ01000037.1:18900-21488 GCA_001796865.1 Chloroflexi bacterium RBG_16_56_11
TGCCGGCGCTGCCGCTGGCGATAAAAGGCCTGAAAAACGGGGCTTAACGGGGGGATAATATGCTGCTCGCGATTGACATAGGTAACACGAATATTACGCTCGGCGTGTTCCAGGGAGATAAACTCATGGCCACCTGGCGTATCTCGACCGGAGTCCACCGCATGCCTGACGAGTACGCGGTGATGTTGCTCAACCTGCTGCATCACCGGGGTATCGACATCGTCGAGGTCAAGGAGGGGGCGATAAGCTGCGTGGTCCCACCCCTGCTTTCGACGTTCAACGAGCTATTCCGGAAATATTTTGATATCAAGCCGCTGGTGGTGGGGCCCGGGGTCAAGACGGGGATACGCATCCGCACGGACAACCCGCGCGACGTCGGCGCTGACCTCATTGCCAACGCGGCGGGGGCGCTCAGCCTCTATAAGGGCCCGATAATCGTAGTGGGACTGGGGACGGCCACCGCCATCGTCACGGTCACCCGGGAGGGCGACTACCTGGGCGGGGCCATCGCGCCGGGGATAGGCATCGCGGCGGAAGCCCTGTTCACCCGGACGGCGGCGCTGCCGAGGGTCGACCTCGTCCGGCCGAAACGGGCCATCGGGGCCAACACGCTGGCGGCGATGCAGTCGGGCATCATATTCGGCTACGCCGGACTCATCGACGGCATCGTGACGCGGATACAGGCGGAACTGGAGGAAAAGGCAACGGTGGTGGCGACGGGGGGCTACTCCAGCATCATCGCCAAGGAAACGACGACGGTCGACAAAGTGAATCCCAACCTGACGCTCATCGGGATAAAGGTAATCCACGACATGAACCGGGAGTAGCCTACCGGGGGGAAAATGATGTTAAAAGGAAAGACGGTAGTACTGGGGATAACGGGGGGCATCGCGGCGTACAAGGCGGCCGACCTGGCGAGCAAGCTGACGCAGGCCGGTGCCAGGGTGGAAACGGTCATGACGGAGTCGGCGATGAAATTCATCACCCCCCTGACGCTGCGGAACATCACGGGGCGTCCGGTGGTGACCGACATGTTCGAGCCGGCGTCCGAGTACAGCGAGGAGCATGTCGCCCTGGCCGAAGCCGCCGATGTCATTATCGTCGCCCCGGCGACGGCCAACACCATCGCCCGGCTGGCGGGAGGCATCGCCGACAATATGCTGGGGACGGTCGTGCTGGCCACGGAAAAGCCGGTCATCATCGCCCCGGCCATGAACGACGTGATGTACCGGAACACGGTCACGCAGGAAAACGTCGCCAGGTTAAAGGCCAGGGGCTTTACCTTCATCGAGCCGGAGTACGGGCGGCTGGCCTCGGGGAAAACGGGCAAGGGGCGCCTGGCCGAGACAAGTAAAATAATCGAGACAATCGAAAAGGTGCTCGGAATAAAAACTGACCTGGAGGGCAAACGCATCGTGGTGACGGCCGGAGGCACGCAGGAGCCGATTGACCCGGTGCGGCACATCGGTAACCGCTCGTCGGGGAGGATGGGCTACGCCCTGGCGGAGGCGGCGCGGGACCGGGGGGCGGCGGTGACGCTCATCACCGCTCCGGCCACTCTGCCGGCTCCGGGCGGGGTGGAGGTGATAAAGGTGAAGACGGCCGCGGAGATGAAGAAGGCGGTGGTGGCGGCGGTGAAAAAGGCCGATGCGCTCATCATGGCGGCGGGCGTGGCCGACTTTATGCCGAAGACGGCGGCCAGGAGCAAGATTAAAAAAGAGTCGGCGGCGCTGAACATCGAGCTGGTGAAGACGCCGGATATTTTAAGCGAGGTCAAGGGAGATTTTATCAGGGTGGGATTCGCGGCGGAAAGCGAGAACGTGGTGGCCAACGCTAAAAAGAAGCTTCTGGCGAAGCACCTCGACCTGATTGTGGCTAACGATATCACGGCGGCGGACAGCGGCTTCGATGTGGCGACGAACCGGGTGACGCTGATTGACAGGACGGGCAAGGAGGAAGGGCTGCCCCTGATGAGCAAGCGGGAGGTAGCGGAGAAGATATTGGACAGGGTAAAAGGGATGATGAAGTAAGAAGGTATAGAAAATGTTTTGCTTTAGCCATTACAAATTCGTAGAAGCTTTTAAGGACCAGGCCGGACGGGTATTAAAGACAGATGAGATTGAAAAAATGATGTCACCGAGGTTTATAGTTAATAAAGGAAGTGTCCGACCTAAAGCCCATAGTGATAAAGGTGAAGCCTCAGCCTGTAAATGTGCGAATACCAATGATAGAATATTCGATAGAATCAAGCAGGGTCTTTACAAAGTTAGATAAGGCTAATGGAGCAAAATCCCCCTTAGTCCCCCTTTACCAAAGGGGGACTAACGTAGAGTTAGAAAACGATGATTCTAAAAGAAAATGCCATCGTCTCCCTTTGAAAAAGGGAGAGTGAGAGGGATTTTTAAAGAGGAGTGCCCGAGAGGGGCGTTAGTCCCTCTCCCTTTTCCCTCCCCCTCTCCGCCAGCGGAGAGGGGGACTCAGGGGGTGAGGTTTTAAAAACGTTATTTGAAAAAAGATATGATAATTAGACAATATTTACCAGAATATGAATCCGCCGTTATCGAGCTATGGCGAAGGTGTAACTTGAT
>MGNQ01000037.1:21659-21791 GCA_001796865.1 Chloroflexi bacterium RBG_16_56_11
AGGGCTGGGGCGGCAAATGATGGAAGCTGTCCAGAAAAGGCTTCTGGCTATAGGCTGTCCGAAAATCAACCTGCAAATACGGACGGACAACCTGGGGGCGTTGCAGTTTTACGAGAAAATAGGTTACAAAAT
>MGNQ01000038.1:0-11852 GCA_001796865.1 Chloroflexi bacterium RBG_16_56_11
CCGAAGGTCTCCGCCAACCATTCGTCCGCCTTGAGCGCCGGGTGCAGCCGCGCCAGCACGCCCAGGGCGTCGGCCCGGCCCAGCGCTTTCTCCGGAAATTCCTCGCGGAGGACCAGCTCGAGCTCGTTGCGGATGCGGTCGCCGCTGACGGTCGTCAAACCGTCGATGTCCAGCTTGAGCAGCGAAAGGGTGCCCGGCTCTATCTCGAAGTCGAGACGCTGCTCGTAACGCACCGCGCGCCATATCCGCGTGGCGTCGTCGACGAAGCTTTTATCGTGCAGGACGCGCACCAGCCCTTTTTCGATGTCCTGGCGGCCACTATGGGGGTCGAGAAGCTCACCGTAATGCTTCGGGTTGAGCTCGACGGCCATGGCGTTGACGGTAAAGTCGCGCCGGGCCAGGTCGTCGGTAATCGTGCCCGGTCTCACCGTGGGGAGAGCCCCGGGCCGGGTATAAACCTCTGAGCGGGCGGTGGCGATATCGGCGCGGCGGCGCCGCCACGTCACGCGGGCCGTGCCGAAATGGGGATGCGGAGTGACCGTGCCTTTGACGACGGGAGCGATTTCACCGGCCAGCTTGATGGCGTCCCCTTCAACCACCAGGTCGAGGTCGACCGGGCAGCTCCCGAGCAGCATATCGCGGACCACCCCACCCACGAGGTAAAGGCGCTGCTGCCTTTCCTGGGCGATCTCGCCGGACTTCCTGATAAAAGCGGCGAGGTCCTCGGGAAGCTGTCCCTTGATGCAACTTGCCAGGTTCATCGGTTCGGACATCTTTTATCATGTAGTATAACACAGGCAGTCAATGCTATTGTTATTTTTTCCGATATTCTTTTATAATGAACCATATGAGAGTCGTGGCTGTGGTTGGTATGACCGGCTCGGGCAAATCCGAGGTAACTAAAATATTCCAGGACAAGGGGTTCTCTAAGGTCAGGTTCGGGGATGTGACCGATGCCGGGGTCAGGCGGCTAGGACTGGAGCTGAACGAAGCCAACGAGCGGCTGGTAAGGGAGCGGCTGAGGGAGGAGCACGGCATGGCCGCATATGCCCGGCTGAACCGGCCCCGTATCGACGCTGCCCTGAAACAGTCAGATGTCGTTGTCGATGGACTTTACTCCTGGGAGGAATATACCTTCCTCAAGGAGCATTACGGTAAAGACTTCGTCGTCGTGGCGGTCTGGGCGTCGCCGGCAACGAGATACGCCAGACTCGGCCAACGCCGGATACGCCCCTTAACTCCAGAGGAATCGGCCGCCCGCGACCGCGCTGAAATCGAAAACCTCAACAAGGGAGGCCCTATCGCCATGGCTGACTTCACTGTTATCAACGAGTCTTCCCGGGCGGATATGAAAAAACAGGTGGAAAGGATTATCGAAAAACTGAAATGACGGACATTCAGAAAAGACCGGATATCGATGAATATTTTCTCAAGATAGCCTCGGTGGTGGCCGAGCGCTCCACCTGCCGGCGGCACCATATCGGGGCGGTGGCCGTAAAAAACAAGCATATCCTGACGACTGGCTATAGTGGGGCGCCCGCTGGCGCCAGGGATTGCCTCGAGCTCGGTTGCCTCCGTGATGAGCTGGGGATACCCTCGGGGACGAGGCAGGAAATCTGCCGCGGTATTCACGCCGAGCAGAACGTGATTATCCAGGCTGGGCTTCACGGCGTTAGCCTGGAGGGGAGCACCGTCTACTGCACGCACACGCCCTGCGTGCTCTGCGCCAAGATGCTGGTGAACGCCAGGATAGGGCGGTTCATCAGCTTCGGGAAGTACAACGATGATACTTTTGTCGGGCTTTTCCGAGAGGCGGGCATTCAGGTTGAGATGAAGCCCCGGCCCCCGGAGAAGATTACGTTCCTGGACTAAAATGTAATCATCAATTGATTTGTGTCATTCCAGCCCTTCGGTTATACTCGGGGTAAACTCCGGCTGGAATCCAGGTGACCCGGGGTATTCAATAACCCTCACCCTGAGCCAGTCGAAGGGTGAGGTCTATTAAGTTAGCCTTTCCGCTCTATCACCTTGCGTATCGCGCCGGCAATATCTCTGGCCGTCAGGCCGTACTTGGCCAACAGCTGCTCCGGTTTGCCTGACCCGCCGAAAGTATCCTTGACGGCGACAAACTCCATGGGTACGGGGCTGGTTCTGGCTACGACGCGGGCCACGGCGCTACCGAGTCCGCCGTACTCCTGGTGCTCCTCGGCGGTGACGATAGCACCGGTCTCCCGCGCGGCTTTTATGATTGACTGCTCATCGAGAGGTTTGAGGGTGGGCATGTTGATAACACGGCAATCGATACCCTCTTTTTCTAATTCCGCAGCGGCCTGTAACCCCTGCGTCACCATGACTCCGATGGCGATGACCGTGACGTCCCCGCCCGGTCGGAGTTGCACCGCCTTGCCTATATCAAAGCGGTAGTCCGGGCTGTAGACCAGCGGTAGCTTGGGCCGGCATAATCTTACATAGCAGGGCCCGAAATGGGCGGCCACGGCCCTAATTGCCTGCGCCGTCTCGATGGCGTCGGCCGGGACGATGACGGTGAACCCGGGCAGCGAACAGATGAGTGACAGGTCTTCAAGGGCCTCGTGGGTGGCGCCGTCCTCGCCGACGGTGACGCCGGCGTGGGTGACGACTATCTTGACATTGAGTTTTGACTGGGCCACGGAGACGCGGATCTGGTCGAAACATCTGCCCGGGGCGAACACAGCGAAGGTGCTGGCGAAAGGTATCTTGCCCGAGGCGGCCAGGCCCGCCGCGATGCCTATCATATTCTGCTCGGCGATGCCCACCTCGAAAAATCGCTGCGGGAACTCCTTCATGAAATACCCGGTCATGGTCGACGGGGAAAGGTCGGCGTCGAGAACAACGATGTCCGGGTTCTCCCGTCCCAGCTCCACCAGGACTTTACCGTAAGTCTCTCTCAGGGATACTTCCTCAACCATTTCAGGCTAGTTCCTTCAGGGCTAACTCGAGTTCTTTGGCGTTCGGTGCTTTCCCGTGAAAATCGACGTTGTTTTCCATGAAGCTGACGCCTTTGCCTTTGATGGTGTGGGCGATGATGACAGCGGGCTGTCCCTTGACGTTTTTCGCTTTCTCCAGGGCATCGAGCAACTGGTTAATATCGTGTCCATCAACCTCACTGACCTGCCAGCCGAAAGCCTCCCATTTTTTCCCGAGGGGATCGAGGTTCATGATGTCACGGACGCGGCCGCTCAGTTGCAGGCCGTTGTTGTCTATGACGGCGGTGAGGTTATCCACTTTGAAGTGGGCGGCGGACATGGCGGCCTCCCAGGTCTGGCCCTCGTCGCACTCGCCGTCGCTGAGCAGGGCGTAGACGCGATATCCCCGGGAGTCGAGCCGGCCGGCCAGCGCCGCGCCGATGGCGAAGGACAGGCCCTGCCCCAGGCTGCCGGTGGACGTCTCCACGCCGGGGGTGACACAGCAGTCGGCGTGGCCCTGGAGTCGGCTGTCAAGCTGCCGCAGCGTATCCAGTTCCGCGATGGGGAAATAGCCGCACTCGGCCAGGGCGGTGTAAAGCACCGGGGCGGCATGTCCCTTGCTCAGGATGAACCTGTCCCGGTCCGGCCAGCGGGGGTCGGACGGCTTATGCCGGAGGACTCTCCAGTATAGCGCCGTAACAATCTCGACGGCCGAGAGAGAGCCGCCGGGATGGCCGCTGCCGGCCTTGCCGATGATGGTGACGATGCGGCGGCGCAATCGACGGGCGACTTCCTTGAGGTCTTCGCGGGAAGAAAAAAGGCCATCAGGCATTGAGGACGGATTCTTGGATTCTGGAGTCATCGATTTCCCATTATATAGTAGTTGGTGGTCTTAAGTCCATACTGGCCAGAAATACAAAACTTACTATTTTATTAGTTTAAAGCTGCAAATAATCGCTGGCGGGATGTTTTTAAAGACGTTATTATAGACGCTCTTCGGTTCTATGTCTTTGAAAGAAGGTTCTTTTAAGTCAATCAAGTAGAAGCCGCTCTTAAAGAAAATCTTAAAATATTCGCTTAATGGTCGGTGAAAGTAATGCTGGGCTATCGGTTGCCCAACCATTCCAATGCCTTTGAGCGTCTGTGATTTTAAATAATTGCTGATTTTTACATAGTAATTATCGTTTATTGTCCCGCCTGTGTCATTTCTTTCATAGACAAGGGTATATTCCCCGGAATTGAAGCAGGGGTGCAACAGGGAAAAGACGAATTTACCGTTGGTTTTCAATATTTTTGGTAGGAAACCGATTAGCGGCTCGATATTTTCGATATCAAACAACGCCATGGTGCAGACAACGGCATCAAAAATATTACCTTTAAGCTTATTGAGGTCGGTGGTATCGGTAACATCAATAACTTGATAATTGATTTTGTCCGCCAGCGGTTTCGCTCTGGCGATTTTGATGAACTCATCGGAAAGGTCGATGGCGGTTACATGAGCCCCGGCCTGTGTCATTTTCCGGGTGAACTGCCCGTTGCCGCAGGCGATATCTAAAATCGAATCGCCCTTTTTTATATCCAGCATTTCCAGCTGGTTCGGCTCGACCAGTAGTCTGTGGAAATCGTTGCCCTCACCCATCCGTTTATCCCAGAAGGCCGCGTTCGTATTCCAGATATCTCTAACTTCGCTGTTACTTTTACGGTTCATTTTACTTTACCCTGTTTCTGCTGCGCCTTCTTCTGCTCGCGCACCTTTTTCACGATTTCTTGCCGTTCGATGAAGTCGGTGGTATATTGACCGCTTTTAAAGAGCGCATCGTCCATCGTCAAGCGGTGGAACGAGAGGTTGGTCTCTATGCCATCGATTTCCATCTCGTACAGGGCCCTCTTCATCCGCAGCACGGCTTCATCCCTGGTCTTGCCCCAGGCCATCAGCTTGAGGAGCAGGGGGTCGTAGTAAAACGGTAGCGTGTAACCCTCGTAAATGCCCTCATCTATCCTCAGCCCCGGGCCATGGGGCAGGCGAAGACCGGTTATCCGTCCGGGACAGGGTAAAAAGTTACGCGAGACGTCTTCGGCGGTGATGCGGCATTCGATTGCCCATCCCCGGCGGCTGACATCGTCCTGGGTGAATGAAAGCTGTTCCCCGGCGGCGATTTTTATTTGCTCCCTGACGATGTCTACGTCCGTCACCAGCTCGGTAACGCAATGCTCGACCTGCAGTCTGGTGTTCACCTCGTTGAAAAAGAACTCCTGCGTCTCCGGGACGAAGAAAAACTCTACCGTGAGCGCGTTAACGTATTGTAAAGCCAGTGCGATATCAAGGGCGACGGCCCCCATTTTCATTCTTAGATGTGGTGACAGGAGGGGGCAGGGAGCTTCCTCGACCAGCTTCTGGAAGCGCCGCTGGATGGAACACTCGCGCTCCCCCAGATGAATGACGTTGCCGTATTTGTCCGCCAGCACCTGGAACTCGATGTGCTTGACGTTGGGCAGGAATTTCTCGATATAGAACGATGACACCCCGAAGAGCTTACGGCCCCTTCCTTCCACAGAGCGGACCGCGTTGCTCAGCTCGTCCTCGTTCCGGGCGATGACCATGCCGATACCGCCGCCTCCCCCCGATGGCTTGACCACCAGGGGATAGCCAATGTTTTCGGCCACTTTTTGAATCTGCTTGAAACGCTCTTCGGTGGAGTCCATGAGTGTCTGGTCGTACCCGGGGACGACCGGGATATTCAGGAGTTTCATCAACTGCCTGGCGGCGTGCTTCGGTTTTACCTTGTACATGGACTGGCTGGGCGGTCCGATGAAAGTGAGCCCGTGCTCTTCGCATTCTTCGACGAATCGCGGGTTTTCTGCGAGGAAACCGTAGCCGGGGTGAAGGGCCTCAGCCCGGCTTTTCCGGGCAGCTTCCAGGATTTTAGCGGAGTTGAGGTAACTATGTTCTGCCTCCGCTGGCCCGATGGGATAGGCCTCGTCGGCTAGCCTGACGTGAAGTGAATCAGCGTCAATATCAGAAAATACCGCCGCGGTGCGGATTCCCATTTCACGGCATGTCCGGATAATGCGCACAGCTATCTCGCCGCGGTTGGCGATTAATATCTTGTTGAACACTTTCCCCCCGTGGTTATGATGTTTAATGCAATTCTATCGGATACAGTCTGAGGCGTCAAACTCCTCAGCCGGTCGGTGCCAGGGCCTGGGTTTCTGCGGCGTTTGTAACCTAGCTGGAATAAAACGGGCCATATGCTCGCTGGCCCCGATTCGTTGCCTCGTAACGATTTAAACGTGACGGGCCCCTTCTCAAGAGTCCCTCCGGTCCGGACGCAAAACTTGATTTTTTATGCTCGAATGTGATTAAATTGACAGGATGGAAAGGGGAAAAATGGAAGAGCTCAAGTTGAAAGCCACGCGTAGAGATGTGCTCGGTAAGAAGAACACGTTGTTAAGGCGGCAGGGAATCACGCCGGCCCATCTCTTTGGACATAGTCTCAAGTCTGTCGCCCTGCAGTGCGATACCGACGAGCTGAAGGCCATCATGGCACGCGCCGGGACCACCCGCCTGGTAAGCCTGAAGGTTGAGGGAGACAAGGAGTCAAAGAGCGTTTTCCTGAGGGAAATCCAGAGAAACGCTCTGACGCGACAGCTTATTCATGTCGATTTTTACCAGGTGCGTAAAGGCGAGAAGATGACGATGGACGTACCTATCGTTCTCGTTGGTGAAGCGCCGGCGATGAAAGGGAAAGGGCGCATCCTGACACGTGGAATAAACCGGTTGCCCATTGAATGTCTTCCGGATAAAGTACCGCCGCAGATAGAGGTTGATATAACTGTATTGGAAGAGCTTGACCAGGCCATTCATGTTAAAGATATTGTTCTCGATCCCGACATCACCGTTCGGGCCGACCCCGAGCAGATGGTCGTTAAGGTAAGCGAAGTTGTGGTGAAGATAGAGGAAGAAAAGAAGGTGGTCGAAGAGTTGGTGACGGCGGCAGCTGAAGGTGAAGCGGGTGCCAGGGCCGAGGGAGCTCCGGAGAAAACATCGGCTGAAGCAGCCTCTGAAAAGAAGGAATAGCCTGTAAAAAATAGTCAGCTCTTTGGTTGAGGATGATAATCGATTTCCACACCCATGTGCTGCCTCCACGAGTGAAAGAAGACCGCAGCCGCTATGTGGAAAGAGATAACGTTTTCGCCCAGATATATTCCGGGGATAAGGTCAAAATTGCCACGACCGAGGACATTCTCGCCAGCATGGACCGGGAAGAGGTGGATGTCTCGGTCGTCGTCAACTACGGCTGGAGTACTCACCAGCTTTGTGTCGAGACCAACGACTACATTCTGGAGTCGGTAGCCCGCTATCCGAAACGGCTGGTCGGTTTTTGTTCAATCTCTTCATACGATAGTGAAAGTGCCATCCTCGAGGTAGAACGCTGCGCCCGGGGCGGCGCACGTGGTCTGGGTGAGCTCAGACCTGATATCCAATCTTCACGGGACGCCGGTAAAGGAAACCTTGAAGGTCTTTCGCGGCTGCTGAGGGAACATGGACTCATACTACTGACTCACTCTTCCGAGCCGGTAGGACATGTTTATCCCGGCAAGGGAATGGCCACACCGCAGCTTCTCTATGAATTCATCCAGGTGTTTGGAGATTTACCGGTTGTTTGTGCCCACTGGGGAGGCGGTCTCCCGTTCTACACACTGATGCCCGAGGTCCGCAAAGCGATGCGGAATGTCTATTTTGACACGGCGATATCGCCGTTCCTCTACAGGCCAGAGATTTATCTTGAAGTTAGCCGCCTGGTCGGGGCTGACCGTATCCTGTTCGGCAGCGACTACCCGGTGATATCGCCGGGCCGGATTTTAAGAGAAATTGATACCTGCGGCCTGACCGCCGAGGACAGGCAGCTAATTGTATCAGATAACGCCAGGCGATTGCTCCACCTGTGAGATAAACATGGAACAAGTACGCGCCTTTATCGCCATCGAGCTCACCGCGGAACTGAAGAGGGCGCTGGCCCTCATCCAGTCGCGATTGAAAACGGAGAGCCGGTCCCCGGTTAAATGGGTCGAACCTGATAGCACCCATCTGACGCTTAAATTTCTTGGCAGCGTCGACTCCGAAAAAATCGAAGAGATAACTTCGGTGATGTCAACAGCCGCCCGGGGGATAGGTCCCTTCGAGCTGGAGTTGAACGGGCTCGGCGTTTTCCCTGGTCCGCGGCAGGTGCACGTTATCTGGGTAGGTCTCGGTGGCGACCTGACCAGGCTCGGCCAGCTCCAGCAGCGTATCGAAACCGGGCTTATACCCCTTGGTTTTACCCCGGAATCGCGAGCTTTTTCGCCTCACCTGACCCTGGCCCGGGTCAGGGATAATACAACGCCAGGTGAGAGGCAACAGCTCGGCCGGACAGTAGAAGGTGCTCAGCTGATGTCCGCCGGCTCTCTTCACGTAGACTCGGTCCACCTCATCAGAAGCCAGCTGACGCGCCAGGGCGCCATATACAGTCGACTGCGAACCGTGAAGCTCGATTGATCCAGCGTATTTATACCCCCGCCTTTGCCCTGGGCTAAAATTTTACTAAATATTTATTCGCCGGGGATTGATATTAATATATTGTTTAGCGCGCGCTCTCTAAAATGGTCACATAGGATAGTGAAAGGTCGGGAGGTGTACCATGACCATTCCCAAAGAGAGCATACTTCTGGTTGATGACGAAGAGGGTATCAGGTGTATTTTAAGTAAAGGCCTGGGTATGCGCGGCTACCGGTGCGACGAGGCTGAGGACGGCGAGCAAGCCCTCGAGAAGCTGGAAGATAAGGCCTCTGACATCGTTATACTGGATATCAATATGCCGGGCAGACAGGGTAATGAAATCCTGCCGGTTATCACGAGCCGTTTCCCTGAGACCGCGGTTATCATGGCCAGCGGCGTGACCGATGCCAAGGTTATCGCCCGGTGCATCAAGGATGGCGCCCAGGACTACATCTGTAAGCCGTTCCGCTTCGAGCAGGTCTTCCAGAGCATCAACGGGACAGTGGATAAACGCCGGGTTTTCCTGGAAATCCAGCGCTATTTACAGGAAGCCGGGAAGAAAGCCGGCGACGGGCAACAGGAATCAAGGAAACTTTTCCTCGGTGCCATCGAAACGCTCATCAGTACACTGGAACAAGGTGATAACTATACCAGGGGACACTCGCAGAAAGTAACCGAGATTTCTCTCTCCATCGGCAACCAGATGAAACTTAACCCGGAAGATATGGAGGACATCCGCTGGGCGTCTTTGCTCCATGACGTCGGGAAAATCGCCGTGGACCCGGATATTCTCAACAAACCGACCGAGTTGACTTCGAGCGAGTACCGGCATATTATGACGCACGCTATCGTCGGGCCCAGTCTTATTAAACCCTTCGTCAATAACAGGGTTGTTGATATCATCTCCCATCACCACGACCACTATGACGGCGGCGGTTTCGATCAGTCCATCCGCGGCAAGGATATTCCCCTCGGGGCCAGGATTGTCGCCGTCGCCGATGCCTACCAGGCCATGACCTCCGACCGGCCGTACCGGCGGGCTATGTCTAAGTTCGATGCTGTCGACGAGCTGATATGGTACAGCGGCACCCAGTTTGACCCCATTGTCGCCAATGTCCTCATCGATACTATCCGGAAACAGCAGCTTCAAGAAAGGAGTTTGAACTGAATCCTGACTTGATTGGCTAACCGAGGGGGCGGGAACGAGGATTCCCGCCCCTTTTTTTTGCTCACCGGTATTTAAAGGACAGCGCTTCGTCCCGCGAACTCGCTCCCTTGTAAATCACGATAGACTTAAGGTATACTTATATAGTTAATCCTATATTTCGGTTGGGAGGAGGCCCCCATGGAACAGCTCAGTTTTCCCAAATGTCAGAAATGCAATACCGGAGACTTGGTGCCTTTATCCGATTTTGGCAGTCAGGGAGCGTCGATACAGTATAAAGCCTGGGTCTGCACCAACCCTGACTGTGGCTATAACCTCAAAATCCGCAATGGTGACGTTTATCTCAACGAGCCTATCATGAGCGGGACGCTGCACAATTCCCGGTCACGGTAAGAACAGGCACCCGCGCCGGTCGTAGAAGATAGCCGATGGCAAATGTGCTTCCTCCTTTTACCACGATAAAGAGGGCGGCCTTAGACCTGCTGTTCCCCCGGTGGTGTCTCGGCTGCGGCCGGGAAGGTGAATTCCTCTGTGTTTCCTGCCGGCGAACGATGTCCGAAGTTGTCCCGCCGGTCTGTTCCCGGTGCGGCCGACCCTGCCCTCCTGAAACGAGTTGCCCTGGCTGCTCGGACTGGCCGGAGAACCTGGACGGAGTCCGTGCCCCATTCCGGTTTGAAGGACTCATACGCCATGCCATTCACCAGTTTAAGTATAGCGATTTCAAGGCCATAGCCCCGATGTTTGCGTCCATGTTGTATGATTACCTTACGGAGAATCCGTTACCGGGAGATACCCTTGTGCCGGTACCCTTGCACCCTCTACGCTGGCGGGAGCGCGGTTACAATCAGTCAGAGCTTGTCGCCGGAGAGCTGGGTAAACTCAGCGGACTATCGGTAACGGGAGGCAGCCTGGTTCGTTCCGCAGTTTCTCCCCCGCAGGCAAGGTCAGCGAATGTCAACCAGAGACGCCGGAACGTAGCCGGGGCCTTCCACTGCGTTGACGGACGACTCCGGGACCGGCAGGTAATTTTAATCGACGATGTATCTACTTCCGGGGCGACTCTCGGTAGCTGCGCCAGAGCGCTGAAAGCAGCGGGAGCGACGACGGTGTGGGGACTGGTGATAGCACTGGAATTATAGGCTTCCCCTATTTCTAAATCAGGAGTGTAAAAATGGAGCTTAAAATATCCGGGACCAATACGGAGATAAAGCCGGTGACCAGGCAGTATATCGAGCGGAAATTGGGTAAACTTAACAAGCACATGCCGGATATTATCGACATTAAAGTAGAAGTCTCCGAGGAAAAAACGAAATCGCCGCAGGCGCGTTATCTGGTGCGGGCTACGGTAAACAGCGGGCAGGGCGGGGCGGTTTTTCACGGTGAGGAACGGGCCGAAGACCTTTTCATATCGGTGGACAGGGTGGTTGCTGTCCTCACCCGCCAGCTGGAAAGCCACAAGGGTAAACTGTACGACCGCGGCCGGGGCAACCCTCTGGCCAGGGGGAAGACGCTGCCGGAAAACGAACCTCCCGAGTTATCTCAAGACGAAAAAAGGGTAGTCAAGACCAAGCGTTTCGTCATCGAGCCGATGTCTTTGCAGGAAGCTATCGATAGTATGGAACAGCTCGGTCACGACTTTTTCCTCTTCGAGGATTCCAAGGATGGGGAGCTTCACCTCATTTACCGTCGCATTGACGGCAACTATGGACTGATTATTCCCGAACTCAAATAGCGGCATGCCGGGGTTCGCGCTCCGGTAAAAAAGGAAATGGGGGAGTTATTCGGTCTGGCACAGCGCCGTGATGAAATTATACCTGGATTCCATTTAAACCCGCAGTTGACAGCGAACAACGTTCGTGCCAAACTGTATTTAAGAAATATGGCTGTGAAACACAAAAACTTATACCTGTTTTTAACACTTGCCTGTTTTTTAGGTATTGTGCTTATTTTCGTTTTCGACGGCTATATGGGCGTGTACGATAGCCTGGTAATGAATAACGGACAATTCCCTCAAACGATTACAAGTGACCAGTGGGACCAGCAGGAAAAGTTCGGGTATCTAGCGCAGGTGGGCGTGGACCGGGGCGGCCGGATAGACTTCACCTATGCCGTCGATAACCACCGCTTTTCCCGGTATTTGACCGTGATTGCTGTGTCTGTATGGTACGGCTCGGAAAAGCTGGAGGATTTAGCATCGGGGACGTTG
>MGNQ01000038.1:11865-22880 GCA_001796865.1 Chloroflexi bacterium RBG_16_56_11
AGCTTAAATGGACGCTTGACACATCCGGGCTCGTACCCGCCGATTACCCGGCCGGTCAGAGTTATAACCTGAATGTGGTAATTACGAGGGGGGAGGTCGAGAGACGGGTCCAGGTCTTCGTTAACCCGAATCCGGCGGGTATCAAGGTAGTACCGGCGCCGGTACCGCGATAGTCCTTAGAGGTCGCTAATATGAAACTCGAATACATATTATACGGTTTTGGGATCCTGTTCTGCATTGCCGGCATCGGCTATCTGGCTGCAGAATATGTCAGGTATCTGTCTATCGCCGGCAGGATGGGATCGCTGCTGCTGACCATCGGGCTTTTTACCTTCCTGGGAAAATACTTCGAAGGACTGGGGTGGTAATCGCATGATTGTTTCTGTGGCGGTCCTGGCGACGCTGGCTTTTATCGGCTGGATTATTTTCCGGGGGGTAAAAGAGAAATCTATCAAGGCCCATTTTATAAGCTACGGTGTGGCGGTGATTGCCGGCATATTTACCTATGCCTATTTCCTCAGCCTTGACCTGGCGCAGCTCGTGAAAATAATCGTCAGTATCTTCCTCGGCATCATCCTGATTATCCTGGCCGCCCTATACCAGCGGCGTCGTTCCATCCGCACATAAATTTGTTTGGGCTAGCCTTATGACGCAGGGACTCTTTTATACGTTTTTTCATACTATTGCCGGCTGGGTGGGGGTGCTGGCTTCGGTTGAGGGCTTGAAGCGGGTCACTCTGCCGCAGGGCTCGGAGGATACAGCCTTCCGGCAGTTAAATGGCTTGCAGGAAGCGACTTCATCGCCGGCGCGTTTTACTGACCTTGCCGCGCGTCTACGGAGGTACTACGAAGGTCATCAGGTTGCTTTGACGGATAAACTCGACCTTTCCGGGGCGACGCTCTTCCAGGAGTCGGTGTGGCTCACTGTTGGGTTGATTCCTTACGGGCAAACACGGAGCTATGGCTGGATAGCCGGTCAAATCGGGAATCCCGGGGCAGCGCGGGCAGTCGGGCAGGCCCTGGGCTCTAATCCGCTGCCGGTGATAATCCCTTGCCACCGCGTGCTAACGGCCGACGGCGGCGTGGGGGGTTTCAGCGGAGGCCTGGAGATGAAGCGGTTTTTACTCGGATTGGAACGTGGTCTTAGCGTCAGAGACCAGTCACTATAAAAGCGCCTCGATAGTTTCAATGTAGGGCTGATAAAGACTACTGGCGCCGAGTATTCCTTTTATTTTCATATTCAGGAAGCTGTCCTTGTATTTCTGGAGCAGCCCGGCATCGGCGAAACTGAAATAGGCGTTCATCCCGATAATGATATGGTCCAGTATATTAATCTGTAACAGGATGCTAATAAGGATGATATCCCGGGTAAAGATGGTATCGGTCTTACTTGGCTCCGGGTTGCCCGAGGTGTGATTGTGTACCAGGATAAGCGCATCGGCTCCGTGATTTAAGGCGCTCTCGATAATGTCACGCGCCGATATCGGGACCTGGTTCCTCGTCCCGATGAAAAGGTCGACAATCCCGGAGATATGGTTAGATTCATCGAGGTAGACGACCTTAAAGACTTCTTTATCCAATTCCTGCATTGAGGACTTGAGGTAGTCATAAAACTCCCGGGACGATTGATACATGGGCTGTTCCAGGACTTTCTGTTTAAGCACGTGGAGTGGTATTTCCTGGATGAGGCGGATAGACAGGATGGTCTTATCAGGAACCCCCACTTTCTGCAACTGACCATTGGACGCCTCGACGAATTTATAAAGGTTTTGAAATCTGCTGACGCATTTTTTTGCGGTTTTATTGGCGCTTTGGGAAGGCATGGTCAGACTAAGCAGCAGCTCGATGGCTTGCTGGTCATTCAGGTCCCGGAAACCGGTGTTGGCAAACCATTTCTGTAAAGGCGTGGTTAGCGTCTTGTATTCGTTGGTGCCGTTTTGCGTCACTCTCATATTATTTCCGTGGAATTATAGATATATTTAATGTACTTTTGTCAAGAATGGGCAGCAATTTCGTCAATTGGGGAAGGTGTTATAAAGAAAATCTTTAGATAAATTTTAGTGTGAGGATTCGGTCGGTTTAAGATTTATTTAACTTCATGTAACCTTCGTTTGGCTTCAGAGGTGCCCGTCAATCTCAGGCTCAGGAAATCCAGCTCGTACTCTTTAATCAATCCCTCGTCGGCGAAACTGTAAAATGTATTCTGGCCGATGATAATATGGTCTAATACCCTGACCTGCAGGATGTTCCCGATAAACACGATGTCCCTGGTAAGGCTTTTATCGGACTTGCTGGGGGTGGGGTCGCCGGAGGGGTGGTTGTGAACAAAAATCAGGGCCCTGGTGTTATGTTCGATAGCGCTTTCCATAACCTGCCGGGGATTGATGGCGATTCTGTCGGGCTCTCCTTCAAAAAGATCGATTATCTCCTCAATCTGGTTACGGTTATTGAGATGGATTGCCTTGAAGACCTCCTTCTTGAGGTCACGCATGGAATAGTAGAGAAAATCGGCAATATCATGGGGTGATTTATATTCCGGCTGTTCTTTGATTCTCTGGCTGAGAATCTGGGCGGGCAGCCCGTGTATCATTTTGAGTCCGACGATATTGCTCTGGGGAATACCGAGATGCCTTAGCTGCTCTACCGGGGCCGCCAGGAAATCGCCCAGGTTATGAAATTCAGCAATGCATTTTTCCGCCAGTTCACCGGCGGTCGGCTCAGGTAGAGTCAGGCTCAAGAACAGCTCGATAATCTCCTGGTCGCTGAAACCCTGGAAACCGGTGTAAATAAACCTTTCCTGAAGGCGGGTTAAAGGGTTGTCCGGCGTGGGATTCAGCAGCATCCGCCGGCTCTCTTCCTCCCGTTTTCGCTCGGTGATATCGGTCATGGCAGTGATAAGGTATGGCTCACCGCCGATGTTGATTAATTCGCTGGAATACTTCGCGACGCGTATTTCGCCCGATTTTTTCCGAAATAGACCATCTTCGTTTTGAATCCTGCCCTGCGTTACCAGCGTCTTTACTATTTTCTCGCGCTGGTCTTGATTTAACCAGGGATTGAGCTCGGCGGTACTGCGGCCGATGATTTCGTCATGGGTGTAGCCAAAGACACGGGTGAAGCTGTCATTGATATCAAATACTTTTCTGTCCGTCAGTGTGGTGATAAAAACGGCATCGGGACTGATGTGAAAAGTTTTCAAAAATTTGTCTTCACTCTCCCGCATTTCTTCTTTCAAGCTCGGCACCACCGACCGATAACTTTTCTGGCTCCGGGTAATGGCTTCCCAGGCTTTCCGGTAGCGGTAGTCTCCAAGCCGGGCCAGCTTCGCCCCACGCGCCACGAACACGTATTTGTGGGAGCTGACTATTTTAATAAAGTCGCTGGCCATGAATTCGTCAAGGGGATAAGCGCAAAGGGCTATCCCCGGTGCCAGGCGTAGGGCCTGGTTCAGCCTTGTCTCGTATTTGGAGAATTTCGCCCGGTCTTCTTTGTCCAGCCAGGAAATATCGCTGGCCGCCCTCGTGCCGTCAAAATTACGTTCAAGGGACCGGGCGAGTTTAGCGGTGGCGAAATTTAAGGCCTGCTGGCCATCAAAGGCTTTGTCTTTGAGATACATTTCAGTGTATGGAATGATTTCTATCTGGCCTGATTCCTTATACCTGTTGAAGTCAGCCATCTCCTCCGTCATGGCCTTTGCCACCTCTTCTCCGGTGGAGGTGTCCGCGTAAAACCAGATACAGAGCTCGTTGTTCTGCAGGCCGGTGACAAAGAAGGGCACCAGGATATCAACGAGGTCCTTTCCGGTGTCATAGAAAACGCAGATGTGGGTCCCCCAGGGCACCGGCCCGAGAACCTTAATTCCGGTCTCTCTTTTTTTTACCGCCACGGAGGTTCCCTTTTCAGGCGTTTCGGTCATCTGGTTTATTTTTAAATCAACTTTATAAAATAATTGTACAACTATTTTTCATAATTGAAATAAAAAAATACCGGGAATGCCGACAATTAAAGCTTGTTTTTAGAAAAATTTTAGAGGGGATTTATCGTCAATACTTATCAGGTGATGAGTTAGCCTGATACAGCCGCTTCCGGGACTCGGCCATGCCTCTTAACATAATATTCATGAAGTCCGTCTCGTATTCCTCGATGAGTCCCTCCCCGGCAAAGCTGAAATATTTATTATCACCGATGATAATATGGTCGAGGACCCTCAAGCGTAGCAGCTTACCGGCGTACACCAGCTCACGCGTCAGGCCTTTATCGTTGTTGCTCGGCTCGGGATTGCCCGAAGGGTGATTATGAACGAAAATCAGCGCCGTGCTGTTGCTTCTTATCGCCCCGTCGATCACATCCCGGGGTGAGACGGCGCTGCTGCTGCTCGTCCCCTCTGACACATCCACGGTATCGATGATCTGGTTCTGGCTGTTAAGGTAGATGACCTTGAAGACTTCTTTTTTCAGGCCGCGCATGGCATGGTACAGGTAATCGAAGACTTCCTGGGAAGAACGGTAAAAAGGTTTTTCCAGGACTCTCGCCCGGAGGAACTCCCGGGCTACCTCCTGCACCAGCTTGATGCCGAAGGCGCTGTGCGGACCGATGCCGTCCACCTGCCGCAGGTCCTCGGCTGAGGCTTCCAGGACGCCCCGTAATGTCTGGAATTTCTTGATGGCTTCTTTAGCGGTTTGCTTGCAATCGCGGCGCGGCGTGCCCAGGCTCAGCAGCAGCTCCACGATTTCATAGTCGTGAAAACCTTCCAGTCCGGATTTTAAAAACTTTTCACGCAATCTCCGGCGGTGTCCCTTATGGATATCTTCCGACGTCATATCAGTCATTCTTTAAGCGGAGAAAAGTTATGTACTTTCTGGCCTTTCTTCACCAGCCGGAACAGCCCGGTGCCGGTTATCCCGGAGATTATTTTATCTTCCGTGAGGTGATGGTCAGAGACGCTGATGACACCACCTTTCTTTAAAATGCGGTACAATTCCGCCAGGACATCCCGGGGCTGAGATAAATGATGAAAAACATCGTAAAGCAGCGCAATATCCACGGAAGAGTCGGGCAGGCCGGTGGCACAATCTGCCTGGATGGTTGTCACGTTGTCGAGTTTCTTTTTCCTGGCGAGAGACTGCACCGACTTAATGGCAAGCGGATTGACATCAAGGGCATAAATTGAACCCGACGGCCCTATCAATCCGGCCAGCGGTGAAATATAGCCGCCGGGGCCGCAGCCGAAGTCCAGCACGGAAAACCCCGGCTCTATCCCCACTTCCTTCAGGATTTCCAACCGGGGCCGGACCAGGTCACGGAACCGGAACATCAGTGACATCAATCTGAAACTCAGGCCGGAATCCCTTTTACCCAAAGGCACTTCTCCCTTACTTTAGTCATCATATTCTAGCACCAAGCGGCCAAGGTTTCCAGATGAAGGTTGTGTTATAATTATTGGAAAAGCAACCAAATAACTTTACAAGGAGAGCTTTTATGGTTCAGAAAGCGAGTTTGAAGCACGACATTTTCAGCAAGCCTCTTCCGGAGCTTCTGGATGAGATTGAAGCTGCCGCCGCGGATGCCCGGATGGCCGCCGACGAGGCGAGGACCGCCGGCGAAAAAGCCGCCCAGGAAGTGATGAAGAAATTAAGGAAACTGTTCCTGAAAATGTCCCGGGATATTACCGCAGAGCTGGGCGAAACGAAGAAGTAAACGCCTATTCGGCGGCTTCGATAATTAGCCCGTCGTCTCCTACCACCTCGGCCAGCTGGCGTCTCAGTTCCGGACCGTAACCTGTGTTGACGGTCGGGAGTTTCATCGGGATTGCGTCGCCGCCGTTAATGATATTAAGTCTTACCTCGTCGCGTCCCGGATAGGCCTTCAGGGAAGCCACGATTTTTTCAAAGCGGGCAATATCGTCGTCGGCATTGGAGGTCTGGCGGATATTGATCGTAAGCCGGTGTCTTTTTTCCGGTGGTTGGGCCAAAACGCTTTTTTCCACGGGCCGCGGTGTTGGAGTCGGTGTTACGGCGCCATCTGTAATCGTCGGTTCATAGTAGCGTACGCTATCGCAGTTGACCTGCACATGGTCATCTTTGACTCTGACCTTGCCCTGCACCACAATTTCGTTACCTTCCTGCCAGAGCTCTTCGGTGCCGGCATAGATTTTGGGCCAGACCATTACCTCCACCTGCCCGGAGAAATCTTCCAGGATACTGCTGGCAAACGACCGACCGTCCCGGGTCAGCAGGTATCGGGCGGAAATCACCCGTCCCGCGATGACCACGTTCTGTCCGGCCATTTCCGAGTCTATCTGACCGCAGAAGGTGGTATCGGGGTTGGCGCCGCTGAAGACAGGACTGAAGGGCTTCTCGGAGAAGCTCACGCCCATCAGCTCTTTTTCCCAGAAAGCCTTTTCCCGGTCGGACACGTCGGCTGGCGTGAGGTCGAGGCCGGGCCGGGGCACCGCTGCCGCTTCTCCCCAGAGGTCGAACATCGTGGACTGCCCGGTCTCCCGGAGGCGCTGTTCCCGCTGCGCCAGCGCCAGGACGCGGCCAACGCTATTGAGCAGAGTACCGCGCTTTTCCAGGGAATCGAAAACCCCCGCTTTGATGAGGCTTTCCAGGGCCCGGCGGTTGATGTCCTGGAGATTGCTGCGGCGGCACAGGTCGTCGACGGAGCTGAAAACCCCGTTTTTGTTCCGCTCCTCCAGGACAGGCTCGATAGCCCCGGTGCCGACGTTTTTGATAGAGGCCATTCCGAAGCGGATGGACTCGCGGCCGTTATCCTTTTCGATAGAAAATTCGAGGCGGCTGCAGTTGATGTCCGGCGGCAAGACCGTGATGCCCAGGCGTCGGCACTCGGCGACGGCGCTGGCTATTTTCTCGGTCTGTCCGGCGTGACTGGTCAGGAACGCGGTCATATATTCTGACGGATAGTTGGCCTTAAGATAGGCGGTCTGGTAGGCAATCAGTGCGTAGCACCAGGCATGGGCTTTGTTGAAAGCGTAGCCCGTAAAAGGTTCGATTAAGGTAAATACTTCCTCGGCCAGCTCGACGGTGAAGTCCTGCTTTTTGGCGCCGCTGATGAAATTCCGTTTTTCCTTTTTCATCACCTCGGGTATTTTCTTGCCCATGGCCTTGCGGAAAATATCCGCTTGCCCCAGGGTATAGCCGGCCAGCGTCTGGACAATCAGGAGCACCTGCTCCTGATAGACGATGACGCCGTAGGTCTCTTTGAGGATATTCTCCAGGGACGGGTGAGGGTAGCGGATGGGCTGGCGGCCATGCTTGGCGTCGATAAACCGCGGGATATGCTCCATAGGACCGGGGCGGTACAGGGCTACCATGGCAGCGATATCGCTGAACCGCGACGGCTTAAGGTCCTTGATATAGCGGCGCATCCCGGCGCCTTCAAGCTGGAACACACCGGCCGTCTCGCCCGCCGAGAGGAGCTCGAACGTCTTTTTATCGTCCATGGGAAGGCCGTAGAGGTCGAGGGCTATGCCGTGTTCGCGGTTGATGATGTCCCGCGCCTTGCCCAGGATGGTCAGGTTGGCCAGGCCGAGGAAGTCCATCTTCAGCAGGCCGATGCGGGCGATATCGTCCATGGAAAACTGGGTCATGACCGATTCCTGGCTGTCTGATTTTGTTCCGCGCTGCAGCGGGACATGATTGGTCAGGGGCTCCTGGGAAATAACGACTCCGGCGGCATGGGTGCTGGCGTGCCGGGATATGCCTTCTACTTTACGTGCCGTGTTGACGAGCGTGCGCACGATTTCATCTTCCTGATAGATATTTCTGAGCTCGCTGTTTTCATCCATGGCGCGTGCCAGTGTCATGCCCGGTAAACCTGGCACCAGCCTGGCCACGCGGTCGACGTCGCCATAGGTCATGCCCAGCGCTCTCCCCACGTCGCGGATAGCCGCCCTTGCCCCCAGCGTGCCGAAGGTGATTATCTGGGCGACATGGTCCTGGCCATATTTCCGGGACACATAGGCGATGACGTCGTCACGGCGGTCGTCCTGGAAGTCCATGTCGACGTCCGGCATCTCCTTGCGTTCGATATTCAAAAAGCGTTCGAAGAATAGACCGTGTTCTACGGGGTCGAGAGGGGTAATTCCCAGGCAGTGCAGGACGATGCTCGAGGCGGCGCTGCCCCTGACCCCGAAGAGGATATTCTGCCGCTTGGCGAAGGAAATGATGTCCCATACGACCAAGATATAGTTGGCGAACTGGGTTTTCTTGATGACCTCCAGCTCATATTCCAGACGCTGCTTTATCTCCGGCGTGGGGTCCGGGTAATACTGCCGCAGGTCGCGTCGGCAAATCCCGGCCAGAAACTCGTCGGCGGTCTGGCCTTCCGGCAGCTCGATTTCCGGCAGGTGCAGGCGCCCGAACTCCAGGTCGAGGCTGCATTTTTCCGCGATACGCCCGGTGTTTTCCAGCGCCTCCGGGTAATCACGGAAGAGCTCTGCCATCTCCTCGGGACTCCTCATATAATAGGTGTCTCCGGCCATTTTAAGGCGTTTCTCGTCATGGATGGTGGTATTTGTGCCGATGCAGAGCAGCAGGTCATGGGTGGAGGCGTCCTCGCGGCTGATGTAGTGGATATCGTTGGTGGCGACCAGAGGGATATCCAGCTCCCGGCTGAGCTCAACGAGTCGGCTGTTCACCATGTCGACATCTGGAATAGGATGCCTCATTAGCTCCAGGTAGAATTCGCCGCCGAAGGTCTTCTTATACCAGAGGGCGGACTGCCTGGCTTCATCGTAGTTACGGGCGAGTATAAGCTGCGATATTTCGCCGGCGAGGCAGGCGCTGAGAGCGATAAGCCCTCCGTGGTACTTTTCCAGCAGAGCCTTGTCCACTCTCGGACGGTAATAATACCCTTCCAGGTGGGCCCGGGTGGTGAGCTGGATAAGGTTCTGGTATCCGTTCCTGTCTTTAGCGAGGAGGATGAGGTGGTAGTTGTTTTTATCACCGGCGTTGCGGTTGAGCCGGCCTGCCGGCGCGATGTAAATCTCACAGCCGATAATGGGCTTGATGCCGGCCTCCCTCGTTTTCTGGTAGAACTCGATGACGCCGTACATGACGCCATGGTCGGTGATGGCCAGGCTATCCATGCCGAACTCTTTTGCCTTGTTTACCAGCGACGTGATGCGGCACATACCGTCGAGCAGGCTGTATTCGGTGTGGACATGCAGGTGGGTGAACATCATACTCCCGGCGAAAGGTCTAGATAATTATAGCACAGCAGCTGATTTCGGGAGTATTATTTTTTAGTTCGATGCGATAGAATTTAAATACATGTAATCATTAAAATATGGAAAAAACTTAATAACCTATCCCCCTGACCCCCTTCCCTTCCTTCATCTAGCCTTACAGAAGAAGATGGCGAGAAGATTGAACGAATAATCAGACATCGCTGAGGATTTAATGAAGATTGCTCAAATTACAGCCCAATGGCTTTTTATCCTGTGTCTACCGGTCCTGCTGCTCACGGCCAGCGTAAGTCTGGCCAAAAACAGCCTCTGGTTATACCATTACGGGTTCGAAAAATATGGCGTTAGTCAGACTACCGGGCTGACCATCGCCGAACTGGACAAAGCGGCGAAAGGCCTTATCGATTATTTCAACTCGGGTGAAGAATCCGTGGATGTAATTGTTATCAAAGACGGTTCACCATTCACCCTCTTCAATGAGCGTGAAGTCGCCCACCTCCGGGACGTCAAAAGCCTTTTTCGCCTTGTGAACGGGGTCATGCTGGGGACACTTGTTTACGCGGCCGTTTTTGCAGGTTTAAGCCTGTTCTGGTGGCGGGACCGGAGGCTCGGCAGGGGGCTTTTCGTCGGGGGTATCCTGACTCTGGCGCTGGTGGCGGCCCTGGGTATCGCAATGGCGCTGGACTTCGACCGGTTTTTTTTACAGTTTCACCTTCTAAGTTTCGCTAATGATTTCTGGATGTTGGATCCCGCTACCGATTATCTTATCATGCTTTTCCCGCAGGGCTTCTGGTTCGATGCGGCGCTGTTCTGTGCCCTGGCCGCGGCTGTTGGCGCTCTGATACCGGGTGGCCTGGGATTCTGGCTGAAAAGGTGGCGCGGGGAAACTAAATGAATCGCTGTCCCGGTCTAAGCCTATCCGTCACGCTTCGGGCTGGCGCGTCTTATAGACGAAAGATATGACGAGCAGGACTAAACCAGCGATGAATGTGCCCAGGCTGAACCACTGTAATGGCAGGAGGAGGTCTCCGACAAAGCCTGCCAGCCACGTCTCGGCGGAAGCGGGTATGTCCGGTATCATACCAGTAAAGTCGATGCTTCTGGCGAAGAACACGCCCGCGAATTCGAAGAGACCGTAAACAATCAGGTCTATCCCGATGACTCGGGTAATCGTCCGGACGTTCCGGTTGATAAGAATGATCCCGGCTATCAGCAATACCATGAATCCCATAAGCGCATAGTACCCGGAGCGGAAATAGCCGGTGTAGCGCCGCGCTGCCAACAGCTGGTCCATGGTTTCCGGCGATATTTCTTCTTCATTGAATACCTGGCTGGAGGGCACTTCCTTCATGAAATCGTCATAGTACGCATCAAAGTCCGGCTTAATCTGCCCCAGAACCCAGTCGGATAGCCCGGGGACATTAGCGGCTATTTTAAATAGCGCCAGGACATCGTCGTAGTGCTGGTCGAGATAAGATTTGAGCTCATTTCCACCTATTCTCGCCAGGTTCGCCGGGAGAAGCGGTGTCGGAATCCGGCTGATGAACTCCTGGTAATGGTCGTCGAAATAGGCGAGCAGCAGGTCCTTTGGTATTATGGATGGCTGCGTTGTGACGTACTTTTTCAGCACGCGCCAGAGGCTGTCCTTGAGGTCCGATTTCACGTCCTCCAGCGGTATAGTTATTTCAAGTCGGTTGCTCTTTCCCAGGAGAAAGTCATAGCCCGTACGGACGACGTACTCAGCTTGTTCTTTCAGCCAGGGTTCCTGGTCGGCAATGACCTCGTAGCTGGCTTCTTTGATGAACTCG
>MGNQ01000038.1:22975-27896 GCA_001796865.1 Chloroflexi bacterium RBG_16_56_11
CAGAAGAAAAGCCACGCCGAATATCGAAAGTGAAATGAACAACAAGAAACTCAGAATGCCTGTGCCCAATGCTTTTAAAAAGCTCATCGCGGAAGACCCATACTATTTAATATGTTAGATATATGTAGAACGGGACTTGTTTTGAGTTGCGTTTCTTTCTAACTACGGTCTTTGGGCAACATCTTACCATTTATTGGCGTGTCCATCAATGGTAACTTGCCGGAGGTTGACGCAAACAAGTGTATCTTGTAGAATGACGGTATCGCGGGCGGTTAGCTCAGCTGGTTAGAGCGCCGCGTTGACATCGCGGAGGTCAGTGGTTCAAGTCCTCTACCGCCCACCACGATTTTCTATGTGACCCTCGTCACAACATCACCGGACTCTCCCTCATCCGCGGATTATCCCCCGGTTACTTGGCCTGGAAGACAGTCGGCGACTAACACTTAAACGCAGGTCCAAAGAGTCTTCTATCCCTCCTGCCAACCCGGTGTTTCAGACTGGTCTCGTCTTCGGCTGCCTCGATGGCTATCTCGCCAGGTAAAAACCGGCCCAAGTATCCTGTCTACCGGCGGGTACCGGGACCGCGCCCTTCATTTCTCGGCGCGCGACCGGCTATTGGTATTTCTCCCAGAAAACAATCTTGTTAATTTCTTTCCTAGGTCTGGGCTTGGGGTCTTCGTCGGCATACCCCAGCGGTAGCAATGAATGCACGAAAATGTTGTCCGGCAAATTCATCGCCTTGTGGACTTCTTTAGGGGTTATCGCCCCCACCCAACAGGCGCCCAGGCCCTGGTTGACGGCTTCCAGGGTCATGTAGGCGATGGCTATCATCAGCTGCTCGCCGGCTTTCACGGTCATCACCACGTCTCCCCGCAGGTAGGGCGCGAAGACGTCGCTCTGTAAGACTATGTTCATTAGCTCTTCCGTCATCGCTCCCACGGGTATGAGACTTTTGAGGGCTTCTCCGTGACCTTTGCGGGTGAAGTCCTCTATGGTAGCGCAGCAGACGATTACTACCGGTGCGGCACCGACGGTCGGTTGCCCGCCGCAGGCCCTGGCCAGCTCTTCTCTTTTAGCTTTATCCTGGACCACGATGAAACGCCACGGTTGCGTGTTTCCCCACGATGGCGCCCGTCTGCCGGCCTCCAGTACCTTTTCAATCTTGGCTTTTTCCACGGGCGCAGGCTTGAATCTCCTGATGCTTGCCCTCTTCGAAATAGCGCTTGATACGTCCATTGTTGTTCTCCTCCTTTGGTTACTCTTTTCATTTTAGTCGCGGCGGCTGATTTGCCAATGTTGATGAACGCGCTTTCTTCAAAGCGTCACTTCTGTTAAATCATCGGCCGGCATTAACCTGGCCTCTGTCAGGTCTTGGACTTCTGCGGGAGTCCAGCCGGGCGCTATCTCCCTGAGGACCAGCCCTTCCCCGGTTACCTCGATTACGGCGAGGTCGGTGACGATCAGGCTGACGCAGTGTCGCGCTGTGATAGGGTAGGTGCAGCGTTTCACCACCCGCGGCTCGCCTTTCTTCGTCGTGTGCAGCATGGTCACTATCACTCTTTTGGCCCCGACGGCGAGGTCCATGCCTCCCCCCATCCCCGTCGCCGGCCGGCCCGGACGTCCCCAGTTGGCCAGGTCGCCTTTTTCGGAGACCTGGTAGGCGCCGAGGACGACGATATCGATATGCCCCCCGCGTATCATATCGAATGACGCCGCGCTATCGAAAAAGCACATGCCGGGCAGAGCGACGACTGGCTGGTCGGAAGCGTTAATCATCTCGTAGTCCTTGGCTTCATCCGCGGCCAGGTTTCCGTATCCCAGCATGCCGTTCTCGCTTTGAAAGTAAACGGCCCTACCCCCGGGTACAAGATTAGCGCACAGTCCGGGCATGCCGTAGCCGAGATTGACCACCGCGCCGTCAGGGAACTCCCGGGCTGCCCTCAGGGCGATCGTCGACTCGTCCAGGCGAGCTTTCATCGGGACACCTCTACGATGCGGTTTACAAAGATATGCGGCGTAACGACAGTCTCCGGGTCGAGTAGCCCCGCCGGGACCAGTTCGTCGACCTCGACGATGGTGACTCCGGCGGCCGCGGCCATTACCGGGTTGAAGCACCTCGCCGTTCCGTGGTAGACGAGGTTTCCCAGGTGGTCTGCCCGGTGTGCTTTGATAAGAGCGAAATCGGCTGTAAGTGGCAGTTCCAGTATATATTCACGGTCGCCGATTACTTTCTTTTCTTTACCTTCCTCGACGACCGTGCCCACGCCGACGGGTGTATAAAAACCCCCCAGCCCTCCGCCGCCGCACCGGATTCTTTCCGCGAGGGTGCCCTGTGGCACAATCTCGATTTCAACCTTACCTTCTTTGTGTTGTCTTTCGAGCGGTGAGGTCGGCGGCATGCCGCCCAGCGCCGGTACCGACCCGATGAACTTCCGCACCTGGCCTTTCTCGAATAAGATTCCCAGGTCCTGGTATCCCCCGGGCTTGATGCGTTTACTCAGTTCCAGGCCCACGCCGCCCATGTTCGCGATAAGCGTAAGATTTTTCACCCCCAGGCGTGAAAGAGCGGCGATAAGGTTTACCGGCAGGCCGCCGAACGACCCGAATCCGCCGACCATAACGGTGGCGCCATCGAAGATATCCGCCACCGCTTCATCGCAGCTCGCCATTACTTTATTAACAGCCAAATGTAGTCCTCAAAGCATTATCAGCGTCGGCGTTAGCCTCTTTTTATGGCGGTGGGGTCCTGGAGCTTCCCCGGCCCGAATGAAGAGTAGTCAAGGTCATAAAACTGACGGCAGGCGGCGAAGTAGCCCAGGTGAACGCCGCCCATCACCAGCTTGGCTATCGGCGCGTCCCGGTAATATTTCTCGTAATGGTTTTCGCGGACATAGCCGTAGGAGCCCATCAACTCCATCCCTTTAAGTATCATATCTGACGCCGCTCGGGTGAGATAAGCGTGCACGGCGTGGCCTTTGGCTACCATGCTGGTAGTGGTCCACGCGCCATATATGTCCGTGTGGTCGTACTCATGGGCCAGCTCCAGGAACGCTGCCCGGCCCACCGTTATCAACGAGGCCATCTCGCCCAGTATCATGGCCGCCGAAAGGTGCTGGTTGATAGGCCGGCCTCCGGCTACCCTCTGCCCGGTATATTCAAGAAGGACATCAAAGGCGCCTTGAAGAATCCCCATCATATGTCCCGAGTTTAAAGGAAACGGAGCGGACGCGGCCGTTTCAAATATCGACCAGGCTACCGGTCCGCTGATTCCCCACTCCTTCGGCACCCTGACATCGTCGAAAAATGTGGACGTATTTCTATCGGCCTGCATGCCGCATTTGACCTCAAACTTCCCGTGGGAGACCCCGGGCCAGGGCTCGGGCACGTAGACCAGGGCAAAAGCGTCTTTCCCGAGTCTCGGGTCCATATTGCAGATAACGCAATTGAGGTCCGCCACGCCGGCATTGGACGCCCAGAACTTGTTGCCGTTGATAACCCATTCATCACCTTCGAGTTTGGCCCTTACCCTGACTGTTTTGCCTTCATTGGTCAGGTTTTCGATATCACAGGCCGACTCTGGTTCACTCATGTTAAAGCAGGCGGCGCGAAGCTCGCTGCCGACGAAGGCTGGCGCAAATTCTCCGAGCACCGCTTTGCCCCACGCCCTGGCCTCGGGTGTCGGCGCCATGAGGTAAGCCAGGGTAGCTGGCGTCCAGCCCCAGTCGGTGACGGCGCTGTGCATACTGATGCCATAGTCGCCGCGCGCTATTTGCTCCTGCTTCAGCGCGTTGGTCACGATGGACAGCATCTCGTTGCCACCGAAGTCCCTGGGTATCATGTTTTTCTGGCACCCGAGGTCGACCTGTAATTTTTTTAGCACGGGATTGACTACTTTTTCGTGGGTCACGTCGTCATCAATCCGGTCGCGGACGGGCATTATCTCTTTATCAACGAAATCGGCGAACAGCTTTTGCATCATCCGCTGTTCTTCGTTGACAAAGCACTCAGGATACTGAAGCTTATACCATTGACTCGATTGGTCCAGCATATTACACCTCCTGAATTCGACTGGAGTGTAACCCTTTTTACGGAATCTGTCAATCTAACGGGGAGCGATATTTCATTAAAGCTGCGCCGTCACATAATCTTCGGAAAAACCGGGTTATGGCCCGCCAGTATGTTTTCCGCCCTTTGCTGGAAAAGCCGGGAGACCAGCGGGTCGGTGAATATATAAAACCTGTCTTCACGGATTGCTTTGAAGACTATTTCGGCCGACTGCTCGGGTGACAGCACTCTCCCGGAGCCTTTACCGAATTGTTTTACCAGAGAAGGTTGTCCAGGCCGTTCGGATTGGTCTTCCGTCTCAGGATTATTCCGATATCTGACGGGTCGGTTACGCTCGGCGTCACCAAGGCGGGAGCTGACAAACGCCGGGCAAAGCACACTAACTCCCACGGACGATTTCAGTCGCTTGAGCTGGAGATAAAGTCCTTCCGAAAGCGAGATAACCCCGGCCTTGGTCACAGCGTAAATGACCAGCTGTGGTTCAGCAATTAGTCCTGCCATCGACGAGGTGTTGACGACGTGGCATTCCGTTTTCTGCTGGAGCATTATAGGTACAAATACTCTGACACCGTAAATCACTCCCCAGAGATTAACGCTCATCAGCCATTCCCAGTCGGCCAGTGTATTTTCCCATAACGGCTGGAGAGTCGATGAGGCCGCTTGCACGCCGGCATTGTTAAAAAGCAGATGCACACCTCCGAATTTTTTGATGGTTTTCTGTGCCAGGGCTTCGATATCGCTGTATTTAGAAACATCGGTCAGGACCGCCATTACATCGGCCCCGTTTTCTTTTAGCTTCCTCTCCGCCGCTGTTAACGTGGATTCTTCAGTATCCGCCACGACGACTTTCATTCCT
>MGNQ01000039.1:0-671 GCA_001796865.1 Chloroflexi bacterium RBG_16_56_11
CTAACGCCAACGGCCAGGCCAACAGCCAGGACAACGGTTACGGTAATCCCGGTAACCCGCCCACAGACAATATCCAGGCCAACGGCAATGGCCAGGCTAACGGCAACGGCCAGGCTAACGGCCAGGACAACGATAACAGTAACGCCAGTAACCGGCCCGTGGATAATGGCCAGGCCAACGGCAAGGACAACGGTTACGGTAATCCCGGTAACCCGCCCACAGACAATATCCAGGCCAACGGCAATGGCCAGGCTAACGGCAACGGCCAGGCTAACGGCCAGGCTAACGGTAACGCCGGCAATCAGCCAGCGGATAATGGCCAGGGGCAGGGCAATAGCAATTCAAATAATCTTGACCCGGGAAATAAGAACAAATCCTAGTCAACTATTACCATAACGGTGGATGATTGCCGGGCCAAATCCCCTTTGGCCGGCGTATACCAGTTTATCAACCCCGGACAGCTATCTTCCCCTGAAATCCATCACCGATTGATGGGATTATTCGGCTTCCAGCACGGTCAGGGCCAGGGCACACGGACCGGCGTAGGTACCGATGACCGGACTGATGACGGCCCGATAAATCTTCTCTCTGGGATATATCCCGCCCAGGCGTTCTACCAGCTTTTCAGCTTCCCCGGGGGTCGTGCAATGCTCTACGGCCATCAGCTCTAT
>MGNQ01000039.1:696-10990 GCA_001796865.1 Chloroflexi bacterium RBG_16_56_11
TAGAGATAGTCCAATCCGGCGCTCAATGAGCGCACCCTGGTAAGCGGCGCCATCTCGCCTTCCCTCACCGTGAGAATCGGCTTGATGGAAAGCATCGAACCCAGCAGGCTCTGCGCCTTGCCGATGCGCCCGCCCTTGGCCAGGTATTTCAGGGTATCGAAGTAAGCGATGAGGTGCGACCGCGCTATTGCCCTCCTGGCCAGGTCAGCGGCTTCAGCCAGCTTCGCCCCGGCCTTGGCAGCCCTGGCTACCGAGATGACGATGAGCCCCATGGCCATGGCCACCTGCATCGAGTCCACGATTTCGATGCGGCAATTACCTTTCATCATTTCCTTGGCCTGCGTGGCCGATTGGAAGGTGCCGCTCAGCCGGCTGGAGACGACGATAACCAGGATTTCGTCGGTCTCGGCGGCCAGCTTGTTGAAGACCTGGAGAAAATCGTTCGGGGTCGGCTGCGTCGTGGAAGGCAACACGTTTTCGCTGACCAGGCGCCGGTAAAACTCCTCGGTGGTAATGTCCACCCTGTCCCGGAAAATATCATTACCGAAACGCACGTAGAGAGGCACCACCGTCACGTCGATTTCTTTAGCCAGGTCGGCGGTGATATCGGACAGGGTATCGGTCACTATCTTCACTGTCATGCCGGTTTTTCCACCTCTCTATTCGACGGATATGATATAGCTATAATGCGGCTGGCCGCCGCGGATTACCTCGACCTGCATCTGCGGGTAGCGCTCCGTAATACTGGCACTGATGGCCTCGGGCTCCCCCTCTTCGGCATCGAACCCGTAATATAGCGTGACGACCTCGGCGCTGTCCATGTCCAGACGGGCCAGTAGCTGATTGATTACATCGAGACTGGAGTCCCCCACCGCGATGAGCTCGCCATCGAGCAGTCCGATAGGCTGCTTCTTCTTGATTTTCAGGCCGTTGATACGGGTAGCCCGTATCGAGTGGGTGACCTCGATGGTCTTCACCGATGATAGGGCTTTTTCCATTATTTCGGCGTTATCTTTGAAATTCGCCTCGTAGTCGAAGGCCAGCAGGGCCACAACGCCCTGGGGAATGGTCCGGCTCGGGACCACCTTTATCTTTTTCTTGGTCAGCGACTGCACCTGCTGGGCGGTGGTAATAATGTTTTTATTGTTAGGCAGGATGATTACCTGGTCGGAAAAAGTGGCTTCCACCGCCTGTAACATGTCCTTGGTGCTCGGATTCATGGTCTGGCCGCCGGGCACCACCGCTGCCGCTCCCAGGCTGCCGAAGACATCAGTCAAGCCGTCTCCGGAAGCCACGGCAATGACGGCCATATTGGTGGTGGGCATCCTTTCTCTTTGCATCTCGAGGAAATCCTGGTGCTGCTCGTCCATGTTGCGGATGCTCACCTGGTGCATCGTGCCCAGCTTGGTGGCTATCTGGATGATATTACCGGGGGTCAGCGTGTGAATATGAATACGCACCGCCGTGTCGTCGCCGACGACAATCAACGATTCGCCCTTCTTTTCCAGCCTCTTCCTGATGTCGTCGGGGTCGAACTCCTCACCTTTCAGGAGGAATTCCGTGCAGTAGCCGTAAGGAACCTCGGTGACGCCTGCGGTCTGCGGGATGGGGGTCGCGGTAGGCAAATCGCTCACGATTATCTGGGGTTTGCGTAATCGCATAAGTTCGGTCTCGCCCCTGAGGAACCGTAAGGCGCCTTCCAGGATGGTGTACAGTCCCTGCCCGCCGGCGTCCACTACCCCGGCGTCTTTCAACACCTTGAGGAGCGTCGGCGTCCTGGCTACAGACTCCTCGGCGGCTTTTACCGTTACCTCCAGGACCGAAATGATGTCTTCATTGCCCTTTGCTACCTCCGCCCGGGCCGCCGCCGCGGCGTCTTTCATTACCGTGAGCATGGTACCTTCAACAGGATTGCTCATCCCTTTGTAGGCGGCCGCGGCCGCGCTCTCCAGGGCGTCGGCCAGGTCCCTGGCGTTGAAGTCCTCTTTCTCTGTCAATCCCTTCGCCAGGCCGCGCCATATCTGCGAGAGGATGACCCCGCTGTTGCCGCGGGCCCCCATCAGGGCGCCCCGGGCCATGGCGAAGGATACACCGGCGGCGCTGTGGTCGGGGGCACGGTAAGCTTCTTCCATGGTGGAGCGCATGGTGAGCATCATATTCGTTCCGGTATCCCCATCCGGCACGGGGAAAACATTAAGAGCGTCGATATCGGCGGAGCTTTTTTCCAGCCATGACGTGGCGGCGGAGAACATATCCCTCAGTTCCTGCCCGGCGACAGAACTAATCTGGCTCATTTTTCACCATCCTGGCCCAGAATTTTATCAATACGTCACTCCAACTCACACACGCGTTTCTTGCCAATCTCGTCCGACTATGATACTATGTATTATTAGAAATTGCAATATCCCGTACCGCGTGACGAAGGAGACAGGGAATTGAAGTGTGATTTATGCGGAAAAACGCCGCTTTTCGGCCATAACGTCAGCCATTCCAAACGCCATACCAACCGCCGCTGGATCGCCAACATCCACCCGGCTACCGTCGTCATCGAAGGACGGCCGAAGCATCTCAATCTCTGCACCCGGTGCCTGCGCACGCAGCACAAGGCCACCAAAGTCTAGGCCAGCTGCCGGCGCCGGCTTATCCAGAGGCTGACCGCGAACCCCACCACCAGATAAATAATCATCCCCCATGCCGCCATCCCGACCGTCAGTGGCTCATAGCCTGAGAACACGTCCTCGAAACGTCCGTCACCCAGTCCCAGCCCGGCCATGAATGTCTGCATGTTGCCGTACACCAGGGCGATGCTGTCGCCCCCCGCCGAGATGACGAACCAGTAGGGATTGCCGGTAAAAGCCAGCACGCTTTCCAGAATCCCGGAAATCACCCAGATGAACACCAGTGTCATCACCGTCGCCCCCATGGCGCCCTTCGATACCGCGCTGAATAAAAAGGTAACCGAGAGGACGGCGGCGGCATATAGCACGCACAACCCGAACGACTCGACTATTTCCACGGGGACTTCGCCGTAAATCACTCCTAGCGAAACGGCGATGATGATATAGCTGAAAATGATGAGTAGCGTCACCGCCAGAAAGCTTGCCAGGTATTTACCCGTCCACAGTGTTATTTTCTTGATGGGATTGGTGAAAAGGATAAATCCCGTCCGGCCCTCGAACTCCCCGGCGATGGCGTCACCGGCAAAAAAGACGGCGCCCAGCGCCGCCAGGCTCGGCCCGACAGTCAGTATCGCGGCCATGACCATGACACTACTGGGGTAGCCGTCCTGCAGGGCCGGTATCAAAATGAGTACCAGCGCCTCGGCCACCAGGGCGATGCCCATTATCACGTAAAGTCGACGGCGGCGGATGTGCTTCAGAAATTCGTATCCTATGACTACTCTCAGCTTCTCTAACTCACTCACCGGTGCCTCCTGTCAGTTGCAGGTAAGCCTGCTCTAGCGTCTGGTATTTCTTTTCCATCTCGACGATACTCTCGAAGGCGAGCAGCTTCCCGTTGTTGATGACCGCAACCTTGCTGCAAATCTGGGCGACCTCGACCAGCTGGTGTGAGGCGAAAAAGACCGTCTTTTTCTGGCCCACATGGGCGATTATCTCCCGGAACTCCACCACCCCCCTCGGGTCGAGCCCCAGTGCCGGTTCGTCGAGGATCAATATGGGCGGATCGTGCAGCATGGCCTGCGCCAAACCGAGGCGCTGTTTCATGCCGCGGGAAAATTTCTCGATTTTAACGTTCGCCCACCTTTCCAGCTTGACCAGGTTGATTACCTCGCCAATGCGTTTTTTCAGGTCGACCACGCTCATTCCCCGTAAACGGCCGAGGTAATTGAGCGTTTCCACCGGCGTCAGGTAAGTGTAAAACTCCGGCGTCTCGATAATAGCGCCGATTCTCGATAGCGCCTGCTCCGGCTTTTCGACGACGTTGATGCCGTCGATATAGGCCACACCCGAAGACGGGCGGATAAGGCCGCAGAGAATCTTGAGGGTGGTGCTCTTCCCGGCCCCGTTCGGTCCCAGCAGGCCGATGGCCTCCTTCTCCGGCACCCTCAGGTTCAGTTTATCCAGGGCCAGGAACTTGTTATAGTACTTGGTCAGGTTCTCGATGATGATGGGTTCACTCATTTTTCACTCCCGATGGTCAACTCCCTTAATTTTGGGGCAACTCGCACTTTACGCCTGCTGTCAATCCTTTTCAACTATTCGTCGCGCTTTTGCCAGCGCCTGCTTTACCCGCCGCGGGGCGGTGCCACCCACCACGTCCCTGGCGGCGACAGACGTCTTGATATTGATTTTTCGGACGTCATCACCGAACAGCGGTGAGAATCTCTTATATATATTTATGTCAAGTTGGTCGAATGACTGCCCTTTTTCCGCGGCGTAACGCACCAGTTTACCCACGATTTTATGGGCGGTCCGGAACGATTCTCCCTTTTTTACGAGGTAATCGGCCAGGTCCGTAGCCAGTATATAGCCCCTCCCCGCCGCCTTTTCGGCAGTCCCGGCGTTGACTTTCAAGGTCTTCACCATGCCCGCAAACACTTCCAGGGTAGACGTCAGCGTGTCCACCGTATCGAAGAGCCCCTCTTTGTCCTCCTGCATGTCCTTATCGTAGGCCAGGGGTAGTCCCTTCATCGTCGTTAGCAAGGCCATCAGGTGGCCGTAGACCCTGCCCGTCTTGCCCCGGGCCAGCTCGGCGGCATCCGGGTTCTTCTTCTGTGGCATGATGCTGCTGCCCGTGGCATATGCCTCGTCGAGCTCGATGAAATCGAACTCCGCCGATGACCACAGCACGATTTCCTCCGCCAGGCGGGAAACGTGCATCATGCAGATACTCGCGGCCGCTTCATATTCCAGAATAAAATCGCGGTCAGAAACGGCGTCCATGCTATTGTTGTTTACCCGGCTGAAGCCCAGCTCCTTCGCCAGGAACTCCCGGTCGATTTCGTAAGCCACGCCCGCCAGTGCCCCGCTGCCGAGCGGCATCACATCGGCGCGTTTGAGGCCGTCTGTGAAACGCTCGATATCCCTCTGCAGCATTTCGAAGTAGGCGAGCAGGTGGTGGGCCAGCAGCACCGGCTGGGCCGCCTGTAAATGCGTGTAGCCGGGGATAATGACGGTGATGTTTGCCCCGGCCTGGTCGAGTAATGCCCGTTGCAACTCTCTCAGGCCTTTAATCGTGACGCTTATCGCCTCCTTCACGTAAAGGCGCGTGTCCAGCACCACCTGGTCGTTGCGCGAGCGGGCGGTATGCAGCCTGCGCCCCGCCTCCCCGGTTTTTTCGATCAGGCGCGACTCTATGGCCATGTGGATATCTTCCTGCTCGATATTGAACTCGAATTGGCCTTGCTCTATCTCGGCGCGGATGGACTCCAGACCGGCGATGATTTTTTTCGCGTCTTCGTTAGAGATAATGCCCTGTTTCGCGAGCATCCTGGTGTGGGCGATGCTCCCGGCGATGTCCTGCCGGTAAAGACGGCGGTCGAAGGGGAGTGAGGCGGTATATTCGGCGACAATTTTATCGGCAGGTTTGCGGAACCGGCCACGGATATGGGTCATCTGTCTTCCCCGGTATCCGCCGGCCCCATGATGCTGAGCGGCCCTTCTTTATCACCCAGCAACTGCACCTGCGCCTGGGTCTTCACCGGCAACCCCCAGAGATGGATGAACCCCTCGGCGGCTTTCTGGTTGAACTTGTCCCCTTTGTCATAGGTAGCCAGACCCAGGTTATACAGTGACCATGGCGACTTGCGTCCGACGACGTTACATGTCCCCTTGAAGAGCTTGACACGCACTGTCCCGGTGACATAGCGCTGCGAGCTGATGATGTAGGCGGACAGGTCGCGGTTAAGCTGGCTGAACCACAGCCCGTTATAAATGAGGTCGGCGCACTCTACCGACACCTTCTGTTTGAACCGGAGCTGGTCCTTGGACAAAGTCATGGCCTCCAGCGCCTGGTGGGCCTGTATCAGGACTGTGGCAGCCGGGGCCTCGTAGATTTCCCGCGACTTGATGCCGACGACCCGGTTTTCGATGTGGTCAATCCGGCCGATGCCATGCCGTCCGGCAGTTTCATTCAGCTTCTGTATCAGTGCTATCCCGTCCAGCACATCACCGTCCAGAGTCACCGGAACACCCTTCTCGAACCCTATTTCAAGATATTGCGGTTCGTCCGGGGCTTCCGCCGGCGACTTCGTCCACGTGTAGACATCGGCGGGAGGTTCTACCCAGGGGTCTTCGAGTACACCACACTCGGCGCTCTTGCCCCACAGGTTCTCGTCGACGGAATAAGGACTTTTTTTCGTCACCGGAATCGGTATGCCGTGCTTCTGCGCGTAGGCTATTGTCTCTTCCCGCGTCATTCCCCACTCGCGGGCCGGGGCGATTATCTTCATGTCCGGGGCCAGGGCGTTGATGCCCACCTCGAAACGGACCTGGTCATTCCCCTTGCCGGTACAGCCGTGGGCTATCGCCCGGGCGCCTTCGGCCACCGCCGCATCCACGATCAACTTCACCATGAGAGGCCGGGATAACGCGGTTGCCAGTGGATACTGACCTTCATACAAGGCATTGGCCTGCAAGGCCGGGAACAGGAAGTATTTCACGAACAGCTCTTTACCATCGATAACCAGGGCTTTTATCGCCCCCACTTTCAGCGCTTTCTGGCGTACGGCGGAAAAGTCTTTTTCATTTCCGACATCTATCGTCACGGCAATGACGTCCACGTGGTATTTTTCGTGTAACCACTTGATAGCCACCGAGGTATCGAGTCCGCCGCTGTAAGCCAGTACAACTATTTCCGTCACGCCGCGCCTCCGTGATACTACGGCCTTTTTTTATCGAAGTTCTGGTCCAGGAATTTTATTACCTGGTCGTAAACGCCGGGGTACTGCCAGGAGTAATCATGCCCCGGGGCCTTCAGCCAGCTGAGAATATCCCCGGGGACATCATCCGGCGAGGAAAGCCCGAGCCAGCTCTTGAACGTGGCCCAGACCATGGCCGGGACATTGCCCCGGCTAAAAGTATCGATGCCTTTTCCGTTACTGTTCACCAGCAGTGTCCTGTCGAATGTCACCGGACTGTTCCAGAACGGCATGCCCGTCTGGATGCTATAGACCTGTGACTTGTCCTTCAAGAAGGCCATGGTCTTATCGGTGATGACTGTCCCGGTGCTTTCCCCGGCGACGATGATCTTTAACCCGGGCAGGTGGTCAGTAAGGAACTCCACCCGCATGGCCAGGTCCCTCGCCTTGTGGGGATAGCGTCGCGCCGCTTCGATAAACTCCTTGATGCAACCCCAGAGCCCGCCGCTGGTCCGCCGGTAGTTCACCACCGCCGAGCTGTACCCCAGGTCATCCAGCTGCGACCTGATACCGTCGATAATGGTCGCCCAACCCTCCCCCTGTCTCGCGGTGCTCCACCCCCAGCCGCCGGAGTTAAAGATAACAATGACGTCTTTATTCCTGGCTTCCAGGTAGGTCGCCACGAGCTGGTCGGCCAGTCTCTGGAGCTTTTGTTGACTGTGCCCTACCAGTTCGCCGGCCAGTCCCACCGCATCATCGATAATCGCCTGTGGCACGGACGAATAGTCTATCGCTGTTAAACCCGGGGCACTAATCCCGATATCTTTAGTCATCCCGTCCTCTGAATTCGATGGCGTCAGCCAGGCGACGGCAAGCAGGACAACGACCAGTAAGAATATCACCAGTCCTGTTGCGCCGATTTTCTTTAACATGACCTGCTTCGACACCATTTTAGCAATATTTACCCGGCAATTCCAGAAAATACCTCTTCGAGAACAGACACGGCCCGGTCAACATCTTCGTTGCCGATAATGAGCGGCGGCACCAGGCGTATCGCGTTCGGTTTTACCCGGTTGACCAGCAACCCCTTTTCCAGGCAGGCCATCAGGACTTTCTGGCCTATCTCGGCGTTAAACTCCACGGCCACCAGCAGCCCCGCTCCCCTCACTTCGGTAATGAAGCCGTGTTTCTGTTTCAGTTCCCGCAGCTTCGCCATGAGGTATTGCCCGGTCTTTTTCACCCGCGAGACGACATCGTTATCAATGAAATACTTCAGCACTGCGCAGGCTGCCGCGCTGGTGACCGGATTGCCGCCGAAAGTTGAGTTGTGGTCGCCGGGGGCGAAAACGGCCGCCCTTTCTTTGGCCAGCACCGCCCCGATGGGGATGCCGCCGCCCAGCCCCTTGGCCAGGGTCATAATATCCGGCTCGATGCCGTAGAGCTGGTATCCGAAAAGCGTCCCGAGCCGCCCTATCCCGGTCTGGACCTCGTCCAGGATTAGAAGCAGGCCTTTCCGATCGCACCACTCCCGGACCTTTTTCGGATAATCCTTATCCGGCATATTCACACCGGTCTCGCCCTGGACGAGCTCCATCATCACGGCGCAGGTCCGGTCCGTCGTGGCCGACTTGACGGCTTCGATATCATTGTTGGCCACGTTGACGAATCCTGCCGGCATGGGCAAGTACGGCTCATGCATCTTGGGCTGCCCGCTCGCCGCTGTCAGCGCCAGGGAGCGACCGTGAAACGACCCCATCATCGTAATCACTTCGTAAGCGCCTTTTAGCTTGAGGTGCCCGTATCGCCGCGCCAGCTTGATGGCGCCCTCGTTGGCTTCCAGTCCGCTGTTGCCGATGAAGACACGGTCCAGGCAACTGTTCTCGACGAGAAGCTGGGCCAGGCGGACCTGGGGAACGGTATAGTACCAGTTTGACGTCTGTATCAATGTGCGCGCCTGTTCCTCCAGGGCCTTGACGATTACCGGGTGACAGTGGCCCAGGCTATCCACCGCCAGCCCCCCGACGAAGTCGAGGTATTCCCGGCCTTTATCGTCCCAGACCCGCGCCCCTTCTCCCCTGACGATGGTCAGCGGAATACGCACGATGGTCTGCATGTAGTACTTTTTTTCCAGCTCCACCCAGTCAGTCATTTCACTACCTTCGCTTGTTACCCGTCACTTATATATCGTCGTCCCGCCCCGGGGAGCCTCGAACTCTTCCCTCAGGGCGTGTGGTACTCTACCGTCTATTATACGGGTAACCGCCCCGGCATTTAAAGCCTTCAGACAGGCGTTAATCTTGGGTATCATCCCCCCGGAAATCACGCCGGCGGCCACCAGCTTTTCCACCTCCGTTACCGAAAGACGGGAAATGACCTCACCCGAGGCATCACTGACACCCGCCACGTCCGTCAGGAATATCAGCCGGCCCGCCTTCACCGCTGCGGCGATTTCTCCGGCAACAGGGTCGCCGTTTATATTGATGATGTCCGGGGCGCCCTCCGGCCGACCGATGGACAGGAGGCTTATTGGCGACACGACCGGTATGAAACCGCCCCCGAGCAGCGCTTCCAGGACCGCCGGGTTGACCTTCACCACCTCCCCAACGTACCCCAGCTCCGGGCTTTTCATCCGGCTTTCGACCATGGCGCCGTCGACGCCGCTGATGCCCGCCGCTTTACCCCCCCGGTTGTTTATGGCCGCCGCGATTTCTTTATTCGCCAGCCCGGCGAGTACCGCCGCCGCCACCTGGAGCGTGGGTAAATCGGTGATGCGCTCGCCGCGGACGAACTTCGTCCCGATTCCCCGGGTCTTGAGCCATTCGGTAACGGTGTTACCACCGCCGTGCACTACGACCAGCGATTTCCCTTCCTTCTGGAGGGCGACGATATCTTCGATGGTGGTGTCCCCGCTGCCGAAGGTAGAACCGCCTATCTTGATAACCGCTATTTCATTCATCCGGTTCCTTGTCACCCTCTCCTTCGAGGGGAGAGAGAAGGGTGAGGGTGAATCCCCTGACTCTGACTCTCTCCCGCAAGGGGAGAGAAGACCCTTTTTAACATATTTTGGTTACGTGTCAAATTTTTCACGTAGTGTATTCCGCGTTTATCCTGACATACTCCTCGGAGAGGTCGCAGCCCCAGGCCGTTGCCGACGCCTTGCCCAGGTTGAGGTTCAAGGTGAGGATGACCTCTTCGCCTTTCAAATGCTCGACTACATTTCTCTTATCAAAATCCAGGGGAGTTCCCGCTGCCACTACATGGCTGTCCCCGATATACAGCTCCAATTTTTCCGGGTCGAGCGCCGCCCCGCTCCGTCCCGCCGCCGCCAGCACCCTCCCCCAGTTGGGGTCGGCACCGTGGACGGCCGTCTTGACCAGGGATGAGCTCACGATAGTCCTGGCGGCGATACGGGCGTCGGCCGTGCTGGCCGCCCCGGTCACCCTGACCTCGATGAGCCGGGTAGCCCCTTCACCG
>MGNQ01000039.1:11026-13830 GCA_001796865.1 Chloroflexi bacterium RBG_16_56_11
AGTTTAGCGCCTGCTGAAAAATGTCTGCCTTCCGGCTGCCCCGGTTGATAGTCCTGCCCCCGGCCTTTCCGTTAGCCATGATAAGCACCGTGTCGTTGGTGCTGGCGTCGCCGTCAATGGAGACCATGTTGAACGAAATGTCTACCGCCCTCTTCAGGGCGGCCTTTAAATAACCGGCCTCGACGGCGGCGTCGGTGGTTAAAAAACAGAGCATCGTGGCCATGTTCGGGTGTATCATCCCCGCCCCCTTTATCATCCCCCCGACGGTAATATCTCCCGCTCTTACGGCCACTTCCTTGGGAACGGTGTCCGTGGTCATGATGGCCCGGGCCAGGTCGTGACCTCCTTCAACCGTAAGGACTATCTTCGGCACAGCCGCCCGGATACGCTCCATCGGCAACATCGACCCGATGACTCCCGTGCTCGCCACGAGGACTCCGTCGGCTGGCACTCCGGTATGCCGGGCGGCCAGTTCCGTCATCTCGATGGCGTCCGCCATGCCCCGCGGGCCGGTACAGGCGTTGGCGCAGCCGCTGTTCATCACCACCGCCCGCGCCCGGCCTTTTTCCAGTCGCTCCCGGTCCAGCAGCACCGGGGCCGCCTTGACTTTGTTGGTGGTAAAAACGCCCGCCGCGGTACAATCCCTTTCGGAATAAAGGATGCCCAGGTCGAGCCGTGCCGGCTGGCTGTTTTTGATGCTGGCGCCGGTGGCCCCGGCGAGAAATCCCCGGGGCGAAGTGCCCCCCCCGGAAGGAACGAAATCAGGTCCCGCTTCCATGTCTTTTCAAATATATCATAACAAACGTCCGCAGGCAATTCGCCCGGCTTGAAACCCGCTTCGGACGGATGATACACTCAGAAGGTGAAGATAGTGCGTTTTTCCGCCGCCGGAAAGGTCACTTACGGGGTCCTCGAAGACCGGTCCGTGCGGGCCTGTTCC
Organism: Chloroflexi bacterium RBG_16_56_11; assembly: GCA_001796865.1. GTDB lineage: Bacteria > Chloroflexota > Dehalococcoidia > Dehalococcoidales > RBG-16-60-22 > RBG-16-56-11. The sequence goes on from MGNQ01000039.1 coordinate 11,967, forward strand.
GGCACTCCCTACCGTCAACTGAAAATGACGGGACGGCGCTACGACCTGGAAGAAGTCAGGCTCCTGGTGCCCTGCCGGCCGTCGAAAATAGTAGCCCTGGGCGTAAACTACCGCAGTCACGCCGCGGAAATGGAGAGCCGGCCGCCCGGTGAACCTCTGCTGTTTCTCAAACCGCCGACCGCCGTCATCGGTCCCGGGGAAAATATCGTCTACCCGCCGATGTCCGCCAGAGTCGACTATGAAGGCGAGCTGGGCGTGGTTATCGGCCGACGCGCCCGGCGTATCACGAAGGAAGAAGCCGGTCATTACATCCTGGGATATACCTGTTTCAATGACGTCACCGCCCGCGACCTCCAGGCCGAAGACAGGCAGTGGACGCGGGCCAAGGGCTTCGACACTTTTGCCCCTATCGGCCCGTGTATCGAAACTGAGCTCGACCCTTCCGGTCTTGCCCTGGAGACCCACCTTAACGGTGAAATCAAACAGCAAGCTTCCACCGCCGACCTCATTTTCGCCGTGGATATCCTGGTTAGTTTTATTTCCCACGTTATGACCCTCCTCCCCGGCGATGTCATCGCCACCGGCACCCCCGGCGGCATCGGACCCATGCAGCCCGGTGATACGGTTGAAGTGAGTATTGAAAACATCGGCACATTGAAAAACTGCGTGGTCAGAGCATGACCAATCTATTGATAAGGAGATAAAAATGGAATCGAAAACGACCTATTTCGAAAAGCCCGGCGGCGAGGAAAACACCGCCATGACCCTGGCCCTGGCCAAACAGCGGGCGGAAGAGCTGGGCATCAAGACCATCGTGGTCGCCTCGACCGTCGGCGGGACCGCCGTGAAAGCCGTGAACGCCTTCAAGGGCTGCAAAGTGGTCATCGTCTCCCACGTCGCCGGCTTCCGCGAGCCGAATACCCAGGAGCTTACCGAGGAGAACCGTAAGCTCGTCGAGAAGAAGGGCGGCATCGTCCTGACCACCACCCATGCCTTCGGCGGCATCCACCGCATGCAGCCCGGTGATACGGTTGAAGTGAGTATTGAAAACATCGGCACATTGAAAAACTGCGTGGTCAGAGCATGACCAATCTATTGATAAGGAGATAAAAATGGAATCGAAAACGACCTATTTCGAAAAGCCCGGCGGCGAGGAAAACACCGCCATGACCCTGGCCCTGGCCAAACAGCGGGCGGAAGAGCTGGGCATCAAGACCATCGTGGTCGCCTCGACCGTCGGCGGGACCGCCGTGAAAGCCGTGAACGCCTTCAAGGGCTGCAAAGTGGTCATCGTCTCCCACGTCGCCGGCTTCCGCGAGCCGAATACCCAGGAGCTTACCGAGGAGAACCGTAAGCTCGTCGAGAAGAAGGGCGGCATCGTCCTGACCACCACCCATGCCTTCGGCGGCATCCACCGCGCCCTCGCCGCCGCTAACACCCCGCCGGCGCCCACCCTCGCCATGGGCGATATCATCGCTATGACGCTGCGTACCTTCGGCCAGGGCATGAAGGTAGCCCTCGAGATAGCCACGATGGCCGCCGACGCCGGACTCGTCCGTACCGACGAAGAGATTATCTGCATCGGCGGGACCGGTCGCGGCGCCGATACCGCGGTCGTCCTCCAGCCCGCAGGCACCCACCGCTTCTTCCATCTCCGGGTCAAGGAAATCATCTGCAAGCCGCGCCTCTAACGCTCGGGAAAAGGAAAGTGAATATGAAAATATTGGCCGTATCTTTCAGTCCGCGGAAAAACGGGAACACGGTGGTCTTACTGGAAAAGGCGCTCGAGGGGGCGCGGGCGGACGGGGCGCAGGCAGAGCTCTACAGTGTTTCCGGCAAAAACATCCAGGCCTGCGACGGCTGC
>MGNQ01000039.1:13863-14174 GCA_001796865.1 Chloroflexi bacterium RBG_16_56_11
GATATCCCCGGCCTCTTCGACAAAATGCTGGGGGCGGACGGCATCATCTTCGGGACGCCCGTTTATTTCTGGGGGATGACGGCCCAGGCCAAGGCCGTCATGGACCGGACCATCGCCCTGAACCAGCCGGACCGCAGCCTGGCCAACAGGCCGGCCGGCGTGGTGGCCGTGGCCGGCAGCCTGGGACTGGCCGACGTCCTCAAGGACTTCTATTTCTACATCGTCCAGCGGCGGATGCTCCCGGCCAATAACGTCAGCGCCTATCCGGGCAGCCCGGAGGACTTTAAAAAATGGGAGCAGTGCCAGAAGGC
>MGNQ01000039.1:14189-14508 GCA_001796865.1 Chloroflexi bacterium RBG_16_56_11
CGGTCGGCAGATGGTGGCTCTCGTGAAGCTCGGGTTTAAATACCCGGCGGAGTTCGTCAGGGGTCCGGGGGCATTTGGAACACACACGAAATAGACTCAAGTGTCAACTGTCATTCAATAGCCGGAAAATGCCCCGCGCCCGGATGTCCCGCGATGAGCTCCCCAGCCGCACCTCGAACTCGCCGGGCTCGGCTGTCCATTGCCGCGTTGACGGGTTGTAAAAAGACAGGGCTCCTTCGTCGAGATGGAAAGTAGCCGTGCGCTTCTCGCCGGGGGCCAGGAAGACCTTTTGAAAGGCCTTCAGCTCCTGCGGCGGCCT
>MGNQ01000039.1:14559-16753 GCA_001796865.1 Chloroflexi bacterium RBG_16_56_11
TTCAGTATATCGATGCTGACCCCGACTTTATCGCCCCGTTTCACTCCGACCGGTGTTATTCTCAGGTTGCTATATTCGAAGCTTGTGTAGGACAGCCCGTGTCCGAACGGGAACAGCGGTTCAATATTTTTCATGTCGTAATGCCGGTACCCCACGAAGAAACCCTCGCCGTACTGTACCCGGCCGTTTTCGCCGGGGTAGTTGCCGTGGGCCGGGTTGTCTTCGAGCCGCCGGGGAAAGGTATCCGGCAGTTTCCCTGATGGATTCACGTCCCCGAAAAGGACATCGGCGATGGCACGGCCGCACTCCTGGCCGGGATACCAGGCCTCCAGCACGGCGGGGACAGCCTCGAGCCATCCCTCCATCGCCAGCGGCGACCCGTTATTCAGCACGACGACGGTATTCGGGTTGGCCGCGGCCACCCGGCTGATCAGCTCTCTTTGTGCCACGGGCAGGTCCATGTCCTTTCTATCGAATCCCTCGCTCTCGTATTCGTCCGTCAGGCCGGCGAAAACAATCGCCGCGTCGGACTCCACCGCCACCCTGACGGCACGCTCCAGGAGGTCGGGGGGCAGCGGAGGATTGCAGCCGACCCTGATGGCGCGCATTGGCGAGCGGGCGCCGGGACTCGTGCTGAACTCGATGGTGATGGGATAAGACTTCCCGCCGGTCAATGTAATCTGGCCGGTTATTTCCACGCGCGGGGCGAACTCATCCTGTATAAGCCCGTCCCCGGTATCGCCTACCATTTCCCCCCCCACCATCAGGCGGGCCCGGCAGTTGGACACCAGACCGAAGTTATAAACACCGCTGCCTCCCGCCCGGAAAAAGCCGCTCCACCGTATTGAAAAATCGCCGGGTTTGAGCCCCGGCGCCGGTGATGTTTTTTCCAGCCACCTCAGGCTGAAGTTGGTATCAACTTTCGTGGCGGCGGGTTTCCCGGCGAACGTGATATTATCGAAATATTCACCGGTCAGGCCGGGTATTATACCGTCCTTTTCGCTGAACAGGCTGGCCGGGTCCAGCGGCAACGTGAAGATGTTGTTGGGACACCCCGGTTCGTGGACTATTTTTACCCTGTCCGGGCACCTCTTCCGGATACCTTCCAGCGGAGAGACCCGGTAAAAAGGCGCGACGGCCGAGCTGCCGCCGCCTTCTATCCTCGCCTCGGCGGCGTTCGGGCCGATAACCGCTATCGAACGGATAGTGTGGATATCCAGCGGTAAAACATTTCGCTCGTTCTTTAACAGGACGATAGCCTCGCCGGCGACCTCCCGGGCGAGGGCTTCGTGCTCCGGCAGGCTCGATATACTGGCTGAGACCTTGAGATTCCCGTCTGCGACGCTTGCATCGGAGACTATCTTTAAGATGCGGCGGACCTTTTCATCAATGGTCTTTTCGTCAACCTCGCCGCGTCGTATGGCCTCGGCCAGCCTGTCCCCGAAATACCGGGCCGGCCCCGGCATCTCCAGGTCGAGTCCGCTGTTAGCCGCCGGGACCGTGCCCCGCACGGCAAACCAGTCGGAGATGACCGGCCCCTCGAATCCCCACTCGTTTCTCAGGATATCCGTCAGCAGCCGGTGGTTTTCTGAGGCGTAAATCCCGTTTACCCGGTTATAGGAGCACATGACCGCCCCGGCCGCGGCCTCTTTCACCGCCTTTTCGAAAGACGGGAAGTAGATTTCCCGCATGGTGCGTTCATCGGCATCGGAGCTTATGGTCATCCGCTGGTATTCCGAGTTATTCAGGGCGAAGTGCTTGACGCAGGCACTGACCCCCTGGCTCTGGACGCCCCTGATATAGGACACCGCCATTCTCGAAGACAAATAAGGGTCCTCGGAGAAGCTCTCGAAGTTTCTCCCGCCCAGGGGAGACCGGTGAATATTGACGCACGGACCCAGCAGGACGGCACAACCCCTGTCTTTGGTCTCACGGCCCAGCGCTGCGCCCACCCGGTGGACGAGGTCGGTGTTCCACGTTGCGGCCATGGCCACCGCGGTCGGAAAACAGGTAGCGGGCAGAGTCTGATTGGGGTTGTCATCGGACATCGTCCGGGCACCGTGCGGGCCGTCCGTCACCTTGATAGATGGTATATTGAGTCTCTCGATACCGGCAGTATGCCAGAAGTCGGCGCCCGCCAGCAGGGAGACCTTTTCTTCGAGAGTCATCCGGGCTATCAGTCCGTCAATCCGCT
>MGNQ01000040.1:0-876 GCA_001796865.1 Chloroflexi bacterium RBG_16_56_11
GCCGAGAGGCAATAGTCGTCGATGATGTCTTTATCGGCGACACCCAGGACGCTCAGCAGTATTGCCGCCAGTATCCCCGTCCGGTCTTTCCCGACGGCGCAGTGGAAGATGAGGGGATGGTTCTCCCGCCGGGAGATGATATCCAGCGCTTCGACGATGCGTCCGCCGAATTGCTTTTGACGTACCAGCTGTAAGTAGAATTCCCCCATGCTGGTACATTCCCGGTATCTCTGCTCGTTGGCTGCCCGGTTGCCCCCGTCGGCGATGAACGAAACGTTCCGGTAGTTAAATCCCGCCCCGGCCAGCCGCCCGATACCCTGGCGTTCGATCTCGAAATCGCTACGCAGGTCGATGACCGAGTTGAGCCGGATTCGCTCCCGGAGTTTGTTCAGGTCATCCGGGGTCATCTGGCGCAGGTCGCCGCTGCGGAAAAGCCGTCCCCGGGCCACGGTGTGTCCGTCTCCGGTGCCGAACCCGCCCAGGTCGCGGATATTATGGATAGACTCGAAGATTATCTCCCGCGAAAGCTCCTCGGTCATCGCTGAAAAATCCCCTTTTGGCCCGGCGACCCCTTCTGTCCCGTGTTCTTCTCCTCCACCGGCGAATCCAGCAGCCGCCTGGCCAGTTCACGGCTGTAAGCCGCCCGCCGGCCGGGGCACCTGGCCTGGACGCAGAGCTGGCAGCTCTCGAAGCTCGTTCCGCTGGAAAAGAGTATCCCCGAGCCCGATTTCACCGGCTGGATGGTCCTGGTCGAGGTCAGCTTTACCCCGATGGCTGTTTCCGTATCATCAAAAAGGGAGAACAGCGGTGTCTGCTGCTCGATGGGCCAGTCGGCGAACTCGCCGGGGTGCAGGTGCGTGGCATCGGGGAGGGAGT
>MGNQ01000040.1:902-12939 GCA_001796865.1 Chloroflexi bacterium RBG_16_56_11
CTCGAACAGCACCGCCACCTTGAGCATATCCAGGCAGTAGTAACGGAAATAGTCCTTCGGGGAAACGGGCAACCCGTCGAGCTCCCGGCCGCTGGTCACGATGTAAGGAATGACCGTGTCGGTGTCGCTCAGGCTTTTGCTCAGCACGCGACTGGTGAATTTCACTCCGTCGATTTCCACCCGGTCGCGTTCCCTCTCCCCGATGCAGGAAATCCGGTACAGGGCCTTCGGTCGGATTAAGTGGCCGAACCGCGCCAGGAGCTCGTCCACGGTCTTTTCCGCTTTTTCCCTGATACGTTCCTGCTTGAAATTCCGCAGCACTGAAGCCTTATTGATATTAACCGGGATATCGAGTCGTTGCTGGGCTTCTTTCTCCGGGCCGGTTCTGGTTTTTTCCATGGTAGTCTATCTCACCAGGTCGAACAGCGGCCTGGCGCCCCCGCCGGCGGAGTACTTGTCTCCGGGGAAAACCCTGTTCTCCATTTTCACCCTCTTGCCGATAAGCTCCATCGATGCCGCCTTCGGGTCGGTAGTTTCCAGGTTGCCCATTATCCAGGGGCCTTCGTCCAGCTCGACCATGACGATGGTGTAAGGTATTTCGCTCTCGCGGCCTTCCGCCGCCACGAAAACGGTGGTAAAAGTCCTGATTTTACCGTTGCCCCTGAGCTCCGTAATTTCCATGTCCTGGCCGGCACACTGCCGGCAGGCAATCTTGGGCGGCACGGTAATCGCACCGCAGGACTGGCATTTCAGGCCCAGGAGCCGGTTATTTTTCAGGGCTTCGTTATAGTCTTTGAAAATAAGCTTGTGTCCCATTACCTGCCTCCTACCCATGTCATTTTGAAGGAGCGTAGCGACTGAAGAATCGGTATTTTCACAGAAGATAACGGATTCTTCGCTTCCCCTTCATTTCGTTCAGGGCTTCGGTTCAGAATGACATGAACTTTTTTATGGCCTATCACCAGCCCCTCTGGAAAATCATGTCGACCAGGGTGCCCCCGTCGCCGCCCAGCGTATCCGTCATGGCGACCCGGGCGTCCGGCACCTGCCGCGCCGGTTCCACCTCTCCCCGGAGCTGCTTCACTACCTCGTAGACCTGCCCCGCCCCGGTTGCCCCGATGGGATGGCCCTTGGACTTCAGCCCCCCGGAAGGATTTATCGCTATCTTCCCGCCGATGTCCGCCTGTCCCTTCTCCCACGCCTCGCCCGCCTTACCGTACTCGAAGAAGCCGAGTCCCTCGGCGGCGATCAGGCTGGCGATGCTGAAGCAGTCGTGCAGCTCGCACAGGTCGATATCTCCGGGTTTCACGCCTGCCATCTCGTACGCCCGCCGGGAAGATATCTCGCGCGCCCGGATGCGCGGCAGGTAGTCGCTCTGGTTGCTCAGCGGGCCGCAGGAGGACTGCCCGGTCCCGGTAATAAAAACCGGTTTTTTCGTCAGCTTTTTCGCCGCCTCTTCCGAGGCCAGCACCACGGCGGCGGCTCCGTCGGAGAACGGGCAGCAGTCGTGCAGGGTGAGCGGCGTGGCCACCATGAAGCTGCCGAGCACCTTCTCCACCGGCATACTGGCGTTTTTCCCGAAGAACTGCGCCCTGGGGTTGACGCTACCGTGGTTATACGATTGTATCGACACCCTGGCCATCTGCTCCCGGAGCTTTTGTAACGGTATTTTGTATGTATCGGCATAGAGGTGGGTCAGCATGGCGAAGACGGCCGGGAAAGTGATGCCGGCGGGGTACTCGTAGCGGGCGTCGCTGAACATGGCGAAAGTCCGGGTCGCCAGGCCCGTGCCCATCGTCGCCGCCCTCTCCACGCCTCCGGCCAGGACGATATCGTAGTAGCCGGAGGCCACCCACATGAAGGCGTCACGGATAGCCATGCTCGCCGAGGCACACGCCCCCTCGTAGCGGTTAGCGGGCACGTACAGGCAGCCGATATTTTCCGCGGCGAAAGCCTGCACCATCCCCTGCCCCTCGGCGAAATCCCCCAGCACGTTACCGACAAACAGCGCCTTGATGTCTTTCGGCTTCAGGTTGGATTCCGTAATCGCCTCGGTGGCGGCTTCGGCCAAGAGCTCGACCCCCGTCTTTTCCTGGGGGCCGCTGAAGTTTGTTTCTCCCACCCCGACGACTGCCACTTTTTTCATGCCAGACCTCCACGATGTTGATGACAAGGATTGATTTCCGGAGACAGATTGCTGATGAGACTCATCACGGATAGCTATTTCGCGGGGAAAATTAGTCCTGTTTCAATATCAAGATTACCGTTTTGCCGCAACGGGTGTCAAATATCTCTTATCGCAGCCGGTTGACCGCCGTGTATATCCCCACCCCGATACTGACGATGTCGAACACTATCCAGAAGGCCGAGGAAGGTATCCCACCGAAGGTAAAGATGCTCACGAGGTAGCTTACTACTACCGCTGCCCCGCCCGTCGCCGCCAGCCAGCGGCCCCTCTTGCGGTTGATGCTCAGGGAGACCACTTCACCGATGGCGTAACCGATGCCCCCCGCCAGCAGCAGGTTGAGGTAGAAAAATGGAATAAAGTCATTGATAAACCCCCAGGCCAGGCCGGTCAATATCCCCATGCCGAACGCCGTCCCGGCCGCCCTCGCGTAAAAGACCCCGGAAACGCGGTAGGTCGGCAGCTTGTAGAGTCGGGCGCAGTCCCGGCACCTGGCCCCCACCGGGGTCTGCACCAGGCACCGCGGGCATATCGGCTTGCCGCACTTGCCGCAACGGAGATTGGTTTCGACGTCCGGGTGGGTGGCGCAGCGGACCGTCTGTGTCTCGGTCATCTCGTCTCCTTCTTGGCGGTATGCTTGCGGTATACCCATAATTTCCTGTCGCCGATATCCCGGTCGAAAAGCAGGCGGTTGAAGAGCAGGCGGCCGGTGCTGACCGTTTCGTGTGAGGGCTGCGCCGTCAAGCGCTTCACCACCACGATTAAAAATATGGCCAGGTAGACCATGGTCACCGCCATGGCGGAGTCGAACAGCCAGTTGGTTAGCGAGAGCGAGGCCACTGCAATGAGAACGGGCAGCGGCGAGCTGCGCAGGATAATCGTGACCACCACCACGAAAATGACAGCGATTACTGACGGCCATGGCGAGACATCGTTGATAGCCGGCAGGATAATGACAATGCCCAGCAGCGTGGCGATGCCGCGTCCTCCGTGAAAACGGAGAAAAATGGGCCAGTTATGACCGACCATGGCCGCCAGGCCAACGACCAGCTGCTGCCCGGGGTCGAGCCCCTGTAGCTGGGCCAGCCACACCATCAGGAGTCCCTTTAAAAAGTCGAAGATGCCGACGGTCAGACCGAGCTTCCGCGAGGTCGTCCGCCACAGGTTGCCCCCGCCCACCTGGCGCGTGCCGTGTTTGCGCAGGTCGATGCCGCGTGACCTGGCTACCAGGTAGGAGGTCGGTATCGAGCCGAACAGGTAGGCGGTGATTATCAGGACTATCCAGGCGGTCATAGACCTCCTTCTTTATCTGTTTTTTGCCCCCTCACCCGATGAAAGATGGCAGGGTGAGGGTGAAAATATTTCCCATCCACCCTTCCCCACCGCTGGATTCCCGCCGGCGCGGGAATGACAGGTTGTTTTATTCCTTAATCAATTCATTTCCTTCTACCTTCATGGGAGAGAGGGTCGGGGTGAGGGTGAAATACCGTGTATTCCCTGTTGTTGTTCTGGCGCGGGCGACACTACCTGCTCCTATCCGCCAGTTCGAAAAGGCTTTCCGCTGCCTCTATCGGGACATCCACGCTGCCCATCATGGCGTCGCGGCTGTCTTCGATGCCGTGAAAATCGCTGCCGCCCGTTGCTATCAGCCCGTACTTATCGGCCATCGCCAGCATCGCCGCCGTCTGCTCACCGGTGTTTTCTTTATAGTAGGCCTCGATACCCGCCAGCCCCGCCTTTTTCAGCTCGATGACCATGGCCTCGGGGTCGCCGCCGACGGTGAAGGGGTGTGCCAGTACCGGCACGCCCCGCGACCTGACCACGAGCGCGACTGCCTCCGCCGGCGTCATCTTTTCCCGCTCCACGTAGGCCGGGCACCCGTGCCCGATGTACTTATCGAAGGCCTCTTCGAAAGATTTGATGTAGCCTTTCTCCAGCATCGCCCGGGCGATGTGTGGTCGCCCGATGGCGCCATCCCCGGCGATTTCCTGCACCCGTCGCCAGTCGATATCAATGCCCAGGCCTGCCAGTTTCGTTATCATACCCCTCGCCCGCCCCACCCGCGACTCCCGGAACTTTTTTAGTGCCGCTTTGAATTTATAGCTGGCGTAATCGACGAAATACCCCAGGATATGGGCTTCGCCTTCGGGAATATCGGTGCTGATTTCGACTCCGGGGATAAACCGGAGCCCGGGAAATGCCCTGGCCGCCTGCCTGGCCGGCAAAATCCCGTCTGTGGAATCATGGTCGGTAATCGACAGCACCTCGATGTTGAGGTCCGCCGCCTTCCTGACGATGTCTTCCGGCCGGTACTTCCCGTCAGAGGCGGTCGAGTGCACGTGGAGGTCGACCCGGCTCACCGCTCCTCTATCTCCCGGTGGATGCGCTGGATGGCGGCGGCCTTGCCCGTATCTTCGTTAATCTCCACCAGCACGGCGTTGAGAACCGGCTTACCTTTCCCCACCGTAAGGTGATGGGGCATCATCGTCAGGAACCGCTTGATGACGGCGTCGGCGTCGTCCCCGATAATCGAGTCCGATGGTCCCGTCATGCCGATATCGGTGACATACGCGGTCCCGCCCGGCAGCACCTGCGTATCGATAGTGCCGACGTGCGTGTGCGTGCCCAGCACAGCGCTGACCCGGCCGTCCAGGTAGCGGCCCATCGCCACTTTCTCCGACGTGGCCTCGGCATGGAAATCGACGACGATGACTTTTGGCTTGGGATTGACCTCCGCTAACAGCTTGTCCATGGCCCGGAAAGGGCAATCGTAGTTGGTCATGAATGTCCTGCCGATGGCATTGACTACCAGGGTCTTCCCGACTTTCAGGTAGCCGTGGCCCGGGACGCCGGATGGGTAGTTGATGGGGCGCAGGATGGGAAGGTCGCCATCGAGATAGGGAATGATTTCCTTCTGTGCCCAGATATGATTGCCGGAGGTGAGCACATCGACCCCGTCCCCGAGCAGCTCTTGCGCTGTACTCAGGCTCAGGCCGAAGCCCCCGGCGGCGTTCTCGCCGTTGGCGATTACCAGCTCGATGCCCTGCTTCTCCCGCATCTCGCGCAGGCACCGGTGGATTGCCTGCCGGCCCGGCCGGCCGACGACATCACCTATGGCCAGTATTTTCATCGTTTTGCTTTACTATATGTTATTGCAAGGGGGGAGCCCGAAGCGATCCCCGCACTCTGTCATTCTGGCGTAGGCCAGAATCCAATTACCCTTCCCCCCCTCCCTACTGGATTCCAGCTTTCACTGGAAAGACATTAAAATTAGAGATAACGGATTGCTTCGCTGAGTCTACCCCGGGCGAAGCCGAAGGACTCGCCATGACATTTTTTATTTATTATTTGGCGTAGTCCACCGCCCTCGTCTCCCGGATGACGGTCACCTTTATCTGTCCCGGGTACTCCAGCGTCTCCTCTACTTTTTTGACAATGTCCCTGGCCAGCCTCATCGCCCCCAGGTCGTCGATGGCCTCCGGCTTGACCAGGATGCGCACCTCGCGCCCGGCCTGGATGGCATAAGACTTTTCCACGCCCTTAAAGCTGTCGGCGATGTCTTCCAGCGCCTTGAGCCGTTTCAGGTAGCTGTCCAGCGATTCCCGCCGCGCCCCCGGCCTGGCGCTGCTGATGGCGTCCGCCGCCGAAGCGATGTAGCCCCAGACGCTCGTATCGCTCGTCTCGAGGTGGTGCTCGGCCACGCCCTTGAGCACCTCGGCCGACTTTTCCCACTGTTTCACCAGGTCGGCGCCGATGGCGGCGTGGGTCCCTTCCACCTCGCGGTCCACGGACTTGCCGATATCGTGCAGCAGGCCGGTCTTCTTGGCGGTGATGACGTTGGCCCCGAGTTCCGCGGCGATCATGCCGGCCAGGTAGGCTACCTCGATGCTATGCTCCAGGGCGTTCTGCCCGTAGCTGGTGCGGTACTTGAGCCGGCCCAGCAGCTTGATAAGCTCGGGATGTAGCTGCACCCCCAGTTGTAAGGCCGCCTGCTCCCCGGCCTTCTGGATATCTACCTCTACCTCTTGCTTGGCTTTTCCGGCCATTTCTTCGATGCGCGCCGGGTGGATGCGCCCGTCCTGGATAAGCCGGTTCAGGGCCACCCGGGCGATTTCCCGCCGGACGGGGTCGAAGCTGGATATCGTCACCGCCTCCGGCGTATCGTCGATGATGAGGTCGACCCCCGTGGCCTGCTCCAGGGCCCGGATGTTGCGGCCTTCCCGGCCGATAAGCCGGCCCTTCATCTCGTCATTGGGCAGCGGGACCACCGACACCGTCGTCTCCGCCACCACTTCCGAGGCGCTCCGCTGGATGGCCAGCGCCAGCACCTCCTGCGCCTTCTCGTTGGACTCTTCTCGTAGCTTTGACTCCCACAGGTGAAGTCGCCGCGACGCTTCATGCTGCATTTCGACTTCCATGGCGTCGAGCAGGTGCTGCCGCGCTTCTGTGCTGGACATCCCGGATATCAGCTCCAGCTGCTTGAGCTGCTTGTCCTTGAGCTCGGTCGTCTGGTTGCGCGTGGCCTCAATTTCTCTTTCCTTGTTGGTCAGGTTGCGGTCGCGCTGTTCCACACCTTCGAGCTTGCGGTCGAGGGTCTCCGATTTCTGGTTAAGCCGGTTTTCCTGTTTCTGGAGCTCGGAGCGCCTCTCGCGGTATTCCCCCTCCGCCCCCGCCTTGATTCGCTTGCCGTCTTCCTGGGCGGCTGCGGTGATGTCTTTGGCCTCGTTCCTCGCCTCGGCCACCATCTTGGCCGCTTTCCTCTCGGCGATGCGAAGCTGGCGGTTGAAGATAAGGCGGCGGGAAAGAAAGGCCGCCATGCCGCCCAGCACCACGCCGATAATTAGAATGAAGAAGAAGGCTACTAGATTCAATAATGTCATTCCATCCTCCCCCTTTTTTCGTATCGTTATTAAAACTCAAAAGTTAAAATTCAAATCTCAAAACCACAGCGTAAAAGTCAAAGCTTAGCAGTTTTTACTTTTAAGTTAAGGTTTTGACCTTTAAGCTTTGATTTTTACGTTTTTTTGGATATTATTTTCTTCCGTTTTCTCCTGCCATACCCTGGTAACCGTGGTTTCGATTATGTCCCAGCCGAAGCCGCGGCGGAGCAGGTATTGCCCGAGTTGTCGGCGGAATCCCTGGAAATCAGTCAGGGGCAGGCGCTTGGCCCTAGCCAGGGCCGCCCGGTAAGCGGCGTCTCCGTCATCTATCTCGCTGGTGATTTGTTCGATGATGTCCCTGTCCAGTCCCTGTCTTTGCAGTTCCAGCCTGACCAGCCGCCGACTCCGCGGGCGGAAAGTGTTGCGGTTGTCTTTCCAGAAACGGGCAAACTCGGTATCGTCTATCAATCCCCGTTCCCTGAGCCTGGCCAGGGCTTTCTCGATGCAGTCCGTATCGAATCCGTGCTTGCGCAGTCGCTGCTTGAGGTCGGCCTCGCTGCGTGGCCGGTAACCCAGGAACCGGACGGCGGCGTTCAAGCACCTCTGGAACCGGTCGTGTGCCGCCAGTGATACCAGCCCCGCGTCCGTAACGGGCTGGCCGACCCTCAACCCCTCCTCCAGCGCCACCCCCGCCAGCAGCTCGACGGTAAGACCGCTATCCAGCGATACTTCGATTCGCTTCTCCCGGCCTTTTATCGCCTTGAGTCCGGTTATCTTGCTCATCAGTAATGTCCTTTTAAAACACGGAAGGCTGAAGCACTGTGCCCCAGCCTTTACTCGATTCCAGCCTGTCGGCCTGGTTTGTATCGCCAGGCTCCTTCATTCTTCTTCAGGCGATGAGAGTTGTGCGTTGCCGGCTGAGGCCCGTATCCGTTCTTCCATTTCTTTGGCGAGGTCGGGATTCTGCTTGAGGTATTGCTTGGTGCTTTCCCGGCCCTGCCCGAGGCGGATGTCGCCATAGGAGAAAAAGGCACCTGATTTGCTCACCAGCCCCAGCTCTAAGCCGATGTCGATAATGTTGCCCTCTTTGCTGATGCCGTGGTCGAACATGATGTCGAACTCGGCGCTCCGGAAGGGTGGGGCAACCTTGTTCTTTACTACCTTAGCTTTAATATGACTGCCTATGGCCTCGTTTCCCTGCTTGATGGTCTCGGCGCGCCTGAGCTCGACTCTTATCGAGCTGTAGAATTTGAGGGCGCGGCCCCCGGTGGTCACCTCCGGGTTCCCGAACACGATGCCGACCTTCTCCCTCAACTGGTTGATGAAGACCACCGCGGTGCCGGACCGGCCGATGGCCGCGGCGAGTTTCCGCAGCGCCTGGGACATCAGGCGGGCCTGCAGTCCCATCTGCGGGTCGCCCATGTCTCCTTCTATCTCCGCCCGGGGAACCAGGGCGGCCACGCTATCGATGACGATGACATCGACGGCGCTACTCCTTACCAGCGCTTCGGTAATCTCCAGCGCCTGCTCACCGGTGTCCGGCTGCGAAATCAGCAGCTCGTCGACATTGACGCCGCAACTGGCGGCATAAGAGGGGTCGAGGGCGTGCTCCGCATCTATATAGGCAACCGTACCTCCCCTTTTTTGCGACTCGGCGATGATATGCTGGGCTAAGGTAGTCTTCCCGGACGACTCGGGTCCGAAAATCTCCGTTATCCTGCCTTTCGGTATCCCCCCGATACCCAGGGCGATGTCCAGAGCCAGTGAGCCGGTAGGTATGGCCGCGATAGGCGGTAACGCGGCGTTTACCCCCAGCTTCATGATGGAGCCCTTGCCGAACCGTTTCTCTATCTGGCCGATGGCCAGTTCCAGTGCTTTTACTCTCTCCGTGGTCATCTCTCGCCTCAAACCGATAATATCATAACCGTCTTATCAAAACAAGTAGCGGGATACGGGCCAGGCGACTATAAATCAGCTAAAAATATATACGAAAGCCCCGGCGTCAATGCCCGGCGGGGAATGGCGGTGCCGGGGTGAAAGTGATAAAAAACAAGCGTAACTTTAATCGAATCTTGCTATAGGCGGTAGCGCTAGCTTATGGCGGCTGGCGGATTTCATGGCATCGATGCGCCTTTTTATCTCCGGCGGGGCCTTACCGGTCAGTATGTATCGGTCCAGGTCCGCGTAGGTGAACCCCATCTCGCCCTCGTCGGTCTGTCCCTCCCAGAGCCCGGCGGAAGGCGGTTTCACGACTATCTCCCGCGGGATTCCCAGGTAACCCGCCAGCTCCCTGATTTCCGCTTTGACCAGGTTGCCCAGGGGCAGGATGTCCACGCCGCTGTCCCCGAACTTCGTGAAGTAACCCACCGTCAACTCGCTCCGGTTACCGGAGCCGGCCACGAGATATCTGAGCTGGTTGGCGGTATAGTAAAGAGTACTCATTCTCAGCCTGGCCTTGAGGTTGGCCCCGGCCATCCTTCGGCGGGAGTCGTCGGCTTGAAGCTCCGGCAGGACTTTAAGAAAAGTGTCGTAAATGCCGTCGAGGGGCACCAGCACCGTGCGGATGGAGAACTGTTTCGCCATGGTTTCGGCGTGGATTCGGTCCTCGTCGATGCTGTGGCAGGGCATTATCAACCCGAGCGTGCTTTCCGGGAAGGCCCGGCGGCAGAGTACGCCCAGCACCGAGGAATCGATGCCGCCGCTCAACCCGAGCACCGTCCCGCTGTGCCCGGTGGACGTGACTATCTCTTTAATCCAGGCCGTCAGCTTTTCGGCCGTTTCTTCTGCGTTCATCGGCGACTCCTTTGCAGGTCAGATTCAACGGTAGTATACTGGCAAAGAGACCGACCCGTCAAAAGGACTCAACAAAGGAAATCTCCGGTGACAACCTCGAGACAGGTTTTAATTTTTAACTTTTGAGCTTCTTCCATGCCGTCCGCAGATTTGATTTTAAAAAACGCCCGCGTCATCACCATGGATGCCTCGAGTCCCTTGGCGGAAGCGGTGGCTGTTACCGGCGGGAAAGTTGCGGCGGTCGGCCGCGCCGCGGACCTGGACTCCTTAATCGGTAGCCGAACCAGGGTGGTTGACTGCGCCGGACGAACGGTGGTGCCCGGTTTTAACGATGCCCATTTGCACCTGTTTTCCCTGGCCAGGAAGCTGCTCGGCATCGACCTCAGTCCAGTTTCGGTGCGCTCGATAGTTGACATAAAAGACGTGCTCAAACGTGAGGCGGCGAAAATACCGCCCGGTACCTGGCTGAGCGGCACCGACTACAACGAGTTTTACCTGGCCGAGAAACGGTGTCCCACCCGCTGGGATATCGACGAGGCCGCGCCCGGCCATCCGGTCGTGCTGAGTCACCGCTCCCTGCACGCCTGCGTCCTCAACAGCTACGCCCTCTCCCTGGCCGGCATCGATAGAAACACGGAAGAGCCGCCCGGCGCCTGCATCGAGCGCGACCTCGATACCGGTGAGCCCAACGGTATCCTGGTAAATATGCTGGGACACGTCCGCAGCCGGGTCATGCCGCCTTTGACGGTTGCCGAGCTTGACCGGGCGTTCTCCATGGCTAACGTGCAGTTTCTCTCCGCTGGCATTACCTCGCTCGGAGACGCCACTTATAAGAACGACCCCGCCCGCTGGCGGTTGGTGAAACAATACCAGGACTCCGGAGTTCTCCGCAGCCGCGTTTTGATGATGGCCGGACCGGAGACCCGCCATGAGTTCCAGGCAGCCGGTATGGTCACCGGCGCCGGTGACAGCCGGCTGCGCCTCGGAGCGGTGAAATTCCTGCTGGAGGTGAAACCGGACCAGGACGAGTTGAATCAGGCTGCGCTCGACTGCCACCGGGCGGGATGGCAGCTTGCCTTCCACGCCGTTGCCGAAAGCACGGTCGAGGAGGCCATCAAGGCGTTGGAATATATCAAGCTTCACTCTCCCGTGGCGGGCCGGCGCCACCGCATCGAGCACTGTGGGGAGTGCCCGCCCGCCCTCCTGGAGCGATTGAAAAAACTGGATGCGGTCATCGTCACCCAACCCCCGACCCTCTACTACAGCGGCGAGAGATACCTGGAAACTGTTAAACCAGACCAGCTCCCCTGGCTCTACCGCATCGCGTCGCCCCTGGATAGGGGAGTGGTCGTCGCCGCCAGCTCGGATGCCCCGGTCGCGCCGGTGAATCCATTGACCGGCATCTACGCGGCGGTCACCCGCCGGGCGGAGTCCGGCCAGGTGCTGCTACCCGGGGAGACGATTACGCCCTACCAGGCGCTGGCGCTGTACACGGTCAACGCCGCTTACGCCTCCTTCGAGGAAAAAACCAGAGGTTCTATTACGCCCGGCCGGTTGGCGGACATGGTCGTTCTCAGCGACGACCCCGCCCGGGTACCGCCGGAGCGGATAAAGGACATCCGCGTGGAGACGACGATTATCGGCGGGGAGGTTGCCTGGGAAAGATGATGAGTGATATTGATAAGGCGGATATAATCGCCGGGAGGCTGCGGCAGGAGCCCTATCGCCTGCTGAATAACGACTGCATCACGAAGTCGGTCCGTCTCAAGAGGGAATGCCGGGCGCTGGGCATCCCGGTCAAGGTGGTCGTCTGTATCGGGCTGGCCCGGGCGCGCTGGTTCGGCCGCTGGCTGACCATCCCGGTAATCCACGGCTGGGGCGAGGTCGGCGGCCACAGGATAGAGACCTCGCGTCCGCTCGGCTCGTCCGGCATCTGGGGTATCGTTCCGGTGGATATCCGGCCGGTCATTTCTATCCGGTTCTAGACCTTAGCTGCATTAGTTGGTTCTCAAATAGACCGCTCATCCTGAGCCTGTCGAAGGGTGATTCGACAGGCTCACCACGAGCGGTTCGACAGGCTCACCACGAGCGGTTCGACAGGCTCATCACGAGCGGTTCGACAGGCTCACCACGAGCGGTTCGACAGGCTCACCACGAGCGGTTCGACAGGCTCACCACG
>MGNQ01000040.1:12948-14712 GCA_001796865.1 Chloroflexi bacterium RBG_16_56_11
CACGAGCGGTTCGACAGGCTCACCACGAGCGGTTCGACAGGCTCACCACGAGCGGTTCGACAGGCTCACCACGAGCGGATAAAGATAAGGCTCATTTCTACAGCTAAGTTCTAGGTCGCCCCGATGGCTGTGGCGATGGCGTACACTCTCGAGTGGGACAGGCTGACGTCTATCTCTTTAAGGCCCAGCTTCTCCGCCTCGATTTTCGCCCGGCCGTTGAGCCTGATGAGCGGTTTGCCGCTGGGATGGAAAAGGGTCTCGATGTCCCGCCAGCCTACACCCCTGGCCCCTGTGCCCAGCACCTTCATGACTGCCTCCTTGCTGGCGAAGCTGGCGGCCAGCGAATGGGCGTGGTGGCCGTAGACCATGAGCTCGGCCGGCGTGTAGACCCGCCGCAGGAAGCGGTCGCCGTAGCGCGCGACGGCCTCGCGGATGCGCTCGATTTCTATTATGTCCGTCCCGATATAGTGCTGCATCTAGTTCTTCACCTTCTGCAATTCATCGGTGAGGTCGGCGCAGAGCTTTTTCAGTAGCCGTTGCGGCGGCTTATCCAGCAGGCTGGTGTAGAGTGGCGTCAGGGAAACATATCCCCCGGATATTGCCTGGATATCCGTGCCGGTGTCCGGCGTTTCCGGCAGCCTGGAACGCACCAGGCGGTACTGTTTCTGTCCTCCCTTGTCTTCTTCCTCGACGGTATTGATGTGGCTGGCGCGTGCCAGGCGCGTGATTTTCACCCCCGCAATCTGGGCCAGCGGCCTGTCCGGGACATTGATGTTGAGGAATATCCTGGCGCCGGGGTGTGCGGCGATACCGGAGGCCAGCAGGGCGGCTACAATCGCGGCGTTCTCTACGCCGGTCTGGCTGCCCGGCGGTGCTGATACCGCCAGGGCCGGCAGCCCCCGGAAATATCCCTGCAACGCCCCTCCCACCGTCCCCGAGATATGCACGTCTTCCCCCAGGTTAAGGTTGGGATTGATGCCGGACAATACCATGTCTACCTTGCCGGGGGCGAGTCGGCCGAGCGCCAGGATAACGCAGTCGGATGGTGAGCCGTCGACCGCGTAGGCGGTTACCCCGGCCACGGGTGGTGTTGCCTTTTCCGCGTGTAGCGGTTGAAAGAGCGTCACCGCCGTGCCGATAGCGCTCCTTTCCCCGTCCGGCGCCACTACCGTGACATCGGCGGCCTTCCGGAGCTCGCTTACCAGTGCCCACAAGGGCTCAGACGCTATTCCGTCGTCATTCGTGACTACTATGTGCATCGATTACCTTCTATTTTATTCCCATAGTTTATCACAGCTGTTAAGTCGGCGGCAAAGAAAGGGGCGACCTGACAGCGGGTTTCGCCTTCCGGCTAAAAGACCCCTCCGGTCTTGTAAATTGTTACTTGCTGCTCGTCACCTGTTTACCTGGCGCGTCGCTCAAATATATACCGGTGTTGTTCCCGCGCCATTTGCCCCTCTTGGAAACAATGTGTTATGATATATCGGTCTAGTTCTCAGGTACGATATATCCATGTTAGTTATTGCCTGTATCAAACAGGTGCCCGATACCACCCAGGTCAAGGTCGACCCGGTTGCCGGAACTCTCATCCGAGAAGGCGTCCCCTTTATCATGAACCCCTACGATACCCATGCCCTCGAAGAGAGCCTCCGCCTCAAGGACAAATACGGGTTCCGTGTTGCCGTCATTTCCATGGGCCCCCCCAATGCCGAAATAACCCTGCGCAAAGCGCGTGCTCTGGGAGCGGACGAGGCCATATTGCTG
>MGNQ01000041.1:0-28625 GCA_001796865.1 Chloroflexi bacterium RBG_16_56_11
AGGAGGCTATCAAGGTCTGCACGGAGATGAGGTTCCGCCCGGAGCTTGCCCTGACCCGCCTTCAGCTTGCCGAGCTATTGCTGGAGCACTACCCGGACGAGAAAAAAGAAGCCCAGGAGCACCTGGACTTCGCCATCAAAGAGTTCCGCGAGATGAAAATGCAGCCGTCCCTGGAGCGGGCGTTAAGGCACAAGGATATATTGAAGGCGTAAAAAAGGAAGTTTCAAAATGGCAGACAAATCAAAGGTTAAGAGCATAATGCAAAAGGTCAACGGTCTTAACTTCTACTGCGAGCTACGGGGGAGCGGACCAACGATTGCCTTGGTGCCCTCGGGTGAGGGAGACTGTGGCAGCTTCGCCAAAGTAGCCGATATACTGGATGAGGAATTTACCGTTTTCACTCTTGACATGCGCTATATGTCTCGCTCGGAAAGGCCCAAGAAACTAGAGCCTATCACTGCTGAGGTCCTCGCTAGCGACGTTGCCGGACTAATTAAAGCGTTTGACCTTGCTCCCGCCTCTGTTTACGGGTGCAGCTCGGGCGGCCAGTGTGCGTTGAGTATGGGGGTAGATCATCCAGAAGTATGTCGAAACCTCATGATTCACGAAGCTGCTCTGCTGAATGATGCTCCACCAAGAGCCCAAGAAAAGTTTCGAAAAGGGATAGACATGGCCGTGAAGATGACCGGGTCGAAGAATATTTTTGGAGGGGCAGGATGGATTTCTGTGGTTGGAGACTCTCAAGCTTGGGCCGCGTTAGGTCCTGAATACCATGAACGCATAAGCAAAAACGGTGAGGTCTGGATTGATTACATGTTGGATCATGTTAGCCAGCGGATGTACTCTGCGCAGGAGTTGTCTAAGATGCCTCAAATGGTATTGTCCGTCGGGTTCAATAGCGCAGCCTGGCTTGCATTCGCTAACCTTCAGGTTGCTAGTAGGGCCAATACCGAGGTAGTATGGCTCCCGTCCCTGCATTACCCCCAGGTTACAATTCCAGACCTTCTGGCGCAACATATAAGGAAACATGCCAACAAACATATTAGGAGCGCGCCCTGAGACACAGGGAGATACTCAAGGCGTAGCATTTGATAAGCCAACCCATTGTACCTTTTTACTGAGCTTCCTTTGACTTACTCAGTGTTACCGCTCTCCCGATTTCGTTCGCAGACGCCTGTAGCGCGAGGTTCATGATGCTGGTAAAATGAAAAGAACGGGTTTAGCGTGGCCGGTAGCATCCAGGGGGTTATTGACTTGAGAATGGAAGAACGCATCGAGTTTGACGAAATAACTCAGCTTTCCGCGGTTGCCATGGGAGAGCCCGGGAAGCGCACTTTCTTCCTGATAATAAGGCAGAAAGGAAAATGGGTACGGGCATGGCTGGAAAAAGAGTTGCTTGAAGCCCTCGCTATGGCTACCGATCAATTTCTTGCCTCCATCGCTCAAGAACGTAGATATTTTACCCCGGAAACAACGGCGGAGGTCGCGCCTGAGGATGTCCTTGCAGGACTTCCTTCCGTCGAGCTTGAGATAGACCAGATTGCCCTGGGCTATGACCAGGAAAAAGCAACATTGAACTTCTCAGTTCACGGATCGGGGTCGCAGAAGGTAGGCTGGTCTGAGTTGTATTGTCGGGTTACACTGGCCCAGCTAAAAAAACTTGGCGTCCAGGCCAGGAAAATATGTGCCGCGGGCCGGCCCCGTTGCCTGCTATGTGGCTTGCCAATCGACCCGGAAGGACACATCTGCCCCAAATCGAACTGACTTTCCTGCTTACACCTGGAAGGCATCCACTGATGTACGGTCTTGACTCGTTGTCTGGCTATCCCCTGTTCTTCTTATCCGGAGGCCAAAGTAAAGCGGAAAACCGCGATAAGGGGTGATGAAAACCACGAATATCTTTGACCACTTGTCGGGCTACATCAGAGGCTCCGACTACCAGAGGAGCTGACCAGTCGCGGAGGTTGTCCAACGCTTTCGAATCATTCTTCTGCGCGGGCTGAAATCGCTCTAAAGGGAGCCAGTCATTACCCCGTTTCGGCCTGGCGAACGCCAGTCCACCGGCTTCTTTTACTATCATTACCCCCGCGGCGACATCCCATATTTTTGGTCTGCCGAAAAGGGCATATTGAAAAACCCCGCACGCGGTCAGGGCCAGCTCGACCGCGATGCTGCCGAGATTCCTGGCCTCGTGGGGCTCTTTACGGCTCTGTCCTGATAGACGGAGCCCACCGGTGAATCGAGGTGGGATTTCTGAAAGCGGACGCCCCGATGTTGTTCGAGCGGCCTCTATTTTTTCGCCATCTAGATAGGCCCCGTTACCTTGCCGGGCGTGGTAGACGCCGGGATTGGCGCGATGGCTAACCGGTACGTAGATGCTGCCGACCGCGGGCTGCCCCTGCCATAGGACTCCGACTGAGACGGCGAAAAGAGGCAGACCGTTCATGAAATTGGAAGTTCCGTCCAGCGGGTCCAGAACCCAGACGAAAGGCGAATCGGATTCGTAATGCACTCCTCCCTCTTCGCTCAAAATACTGTGCCGGGGAAATTTCTGCTTGATGGCTTTCTTCAAGTATTCCTCGGAACGGCCATCGGCGATAGTCACCGGGTCGCGATTGTGTTTTCCCTTGAATTGCACTTCCAGAGGCTTGCGGAAGTGTTCAAGGAGAATCTGGCCTGCCTCTCGAGCAATATCAACGGCGTAAGCTTCAATCTCCTCAAGCGGCGAGGTGTCTACCTTATCAGCATCCATTGTTAGAAATCAACCGATGTTCTTGCGTTTGTGAGACAGGTAGTCGACGAGGACGTATTCACCCAGGCTCTCCGGGTTCGTGAAGAATACCCTTCCCTTATTGAGTCGCGTCATCTGCGTGATAAAACTGGCAAAAAACGGCGAATATTCGAACATGAAAGTATTAATCAATATTCGCTTGGCGGTGCAGGCTCTTACCTCCCTCATGGTCATCTGGATAGTCCGCCAGCTGGATGGATATTGAAAATAGACCTGCCCGCCTTCAAGGTGGGCCGTAGGTTCGCCGTCTGTCACCAGTATTATCTCCCGGTTACTGCAGCTCTGGTTGGAAAGCAGTTTTCTCGCCAGCCGAAGGGCGTCCTGATAGTTCGTGCCCTGCTCGCGCCGGGATGATGACATCGATAACAGGTCCTTTCCGGTTATCTCGCGGGCACGCCGTGAAAACGTCACGACGTGTAAAATGTCTTTAGGGTAGCGGGTCTTAATAAGTGTTTCCATGGCCATGGCTACCTGTTTGGCCGCCTCGAAGTAACCGTTCAGGAACATCGATAAACTCTGGTCCAGCATCAGAACGGTCGCCGAACGGGTCGACTCTTCAGTCCTCAGCATCTCAAAATCCCGGATATCGAGTTTGACCGGCGGCCCGGCAGGCTCCCGCATCAGAGAGTTCATTATCGTCTTCTGGATATGAATGTGAAAATCATCGCCGAACTCGTATTTTTTGGTGTCCTCCAGCCTTTCGGTCCCCGGGCCGGTCCGGTGAATATCGTGCCCGCCCAGCCGGTCTCGCTTCAAATGGGAGAAAATATTATCGAGGGCCTGCTGCCCGATTTTTCGTATCCCCCGGGGGGTCAATTCGTATTTATCGCCGACTTTGCTGATATAGCCCGCCTCCTCGAGCAACCGGGTTATCTCGCGCACGGCTTCCAGTTCCCGCTCCGCATCCTCGCCCATGAGTTCCTTAACCAGGGCATTGTCGATATCGTCCAGTGACGGATCGTTCTCGGAAGCTTTCATCTGCTGCTCCAGGCGGTCCATTTTCTGAAGAGTTTCCATCAGCTTCATCGCTTCCCGGTAGGAAATGGACTCTTCGCCGGTGAAAGGAAAACGCCTCCGCGCCTGGTCATTCGGAAAGAGCCTTTCCAGATGCGAAGCCATCTTGGCCAGTTCGTATTTAGTCGCCTCATCAAGCATGGCATCGAGGAGGTCTTGAAGTTCCTGCCTGACCTCGGGAGAGAGGCTTTCCATTAGAGACTGCGCCTGCGCTATCTGGTTTTGCAGATTTTCAACCAGCTCTTCGAGGTTTTGCGGCGGGTTATCGCCGAAATAGCCGCCAAACTGCTCCATGAAACTGTTGAAGTCAGGCGCTTCTCCTCTCAAACGCTGTTCCAGCATCTGATTCAGGGCTTCGACCATGTGTCTCATGTTGGCCAGGGCACCCGGGTCCATATTCTTCAGCTGTTGTACCATACCTCGACCGAACTGCTCCATAGCCTGCTTTTTCAATATATCCAACAACTCGTTAAACTTGTTCCTGGCGTCCTCATCCATGAAATCATAACCAGTTAATTCCCGAATCTGTCCCCCGATGTCTGAGGGAAGCCCATCAAGCTTCGCCCGGTTCTGCGCCGCCCTGTCTTCGATGTTCTTGAGCAGCCGCTCCCGTACCTCCTCACTGAGTTCGCCCTTATTGGTTCGGGTTTTTTGCCTCGCTTCTTCCAGCTTGTTCTTTATGCCTTCTCGCTCTGTCTTGAGAATGTCATCCAGCTTTTGTTTAATATCATCGACAATCGAATCCAGGTTATATTGATTGAGCCGGTCCCGTTTCAGGCGGCGCAGCTGTTCCAGCAATCTATCCAGGCTGGGCATCTGTCCTTTTTGACCGCCCATAATACCCTTTCGTTGTAGAGCTCGGAGTGCCCGGGACAGGTCGCCATGACGCATCATATGGCGCCCGAGCTCATTCATGAGCTTGTCCCTGTCAAGTTCGAATAATTCCTGGCTTCCATCCCATTCTGAATATAAAAAGCTGCCCATAATGACCTCTTTTGTTCCCTCGCCGTCTATAGTTTTATTCTATCACTCCGGCCTGGAGAAAATATATCCTCTTCTATTGATGACATTCTATATCCATGGCCAGGGCACGCTCCAGCGTGATTGAGGGTGGATAAATACGGGACTTTCGATGACTCTATAAATTCGTGATTCCAGGGCTTCGACCTCCCGTTCCTCGAGTAAATGCAGCAACGCATTTCTCAGCGGGTTTTCCCGCTCGAGCTTCTTTAGCAGGGCCGTGATGTCTGACACAATTTTCTCCGGGATAGGCTGGCCGGCGAAATCCCAGAGTACGGTACGTAATTTCGGAATTGCGTTAAAAGTCAGGCCGTGGTCAACCACCCACAGGCGTCCATCCTGCCCTTCCAGGAAATGCCCGAGCTTGCGGTCGGCATTATTCACCACGTAATCGAACGCGGCTACCTGCTTCAGCTTAAACAAATCAACTTCCGTTTTTGGCTTAAAAATCACCCTGTTATTGGAATTCACGAACCATTGTACCGAGCCGACTCCCCAGAGACCGTCGCGGATTACGGTGGGAGGGACGATAAACCACTCCAGTGCCTGGCTCACCAGGAAGGCGGCATACTCCCTTTTATACAGCGAGCCGTCCGGGAAATCATAGAGCGGAGTTTCGCCCCGGCGGGGCTTGTAAATGGCCTTGACGATGATGTTTTCTTGAATAAGTTTGACAACAAATACCCGGTTGGAGCCGCGGGCAAGTAAGTCGCAAGCCGTGATTTCGG
The DNA here is from genome assembly GCA_001796865.1 of Chloroflexi bacterium RBG_16_56_11. Classification (GTDB taxonomy): domain Bacteria; phylum Chloroflexota; class Dehalococcoidia; order Dehalococcoidales; family RBG-16-60-22; genus RBG-16-56-11. Next base: position 5,554 of record MGNQ01000041.1, read on the forward strand.
CCTTTTCTAGAAAGCGGCACGCCTTGATCATGGCCGTGGCATCGATGGGAGATAGGGGATTAATCAGATATTCGAGATTATTGTTGTCCACAGTTTCTTTCCGTAGTCCAGGCAGTAATGCAAATTTCATCAGCCGGGAGAAGGCAGGGGTGATAGGACCAGCAGCCCACTCGATTAGACGGCATTTTAAAGTAATTTACGTTCGTTTTTTATTAGTCTACCTCGATTTGAATTGCAGCGAGTTTTTCTGCTGTTGTTCCCTTCGTATATATTACAGAACCCCCTAAAACGGTCTTTATTATTAAAAGTACCAGAATTTTGGTATCAGGGGCAAGGCACCGTATCGCCCGCCTTTAATTATTCCGAATTATGCATGGTTACTGATTGATACTGGTAAGGCAAAAAGTCAAGGCAAAAAGTGATTTGAGTCCTGCCTGTTGATGAGCCCCCTTTCGTATTGTTCCTCCGATAGCCTAACTCTTAATCATCAGGTTGGAGGTTCGAGTCCTCCGCGGCTTACTACGCCGCCCTTTCATTCAACTCAACCGTCCCCAACCCTCCGGGATTTCCGTTTTAGTTCTCAGGTAATAATCCGGAGTGACATTTCTGACATTTATTAAAGAACGAAAAAGGACTATAATGCGATAAACAAAATGGGGTGTAATACTCGCCTGGTTTTATCGTATATATATATGTGGCCTTAGAGGCGGAATTGTTTATTTTTCAAGTCCTGCTCAGTATCAATAACGGGAAAGTGGCCAGGAGCACAGCCGAGGCTTTCGCGGTGTTTTACGAGCAGTATATGCCCAAGGTGTTCCGCTACATCAGGTTCAGGATAACGGAAAAAGATCTGGCCGAGGACCTGACTTCCGTCGTCTTCGAGAAGGCTTTGACAAAGTTTACTACTTATACCCCGGAAAAGGCGACCTTTTCCACCTGGATATTCCGGATTGCCAGGAATACCCTGATCGACCATTTCAGGGCAAGCAGCCGGGGGTCGACGGTCCAGCTCGACGAGGCAATCGAGCACGCGAACGATGATGAATCTCCCGAGGAAACGGCGATTGCCAGCGAAGAACAACGAATGCTGCGGCAGTGTATCTCGAGACTGTCACCGGGTGAGCGGGAAATTATCTCTCTGAAGTTCGGCGCGGACATGACGAACCGCCAGATAGCCGGCACTCTCGGCATCTCGGACTCGAATGTTGGCGTGATTCTCTTCCGGGCGGTTCGTAAACTGAGGAGCGATTTCGCGGGGTGGCGAAATGAGTAGGGAAAAAGACGCGGGAAAGAAATTTTCCGAATATGTCGACCGTATCCTGGCGGGCGAAGACATAAAGGACGACCCGGCCATGGACCGGGATTTACGCGAGGCCCTGGAGTTCGCCCGGAAAATAATCGGGACCAGGTCATCGCCTTCGGTTAAATTCCAGGCCAGTTTGAAGGCTTCGCTGCTCCAGAAACTGGACGAGCGGGAAGAGCGCGCCCGGGAAAAACAGGGGAGGTCCTGGGGCCTGTTCTGGCGGCAACCCGCCTGGCAGGCTGTCGTCATCGTATTCCTCATTGTCATTATCGGGAGCATCCTCTGGCGCACCGGGGTCTTCCTGCCGGCGTCGCCCTTGCCCTCTGTCACGACGGCCCCCACGGCGACGGCAACATCGCCGCCACCGATGACGACTTCCGCGCCGTTACCGGGAGAGCTGGTCAGTGTCACCGCCAGGACTGACAGGACTTCTTACCGGTCCGGCGATGTAGTTAACATCGAGGTTGAGCTGAAAAACGACAGCGCGGGGTCGCTTACTCTGGAAAAAATGCCACCCATTATAAGCCTGATGAGCGTGGAAACAGCGCAGCCGGTCTATACCTTTTCCGCCGGGACGGAAACGCGGACACTGGCCCCGGGTGAGGCCGCCAGGTTCAACCTGACCTGGCCCCAGCTGGACTTCACCGGCAGGCCGGTCACCGGCGACTACTACCTGGAGCTGGAAGACCTGGAATTAAAAGGGCGACCTGTCCAACTCAACCTCATCCGCCCGGTACGTTTCGAAATATCGCCTGACGCTACTCCGGGCGCCGGGTCCGGGACGATAGAGGTCGACCGGTCACAGGCAGCGAGTGGCATTACGGTGACGTTACGGCGCGTCGTTATCTCGGATACCGGCGTCATCGTGAACGCGTTTATCAGTCCGCCGCGGGACTACTCGGTGTTCCGCGTGGAAACGGGGTACCGCGCTTCCCGGGATTACTCCGCCCCGGCGACCTACACTTTCGACGGGGGCTGGGTCAAGGACGCCGGCATGTCCGCTATAGAATATCTTCAAAATGGCATGAACCAGACCTGGTATATCCCGGATACCGTCCCTCCGGGGGCCGCGGAGATGTTTTTCAACATTACGTCCGTCGGCGACTGGCCGGGACCCTGGACGTTCTATATCCCGCTTAAATAGTCGTATCCGGTGCGCCCCCGCCGCGTCTCATTCATGTGGCAAAAAAAGCCGTAATACTTTTCCTCCGGCAGCGTATATATATTCAAGAGCAACATGAAACGCCCGGCTCGAGGAGGTCAGCAATGAAGAAACTATTAATGCTCGCGACCCTGGTCATCACGGCCGGTATGCTACTGCTGAGTGCTTGCAGCCAGGCATCGGAACCGCCGCCACCGTCCACGTTCACTCCGAAAGCAACGATGACGACGGTGCCGGCGACTACTACACCACGTCCCGGCATGCCCCAGACGACCATATCTCCTACGGTTGTCCCGGCGCCCACCATCACCCCGGCACCCGGGTCAGCATCCCTTCCCCGCCCGACCTCATCTGACACCATCGGCCTGGCTACGGGCGGTGCCAAGGACATTAACAATTTCCGCGAGAACATACGCAACGACTACCTGCCGTTGCCTACCGATATCACCTATGAAGGCCTGTTCTATGATTACTACTTCGATACCGGGGCGCAGCAGGTCCCGAAAAAGCTGTTCAGCCCTTCATATGCCTACGCCGTTACCCGGGACCCCCTCTCCCGCCAGACCGAGCATTACCTGTCCGTCGGCCTGAACTCCGGCATGAAGGAAAGTGACTTCGAGCGAAAAAAGCTGAACCTGGTCATCGTGCTCGACATCTCCGGCTCCATGGGCGAGCTCTATAATCAGTACTACTATGACCAGTCCGGCCAGAGGCAGGACGCCTATGCCGGGGAAGGCATCCGGAAACTCACCAAGATGGACAGCGCCACGGACGCGGTGGTGAGCATCCTTGACCAGCTTGAAGCGAATGACAGCTTCGCTATCGTGCTTTTCAATAGCAACGCGCACATTTCAAAACCGATGGGCCTGGTCAGGAATACCAATATGAACAATATCCGGTACAATGTGCTGGATATCCGCGCCGGCGGGGCCACGAACATGTCCGCCGGGATGCAGCTGGCTACCGACCAGTTCCGCAACTACTACGAGGTAGACAACCACGAGTTCGAGAACCGGATTATCTTCCTGACAGACGCCCAGCCGAACACCGGTGACCTGAGCACCTCCGGCATGATGGGCACCATGAAAAGGAACGCCGAAAATCGCATTTACACCACGTTCATCGGCATCGGGGTGGACTTCAACAGCACCTTAATCGAGGAGATAACCAAGGTCAGGGGCGCCAACTACTATTCCGTCCATTCACCTTACGAGTTCCGGCAGCGGGTGGATGAGGAATTCGATTACATGGTAACGCCGCTGGTCTTCAATCTGCGCCTGAGTTTTGAATCGGACGGATGGCGGATTGACCAGGTTTTCGGCAGCCCCGAGGCCGACCAGGCTACCGGGCGTTTGATGACGATAAATACCCTCTTCCCATCGAGCCGTGAAGGCGGCGAGACCAAGGGCGGCCTCGTCCTCCTCAAGCTGAGAAAGATGTCCGCCGAAGCGCAGGAACTGATTAACCTCACCGTCACTTACGAAGACCGGGACGGCCGGAGCGACCGCAGCGATGTAACAATCGGCCTGCAGGGAATATCGCCGGAGTTCTTCGGTAATAGCGGCATTGAGAAGGGCGTGCTGCTGAGCCGCTATGCCGCCCTCCTGAAAAACTGGATGATTGACGAGCGGCAGCACGTCCAGTACAGCTTCCCCTGGGACCCGAGCGTCCGCGAGGACACCGGCATCATTATCCCGCCGGAAACGGGCTTGAGCCAGTGGGAGCGCCAGTCGCTGCCTCTGATGGTATCGGAACCCTACCGGAATATTTTCCGGGACTTCAAGAGGCATTTCGAAGCAGAGATAGGCGTCATCGGCGACTACACGCTGGGGCAGGAGCTCGAGATACTGGACATCCTCAGCCGCTAGCGCCGTACAAATCCATTCTTCTTAGCGCCGGACCGGGACCCCCGGTCCGGCCTTTTTTATGACGTTTCCGTTCGAGGCCTTCACAGCTTTTCCCTTACCGGAAAATAGCGTTCAGGTTATTCGAACGCTTCTTTCGGGCGGCCGGGATGCTCCGGAAAATCTACGAACTATTTGCCCCGCGGGATAATTGACATCCGTTGCTTGCCTGAGCTAGCATAAGGCAGGTTTTCCCAGACAATATTTTCCGGATTTTTTCTTTTTCCGATGATATATCACGGGAGTTGAACTGACATATTTCCAAAGGAGTTGATAATGACCGTTAAAGAACTGGAAAACATGGTCAGGGACCTGCAGCGGCAGGTAAAAACACTTCAGGAGCAGACCACGATTTTACAGGATATCGAAGAGATTAAAAAGCTGCAGAGGGCTTACGGCTACTACCTGGAAAACTGGATGACCGACGAGGTGGCCGACCTGTTCTCTGATAGTCCGGAAACGGTCTTGCTCGTCCACGCCGGAGAGTTCCGGGGCAAAGATGGCGTCAGGAGATTCTTCCGGCCCCGGACGGCCAACAAAGGCCGGCGGATGCCCGAGTTTTTCCACCAGGTTATGCAGCTTTCCCCGATTATCGACGTTGCTCCGGACGGCAAGACCGCCCGGGGACGCTGGTATGGGTTCGGGGCTAATGCTTCACCCGTGAAGGACTGCGTTTTTCAGGGCTGGATGGACGGTGTGTATGAAAACGAATATATTAAAGAGAACGGTAAGTGGAAGATATTAAAGCTCGGCTGGTACATGTATTTCTTCGCCCCTTATTTCAAGGGCTGGGTCGCCCCGGAAAGGCAATGCGACAAAAACTTCCAGCACCAGCCGCCTGATTTAGCGCGCGACGGTGCCTCGCCGGACACCTTTTATCCATCCTCGTTCATCTGCCCGTTCCACTTTAACCACCCGGTGACTGACCGGCCGACGCCGGTAAACGTGTAAAGAATAAAATCAAACGACCTGCAGCGGAATAGTCCAGCCATGAGCTCCGTAAAACCCCCGGAAGATTCGGAAATACAGGCCGGTAAAGCCGGACAGAAAGCATCGGGGCCTGGCCCCTGGCGCCGGCTCTGGCATGTGGCCGGCGGCTCGGCCTTCCCCGTCCTGGCATTTTTCGTTTCGCGTAATATCCTGCTCATCGTACTGGGGGCAGCAATAATCGTCGTTATCGGCTGGGAAATCGTCCGACTGGCTTCTCCCGGCGTTAATCAGTGGATAGCTGCCCGCCTCCGGCTACTCCTCAAAAAGAAGGAAAGATTTCAGCTTACCGGCACGACCTACCTCCTCCTGGCTTCTCTGGCGACCTTCTTCTTTTTCGAGAAATACGTGGCCATAACCTCGCTGCTGTTCCTGTCCTTAGGCGATTTCATGGCGGCGGCCATCGGGGTGAGGTTCGGAAAACACAAACTTCTGGCAAAAAGCCTGGAGGGGAGTCTCGCCTGCCTGGCATCCTGCCTGATAATCGGTACTATCATGACCGTGACAGGCACAGGAATATCTCTGCCGGTGGCTTTCTCCGGGGCTTTCACCGCCACGATAGTCGAGCTTCTCCCCATCCCCCCCGACGATAACCTGACGATTCCGCTGTTCAGCGCCCTGGTCATGACGTTGACCGCGATGGCCCTGGGCTGGTTTTGAATCGGAAAAATGAGGCTACTACACGCCCTGGAGCTTCTTCTCCAAAGCGGTATTACTGGGTTCGACAAGGACAGAGCCGTCCGGAAAGACAATTGTCGGGACGCTTTTGTATCCCCCGTTTATCTTCTCCACGAGTGCGACGGCTTCCGGATCGCTTTCGATATCGTACCACCGGTATTTTATGTTGAGTTTTTCGAGCACCTGCTTGGCACGGACGCAATCGGGACACCACCTGGTGCCATACACGCGGATTTCTTCCATAGCTTAAAAATCTCCGTATCTAATGCTTCCACTAAATATTATAGCAGGTCGCTGAACCCGACTTGAAAAATTGCCCGCCCTATTTTATATTGAATGGAAACGCCGGGACTCACCGGCGTATTTGAATCAAGGAGGCTGAAAATGCCGAAAAAATTCGATGGTAAAGTGGCCCTGGTCACCGGCGGTGCTTCGGGTATCGGCAAGGTGACAGCCCAGGTCTTCGCCTCGCATGGGGCTAAAGTTATCGTGTCCACTGACGCTAATATCAAAGGCGGAGAGGAGACCGTGCGCCTCATCAAAGAGGCGGGCGGCGAAGCGACCTTCGTCAGGTGCGACGTGTCCCGGGCCGCCGATGTCGAGGCATTGGTCGAAAAATGCGTCCGCACCTACGGGCGCCTGGACTACGCCTTCAACAATGCCGGCATCGGACCCGACGGCCGGCGCGTGCCCCTCGTGCCGATTGTCGATTGCCCTGAGGATATATGGGACCGCACCATAGCTATAAATCTCAAAGGCGTTTTTCTGTGCCTGAAGTACGAGATCAAACAAATGCTGAAGCAAAAACAAGGCGCCATCGTCAACACGGCTTCGGTCGGTGCCTGGAAGCCGGTCCCGGGTTTCTGCGCTTATGTCGCCAGCAAGAGCGGCCTGATCGGGCTCACCAAGACGGCCGCCCTGGAGTGCGCCGACTCCGGCATCCGGGTTAACGTCATACTACCCGGCCCCACCGACCGTACACTATTGATGGAGAACCTCACCAGCGCTCAACCGGCCGACAAAGCCCACATGATGAGCATGATTCCCATGAAACGCCTGGCGCAACCGGAGGACATGGCCCGGGCCGTGGTCTGGCTCTGCTCGGACGATGCCGCATTTATCACAGGTCTGGCGATGCCCATCGACGGCGGTATGACTTCAGGTTAGGAGGGAGGTAAATCAGCGTGACCACGCCCGAAAAAAATAAAGAAATCGTGATGAAACTCGTCAACTCCGTGTTTTGTGGGCATGACTTCAGCCAGCTCGACAGGCTGATGAGGGACGACTATATCCAGCATAACGCCGATGTCCCGGGTGGAAAATCAGGGTTCAAGCAGTTTTTCGAGCAGACCTTCCGGGCCATACCCGATTTTAAATACGATGTCAAGAAAATTGTCGGTGAGGGCGACATCGTCATGTTGTGGAGCACGACGTCCGGGACTCACACCGGCGGCGAGTGGCTCGGCCAGCCGGCCACCGGCAACAGGCTGAGATTCGATGTCGTCGATATCTTCCGCATCCAGGACGGGAAAATCGCCGAGCACTGGGACGTGGCCGATACCTTCACCCTGTTCCGTCAGCTCGGCATCATCGGGAGACTGCTTGCCGAACAGAGTCGGGCGGATTCTCAGTAAACCCTCTGGCTATACGGCTTTTGAGCTGACGTACCGGGGTCCCAGCCCGACTCTCATGACGCGGTAAGGCCGCTCGACCTTCTTGCAGACGATGGGGAAGTGCGGCAGGCCTCTCGGAATGGAGACCACCGTGGGGTCGCTGAAGGTATGTTTCTCATGCTCCCCGCCGATATCTATGGTCAGCTCCGCCCCCAGGTAGCTCAGGTTATCGGTATTGTGCCCGAAGAATATCAGGCATTCATCATACGGGTGCACGTGGGCCACTTCCCCCAGAGACCACGGCCCGGTCTTGTTGTAGAGTCCCATGGTAAAATTCAGGTTAAGCCCCTCCAGCTCGGCGCCGGACATGGAGATGGTCTGCACGGCGTCAGCGCCGCCCGTCCCTTTTTTAACCCGGAATTGCTTCACCAGGTGGCGGTACTTTTTCCCGTCGGTCGTTCCTTCCGCCTTCACCCCTTCCCCCGAGTACTTGGCGGCGAGGGCCAGGTGGAAATGCCCGAACGGTTTATAGACTTTCTCGGTGACCAGCGGGCAGTGCGGCACGCCTTTAGGAGCGACGGCAACGGTAGGAACACTGAACTTGTGCTTTTCCAGCTCTTTGCCCAGGGAAAGCTCCATATCAGACCCCAGGTAGCTCATATCTTTATCATCGTATCCGAAAAACAGCAGGCACTCGTCAAAGGTATGCGCATGCGCCCCCCGGTTGGGGGCCCAGTCGCCGGTCTGGTTATAGACCCCTACGATAAAATTAAATTCGAATCCCGCCATTTCGTCGCCACCTACGAACACCAGCTCTTTAGCGTTGGCGCCTCCCCTCCCCTCCCTGAAGGATAGTTTTTTGACCAGGTCCCCGTATTTTGTCCCTGCCACTGGCTTTGCCTCCTTGAAATAGTCGCCTCTTTGGCGTCCCGCCGGACGGTATAACTAATAATATACCCCAGATCCGATAAAAAGCGATAACTATGACTGGCATTCCTCGGCCAGTTAGAATATAATTTCTATCAAGGATTTTTTTTGACTTTAAGGAGTGCCATCGTGACGAACTCTAAAATCCCCCAGCGCATCGAGCGCCTCCAGGAGCTGGCCAGCAGTCTCTGGTGGAGCTGGCACCCGCTGGGACGCGCCGTGTTCCGCACGCTCGATTATCCGCTCTGGAGATTGAGCGGACACAATCCGGTAAGGCAGCTATATGAAATCAGCCGGGAAAAGCTGGAGACCGCCGCCGGGGATGCCGCCTTTGTGTCTTTGTTCGACAGCGCCCTCACGGCTTACGATAAAGAAATCCACGACGCGACTTCCTGGTACAGCCAGGTCCATGCCGGGGCCCTGCCCGGTCCCATTGCCTATTTCTCCATGGAGTTTGCTATCCACAACTCCCTCCCCATTTATGCCGGCGGCCTCGGGGTCCTGGCTGGCGACCTCCTCAAAGAGGCCAGTGACCTCGGTATACCGATGGTCGCGGTCGGGTTCATGTACCCGCAGGGCTATTTCCGGCAGCGCATCTCGGCCGAAGGCTGGCAGGAGGAGGAGTACCAGCAGCTGGATTTCAGCCGGGCGCCGGTCAATCCCATTGTCTCCAGCAAAGGAGATAAATGCCTGGCCGAGGTGCACCTGAAAAACCGTGTTCTGCACGTCGGCGCCTGGCTCGTCAAAGTGGGACGCGTCAGCCTGTATCTGCTCGATACCAGCCTGGAGGAAAACCTGCCCCAGGACCGCCTTCTCTCCAACCGACTCTACACCGCTGACCGGGAGCAGCGTCTCCAGCAGGAAATCCTCCTGGGCATCGGCGGGGTGAGGGTACTCCGCTCGCTGGGTATCCAGCCTTCTGTCTGGCACGCCAATGAAGGCCACACCGCCTTCATGATGGTGGAACGCGTCCGCGAAGAGATATCACGGGGGACGCCCTCCGCTAAAGCCCTGGAAAAAGTGAGAAAGACCTCCGTTTTTACTACCCACACTCCCGTCCCCGCGGGTCATGATGTTTTTACCAGCCAGCTCATGGAGCAGTATTTCGAACCGTACTGGCCTTCGCTGACGTTGAACAAGGATTCCTTCCTCGACCTGGGCCGCTATACCGGCTCTTCGGACGGCGGCTTCAATATGACCATATTGTCCTTGAAGACGTCCGGGCAGAGTAACGCCGTCAGCGAGCTTCATGGCAAGGTAAGCCGCCGGATGTGGTACGGGCTGTGGCCCAACTGCAACGAAGAGAACTGCCCCATCTTGCATATTACTAACGGCATTCACGTGCCGACATGGATAGCGATTGAAATCAGGGAGCTTTTCGAAAAGTATCTGGGACCGACCTGGTTGGACCATCATGATAACATCGCAGCCTGGAAAAAAATCGATGATATCCCCGACGAGGAAATCTGGAGGACTCACCAGATCCTGAAACGAAAGCTCTTCCATATCGTCCTGGAGAAGGCGCAGCAGAGATGGGCCCGCGACGAAGGCACGCCGCAGCAGATACTCGCGATGGGGTCGCTGCTCGACCACGATGCCCTTACCATCGCCTTCGTGAGGCGTTTTGCCGAGTACAAGCGGCCCTCCCTCCTCTTCTATGACGTCGAACGTCTGAAAAATATCATCAATAACAGCTTCCGGCCGGTGCAGATTATCTTCGCCGGGAAGTCCCACCCCGCCGATACCGCCTCGAAAATGCTCTTACAGCGTGTCCATACCACCGCCCGGGACAGGACGTTCCAGGGCAGGATAGCCTTCCTGGAAGACTATGATATGCGCCTGGCCAGGTACCTGGTACAGGGCGTCGATATCTGGCTCAACACGCCGCGCCGCCTCCAGGAGGCCTCCGGGACAAGCGGCATGAAGGCCTGCCTGAACGGTGTCCTCCACCTGAGTGTCCCGGACGGCTGGTGGCACGAAGCCTACAACGACGGCAACGGATGGTCGGTCGGGGATGAGACCATTAAAATCAGCACCGAGGAAGAGGACAGGACCGACGCCAACACTCTTTACCATCTCCTCGAGGAAAAGGTGATTCCCCTCTACTACAACCGCGACAGAAGGGGCATCCCGCAGGAATGGGTTGGCATGATGAAAAAGTCGATCCGCACCGTCTCCCCGATTTTCTCCGCGCGCCGCATGCTAAAAGAGTACTGTGATAAGCTGTACCTGCCGGCGGTGAGGAGCTAGACGGTACAGTGATGAAATCGGACTCCGGTACCGGCTGCCAGCGCGTCGTCATCGAAAATATCTCCCCGGAAGTCGATGGAGGGCGTTTCCCCGTCAAGAGAATCGCCGGAGACATCGTGGATGTCGAGGCGGTCATCTACGCCGATGGTCACGATACCCTCCTGGCGCGCCTCCGCTACCGTCACGAAAAAGACAGGGCGTGGCGGGAAGCGCCGCTGCAATCTCTCTCCAATGACCGCTGGCGCGGGTCTTTTACCGCGGCCAGGATGGGTAAATACTATTTCTCCATCACGGCCTGGGTCGACCGCTTCGAGACATGGCGGAAGGACCTGAGAAAAAGATACGATACCGGACAAATGGACCTGTCTCTGCAGTTTATTACCGGGGCCGGGTTGATAGAAAAAACGCTGCCGAAGGCCTCGCGTCCCGATGTCTCGAAAATTAAAAACTATCTCGATATGTTAAATTCAGAACAGGTTACCCGGAAAAAGAAGGTCAGGCTTGCCCTGAGCGAGGTTGTCCGCCGGTTGATGGCTAAATACTCCGAAAGGCGGTTTGCCATCAGCTCGCCCGAGCTCGCCATTACCGTCGACCGGTCAAAGGCGGGCTTCAGCGCCTGGTACGAGATGTTCCCGCGTTCGGCCTCGCCCGAACCCGGACGGCACGGCACTTTCCGGGACGTCGAAGCCCGCCTGCCGTATGTCGCCGGTATGGGTTTTGACGTGCTCTACCTGCCGCCCATCCACCCTATTGGAAACACCCGTCGCAAGGGGAAAAACAACGCCGTCACGGCACGGCGCGGCGACCCGGGCACGCCCTGGGCCATCGGGTCCCGCGAAGGGGGATTCAAGGCCATCCATCCCGGCCTCGGCACGCTGGAAGATTTCCGACACCTGCTGGCCGCCGCCGGCGACCACGGCCTGGAAATCGCCCTGGACATCGCCTTCCAGTGCTCGCCCGACCATCCTTACGTCCAGAAACACCCCGGGTGGTTCCTCCGGCGGCCGGATGGCACCGTGCAGTTCGCCGAGAACCCCCCGAAGAAATATCAGGACATCTACCCCCTCAATTTCGAGTCCGAGGACTGGCGCGGGCTCTGGGAAGAGCTCAAGGGTGTCATTCTTTACTGGGCCGGGCAGGGCGTGCGCATTTTCCGCGTCGATAACCCGCACACCAAACCCTTCTGCTTCTGGGAATGGATCATCGGCGAGGTAAAAAGGGAATACCCTGATGTCATCCTGCTGGCCGAGGCGTTTACCCGGCCGGTGGTCATGTACCGGCTGGCCAAGCTCGGCTTCACCCAGTCGTACACCTATTTTACCTGGCGTAATCACAAGAGAGACCTCACCGAGTACCTCGTGGAGTTGACACAGACCGGGGTTAAGGACTTTTTCCGGCCCAATTTCTGGCCGAACACGCCGGATATCCTCCACGAGTATTTACAGAAGGGAGGCCGGCCGGCTTTCATGGCCCGTCTGGTGCTGGCGGCCACGTTGTGCAGCAACTATGGCATTTACGGTCCGGCCTTCGAGCTCTTGGAAAACACGCCGCGTGAGCCGGGCAGTGAAGAGTACCTGAACTCCGAGAAATACGAACTCAAACTCTGGGACATCGACCGTCCCGATAGTCTCCGCGACTTCATCGCCAGCGTTAATCGCGCCCGGCGGCAGAATCCCGCCCTGCAAAGAAACTTGAACCTCTGGTTCAATTTCACCAGCAACGATAACCTGCTCTGCTACAGCAAGCATACCGCTGACCTCTCCAATATTATCCTGGTCGTGGTCAGCCTCGGCCCTCAAGGTCCACAGTCGGGCACGGTAAACGTACCGCTCAATGCCTGGGGACTCAATACCGACGTCACGTACCAGGTGCACGACCTCCTGAGCGACGCCCGGTATAACTGGACCGGCGAGTGGAATCCGGTCACGCTCGACCCTGAGGTTTGCCCGGCCCACGTCTTTCACATTGTCGATAGCGCCGGGCTGAAACGGAAGGATTAATGCCTTTACCGAAAAAGGACAGTCATGACGTCGCGTAAAAGAAAAGCAATAAAAAAGTCGGATATCGTTTCTTCGCCGGAGCCGGCCGTCCGCCACGACGTGTCATTACTCTCCGGTGACGATATCTACCTTTTCAATGAAGGCAGCCACTACCGGCTATACGAAAAGCTCGGGGCGCACCCTCTGACCGCAGATGGCATCAGGGGAATGTATTTCGCTGTCTGGGCACCCAGCGCCCGCGACGTTTACGTTATCGGCGAATTCAATAGCTGGGACGGGACGCGGCACCGGCTCCAGCCGCGGGAAAACTCCGGCATCTGGGAGGGATTCATCGGCGGTATCGGCCCCGGAGTTGTGTACAAATATTTTGTCGTCTCGAATCATAACGGCTACTCGGTGGAAAAGGCTGACCCCTTCGCTTTCTATGCCGAGACACCTCCTAAAACCGCTTCGGTCGCCTGGGACCTCGGCTATACCTGGGGAGACCGGGAATGGATGAAAAGTCGCCGCGAACGCAACGCTATCGGTGCGCCCCTCTCTATCTACGAGGTCCATCCCGGCTCGTGGCGACGCGTGCCCGAAGAGGGCAACCGCTCCCTTACCTACCGGGAGATGGCCCAATGGCTTACTGATTATGTCAAGCAGATGGGCTTTACCCACGTCGAGTTCCTGCCGGTCATGGAGCACCCGTTCTACGGCTCCTGGGGCTACCAGATAACCGGCTACTTCGCTGCAACGAGCCGCTACGGCACGCCGCAGGACCTCATGTACCTGGTGGACTACCTGCACCAGCATGACATCGGCGTCATTCTGGACTGGGTGCCCTCCCATTTCCCCAATGACGAGCACGCCCTGGGCTTTTTCGACGGCACGCACCTCTACGAGCACCAGGACCCCGTCCAGGGCGTCCATCCGGACTGGAACAGCTACGTCTTTAACTACGGCCGGAACGAGGTGAGGAGCTTTTTAAACAGCAGCGCCATGTTCTGGCTCGAGAAATACCACGCTGACGGCCTGAGGGTGGATGCCGTGGCATCCATGCTATACCTGGACTACGGACGCAAGGGACGGCGCTGGGTGCCCAACCGGTTCGGAGGACGCGAGAACCTGGACGCCATCGTTTTCCTGAGGCAGTTCAACGAGACCGTCTACCGGGAAAAACCGGATGTCCAGACTATCGCCGAGGAGTCCACCGCCTGGCCGATGGTTTCGCGCCCCACCTACATGGGCGGGCTCGGTTTCGGGCTGAAGTGGGACATGGGCTGGATGCACGATACGCTGGTATACATCACCAGGGACCCCGTTTACCGGAAATACCACCATAATGAGTTGACTTTCCGGGCGCTATACGCCTTCACGGAGAATTTCGCCCTGCCGCTGTCACATGATGAGGTTGTTCACGGGAAGGCCTCCCTCCTGAGCAAGATGCCGGGCGACGACTGGCAGAAGTTCGCCAACCTGCGTCTCCTCCTGGGATACATGTACGCCCAGCCCGGGAAAAAGCTACTATTCATGGGCGGGGAGTTTGGTCAGCGGGCCGAGTGGTCCCATGAAGAGAGCCTGGAGTGGCACCTACTCCAGTACCCGCCCCACGCCGGCCTCCAGCGGTGGGTGACCGACCTTAATGTCCTTTATCGTTGGCGCCCGGCCCTGCACGAGCTCGACTGCGAACCCGCCGGGTTCGAGTGGATTGACACCGGCGACTACGAACACGGCATCATCAGCTTTATCCGCCGCGGGCGGACGGAGGACGATATCGTGCTGGTCGTGGCCAACTTTACCCCCGAGACGCATTTCAACTACGACGTCGGCACTCCGCTGCCGGGTATCTGGCAGGAGCTATTGAACGGTGACGACATAAAATACGGAGGTAGCGGCCAGGGTAACAAGGCCGGGATGAAGGCCGTGGCGAAAATCACGCACGGTCGGCGGCATACCATCACGGTGACCATTCCGCCGCTGGCCGTGATTTTCCTGGCGCGAAGGGACATTGAAATATGAACGACCTTGGTTGGACGTTTATCGGTATCATCGCCGCCCTGCTGACCACTTTCAGCTTTGTGCCGCAGGTCAATAAAATGTGGCGCAAGCGCTCGGCCCGTGACGTCAGCCAGGTCACCATGCTGCAGCTTATCCTGGGTAACTCTTTCTGGCTGCTGTACGGAATCGGCCGCCGCGACGCCGTCATCATCGGCGCCAACATCATATCCATCGCCATCCTGATTTTCGGCGTGATTCTTTATTACCGTTTCCGGGAGAATGAAGGCTGAATGTCCCCTCCCCTGGAGGAGAGAATGATACTTCAGGCTCAGCCCTGCTTCTCCATCCGCACATTCAACTCTTTACCCAGCAGAGCAAAGGCTTCGAGCCAGTGCCGGGCTGGGGCATCACCCGCTTCCGCTCTTCGCTTATAATCCGGATAGTCGGTTTGCAGCCGATTCCGGTAAAAGCCCTGCACCTTCCAGAGGTCGACCGGGAAAGGCAGTCCCCGGGCCAGCGACGTCACATCTACCAGTGCCTGGAGACCGTTTAAATCTCCCGGACTGCTCGCCAGTCCTGCCATCATTTTTTCGATATTTTTTTTCAAATCATAGCTGATGCCACCGGCATCGATATCGACCGACCAGATCTTCGCCGTTTCCAGCAGTGTTTTCACCGCGGTTGCATCAACTCTCGCTGCGTTGACGGCGCGGTGGAGGTCCGAATTGATAATTAACTCGGCGGCGGCATGAAAATTCCGCGGGACGGGACCGCCCAGCTCGGAGAGGAAGCGCGCCGGTGGATAGTAGTGCTCGTAAAGCCCGCGGTAGGCCGCCGCGACTGCCGACATCGTCGACTCCAGCATCTCGCCGAGGACTTTACGCTGCTCGTCGCGGAAAAGAGACGTTAAAGAGTAGTGGGAGCTCCCCAGGTGCTTCTCAAGCAGTCGGACAACCTCGCTGTAATCACCCCGCGAGCAGGACAGGGTTGTCTCTCGCGCCATGTTGCGGTAGATTTCTTCCTCATCGTACTTCGACACGCCGGCGTTGACCACGTAGCCTTCCCGGCGCAGCGCACCGTAGATGAATGTGTCCGACTCTCCCGTAATCTGCGAGGTCACACGGCACCGGCCGGTCACCAGCCTGGCCTCGCCACATTCGGTTATCGCGGCGTCCTCCATCTCGATCCCATAGCAGTACGCCCTGTTTTCCTCGCCGGATTTTTTTGAAAGAGAGTTTACGGCGGCATGGGCAGCTACCTTTTTAAGGTCGACCATCGCCGGCCGGACGAGGTTTTCGTAAATCCGGCGTCCGTTCTCCTGCTCCGGGATATTGCTCTTCGCTTCCTCCAGTGTTTTCAGGAAATTCTCCTCGACGTCTCCTTCGAAAAGCTCCCCCGCCAGCTGCGCGACCCTGCCGGCGTACTGGAGGACCTGGACCGGCTCGGGACGGGATATTTCATCGAAGAACCAGCCGCAGCTCGTGTACATGAGCATGGCGTGGCGCTGGAGCTCCAGGAGCTTGAGGACGGTCACTTTTTCCGTTTCATCCAGCTTGCGCCCGGCATGCCTGTTAAAAAAGCGTGCGACACTCTCCGGAGAGCGGTCGATGATGACGTCTATGTAGTCGTCGCGGGCCGCCCACGGGTGTTTGAGGAACAGCCGGGCCTTTTCCTCGTACTTTGTGGCCAGGGTATCCCGCAAATAGTCGAAGGCGTTACGCAGCGGGGTACGCCACTGCTGGTTCCAGCCCGGGTGCTCGCCGTCGCCGGCCGTATCGCCGCAGTCGCTCCACCACCGGTCGATGCCGTGTTTACAGCTCCAGGAACTTTTTTCGATGATTTCCACTTCGTGGGCGGGGGGATATTTTTCCAGGTACTCGCCGTAGTTGGTTATCCTGGCCAGGCCGTTCGACTCGATGTATCGAATCGCGAAAGCCAGCGCCATGTCCGCGAAGCGGTGGTGATGGCCGTAGGTCTCGCCGTCGGTCGCGATGTTCACCAGCTGTGGCCATCTTCTTTTTTCTGAGAAGGCTGATACCAACCTGTTGGCAAAGGCTTCGCCGCTTTTAAGAATGTCTTCGAAGGCGACGGCGTTGGATATGGGGCTGTCGAAAAAAAAGACGGCCAGCTTTCTCCCCGACGGTAGGTTGACCGCGTAAGCGCACGTGGGGTCGACAGTGCCGTCGCTAACATTCTTCCAGTTCGATGAGCCGGCGGGCCGGAAGCGCCGCGCCTGGCGGGGCGAAAGAATAGTGAACTTGATTCCCAGGCTGGCCATGATATCCAGAGTCTCCAGGTCGACCGCCGTTTCCGGCAGCCACATCCCTTCCGGTTTACGCCCGAAGCGATGCTCGAAGTCTCTTATTCCCCAGCGCACCTGGGTGTAGCGGTCACGGTGGTTGGCCAGCGGCATGATAACATGGTTATAGGCCTGGGCGATGGCTGAACCATGTCCCGAAAAGTGGTCGCGGCTCTGGCGGTCGGCCTCGATAATCGCCCGGTACGTATCGCGGTCACCGGTTTCCATCCAGGCGAGGAGGGTAGGGCCGAAGTCGAAGCTGATGCTGGAGTAGTTGTTTACCACGCGGTCGATCAGGCCGTCTTTATCCAGCAGGTGCGACGATGCGTTTGTCATGTAACATTCCGCGGCGATTTTTTCATTCCAGTCGTGGTAGGGATAGGCCGCGTCCTGCCACTCGACGTATTCCAGCCAGGCGTTTTCACGCGGCGGCTGGTAGAAATGCCCGTGGATGCAGACATAACGTTCCATCTAGCCCCCTTTCCCCTTCCTGCGGCCGTCGATTTCCCTCAGGACTGCCGCGACCTCCGGCATCCCTGATATCTCGTCGAGACTGTACCGCGCCTTGCGGCGCCAGCTGGGGTACCTGTCGCCGGTGCCGGGCATGTTCTGCGACCTCGTTTCCAACCACAGGTCTTCCAGGTTGACCAGGACCACGCCAGCCCGGCTGGCGCTCAGGTAGGCCAGGCAGGCTTTCAGGACATCGCGGACTTCCGCGGCCCCGCCCTTTAGATAGCCAGTTTTTCGTAAGAACTGCGACAATGCCCTTTTTACCGAGCGGTTATCTCGCGATTCCCGGCGGGCGCCGGCTTCGTCAAGAAGCCCCAGTCCCTTCTTTTCCCTGATATCATCTTCCTCCCAGAATGCCGTAAAGGGCGGCATGTCGTGGGTGTTCAGTGAAGCCACCGCCCGGGCAGGTATAGGGCGAACGGTACCTGTTTCCGTATCCGCCAGCTCGTATCGCAGGACATACATCCGGCGGAGTCCGTGCCGGGACATGGTGGGCCGTACATAGGACGGGACGATGCCCAGGTCTTCGCCAACGATGGCGCTGCGGTGCCGGTGCGATTCCAGCGACAATATCGCGTAAAGCTCGTCGGCCCGGTAGCGGACATAGACGCCTTCGCTGGCGTCAATACCGCGCGGAATCCAGAACAGCCGGTGCAGTCCCATCACGTGGTCCAGGCGGAGCATTCCGGCATGCTGGAAATGATGACGCAGGTAGTCGATGACGTATCGGTAGCCCTGCTCCCTCACTTTTTCCGGGTGCAGAGGAGGAAATCCCCAGTCCTGTCCATTGGTAAAAACGGCGTCCGGCGGCGCCCCCGTGGACGCGTCGAGGGAAAATATACCGCGCTGGTGCCACACATCGAAACCTCCCGGATGGACACCCAGCGGCAAATCGAAATATATTTTAAGGCCTTTTTTAAGCGCCCTGTCCGACACTCCTTTTACCTGTTCATCGGCCAGCCACTGTGCGTAAAGGTAATAGTCCCGGGTGTGTTCATCGAAATCACCCCCGGCCAGTTTCCCGTCGCGCTGCCGCTGCGGCCACCGCGACCATGTTTCTCCCCGCTTTTCCAGGGTTGCCCGGAATGCCGCATATTCCGCAACGCATGGATGAGACTCTACAAAACTCCGTAATTCGTCAAGGCGGCTTCCTCCCGCCAGTATCAGCCCGCGGTAAAGCTCCTCGATGACGCGCCGCTTCAAAGCCATCACGGCGCGGTAGTCAACCAGCGGAGTATCTCTCAACCTATTAATTTCCTTTGACGCCGCCGTTACCATGTCCCGCGCCGGTGACCATGAGTCCATTTCTGGCGACTTCGTAATGTCCACGTAGAACTCGTTCCAGAGGAGCCGGCTGACCGGGGCGTACGGGCTGGGCTCGAAGGGCCGGTCGAGGAAGACCGGCAGCAGCGGCAGGGTCGCCACCACTTTTCCCCCCAACCCGGCCACGTAGTCGGCCAGCCTGCCGAGGCAGGAATAGTCGCCGCCGCCCCAGTCATCCCCCTTCTTGATTGCGTAAAGCGGCAAAAAAGCCCCCCAGAGCCTGTCTCTTCCTCGTGGTGAGTAGGCTTCCGTCGGCGCTGAGATGATGAGTGTCTCATAAATCCTGCCCGTTATCTCCGCCGAGAGCCGGTGATAACCCGGCGGCAATCTCCGGCGGACGGCCATCTTGCTTCTGATATACCGCTCGCCATCGACGTCGATGACCTTTTGAAAAGGCAAGTCGTCCGTCGAAAACACAAGGTCGATAGTCTCACCCGACTCCATTTGCAGTCGGCCGGGGCAGGCCACGCCGGCGAGCCCCTCCGGCAGGCATATTTCAACCTCCAGCCGCCCGTTCCAGGCGACCATTACCGGCTCCAGGACGCGGATTGCTTTTTTTCTTTCGTGCAGGGCCGAAGGGACGTCTGCGATAGAGTTCAACGGGGCGCCGAGTGCCCGGAGTGCGGCCAGGAGGCTATCTGCCGGGGCCGTTTTTCGCCGGTGGTCCATGTCAAAATAAGAGGTTTGTACGCCATACATCCCGGCCAGCCGGTAGAGGTCCGGGGTCGATTTAACATCAATCGGCGCCAGCTTCGAGTTCATAGTGTTCGCCCGGATTTAACAGGGCAATGCATTTTGTGTATTATATATTATAAGGCGAGTTGCCTACCACCTTGAATCGCCAGGTAAAGGAAAAGATATGAAACTGTTGTACAGCCTGCTGGCCCTGGGTATCATCCTGCTGGTCGTGGGCCTGATTTTGCTTTTCACCTACTAGTGACCGGCGGATACCGTTCTCTAAAAAAGCAGTCATCCGCTGTCGGTTGATATCTGGAATGGGGTAAAACAGGACCGTTCCGGAAGTCCTGTCTTCATATAAGCGTTAGATTAAAATCCGGATTATTTCACGACCCGGGGGAATAAACTAAGGACGGCTTCCAGGATTTTTCCCCGGTCGGGAATGGCGTACTGCTCCATCGGCGGGCTGTAGGGAATCGGCACGTCGAGGCCGCAGACCCGCTGTGGCGCCGACTTCAACCGGGCGTAGGTCTCCTCGTCTTCGACGACGAGCGAGATTACTTCCGCAGCGGCGCTGCAAGTCCGGCAGGCCTCATCCACCACCACGAGTCTTCCGGTCTTCTTTACGGAACGCCTGATGGACTCGCGGTCCAGCGGCACCAGGGTGCGGGGGTCGACCACCTCGGCGGATATCCCCCGCGCCTCGAGCGCTACAGAGGCCGCCAGGGCCTCGTGGAGCATGCGGGACAGCGCCACGACCGTTACGTCCGTCCCCACCCTTTTCACGTCGGCCCTGCCGAAAGGAACGGTATAGTCCTCTTCCGGCACGTCGCCAGCGACCTGCCCGAGCAGCGTGTTTTCGAAAGAGATGACGGGGTTATTGTCCCGCAGAGCGGACTTCAAAAGTCCTTTGACGTCATACGCCGTGGTCGGCAGGATGATTTTCAATCCGGGAACGTTCATATACATCGAGTATGGTGAAATAGAGTGCTGGGCTGCCCAGTGCATCCCGGCCCCGAAACTCATGCGTATCAGCATCGGGAAACGTGCCTGCCCGCCGAACATGTAGGTAATCTTGGCAGCCTGGTTGACCATCTGGTCCATCGCCACGAAACCGAAGGTGGCCATACGCAGGTCGGCGATAGCCCGGTAGCCGGAGCCCGCCAGTCCGATGGCCGTTCCCACGAAGGCGGACTCCGATATCGGCGTCACCCTGACCCTTTCTTCGCCGAACTCCTGGCGCAAATCCGGCTGAAGGTCGGTAGCCAGGTAAACGAGCTTGTTATCCCGCCGGAACTCTTCCTGGACGGCTTCGGCCGCAGCCCTGGCGTAGGCTATTTTTTTCATTCCTGGTCTTTTCCTTTCAAATTCCTGGCAATTCTTACGCGGAATAGACATCGTCGAGAGCGTCCTCTGGCGCCGGTAGCGGGCTTTCCCGGGCGTAGACCACGGCCTCGTCGATGATGCCCATCACCTGGTCCTCTATTTTTTGAAGCTCCGGCCGGGTGACTATGCCGTCCTCCAGCAGTCTCCGCATGAAGCGGACGATAGGACATTTCTTTTTCCACGCCTCGATTTCCTCTTTCGGACGTGTATCCGGTATGGCTTCCGGAACGAAATGACCGGACCACCGGAAGGTCTTGAACTCGACGAAATACGGTCCCCCGCCCGCACGCACGTGTTCTATCGCAATCCTGGCCGCTTCCCGCACGGCGATGACGTCGTTGCCGTCGACTGACGCCGTCGGCATGTCGTAGGCGGACGCCCGCTTTACGAGGTCGCCGCCGGCTATGGCATAAGTATAAGATGTGTTTACCCCGTACATGTTGTTCTCACAGGCGAACAAAAGGGGCAGTTTCCATATCGATGCCAGGTTCATGGACTCCTGGAACTCGCCTTCCTGGCAGGCCCCGTCGCCGAAAAACACGACCGCTATCTTCCCCTTACCGTCCAGCCTGGCCGCGAGGGCCGCCCCGGTGGCGATGGGCAGGCCGGCGCCCACGATACCGTTCGCCCCCAGGATACCGATTCCGAAATCGGCGATGTGCATCGAGCCGCCTTTGCCTTTGCAGTAGCCGGTCTTTTTCCCGAAGACCTCGGCCATCATGCGGCGGGTATCGGCCCCCTTGGCGATAAGGTGTCCGTGCCCGCGGTGATTGGAGACGATACGGTCGCCTTCTATCAGGTTGCTGCAGACTCCGGTGGCTATCGCTTCCTGCCCGATGTACGGGTGGACCAGTCCCGGCACCGCGCCGTTTCTGACCTCCTGCGACGCCCTCTCATCGAAGCGCCGTATGGTCAACATGGTGCGGTACATGTTAATAAGCCCGGCGTTGTTCCTCGTCACTTTTCCGTCCCTTTTTGTTAGTTTATCCATCGTAAGAATTGCTACTCCCCGGATATACTATAGCATAGTTATATCGGATAAGGCATGCGTCCCCGGTGAGTTCAGCCAAGAGAGAGTCACTCAGCGGCCGGTCGGTCCCGTCCCTTTTTTCCGCAGCCACAGCGCCGGTACTACCGCCGCCAGACAGATGCCCGCGGCGGCCAGGAAAAAGCTGGTGAAAAGCGCCAGGAGAGAGTCGGTCAGCTGCTGGGGGGCCTCCATAATCTCGGTCAGGGATATACCCGCCGTCATGAGGTGAAAGCGGTCCATTCCCCAGGCGGTGATAGCGGAAAGACCTATTATCATGCCCGTCATCCGCATCATCACCACCAGGGACGAAGCAATCCCCTTTTGCCCTTCTCCCACCGCGTCCAGGACCGCCGTGCCGAGCGGGGCGATGACCAGGCCGAAGCCGAGCCCGGAAACAGCCAGGTCGAGCGTTAAACGGGGGTCGGATACGGCCAGCGTCCAGCGACTCATCAAAAAGAAACCGATACCGCTCAGTACCAGCCCCACGATGGTCGGCAGGCGGTAGCCGAATCGCTTGCACAGGAAACCTCCCGCTATCGCCCCGGCGGAAAGCATTATGGTTAGTCGCAGCAGTCTGAGCCCTCCTTCCAGCGGCGAGGTGCCCAGGATGGTATCGCTCATCAGGGGAATGTTTACCATGGCGATGATGAGGGCGCCCCCGATGAGCAGGTTGGTCAGGTTGGCAATGGAAAAGGCGACACTCCGGAACATCGAGAGCTTGAACAGGGGCTCCGGGACTTTTACGACCCTCAATACGAAAAGTGTGAAGAACAAAAAAGACGCGGCGATGAAGCCGGGAAGGTACAGCCAGAAGCGCGGACTGCTCGCCTGCTGGGATATGCCCAGGCTGAATAGCGCCAGGCCTGCCGCCAGCAGCAATCCTCCCGTAAAATCGATTTTTCCTCCGGCAGGTTTGCCGGGGCCAAGGTAAAGGAAGACTATCAGGACTATTATCAGGCCGAGCGGCAGGTTGAGCCAGAATATCCATTTCCAGCCCCAGAACTGGGCCACCGCCGCCCCGTAAAACGGGCCGAGGGCGCCC
>MGNQ01000041.1:28651-31605 GCA_001796865.1 Chloroflexi bacterium RBG_16_56_11
CCCGTCCTTTCCCGGTGAAAATGTCGCCGGCTATCGCCATGGCGATGGGCACCACCGCTCCCCCGCCGATAGCCTGGATAATGCGGGCGCCGACTACCCACTGGAGATTGCCGGCCAGGGCCACCATTATCGAGCCGAACATGAATATCAACAGGGATATCAGGTAAATCCGACCGTGGCCGTAAACATCCGATCCCCTCCCCATCACCGGCATGGCGAAGGTATAGCCCAGGAGGTAGCCGATGACTATCCACGACGCCTCGTCCAGCCGGGTCACCGGGAGGTGGATATCATTCATCATGTCGGGCAGGGCGCCATAAACCACGGTCTGGTCGAGGGCGGCGACGAAGATGCCCAGGCAGACAACCACCATGATGAGAACCGGGGATGAGGTCCCCTCCCATCGTTTTTTTATCCCGGTCAATATCGGCTCGCTTTTTACGGTTCGACTCCAGAATATTCTATTCCGGTAGTTTGATACTGACCGGCTGGTTGAAGCCGGAGAGTTCAAGGGTCCTGACGATGCCGGCTTTCTCGGACTCGGTAATCTTGCCTTCGAGCCTGATATGCCGCGCCAGGAAGTCCTCTTTCCCTATCCATACCTCAGCGCTGATGCTCACCCCGGTCGCGGCGCTACCGATGATGGGCCGTAAAGAGTCGGACACAATGGTCCCCTTCAATCGGTAACATAGAGTGCCCCCTAACTCTTCATCTTCTAACCTGACGGGTTGCGCCACGTCTTTCATGATAGCGGCGACCCCGGCGCCGGGGTCGAAGAGGCTTAAAATTTTAAACTGGTCCGGGAGCGCCTCCCACTTACCGCTCAAAGGGTTTGTCATGAAGGTCCTATTCCCTGAAATAACGAGTCTGATTTCGAGGAACATACCCAGGGCCGTCCCGGATATCGTCGTCTGCAGGCCGTCCGGCCGGGCGACGTCCCCCTGGGCCTTGGTCATCTCGATGCCTCCGGTCACGGGAGTGCCCCCGCCTATCTGGTCCAGCACGAAGTGGAAAGAGCTCAGGGCCTGGAATTTCTCCCCGGAATTTTGAAAAATCTCCGCCGCCGTCAGTGCGGTCGGAGACGGCGTCGCCCTGGAGCACCCCGTGACCAGCAACACGGTTACCGCTAGCAGGGCCGCTGCTGTATTCATAAAGTTTTTCATCTTCCGCCGGATTAGCCTTCGGCGATATAGTCTATGGCATCAGTAAAACGATTGTCAACACCAGCCCCGCCGGGCGATATCAGCGTCGCACCCTGTGTTTCAGGGTTATCCCCCAATTTTTCTGGGGGTTATCTTTATTGAAATGTGTCAGATTTTACTAAAAGATATTGATAACCGGGCCGCTTAGGCGTAAACTTAAAAAGAAGAGCGACAATTTTTGATGCCGATCAGCGGGTCGTTTTACGTAAGGCTGAAGGAAAAGTTCAGGAGGAAAGATTATGACTACTTCTGAAGCTGAAATCAAAAATCTTGTCCAGCAGCACCAGGCCATTCACGCCCACATGAGGTTCCTCGTTAAAGCCCTCACGGGTATATCCCCGTCGAAAACCCCGGAAACTGCCTACGCTACCCCGCTGCAGGAACGCATCGCCGTTTACCGGTGGTCGCTGTACGATTTCCGGGAGGCCATCCAGCTCCAGATAGAGCTGGATGAGCGGATTTTCCAGGGGGACCGTTCTAACAAGGATATTGCGCGGGAACACCGCGCCATCCGCGAGCAGATTGACCGGGCGATATGCCTGGTGGAAAACGTGGCGTACCATAAAATCGACCGGGAAGACCTCAAGGCAGTGTCTCAGGACATTACGGAATCGGTAAACAAGATATGTAAGTCCCTGGACAGGCACATGGCCCGTGAAGATGCTCTCGCCAGGAAGCGCTAGATAGTTTCTCCCCGCCGGTTGATTTCCAGCCGGTTGACGGATTTTTTCAAAAAGAAGAGGCGGGACTGGTCGCCCGCCTCCCCTTTTATCGTCCATATCGACGCGGCGCTTCTAGGCGCCCGGATTCATCACCCTTCCCATGAACAGTACCGTGCCGGTAGGGTTATCACGGATAAGGAAGATAAAAGGATGGTCCAGGGTCACGTCTTTGATGTTCGTCGGAACCGAGGTAGTGCCCACGATAACGCCAGTAGCGGCGGCCGCCTCGGTGCCCGCTTCATCCACCGAGACAAATGCCTGGTGGACGACGCCGCTGATGTGCAGGTCTTTCTGCCCGTCCATGCCGGAGAAATCGGCCTCTGACTCCGAGAAAGCAATCGGCATACCGAGGTCGCTCAGAGCCGCCTTCAGGTCGAACTTTGACTCTGTCTTGAATCTCGGCATTGTCAGGTTGACCGGGCTTGTCCGGAGCGCCCCGATGATACCCTGCAGCCGCGGGCCGTCCAGCCCGGCTTCGAAAGTCCCGAACTGCTCGGCGGCCGGCAGTAGAACCAGCATCGATAGCTGGTTGCCGTCGTAAGGCAGCTCGACCGCCTGGTAACCGGCGTCATCAGTGTATTTGAAAGACGCCATCTGGAACATCATCGACACCGTGATTTCGCTCCCGCCGAGAAGCCGGAACTGCCCGTCACGCGTGGTCGTTTTATCGAATTGGGATGCCCAGGCCGCATTGAAATATATCGCATTGGTCAGGACCAGGCGCGTGAGTTGGTCGATGGAACCCTCAGGCAGGAGGTCTTTGATTTTGCCCTCGGTCTGGTCGGTAACCCACTGGTTGATTGTTTGCCGCGACCTCTCGGCGGCGCTGATGTAGTCGACTATCCGCATCCCGGCCCCGTAGTTCTCCGCCAGTAAATCGAGATATTGCGGGAGGAATTTGAAGTCTTTTTGCCCCCAGATGGCGTTGACTACCTTGAGCCGGAAACCCTTTTCGTCCTGGCCTTTTTTGGCCTCTTCTCCCCGCCTGGCCAGCTCGAGGTCTATTCGGTTAAAAGCAGGGTGCAGCCTG
>MGNQ01000041.1:31653-38422 GCA_001796865.1 Chloroflexi bacterium RBG_16_56_11
CCCCGCCGTAGGTCATCGCCAGGGCCTCAGAGATGCTGTACGGCGAATAAAAAACGTTTTCACCCGGCTTGATGATTATTCGGTACAGCTCCAGGGCGAAGTCGCTGTTGGCTTCAGCCAGGGCTGTCATATCGACCGGGCTGGTTGCCGGCGATGTCTCCCGGGGCTTGTCGGATTTAAGCTCGGACGCCGCCGAAGGCTGGGCGCAGGCCGCCACCCCAAGGAGAATTATCGCCGCCAGGGCAAACATCATCATTTTCTTAAACATGTGTCCCTCCGAAACGATTGTCACGAATTGTGCTCCATTTAATATAACGCTAAGTTCCTGACCGGGTTAGGATTGTCGGATATTCTTTAACACTAATTATTATATCTCCTTCTAACCCGGTATCGATGTGACCTGGAACGCATTCAAACCCCCTTCCTCCCAACATTAGAGAAAAAACCGACATTATGTCATGTTTACCTGCCGTTCGGGCGGATGTATAATAGTCAACAACACGTAACCTGCAGCGGAGGTGACGACCGTGGAACTCTCGCCTGAAGAAAGAAGGAAGATTTACGAAGAGGAGAAAGCGCGCATCGAAGCCCGGGAGCAGATACTGAAAGAAAAACAACGGATATCCCCGGATAATACCATGGGGCTCGCGCCCAATGTCGCCGGCCTGCTCTGCTATCTCGGTTTCTGGGTAACCGGCATCATCTTCCTGGTGCTCGAGCAGAAAAACAACTGGATACGCTTTCACGCGGCGCAGTCGATTGTGGTCTTCGGGGCGCTCTTCCTGGCCGACCTCCTGCTCGGGTGGATACCTATCGTCGGGCCCGTGTTCCTGGCGGTATTCGGCCTCACCGGTTTCATCCTGTGGATAGTCCTGATGGTCAAGGCCTACAACGGTGAGCGCTACAAGCTGCCCATGGTCGGCGACATCGCCGAGAGAATAGTCGGTGTTCCCGGCGCGACCCCCGATTATCAGCCGCCGGTACCGCCTCTCGCTATCGCCGCGCCGGTTGCCGCCCCACCGGAAAAACCACCCGGTAAAACAGAGGCTCCACCAGCGGCGACCGCTCCGGCCATCGACGAGAAAATCAGCCGGAAGGTCGATGAGTTTTTTCAAAAGCGGCGGACGGGCAGGATCACTTCATCGGCCTTTGCCATCGCCTGGAGTGTGGTGCTGCTCGTTTTCTTTAATTTCTTCAACCAGTATTTCGGTTACTACGGCGCCGATACTTCGGGAAATATTATCACCTGGACAAGATACACTTTCTTCACCTGGGACATCGATTTGTGGCTG
Source organism: Chloroflexi bacterium RBG_16_56_11 (assembly GCA_001796865.1). Taxonomy (GTDB): domain Bacteria; phylum Chloroflexota; class Dehalococcoidia; order Dehalococcoidales; family RBG-16-60-22; genus RBG-16-56-11. The sequence goes on from MGNQ01000041.1 coordinate 32,946, forward strand.
CCTGTATTGAATACGACCCTGGCGATAACCATCGTGGGCCACTTTATCCTGATTGTCTACGACCGCTACCTGCTCCGGCGGGTGGTATTGCTCATTACGGCGACTCTGGGGCTGGCTACGGTCGTCACGCTGCTCGCCATTTTCCCCTTCGATTTTAGCGTCATTCCTTATGAAAACGCGCAAATAGGCACCGAAATAGGCGCCAGGGTGCTGCTGGTCTGCATTGGGGTGGGCTTCGGGATTACCATCCTGGTGCGTCTGGTAATGCTTCTGGTCGATATCGGCCGGGGAACGGCGCACTTTAAATAAGGGGAACCCTCGACTAGATACTCGCTATCTGGAGGGCTTGCCGGGGACATGCCCGCACGCAATCGCCGCAGGCCCGGCAGACGGACGGCTCGGGCAGCGGGATGGAATAAGGCCTTTCCTGGCGAAGGAGGCGGGAGGGACAAGCAGCCGCTGCCGCGCAAATCCCGCCGGCGCATTTCGCAGGAACGCACTTGTTGAAGTCCAGCAAGGCCATTTTTTTTAGCATAATTGTCCCCTGATAATTCACCTGGAAGCCAACGGCTTCAGCAAGACGGGCCTCAGGTGGGGAACCTCAGGTTCCCCGCTGCGCTCTTGACATACACCGAAGAAAGGACACGCTGCGGCTTTTTCTCGCCGCACTTCGGGCAGGCTACGTTGTCATCGTTATCGTAGATGCCCCGGAAACTCTCGAACTTTTCTCCGCATTTTTTACATCGGTAAGCGTATATCAGCATATCTTTCTCCCGTTAAAACTATCAGATAAATGATATCTCACACTGGTCCGCCCGTATGTGATTTTTGTCGCTGGTAATAGCATTGTCACGTGCCGGTAATTTGACAGGCCGCCCGACTTTCTATTATGCTTTTTTTAAGCGCAGCATCGCAATTATACGCAGGAGGCAATACATGGCGAAGAACGGCAACTATATCAGGGAAAAGGCCAGGGATACGAAGGTCATCCGCGAGGCGGATGTCGTCGTTGTCGGCGGGGGGCCGGGCGGCATCGGCGCGGCCGTGTCCGCGGCCCGCAACGGCGCCGATACCGTGCTCATCGAGAGATACGGCTACCTCGGCGGCATGGGCACCGGCGGACTGGTCACCATCATCCCCATCCTGACCGACTACACGGGCAAACAGCAGATTATCGGGCTGACGCAGGAATGGATCGACCGCCTTATCGCCCGCAACGCCGTCGATTTTCCCAAGAAAGAACACTGGGGCTCGATGGACAAAGAAATCGTCCGGTACTACTTTCAACGCAGCTTCTTCATGACGCGGCTGGACAGGGTAAGCTACGCCGCTATCATCGATGCCGAAATCTCCAAGTATATCCTCAACGAGATGGTCGAGGAAGCCGGCATCAAGGTCTACTGCCATGCCTGGGGCACCGAACCTATCATGGAAGGCAACCACTGCCGGGGAGTCATCATCGAGAGCAAGTCCGGCCGCCAGGCTATCCTCGGTAAAATCGTTATTGATTCCACCGGCGACGGCGACCTCTTCCCCTATGCCGGCATCGAGTTTGAGGACAATATTCCCCCGAACTTACGCATCGCCAACCTTGCCCTCATCTTCTGGATAGACGGCGTCGACTTCAAAAAGGTAACGGATTTCCGCAAGAGTAGCCCGAAGGAGTTCATGGAGCTGTCCCGCAGAGCCGTCGAAGCCGGCGGCCAGGGCGGCTTTTTCGCCAGCAACCTTCCCAACCAGGACGCCATCGTCTGGTTCCACAACCGCTTCCCCAATAAGAGCCAGGTGGACGTGGAAGAGCTGACCCGCGTCGAGTTCGAAGGCCGCCAGAAGATGATGAAGACCTATGAGTTCTTCAAGAAAAACATGCCGGGTTTCGAAAAGAGCTTCATCGTCCTTTCCGGCCCGCAGCTCGGCACGCGCTCCAGCCGCCGTATGCTCGGTGAGTACCAGCTCACCCGGAAAGACCTGGCCGATAACCAGCCGTTCGAAGATACCATCGCCATCTTCCCCGACCTCGACCGCGGCCAGGAATCGCTCGACCATCCCAACATGTATATCCCCTACCGCTGCCTGCTGCCGAAGAACGTGGATAACTTCCTCGTGGCCTGCCGGGCTTTTTCCTCGGATATGCATGTCCAGGACTATTTCAACCTCATCCCGCACTGCATCGCCTTCGGCGAGGCCGCCGGTACCGCCGCGGCGCTGGCTCTGAAAGCCGGTGTCGGCGTCAAGAACGTGAACATTAAGGCTTTGCAAAAACAGCTCGCCAAACAGGGCGTCCCGCTGCCGGATGTTACCAAAAAAGTCAACTATAAATACAGCGGTCCGTCATTGGTCTCGTCGGCTTTTACGCCGCCGCACTAAATTAATTATTTTTACTGTCATTCTGAGGGAGCGCAGCGACTATGATAATCTCGGGGTGGGGTGAAAAGACATGTCTACTCACAACATCCAGATTCTTCGCTTGCTCAGGCGTGAGAATTTCATGAATCAGGGGGTAGTGGAAAACTACCCCCTCGGTTTTGGAGGTCGGAAATGGCAGGTCAGTCAAAGGCAAGAACAGTCACCGAACCCGCCCGAAAAATCAAGGTCTTCCGCGAGGCCGACGTGGTCGTCGTGGGGGGCGGTCCGGGCGGCGTCGGCGCGGCCATCGCCGCGGCCCGCAACGGTGCCAGGACAGTGCTCATCGAGAGATACGGCCATCTCGGCGGCATGGCCACCGGCGGCCTGGTCAACATCGTCCCCAATCTCAGTGATATCAGCGGCAAGCAGCATATCTACGGACTGACAATGGAGATGCTCGACCGGCTCGATAAAAGGGGCGGCGTTTCGTATCCGGCGAAAAAAGACCGTGGCACGGCCGCGAAAAAGGTAGTCGATTACTATCTCGACGCCAACCTGGGCTGGTTCTACGTCCGCCAGGACCACCATACCGGTAAAAAGAGGGTTCTTTACTCAGCCGTCATCGACCCCGAGGTCCTCAAGGACGAGCTAAACGACATGGTGCTGGAGTCCGGCGCCGGACTGCTGCTCCATTCCTGGGGGACGCAGGTGATAATGGACGCGAACAAGGTCGGCGGGGTCGTCTTCGAAAGCAAGTCCGGCCGGCAGGCGATACTGGGCAAGGTCATCATCGACGCCACCGGCGACGGCGATGTCTTCGTGGCCGCCGGCGCCGAGTTCGATAACCGGTGCGATAACAAGCGCCGGACGGCCTGGCTGGCCCTTGTCTGGTGGCTGGCCAATATCGATTTTAAAAAATACGACGATTTTAAGGCGTCACAACCGGATAAATATAAAGCTCTGATGCAGGAGCTGGGCAAGCTGGGCGGGTATCCCTACTTCTTCAAGGGCATCCTGAAAAACCAGGAAGGCGTCGCCTGGTACCACTGCATGCAACCCCAGCCGGAGCGCACCGATGCCATGGACGTGGAGCAGCTGACGAAGATAGATATCCGGGCCAGGAAGCGGGCGTTAATCACCTACGATTTCATGAAAAAGCATGTTCCCGGCTTCGAGAAATCGTTTATCATGCTCACCGCCCCCCAGCTCGGCACCCAAGGCGGCCGCCGCATCGTCGGTGAATACACCCTTACCGAGAACGATATGGAATCGGACGAGGTCTTCGAGGACACCATCGCCGTGCTGGCCAACAACGACTACGGTGAAATCTCGTCGAAGCACCCTGCCCTCTGTGTCCCTTACCGCTGCCTGGTGCCGAAGCGGGTGGACGGACTTTTAGTGGCCTGCCGCGCTTTTTCTTCGTCGGACACCATCAACGAGACATTCAATATCATCCCGCACTGCATCGCCTACGGGCAGGCGGCCGGCACCGCGGCGGCTTTAGCTGTAAAAGCCGGCGTACAGCCCCGCAAGGTAAATTACAAAGCGCTTACGGACACACTACGTAAGCAGGGGGTGAATATACCGGATACCACCAGAGAAAAAAAGGTAACTGCCTCTGTTTCAAGGAGCAAGCCTGAGGAGTTTTATTACCAGAAATACAGGGGGCCGGATAGGTAATACGGGGTGTGACTTTCACACCGGGCTGAGTTAACTTTCTGGTGAAACTTTAAAACTATACCGGCAAAAGCCGGTATCCAGGTAGACCGGATGAGCGAGTACTATGGATACATTTTAGCTAGTAAACGTAACGGCACACTTTATACCGGTGTCACTAACGACTTACTACGCCGCGTCTACGAGCATAAAAACGACTTTGTCCAAGGATTTTCCAAAAAATACGTGTTCATAGATTAGTCTATTTTGAGCAATGTGATGACTCCGATTCGGCGACTCAAAGAGAAAAACAGATAAAAGAATGGAAAAGGAAATGGAAACTGGAATTAATAGAAAAAGTTAATCCACTCTGGCAAGACCTGTATGATGAGATACTATCACAAAGCTAATCCTATGTATCTGGATTCCGATTTTCATCGGAATGGTTGTCGGTGGATAAAGGAAGACGGCTAGCCTTTATCCATAATTAGACGGGCTCGCCTTTTAGCGCCTGCTGCGCCGCCGCATAGCCCAGGTCGAAGGCCTTCAGGTTGGTGGCGGCAGCCTTGGCCGGGAACCGTGATTGAATCACCGCCTTGGCCGTCTCGACCGAAACCGGCAGCAGCCCCGTCCCGAACAACGCCCCCATCATCGCCATGTTGGCGGCCTGGATACTGCCCGCTTCTTCACCGAGCTTCGTGGCATCCAGCACAATGATACGGTCGGTCACCTTTTTAAGTTTGGCTAAAATATCTTCCTTCCGCGGGTACTTGCTTTTACCCATGTATACCGTGTAGGGCATCACCATCCGGGAGTTGAGCACCACCACCGAGTCCTTTGCCAAGTACTGTATGTTCCGCAGGGCCTCGGAAGGCTCCACGGCGATGAGGACATCGCACTTGCCCTCAGGTGTCAACGGCGAAACGGCGCCGCCTCCCAGTCTTATGTTGCTGAAAACCGAGCCCCCCCGCTGGGCCATCCCCAGCACCTCTGAACCCTTGACCGCCACGCCGTCCTTGACCGCGGCGTTGCCGAGCAGCTCGGACATCACCACCACCCCCTGTCCACCCACGCCGCAAATAATGATGTTTATCTCGTTTTTCGTCGCCATCTTACGCTCCTGCCTTTATCGCTTCGAAGGGGCAGACCTGGGCGCAGACCCCGCAGCCGGGACAGCCCGGGGCATCGACCAGGACGTCATCGCCCTCGGTAATCAGGGCCGGGCATCCCAGCAAATTAATACATATCTTGCAGTCGCAGGACAGGCAGCGTTTCGCTTCCTGAATGGCCTGTTCCTTTGTCAGCCCCAGCTCGACCTCCTTGAAGTTGCCGCGTCTCTGCTCAATGGGCAGCGTCGGCATGCGCGTCCTGTCCTCCTTGCCCAGCCCCCACGTGTCGATAATCAACTTGCTTTCGAACACCGCCTCGCCCTCGCGCCCCTTGTCGAGCGGCTCGCCCCCCAGGAAAAGGTCGAT
>MGNQ01000041.1:38451-44389 GCA_001796865.1 Chloroflexi bacterium RBG_16_56_11
GCCTGGATGACGGTCGCCGCCCCGGTGACGGCGTCCCCGCCAGCGAAAACGCCTTTGATGCCTGTCTCCAGTGTCATGGGATCGGCCTTAACCAGGCCGTCTACGATGGCGGATTTCATCTCCGCGGTCATAAAATCCAGGTCGGGCTGCTCGCCCACCGCCGCGATGATAAGCCCGGTATCGATGGTGAACTCCGAGCCGGCCACCGGCACCGGCCGCCTCCGTCCGCTGGCGTCGGGCTCACCCAGCTTCATCTTTAAGCACTCCAACCCGGTGACTTTGCCGCCCCTGACGACTACTTTATTGGGGCCGGAGAGCAACATCAGTTTTACCCCTTCACGCTCGGCCTCGGTAATCTCCTCCTCGATGGCCGGCATCTCCGCCCGCGAGCGCCGGTAAACGATACTCACATCCTGGCATCCCAGCCTCACGCATGTCCGGGCGCAGTCGATGGCCACGTTGCCTCCCCCCACCACCACCACTTTGTGCCCCACCGGCGTTTTTTCCCCGGTATTCACTTTATTGAGGAACTCGGTGCCGTCGATAACGCTGGTGGCATGGTCGTTCTCGATACCGAGACTCCGTCCTTTATGGGCCCCCACCGCGATAAACACGGCGTCATAATCTTTCTTGATGTCGGCGAGCTTGATGTCCCTGCCCACCCTGATTTTAAGCCTGATTTCCACGCCCATCCGGCGAAGGATATCCGTGTCTTTATCCAGGATATCGCGGGGCAGCCGGAACTCGGGGATGCCCACGGCCATCATGCCGCCCAGCTTCGGCAGGGCCTCGAAGATGGTGACTTTGTAGCCCGCCGCGCGCAGGTCATAAGCAGCCATGATTCCGGCGGGGCCCCCGCCGATTATCGCCACTTTTTCAGCCTTTTCCGTCGCCAGCAGGTAGCCCTCTTTAAGCTTACCGTATTCGGTAGCAGCGCGCTTGAGGGCGTTGATGGCGATGGGCTCTTCCACCTCGCCGCGGACACACTTCGTTTCGCACGGCCGGGTGCATATCCGCCCGATGATGCCGGGGAAAGGCAAGTTCTGTTTAATCAGGGCCAGGGACTCGTCGAACCGTCCCTCTTTAATCAGCCGGACATAGCCCCGGATATCGATGTGCAGGGGGCAGGTAGCCTGGCAGGCGGGCGCCGCGCCGGAGAGGCACTTCGCCCGGTCGACCTCATATGGGACGGTCTTTTCGCCCTTCTTCCTTTTCTCCCGCTGGTCGAGGATGTTACACATCCGCCGGGTGACGATGACTGACGGTCCCGGGAACCTCAGGGCCTTCCCGGTCACATCTATGAGTTTAGGCAGGTCGAAGGCGTCGACGACCTCGACGAACTTGACGCCACTCGCCCGGGCAATATCTTCTATCTTGATGTCCGCCGCGATGTCCCCGGAAGCGCCCGGGTGCGGCTGGAAGCCGGTCATCCCGGTCGTGGCGTTGTCCATGACCACCATCGTGATGTTGGCCTTGTTATAGACAGCGTTCATCATCGGCGGAATGCCGGAATGGAAAAAAGTCGAGTCGCCCAGGTGGGCGACCACCGGCGCGTCGATGACGTGGGCGAACCCGTTGGCCAGACCAAAAGCGCCGCCCATGCAGATAGCGGTGTCATCCGAGCTGAGGGGAGGATTGGCCGCCAGGGCGTAGCAGCCGATATCGCCCGTCTTTACCGGTTCCTTGCCGGTCTCCTGCTGGTAGCGCCGGCAGGCGATATTGATGGCGTACGCCGAGGCCCGGTGCGGGCAACCAGCGCAGAGGGTCGGCGGGCGCAGTGGCAGCAATTCCTGGGTCTCCGCCCTGATTTTATCGAGCTGGGCGAAATCGACCGGCGGCCTGGCGCCGGTGAGCTTGCCGAGCGCCTCGGTTACCAGCCGTGTCGATAGCTCTCCCACCAGCGAAACCACGTCCTTGCCGTGGACTTTCACTGCGATACCGGCGTCCTGGGCGATGACCTTCACCCCGTCCTCAACGAAGGGCTCCAGTTCTTCGACGACCACTACCTCGGGCACGGCTTTCAGGAATTTCTCCGTCGTTTTTACAGGCAGCGGGTACGGCGTGCCGATTTTAAGAACAGATACCTTATCCTCGAGTCCCAGCCAGCGTATAGCCTCCAGGGCGTAGCCGTAAGCGATACCGCTGGCGATGACGCCCAGTTTCGCGCCTTTTTTTTGCGTCATGTGGTTATAAGGCAGGCTGTCTACCGCCGCTTTGATTTTTTCCATGCGCTGCACCACCTGGCGGCGGTTCACCCTGAAGTTGGCCGGTAGGCAAACGAGGCGCACGGGGTCCTTCACAAACTTCCCCTGCCGCTTTTCCCGGGAAATCCCCCCGAGGACAACGTCGCTGCGGGCGTGGCCGATGCGGGTCACCGAGCGGAGCATGAACATCTGGCCGAACTCCTCGGAGAGGCGAAAGGCGTCCGCCATCATCTCCTTGGCCTCCTGAGCGGTGGCCGGTTCGAGCACCGGTATGTAAGCCTGCCGGGCGATGTAGCGGTTGTCCTGCTCGTTCTGCGAGCTCCACTGGCCGGGGTCGTCGGCGGAAATCAGCACCAGCCCGCCCAGACCCATGTAGCTGGCCGACATCAGCGGGTCGTGGGCCACGTTCACCCCGACATGTTTCATTATTGCCAGGGAGCGCAGGCCGCTGATGGCCGCCGCCATGGCCACTTCCAGGGCCACCTTCTCGTTCACCGACCACTCGGCGTAGATATCGAGGTTCCTGGCGTTGTTCACCAGCATCTCGGTGATTTCGCTGGAAGGTGTGCCCGGGTAGGCTGCCACGACCTGCACGCCGGCTTCGATGGCCCCGCGGGCGATGGCCTCGTTGCCGAGCATGAACATCCGGGCGCCGGGGGCATCGGAAGCTATGTTGATTTCCGCGACTTTATTCAAGACAGTCCTCCTGATAAGAGCCTGAGTTACTCTACCGTGATTGCTTCAACTGAAGGAGAGAAAGATGTTAAGGTTTCGCGCGAGAGTTTCCGGGTTTATCCAGCTATATTTTACACGTTTGCAGGCGTGAATGGCAAACTACTTGACAATAAAGGTACTTGGATGTATGATTTTATGCCACTCTGAAAAAGAGAGCAAATAACACTATTACTAAATAAAAAGGAGGTAATCACATGTCAATAAAAGAGTTCGCGGAAAAATTTATCAAGGCTGAGGACGATGCGTTCCTGACCGGTAATTTTGACGCCCTGGAGAAACTGGAAGATCCTAAAGTAATATTTCACCTTTTCGCTATAGATCAAGAAATCTCGGGATGGGAGGCCCATAAACAGTATATCATCGGCATGAAGCAGGCGGCCCCCGGTATCCGTCCTGATTGGCAATATTTGACCGGTGAAGGCAAACTCTTCACGCTTTTACTTAAAATGAGCGGCGCCAGGTTCACCGGCCAGGTACCGGGCTGGCCCCCACCCACCGATAAAGAAATAACCGTTTCTTCCCTCTGGATTTTCCGGCTCAATAAAGGCAAGATTGTCGAAGGGTGGTCGAACGGCAGCGTCAGCGGTTTGACCTAACAAACTAAAGGAGGTAATCACATGTCAATCAAAGACTTCGCCGAAAAAGTCATCAAGGCCGAAGAAGAAGCCTTTCAGAAAGGTAATTTTGACCTCCTAAAAGCGCTCGAAGACCCCGATGTGGTCTATCATGTGTATCAACGACGCCCATATACAGAGATTGTAGGGCATGAAGCACATAAGCAGGATATCGTTAATTCATCTAAAGGAAGAGTTTTTACCAAGTTTGAGTTTCAATATTTAACCGGCGAAGGCAACCTCTTCGCATTATCCATCAAAATAAACGGAGGCAATTTCCTCTTTGTTGGCCGCGTAAAGAAAGGCAAGGTCATCGAGGGCTGGGTAAACGGCAACACCAAAGTTTCAGACTAATTCATTGAAAGGAGGCATTCCCATGTCAATCAAAGATTTCGCGGAAAAATTCATCAAAGCCGAGGATGAGGCCTGGCAGAAAGGTAATTGTGACGCCCTGGAAAAATTGGAGGACCCTAACGTGGTTTACCACATGTCGGCCCCATTCGGCGAAGTGGTAGGATTTGAGGTTCACAAACAGCAAATCCTCGGTAACCGGATGGTAGCTTCTGAAATCAAGCAGGATTGGAAGTACTTAATCGGGGAAGGCAACCTCTTCGCGATGGGGTATAAATCACGCGTAATTTCTAATGGCAAAGTACCGGGGTTTCCACCCGCAGGTAAAGAAATCACCAACGACGGGCTCTTTCTTTTCCATATGAAGAACGGCAAAATTATCGAAGCTTGGTATAACGGCACGGTCACAGGCTTAGATTTACAGGTTTATTTGAAGAAGTAGCGGATATTTCTCCGCTTTCTAAAAAATAATCACATACGTAACCTCTTTTCCTCACCGTCATTGCGAGGAGCGTAGCGACGCGGCAATCCGTTTCTCTCGTCATTCCCGCGTAGGCGGGAATCCATACTCCCTTTTTCCTTGACCCCTGGATTCGCGCTTTTGCTGGAATGACAACCGTTTATTTGTCATTGCGAGGAGCGTAGCAACGTGGCAATCCGTTTCTCTCGTCATTCCCGCGTAGGCGGGAATCCAGATGGGGATGGGGAATGGATTCTGGCCCAAGCCAGAATGACAGTAAAAAGAGGGTAAGGGATTGCTTCGCCTTCCGCCTGCGGCGGAATGGTCTCGCAATGACTTCTCCCTTCCTTGACAGCCATCCTCACCTTGCGATAACATTTTGGCAAGTACGGCAAAGGAGTGATGATAATGGCCAAAAAGAAATACGACAAATACATCGTCGAGTACGACCCCAAAATGTTTCCCAAAGAGCGCCGGCCGGTCATGGCATACATGGACAACAACCTGGCGAAAGGAAGCAACTTCTACCTGATACACTGGATATTGCCCGGTTTCGGTATGCAGAAGGAGTGGGAATTCAAATACGCCGGGCATCCGCCGCACATCCATAAAGACGCTGAGCTGCTTTTCCACATCGGCACCGACCCCGATAATCCGATGGACCTGGGGGCAGAAGTGCGAATGTACCTGGGGCCGGAGCTGGAGGAGCACTCGATCACCCGGACTTGCTGCATCTGGATACCGCCGAACTTCATCCATTCACCCTGGAAACCCGTCAGCTGCCACCGACCGTGGATTTTCATGGAATTTAACCAGGGCCCGGTACATACCGAAAAGTCTTACCGGCAAATCCTGCCTAAAGAAGACCGGGCGAGAATGAACTGGGCGATGTGGCCGGATGACAAATACCCGGAAATATAAATATATAAATGCGCACCAGCGTCTAAATTGATTAACGGAGGATATCGTGGCTTACAAGATTAATACGAAGAAATGTCTCAAATGCGGCCTGTGCGTTACCCAGGGTTGCCCCGAAAACGCTTTCGTGGTCGATAAAAAGGTCACGGAGAGCGACGGTCTGAAACTGTATACCGTCAGAATCGATGAGAATAAATGCACCGAGTGCGATACCTGTTTTTCTTTTGAATGGTGGTGTCCCGCCAAGGCCATTGTCAAAGGTAAAAAATAACGACAAACCGGAGATACCATCTTTCCCAATCGCCAGGAGGATTCATCATGGCTAAAATGAAATACAGCAAGTATTTTCTCAATGAACTCCCCGAAACACAGCGGAAAAAAGGCTTCGCCAAAATGCCTTCGATGGTCGCTTATACCGACAATGATATTATCGAGGGCAGCAAGTACTTTTCGGTGATGCTCATGGGCCCGGAAGCCACTAAACATGCCGGTCATGGTCCTCATATCCATAAAGACCCGGAACTGCTCGTAGCGCTGGGTACTGACCCGGCCAATCCCAGAGACCTGGGGGCGGAAATGGAAATGTGCATGGGGACGGAGATGGAAAGCCACATCGTCACGGAATCAACGATGATCTGGATTCCGGATAACTTTAT
>MGNQ01000041.1:44428-49773 GCA_001796865.1 Chloroflexi bacterium RBG_16_56_11
CCTCTTCATCCAGTGCCAGTACGCCCCCAAGCTTACCGAAAAGTCCTATAAACAGCTTGTGCCCGCAGAGTTGAGAAGCAAAATGGTCTTCATCGAAGCCGACGGTACTCAGAAAGACTGACCGTTCATATTACTCAATCATCCCGGTAACCTGTGAGAGTTATATTATTCGCCTGAAAAAGAAATCGCCAGACCGAGTGCTGGCGATTTCTGGTTGCTAGAGGAGGCGTCAAGTATTTCAGGTATTGGAAAAAAGTATATATATGCTTCCGATGAAGGTGAGGCCGAAGAACAACCCCAGCACTATGGATATTTCCATACCGTTAAAGGTAGTCAGTGGCGAATTTATCACTATTTTACTGATAAAGCTCAACACGATCCCTACCAAGCTTCCGATAAGCAGGATTATTCCACAGGATAACCTCATACTAATCACCCCCTCGACTTTCCGCCGCTGCACCCCAGCCCAGACTATTTCGATGCCGCTGTTTATATTCTACATCACCTGCGGTGAGAGTCAATCACCATAAAGTAGGAGACATCAGTAACAAAAAGTAACTAAGAGCTAACGGTACTTATGGTTACCCCCCTTTCAAACGTAATCTTCGCTTGACTTATCGGCGCACGCCTGCTGTCGCCTACAGACACACCGTGTCGGACCCCAGCATCGACTGAATCGACTTGACCATGGTAGTCGGTTTGCCTACTTTGAGCTTGCCGGTCAGGTCGAAATATTCCAGGCAAGTAGTGCAGGCCAGAATTTCAACTCCCTGGTCTGCCAGCTTTTTCAGATGGTCCAGGACCATGGAGCCTTCGCATACCAGACGGGCCCCGGTATTCCAGAATATCATTCTCTCCGGCTTCTCCGGACTATCCCCTAGCAGGCGTAAGAAGCTAGCCATGAGCAGATTACCGAGTTCATCTTCGCCTCTACCCAGCGCATCGGATTGAATCACAAATGTTTTACCGAGGTCCCGCCACATTTGTCGATTATCCATCATCACTTTATGTTAACTCCTTCAGTTATTTTATAAATAAAAAACGACGGTCGGTAATTCCCGCGCCGTCGCTTGAGGATGGTATCAGGGATAAACTTATAGCACCATTTTCCTCCAGGACACATCAAGGCGGAGGTCCGACGAGCCAATAACCGTGGCAAAACTTGCCGCGAGCCGGCTGGTTCAGACTCACGTGAATCGATGTAAGATGTCGGTCATCGGTATCTCCTCCTTATTATTTTCCTATTTATAAAGGCGGCATTCTGCCGGCAATCCACGACCGGGCCAGCGTGCCCGGCCTTTCCAGGTGTGACGCCATACAGTTGGCATATTTGGAAAACTGCCCCCAATCCGTGTCCAGAATATTAAGGCGACGGAGTAATACCGGTAACTCCATGGCCGGACCCTTGACCTCGACGACCCCCCCGCTCAGGCCCACCTCACGCTCTCCGTATCCAAGGTCGGCAGCGACGATGGTAGAGCGTATATCATAGTCGAGCGAAAGTTTCATACGGGTCAGAAAATCTTCGAACCGGTGGCGCCGGAAAGTGATCAGTATGACCGGTCTCAGCGGCTGCTCCGGGGAAAATCCGAATCCCGCCAGGGTATTTATCAATGTGGTCCTGTCCACTATTCCTCCACCCAGTCGGGAAACCTCCAGGTTGGCGGCCGGTACCAATAGCTGCCGCCGCTGCTTGCTGCCGACATACCCCTGCTTCGACTTCAGCTCGATAAACACGGGCGTCATCGCCCCGTAATCGGCGGCATTGCCATACCAGCGGATACGCACTTTATTTTTCTTCGAATCTCCGGCGGAGGCTCGCTGATATTGCTCCAGGTCAGCCGTGTCAAAATAAACACTGCTGACTTTCTGGCCCTCGGGATAGACCATGGCCGGAACTCCCGGGCGGCAGATATGCCTCAACAGGGCATAGGCAAAGCCTATTCTATCGGGGTAGAGGAAAAACTTACGTTCAATCCGCTCGGTTACCTCGCCAACACCCTTAGCCATCGCGTCTTCCTGAACCTGTGATCCGGGTATGTTTATCTTTTCATCCTCCATATCATTTAAAAAGAAACCTAAAAACAGATGTGAAACGGGTTTTTTAACCCATTCTGTAATACTGACTTGACAATTTCGTATATATTGATGTTACATTTTAATTATAGGAAACATACCAGAATAATCTGTCTTAAAACCGATTATATTATTAACGTCTGAACAATACAAGCTACCATGAAATGAAAAATTAACAGTTGACAGACGGTGAAATATGGAATATAGTATTTGAAATATAAAACTTTTTGAAGTCAACGCACGCCGGGACATGGGTGATTCCGTGTGTGCTTATTGATTATGGCGTCCGAAACCCAAATATATTTTTAGGAGGGTTCAAGAATAGCCGATACGCATATTATATACATATATATAGGAAGGAAATAAGAGGAGGAGAAATGAGAAAATTAATCCTAATCCCGTTAATCCTGTTACTTGTCGCCGGCGTGGTCCTCAGTAGTTGTGGTGAGGAAGAAACAACAACCGCGCCGCCGGTTACGACGACAACGGCACCACCGGCTACCACGACGACCGCGCCGCCGGCCACGACAACCAAGCCCCCGGCCACGACTGTGGCGCCACCGGCGACTACGGCTCCGCCCGCGACCACGACGAAACCTCCGGCCACCGCCGTTAAACCCACCGGCACGTTGCGTGTCGCCTCGGTGGACTTCAGCTATGAATCTACCGACCCCATCTTCTACGAGTCTTTCTGGGGCTGGTCCATGTATGACAGCCTGATTTCCTACGACAACAAGGGGAACTATATCCCCCAGGTAGCGGAAAGCTGGTCGTTGAGCGCGGATGGCAATACCTGGACCTTTAAAATCCGCAAGGACATCAAGTTCCACAACGGCGACCCGCTGACGGCCAACGACGTCAAGTTCTCCGTCGACCGGTTTGCCTCAAAAGAGTCGACGAACCCGTGGTCGCCCTACCTCCGCAACAACCTCAATCACACCGAGGTCACGGATGACTATACTTTCGTCTACGTGACCAACAAACCCGAGCCGCCGCTGGTGGTGCCCTTTGCCTGGACGCGTATCCTGCCCCAGAACTACTTCAACAAAGTCGGCCAGGACGCGTTCCGCAAGGCCCCGGTCGGCTCCGGACCCTGGAAATTCGTCAAACACACCCCGGAGACCAGGTTCGAGATGGAAGCCAATACCGAGCACTGGCGCCAGGTCCCCTATTTCGAAAGACTCATCAATGTCCAGGTGCCCGAAGAGGCGACGCGAATCGCCATGCTGAAACGGGGTGAAGTTGACATCGTTGAGGGCATCTCTACCGACCGTCTCGTCGAGCTGGAGAGCCAGGGCTTCAAGGTGCTTACAGGGGTCGGCCTGCCCACCCTGTGGAACATCAGTTTCCCGGGCACTTTCTCCACGACCGGACCTACGGGGGACATCCGCGTCCGCCAGGCTATATCTTACGCCCTCAACCGCCAGGAAATTTCCGATACCTTCTACCTGGGAACGGCCGTACCGGGCGGGCGCTGGTTCATGAATCCGGGAACTTACGGCTGGGACAACTCCTGGCAGCCCGAGCCATATGACCCGGACAGAGCCAAGGCGTTACTGGCCGAAGCCGGTTATCCGGGCGCGTTCGCCAACCCGGTCATCAACTACTACGTCACCCCAGGCCCCGGCGTGGACAATGCATTGCTCTTCCAGTCCTACATGGAGGAGGTCGGCATCCAGCTCGAGGTGAAGATCATCGATGCCGTGCAGTGGGGCGGCATGTTCTTCGTCAGGAACGTCGCTCCGGACGCGCCTAATGTCGGCGCCATCTTCCCGTGGATATTCGGCAGCACCTTCAACGCCGTCTACCACAGCGCCAACATGTACACCTCCGGCGGCGTCCACAGTACCGGCAACGACGCCAAAGCGGACGAGCTCTACACGAAAGCGACCACCGAGCTCAATCCGACGCTGGCCGCTCAGTACTGGTCGGAGTTCCGCGCTTACGTTGAGACACTGTACTACAACGTCGGTATAGTCATGATTGAGCCGCAGTTGCTCATCAGTGACCAGCTCGGTGCATTCACCGAGAACACGCATATCAGCCTTGCCGACGCTTATGCTGGTATCCAGCATGCCAAGTAATGCGGTGGGCAATCAACGTTAGGTATCTGTAAAGACAGGTT
Source organism: Chloroflexi bacterium RBG_16_56_11 (assembly GCA_001796865.1). GTDB lineage: Bacteria > Chloroflexota > Dehalococcoidia > Dehalococcoidales > RBG-16-60-22 > RBG-16-56-11. The sequence continues at coordinate 48,630 of MGNQ01000041.1, forward strand.
CCCCGGGGGACTGACCCCCGGGGAACCTCATAATAGTAGCCGTCCCCTAAGCAATTATAAAGAAAATCGTTTTCGATGGGGCATTATTACCCCGGCGAATATATCCCGCGCCTTAAAACAAGAGTATTTGACACCGGGATAATAGACCTGTAGTATTAAATTAATACTCCGGTAGCGGATATTTTAATAATTTCAGGAATATTATTTTTAAAGAAGCAGTGTAACCAGCAATTAAAATAATCCGGTCGTAATTTACATTATTAGTCTGCCAAGATGGTTGTCCGCAATCTAAAATAAGGATAAATATTCGAGGTATACCAGAGTAATCATCCCGGGTAAGGAAAAGGGAAGATGACACGGTTTATCTTAATCAGAATCCTCCAGGCAATCATCGCCCTCATCGGCATCACGATACTGGTTTTTTTCCTGGTCCGGGCCTCCGGAGACCCCATAAATCTAATAATAACCCCTACATCTACTCCGGCTGAGATCGAAAATCTAAAGGAGCAGCTCGGGCTCGACAAATCTTACCCCGAGCAGTTCTGGATATTCATCAGCGGGATGGTCCGCGGCGATTTCGGCGATTCACTTATCAAGAGACAGCCGGTCCTGGAGATGATAGGTGTTGCCCTGCCCAACACCCTGCAATTGGGGCTTTCCTCATTCGTCATTGGCATGATGCTGGCGTTTGCCCTGGGCATCCTGGCGGCTACCCGTCGCGACACTATTTTCGATAACGGGGTGAAGTTCCTGGCAGTGCTGGGGCAGGCTTTACCGGGCTTCTGGGTGGCTATCATGGCTATGCTGGTGCTATCCGTATACCTGAAGTGGCTGCCTACCGCCGGGATGGGCGGGCCCGCTAACTACGTGCTACCGGTGGGCACCATGGTCTTCTTCCTGATGCCCGGTATGATGCGCCTGGTCCGTTCCGCCATGCTGGATGTGCTTGATAGCGAATACGTCAAACTGGCGAGAATCAAGGGACTTCCTGACAGGGTTGTCATCTGGAAACATGCCCTGAGAAACGCGCTAATTACGCCACTGACGACCGCGGGAATGATATTCGCCGGTCTGATTAGCGGCGCGGTTATCACCGAGCAGATTTTCAACTGGCCCGGCATGGGTAGACTAATTATCGAAGCTA
>MGNQ01000041.1:49814-63177 GCA_001796865.1 Chloroflexi bacterium RBG_16_56_11
CTCGTAGCCTTCATTGTCCTCGGAATGAACTTGCTGGTAGATGTCGCTTACGCTTACGTCGACCCGCAGATTAGATACCAAAAGTCTTAGGGGCTAGAGTATATGCTTAGTGTCGTGGCTGATACAGTAACCAATCCAAGTCCCAAAACCTCGGGACCACCGCGAAAGGGGCGGTTTTTCAAAAATATCTGGTTTTTTATCCCGGCTATCGTATTGACCCTGCTCGTGTTGACAGCCATCTTCGCACCGTTGCTGGCCCCTTACGACCCCATCAAGGTGTCGATGCGGGAAAAGCTCCTTCCGCCGTTCTTCATGGAAGGCGGCACGACAAAACACCTCTTGGGAACCGATAAACTGGGCCGGGACATCCTGAGCCGGGCGATTTTCGGCGCTAGGATTTCCCTCAGTGTCTCGTTGATAGTGATAGCCATTACCGCCAGTATCGGAACGGTGCTGGGAATATCGGCAGGCTACCTGGGCGGACGCACCGAAGCCTTTTTAATGAGGGTTACCGATGTCAGCATGGCCTTTCCGGGGCTGCTCCTGGCTATGCTTTTATCCGTCAGCATCGGACCGGGTTTCTGGACGGTAATTCTGGCCTTGTCAATACTCGGCTGGGCCCCTTATGCCCGCCTTATCCGGGGAGAGGCCCTGCGGGTACGCGGGTCGGACTTCGTTGCCCAGGCGCGCGTCAACGGCGCCTCACCTATGAGAATAATGTTAAAGCACGTTTTCCCCAACGTTCTCAATCCCTTGATAGTGGTCATGACGCTGGCGGTCGGTTTCATAATTCTGGCGGAAGCGGCCATGAGCTACCTCGGCATCGGTGTCCCGCCTCCAGAGCCGTCGTGGGGTTCCATGGTGGCCGACGGAAGGAGCGAAATAGACAGGGCGTGGTGGATTTCCCTGTTTCCCGGCATTGCTATCGGTCTGGTGGTCCTTTCCGGCAACTTCCTCGGCGATTGGATCCGGGATAAGCTGGACCCGCGATTGAGGCAGGTATGAGCGAGATAGTCCTTCGTGTCGAGAACCTCCGAACATCCTTTTTCACCCGCCGGGGCGAGGTCAAAGCCGTCGACGGGGTGAGTTTTTATGTTCGGGAAAGCGAGACCTTCGGGCTGGTCGGTGAATCAGCCTGCGGCAAATCAGTCACCGCCCTATCTATTCTCCGCCTGCTGCCCGAGCCAGCCGGCAGGATAATCGGCGGCAAAGTGATTCTGGAAGGCATTAACCTCCTGGATATCAGTAAAAAAGCGATGAGAGCTTTCCGCGGCAAAAAGGTATCAATGATTTTACAGGACCCGATGACTTCGCTTAACCCGGTCTACACCATCGGCGACCAGATTGCCGAATCAGTGCGGTTGCACCAGGGCCTACCAGATAACATGGTCCAACCGGAGGTCATCTCGGCCTTACGATTACTGAGAATTCCGGCGCCGGAGATGCGTCTCCGGGACTATCCCTTCCAGCTGAGTGGCGGCATGAGACAGCGCGTTGTCGGCGCCATTGCCATGTCCTGTCATCCGCGGTTGCTCATTGCCGACGAACCCACCACAGCTCTTGACGCGACGATACAGGCCCAGTACATAGCCCTGTTCCAGGAAGTCCAGAAAAAGACCCAGGTAGCTATAATATTTATCACCCACGATTTCGGGGTGGTAGGTAAAATGTGTCACCGCGTGGGCGTGATGTATGCCGGCAAAATTGTGGAGACCGCCCCGACCAGGGTCTTGTTCCAGGCACCCAGACACCCTTACACCATCGCTTTGATAAACTCCGTGCCTCGCCTGGACCGGAAGGACGAAAGGCTGTACTCTATCGAGGGACAGCCTCCCTCGCTTATGAACCTGCCGCCTGGCTGCCGCTTTTTCCCCCGGTGCTCCGTCTCCGAAACGGTATGCCGTGAACAGGAACCCCCCGAGGTAAAAGTCGGAGATGAACACCTTGTATCCTGCTGGAAAGTGAAATAGACAATGACAGAAGCGTTATTAGAAGCCCGCGACCTGACGAAATACTACCCCGTCACCAAGGGACTGCTCCAGCGTACCATCGGTTGGGTAAGGGCCATCGACGGAGTTTCATTCAGTGTCGAGCAGGGCAAGACCCTTAGCCTTGTCGGGGAATCGGGTGCGGGGAAGACAACAACAGCCAGGGCGGTGCTGCTGCTGGAAAAACTGACCTCCGGTCTACTCTTTTTCGAAGGCAAGGACATCTACCAGTTTTCACCTTCGCAGCTAAAAGCCCTTTACAGGCCGAGGGTACAGGCTGTTCAGCAAAATCCATGGAGCTCCATGAACCCGAGGATGCGGGTAAGAGATATCGTCGGCGAGCCGTTGGCTGTAAACACGAAACAAACTAAGAAACAGATACGGGACCGTGTCGAGCAGTTACTCGCCCAGGTGGGTCTCCGGCCGGATCATGCAGAGTCCTACCCGCACGAGTTCAGCGGGGGACAGCGACAAAGAATAGCTGTAGCGCGAGCCCTGGCCCTGAATCCGAGTCTGGTGGTGCTGGACGAGCCGGTATCAGCCCTTGATGTCTCTATCAGGGCGCAGATTATGAACCTGCTGAAAGACCTCCAGGTACAAAATAATCTGAGCTACCTGGTCATCGCCCATAATTTGGCCACCGTCCGGTATATGGCCCACACCGTTGCGATAATGTATCTGGGCCAGATTGTGGAATACGGGCAAGCCGAAGAGCTGTTCCAGCAGCCGTTACACCCTTATACCAGGGCGCTGATATCAGCATCTCTTCTGATACTTCCCGAGGACGAGGAAAAGGGGAAACAACAGATAATCTTAACCGGGGAGATGCCCTCGCCACTAAATCCGCCATCCGGCTGCCGGTTCCATACCCGTTGCGCCGAAGCCCAGGAGGAATGTTCCAAAGTCATACCCGAAATAAAGGTAATCGGGACACACTGGGTTAAGTGCCTCCATTACAACTAATTCTGCCCGGTCCGCTGCCCGAGCTACCAATAAAATAATCCGGAAGTAAATCAATCAGGCCCGCGAGAGTGTAATAAACCTTCCCGGCACCACGGTATCCCTTCTTAATAATCCAGAATCAAATTTCCCGTTCTGCGTTTCATTCTCTGACAGGAACCATATTGTGACATTGATTACATATCCCAAGGGTAAAACAAAATATTCTTTAGTAAACGGCGGGAATGATGACCAATAACGATGTACCTGTATACAATCCGGTAACCCCGGGAACGGGCGCTTCTACCGGGGGGGACGGGCCGCGGCAACCACACCTTTCCTATACAGAACGCCTCAGCGAGCTGGCCTCCAGGAGGTACCGCAATCCGGCGTTGCACTGGACGGCCTTTGGCCTCTCACTAGCTTCCCTGGTCCTGCTGCTGGTCTGGGTCTCCGGCTCCCGCGCCACCGTTCCCGCCCTCTGGGTCTGGCTCGATGTTGGCATGGCTATCATCTTCGCTCTGGAATTTCTCACCCGGAGCGGCTTTCGCTGGGACCCGACCGGATATGTCGTGACCCATATCTTCGACTTTATCGCCATCGCTCCAGCCATCGTTATTATTTATTATCAACTGCCACTATCGGGATTCTGGATATGGCTCATATTGGTCGGTCGAATTATACGTGCAATCGACCGTCTACTCGGGGATGGATTCGTACGCCGAAATATCCTGGCTATCATTGAAGGCTTCGAGGAAGAAATTACCGACCGGGTGCTTCTCAGGATCATGGCGCGAATACGGGCGGACATAGGGCGTGGAAGCCTGTCTGCCGGCCTCGCCGAGGTTCTCGCCCGCAACAAGGAGTCCGTGCTGCAGCGGGTCCGGGCGCAACACCCACAAGAGGGTATTATCGCCAGCGTCGCCAGGGTCTCCGGCCTGGATAATGTCCTGGAAAAGGCCGAAGAGCGCACATACGACTCTGTCGTGGAGATTATAAAAAGTCCGGAGATTGATCACACCATCCGCGAGGCTATCGACTCCGCGTTTTCGGCCATCCAATCTGAACTCGATGTCAGGAGCTGGCGGCAAAACCTGGGTCTCGGGCGAGGGCACAAAACAAACCGAGAGACAGGCCAATCGTAAGCTGCCTACCGTTCGTTTTCAGGCGTGTCGTTCGATTTTGAATTCCCGCAGCGTCTTCCATTTTGACCGGCGAATACCGCACCAGACTTCCCCAGGAGCAATTGCAGGGGCGTCATCTTCGGTACGCGACGCACTTCAATAATACGCCGGAGCAGGAGCAACACGACAACCGCCCGCAGGATACCTGATACGGCGAACAAGGTACGCAATTGATAACCCAGTATCACCGGGAGATGAGGTACGAGATATCCACCCAGCAACGCGCCGAGGCAGACCGCGACTCCGTCCGTGGCGTTGAAAAAAGCGATTTGCCGGGTCCGGCTCCTGGCGTCGGAGGCGTCATATAAAAAATTGATGCTGGCTAGAGTGAATCCGGACCAGGCGAATCCGCTCACGATATTGGCGGCGACAAGATAACCCACATTACTGCTTACCAACCAGAGCAACGGGATGAGGGGTAATATCATAGAAGTCAGCCGGATGACCATGATGTTACCGGCAATGTCCGCCCGACGGCCCCAGAAGGTCTGGAACAACAGGCTGGACATCGAGCTGGACGATGATATGATAACGAAAGTGGCATAGTTGAAGTTCAAATCACGCAGCATGTAAACGGTAAAGAAGGGAGCGGAAATACACGTGCAAAAGTCAATTAGCGCGAAGTATAAAGTGAACTTGCCAAGATTGGAAGAGCCGACTTCCTTGATAATCCTCGAAAGCCCCACCCCTTTTTCGTCTCCGTTCTCTTGCCCCGGCTCGTACATGCGGGAAAGAAAATAAAACGATATCAAACGGAACATCGTCGCCCCGCCGAATAAAAAGGCAAAACCGACAAATATATTACCGGTGAAGATTTGCAGGATACCGCCCGCGATAAATGAAAAAACGAGAGTGATAAAACCTGCTATCCTGCCCCTGGAGCCGAAATACCTCCCCCTCAGTCGCACAGGCACGAGATCCGCCATCATACTGCCCCAGGCAGGGTTGGAAATGGAACCGAGAACGGCACTAACGGTCACGAAAATTATCAGCCACCAGACCCGAGAGGTATCAAAAATGAAAGGGACCAGCAGGATGGGTATGAACATGATGGCATGTAGAAAAACCACGGGCAAGATAAGCCCCTTGCGGCTGCCGGCCCTCTCGGAGAGGTCAGGAGCGGCCATCTGGGAAAGTGCCATGGTCAGGCTGGGAACACTGAAAAGCAGACCCACCTGCGCAGTGGTAGCCTTGAGTGCCAGTGCCAGAGGGGTTATGTAGTTCTGGGTAAGTCCGAACATGGCGGCGTAGGCGGACCCGTCCAGCACGCTCAGTTTCAGACTCCTTCTCACTTCATTTCTTCGGTATGTATTCAAAATATTTACTCCACTTCAACCGCCTGATGCTTATCGCATAAAACAAAAAAGCCCGGGAGTTTGATCCCGGGCCCGGTACGCCTCTTCGTCAGACAGATATTATTTCACATCAATTCCAAACCGGAGGTCGCCCAGGCCCCCTGCCTGCCTTTGTTGTCGATGGCAGCATGGCGGAGTATTTTGCTATTCCGGTTCTTGATAAACATTATTCTCCAAGCCTTGCGAAAATTACGCTTAGTATATTATATCTACCGGATAAAGTCAACCAGTTTCCGGTGGTTTTTTATCCATCGACTCTGCGACTAACTCGCTCAGGTCTTTAACTCGCAGGGTCTCCTCTATCCCCTTCGCTTTAATACCGTCCTCAAACATCGTCAAACAGTAAGGGCAGGCCGTGGCCACAATGTCTACCTTCGCCCGGCTTATCTCCTCTACTCTCCGTATGTTAATCCGCTTACCCGGGTCCTCCTCCATCCACATGTGGCCGCCGCCCCCGCCGCAGCAAAAGCTATTCTCCCTGGAGCGGCTTAGCTCGATACAGCCTGTCCTGCTTATGGCCTTCAAAATTGTTCGTGGCTCCCGGTAGATATCATTATAGCGCCCGAGATAGCACGAATCGTGGTAAGTTATTTTAACGCCGTCTAATATACCGGGCGTTATCCTGCCCCCGGCGATTAATTCGGAGATAAGCTGCGCATGGTGGACAACCTCGAACTTGCCGCCGAACTGCGGATATTCATGCCGGAAAGTATTATAGCAGTGAGGGCAACTGGTAAGTATCTTTTTTACGTCGCGAGCTTTGAAAATTTCTATATTACTTTCACAGATCGTTTTATACAAATACTCATCCCCCAGGCGGCGGGCCGGGTCACCGCAGCAGGCCTCTTCCGCTCCGAGCACGGCGAAGTTGATACCGACCTCGCGTAAAATCCTGACCACAGCGCGGGGAACTTTCATATTACGGTCTTCCAGGGCGGCGGTGCACCCTATCCAGTAGAGCACATCGGTGCCACCGGACTCCGCCAGCACCGGTACATCGAGGCCTTCCGACCAGGTAGTCCTGGTTGACGTGGTTCCGCGGAACGGGTGACCCCGGGTACCCAAGCTCTTGAGAGTGCCCTGGACCTCTTCCGGCAACCGTATACTGTCCATGGACAGGTTACGGCGCATATCAACTATCTTATCGACATGCTCGATAAAGACCGGGCAGGCCTCCATGCAGGCTCGGCACGTGGTGCAGTCCCAGATTACCGCGTCGGTTACCACTTCGGAAATCATGTCCTGGCGTTGCCCGGCAGGCTTCATCCGGAGAGGCACCGGAAAAACATCGTAAAGATGCTCTTTCAAATCCAGTACCACTTTTTTAGGATTGAGGGCTTTGCCGCTGAAAAACGCCGGGCAGGCGTCCTGGCACCGACCGCATCTCGTGCAGGCGTCCAGGTCCATGAGATGTTTCCAGGTAAAGTCTTCTATCCTGGCGGCGCCGAACCGCTCTGTAGCCTCAAAATCTATGGGCTTTAGCATTCCTTTCGGCTCTAATGAACGGAAGAATATATTCAGGGGTGAGAGGAATATATGTTGAAGTCTCGAGCGGTTGAGCCATACATAGCCTAACAATACGAACGCGGGCAGACTGTGAAACAATGCGCGATGCCAGACTAAAATCTCGTTCTTAGCCTGGTCAATAAAAACGGGAAAAAGGTGCGAGATGAGATAGCCTACCGGCGACCACTTGGCCCAGTCCGTGGCAGGTGTATCGCTCGCAGCGATGCGGTATCCCTTTATCATGAAGCCGGTAAGCACGATTAAAAATAGCCAGATATACACGAGACTATCTTCAGGCTTGTTGTCCAGTCGCTTCGGCCGGACAACATACCGTCGAACCACGGCCATCAGGCCGCCGATTATCAGAAGTACTCCGCCGACCTCGGAAGCCCAGGAGGCATACAGGAAGACGACCTGCGGCGGGTTGGAAATGCCGGTGAGATACGAAAACAGCCGGATTAGCTTCCCGAGCGCGAGAACCGCCGCTCCCCCGAAGATAAGCCCATGCATTATACCGGGATACAGCTCCCTTCTCCGTATAATCCGCCAATTGGTCACTGCCACAGAAAGCGCGGTCACCAGCCGCTTCCATAAGTCCCCTGACCGGTCATCCGGCTGCCCCATTTTCCAGATGCGGTAGTGACGCGCGAAGCCAAAGATAAAAACGACAACAAGAGCCGGCACGAAGATTAATACACCGATGACAATCGGCAGAAAAATATCATTTATGTAAACCAGCTGGCCGGTCCAGAAGAGTTCATTCAGGGGCATTGCGGTTGTTCCTCAACTTATTCCTCGCGTTGTCATGGATAGAAAGCGGTCAAATGGGCGATAAAGAACACCACGAGAATAAAACCCAGCGCGACGATGGTCACAGTGATAAACCTGTCATATCGTGGTTTAATCCCCATGTCGAGTATTGCCAGCCTGACCCCGTTTAATACGGCATAGGTAATCGCCGCCAGAATGATCACCTCGACGATTATTGCTATTATCCTGGCAATCATGTCCATCGATTATTAATCCGCCCGATTGAACAGGCCCAGGGCCCGGCAACCGGGGCAAAGTGTGGACGATGGAGGCTGAACTTTAGACGCTACCGAGACTCTCGCGCGTATTTTAGCTACCATCAAACCCGGGCCAAGGGTACCGCCGCACTTTACGCACCTTAATACTTTATCTTCTAAAAGCACGATTGAGTCATCTATCTTCTCCGGTTCAAAAACCCGTTTCACCTGTATACAATGTTCAGGGCATATTTCCACGCAGGCGCCGCAGGCGATGCAAACCGCATGCCTGAAAAGGATTTGGTAGGCATCAGTCTCCAACCCGGTTGAAATCCGTAGCGCTCCCGTGGAACACTCCGAAACGCAGAGGCCGCACCCGGTGCACCGTGATGCGTCCAGCTCTACCTTACCCAGTGGAGAAAGGCGTTCTAAAAGTTCACGCCGGCTTACCAGGGACTCTCTCCTGAGAACCGCTTCGGGATTACTTTCAGAAATTTCTCTGGCTTTGTCCATATCTTCCTACCGGCCCTCGGCACCAGAGTTCAATTCGCCAGTTGTCTGTTTAATCGCCGGCGTCTCCGTAACCGCGTCTTCACCCGGTTGTTTGGCCGGCAATAGCTCCAGGTACTTCAGCCCCAGGATAAAAAGGCACGCCAGGAAAGCGACCATCCCCACCGCCAGGGCTATTTCTACCGGGGCGAAGCGGTACGTCCCCAATGCCCCCCAGACTCCCTCTATCTTCCCGGGGTAATACTGGAGAGGATAAGCCGCCCCCGGTATCACCAGGTAAAACCTCTTCACGAAGATACCGATGACGATCAACACCGAAGCGATGACCAAACCGGAGAGGCTCTTTTTAGCCCGGGGATGGAAGAGTATTACCAGCGGCACGACCGCTCCGAGACCGACGAGGAAAATCCAGAAGAGCCAGCTTGACGGGCCCGTCAGGGTATATACGACAGCGTCACGGGAAGGGGCATAAAGGTGCGTCAGTTCGCCTATCACCATGAGAAGAAGCATTCCCAGGAGAAGGGCCTTCACCAGGCCGCCCAGTGAAACGATCAATTCCTGACGCAATAGGCGACCTGTAGACTTGTAAATGATAACCAGGGCGACGATAAGCAGCGCCAGCGATGATGTCAGGGCAGCGAAAATAAACTCGAACGGGCTGAGCGGAGAATACCACGGCTCCCGGGCAGCGATGAAGCCGAAGATAGCTCCCGTGCCTCCGTGGGTCAGCATGGCCCACCCGAAGGCCACCATTCCCATCACCAAGCTAAACCTCTTCATATTATTGAGCAGCGATACCAAATAGATGGTAGCGCTGATAAAATATGCGGTATAAAAAATTGCATTTATAGCGAACATCGAAGACATGTTATTCAGGTAGAACAGCATGAAAAGTCGCCAGAATTTCTCCGGCCGCCCAAGGTCCAGGGCGATGAACAGCATGGCCCCGAAAATAAGCACTATCGCCATGAAGACCGCCGCCCTGATGACCTCCCGGTACCTGTCCTGGTGCATGACGTAGATAAGGAATGCCAGGATATGCAGCCCGGCGCTGAGTCCTATCAGATAGATTGCCATGACGATAGGCATACCCCAGGGGACGGCATTGCTGGCGCCGAACACCTGATGGCCTGCCAGGTAGCTGATGATAAACCCCGCGAAGCCGCCGAGCGTTAGTAAAGCGAGAATGGCTACGGTCAAGCGGTAAGCCCCCGACCTCCCGTCAAGCGTCACAAAATTCAAGCGGACTCCTTTACCTGGGCAGATAAAATACCTTCGGGCTGGTACCCATTTCCTCCCGAAGTCGAAACGACTGGCGGCTTGCCAGGGAACGTGATACGCCGCTTTCCGGGTCATCCAGATCGCCGAAAAAAATAGCGCGTGCCGGGCAGGCTTCAGCGCAGGCAGGCACGACCTCCTCGCCGACCTTTTTACCTTGCCGCACCGCCGCATCGATACGATGGAAACAAAAAGTACACTTTTCAACAACGCCATGTACCCGGCGCGGGAATGGCCAGACGCCCCTGTCGGCACGTTCGGGAGGCAGGTCCGGCCGGTGGTATTCTTTTTCTTCTTGCTCCTTGTAGTTGAAACTCCGTACTCCGTAAGGACAGGCAATAATGCAATACTTACAGCCGATGCAACGCCGAAAGTCCTGGACGACTATGCCATCCTCGCGGCGGTAAGTCGCTCTCGCCGGGCATACCGTCACACAGGGGGCATCATCGCAATGCATACACGGCATGGGGATCAGGTCAATGCTCACGGCCGGATATTGACCGCGACTGACAGCGATGACCTTGTGCCAAAAAGGCGTCATCCTCCTCTGATGCTCTTCTGGAGAACCATGCGGCACGTTATTCTCCGCCTTGCAGGCCACAGAACATGACTGGCAGCCCGTGCACTTGTCCAGGTCGATGACCATGCCCCATCTCACCATTAGTTTCTCAACCTCATGCCCGGTAGACTTTTACTCTGGTGTTGAAGAAAGCCGCCTGACCACTCAAGCGGTCATAGTCCACGCCGGTAATTTCTTGCGGGTTTACACCGATTCTTTTGGCCCATTTGCCATAGGCATAGTGGCCCTGGCCCCTGGCGATACTGACTAGTCCGGGGTGGATCCCTTCGAAGACCCTGGCCGAGACTTTAAATTTCCCGAAAGGCGATTCCACCCATACCATGTCGCCGTCTTTGATATTCAGAGCAGCGGCGGTGTGACTGTTCATCTCGGCCAGGTTGTTCCATGCCACGCCGTGCACCACCAAGAGCATTTCCTGCGCCCAGGGATAGTTCTGGCTCCCGTTTTCCACATCCATCAATGGCTGATAGCTCGATAGAATCAGAGGATAGTTTTTATCGTCCCCGAGGAACCTTGAAGGCTCGTAATGTGGTAGACAGGACAGTGGCTCAATAGTCTGCCCCGTTTGCCGTAGCACGGCATCAAGGTTACCCGAGCGGAACTCGAATTTTTTCGAAGGGGTATGGAATATACTATCGTATTTGAAATATTCGTAATCCGGTCCTACCCAGACTCCCTCATCAAGGAGGTTTTCCCACGGCGCGAGCGGCCCCGTCCGGTACCTGATAAAGCCCTCGGCACTATCCCCGATATCGGCGAAAGACTGTCCGACCGCGCCACCCAGTCTCCGGGCTAATTCAAAAACCATGTCGGCCACACTTTTAGTATCGTGTAACGGCGTTACCGCCGGCTGTTTTATCCTCACCTCGGCGAATCCCGAACCCGGGGGCGAGTAATCATAAGCCCATGACTCCATAAAAGTACTCACCGGCAAAAGAATGTCGGCGTACACAGCCATCTCACTGGCGAAAGGAGCGGCGTGCACGTAATAGGGCAACTTTGCCAGTGTTTCATCCCAGCGATGCGACCCCGGGGCGGACATATTGAAATCAGTGTTAAAACCCAGGGCTATTTCTACAGGATAGGGCTTGCCTTCCAGGATAGAATCGGCCACCTGGTTGGTGACAACCTCCGCGGCCGGAAAGAGGACAGTTTTCCGCAGGTCAAGTCTTGGTTGGCCCTTACCCTGCCTGGTAACGTCGTCCTCCAAAATTGCCGGCATGACACGAAGTCGGGCGTCCTCCTGGTAGGTGACCCCGCCGGGGATATCGATACTGCCGACGAGGGCGTTGAGGCAGAATATGGCGTAGCTGGCATAAGCGCCGCCGGGCCAGCTCGTTGCGCCCCTTCCCCTCCAGGCTATCGCCGGCCTTGTCAGAGCGAACTCGGTCGCAATCTGGCGAATCGTACCGGCGGCGATGCCCGTGATGCCCGCCACCCACTCCGGTTGGTAGCTGTTGAGAGCTAGCTGCCGGTACTCCTCGAATCCAACGGTCCACCTGGCGACAAAACCGGCGTCATAAAGTCCTTCGCTAATGATAACGTTGGCGATGGCCATGGCCAGGGCGGCGTCGGTTCCCGGATTTATGGGCAGCCATTGGTCAGCCCGGAGGGCAGTCACCGAGAGGCGCGGATCGATGACCACAATCTTCGCCCGGTCTGGCCTTTCCCGCCGTATCTTACCCCACATTCTCAATCCGCGGGCCAGGGGTTTATAAGACTCGAGGATGCTGGCCCCGAAAGACAAAATATAATTCGTGCGCCCCAGGTCATAAGCGCTCTGACTATAATGCCCGTCCGCCAGCCACTCTCCGGCTTTGTCCGCTTCATTCCCGAGGCCCTCCCCGGAAATCAGGTTCGGTGTGCCGTAAGATTCAGCCAGGCGATGTAACAGGTCCTCGTCGCTGACGGAGTTCAACCCGTGGAGAATAAGCAGCTGATGGGGCCGCCCTGCCTCCCGGAGAGCTTTCAAACGTCCGCTAACATCTTCCAGGGCCTGCTCCCACGATATCCGTACCCACCCGGGGTCAATCCCCCGACCCTTAACCGGATTTGTCCTCTTCAAGGGCCCGGCGATGCGCTCCCCGTCATATAGCACCTGCAGACCGATATGGGCGCGGGCGCAGTTTTCCCCCTCGGATACCTGTGACAATGGGTTTCCTTCGACCTTCACCGCCCGGCCGTTGACGACTCTCACTTTGGTGGCGCAGCGGGTAGCGCAATTCAAACAGGAAGTAGCCACCCACTTTTCCGTGATGACACCTTCACCCTCTGGTGAATCGGGAGGAGACATGACTGCACCCAAAGTATGGCGGCGGAAAAACCGACCGGCGATGAGGGCCACTCCGGCCAGCCCCGAAAACTTTAGAAATGTCCGGCGGCTCACACCGGAGCGGCGCGTTCCGTGGTTCGGTGAGCCATTCGGGGAGGTCGGAATGTTCATTTTAAATGACCTACAATATCTTAAACTATTCACGGGGACAAAACAATCGGAACCGGAGCATATCGAAGGTAGGAAAACGCCGATGCATCGCGTGGGCGAGCTCCTGACCACGAAACCTCCGGCGGGTTTCCCATTGTTCTGGCATTCGGCGCGTTGCCGCTGGTCGGCGCCGGGATTGCCGTATTCTGGAAATATCGTCACCGCCTTTCTCACTGATGTCGTCATACGAGGCGGTCGGTAAAGAGTGGAGATTACCCGGTGCCCTGCGAGCGGTCAATACCTGTATGAAGATTTCTTTGTGGCAACCATTCCGACATTGAAATTTCCGGGGGCATTGCCCACGTGACAGGTGACGTGCCCGGCTAATAAAGTCGCTCGTCGAAATAGAACAATGGTACAAGCTTCAGGGAGTGTGCTTGCCGAGCTTGGTTTTGATATAGGAAGTGTCCCGGCCGAATATAACCGCCAGACTCCAGTCTATGACAATTCTCGCCCGATTATACCATCCCGTGAGAAGCAGCGAATAAGCCCCGAGCCACACAAACCTGGCAAAAATACCATATAACCTTAATC
>MGNQ01000041.1:63206-68639 GCA_001796865.1 Chloroflexi bacterium RBG_16_56_11
GGGGGGCGGCGAGTAATAATACGGTTTCTTCTCAAGGCCTCGAATCTCCGCCAGAATATTACCGGCGACAACCTTTGCCTGTCGTACCGCGATATGAGCCCGGCGGGGGATTGCCTCCCCCGACTTTTTATCCTGGAAATGGGCACAGTCTCCCAGTGCATAAACACCCGGGAAACCCGGCACCTCCAGGAAATCGTTAACGATGATACGACCGATACCATCCTTGGCGGCGCTGGTTTCAGCGATACGAGGATTCGCGACCGCCCCCGATACCCAGATAACTGTGTTCGAAGGGACAATCTCTTCGTTATTGATTTCGACCTTGTTCTCCCAAATCCGGGTTAACCGCGATCGGAACCTGACTTCAACCCCCATTTTTTTAAGCTGTTTCAGGGCGTAATCACCCAGTTTGGGATGCAGAGCCGGAATAATCTTGGCTTCTTTTTCAACTAACAGAATCTTTATATTATCGATGTTCGACCGGTAGTATTTTATCAGGCTGCCGTATATGAAATCTCGCAGCTCGGTCACGAGCTGTACGCCGATATATCCTGCGCCGCTAACCACGAACGTGAGCAACTGTTGTTGTTTTTCTTTTACGGTCTCTACAGAGGCCCGCTCGAACATCATGATAATATGGTTCCTGATAAGCCGGGAATCATAGAGGGTTTTGAGGGTAAAGACGTTTGGCTGTTCCGCCATTTTATCCAGACCAGACATATCAGCAACACCACCGAGGGCTAACACAAGGTAATCGTAAGTAAAAACTCTGGTCCCGGTATGAACCTTTTTATCGATGAAGTCGATTCGTCTAACATCCGCATGAACAAAATTAAACCTGTCTCTCCATTGCAGTCTCCTGACGGGATAGGCTACGTGTCTGGACTCGACCCGTCCGGTGGCTACCTCATGCAGCAGTGGCGAAAATAGAAAGAAATTCTCGTCACTCACCATGGTCGTCTCAACGTTTTCATTTTTATTGAGAGCGGGGACAAGTTTCCTCAACACGTAGGTGCCGCCGAATCCGCTGCCTAATATGAGAACTTTTTTACCGCCGACATGGAGACTCCGACGCCGGGTTGGCCGATGTGATATTGCCGTGGCGAATTCTCGATAAAGCGCGGTTGAGAGTTTTAAAATTGAAGACGGTTTTAAAATAAAGCCAGCAATTTCGCGGTAACGGTAACTCCCGGTGAACATACCCCAGGCCGCCCTGGTGAATACCCTCCTGCCAGCCAGGTTACGTTGCTCGTCACCGATGAGCCGGTGCTGCGCCTGCAGGAAAATATAAGAATTTTTTACATTTCCATTAATGGAAAACAAAAAACTGCCCCACCGGTTATCGGACTTAATTTGGTCGCATAAGGGCTTATAATGCCGTGTAAAGTCTTCGAGAACGACGCCGTGGCGTACCGCGGTAAACGCAGCCTGCCGTGCGGTGAGCAAAGCTGAGCCGATGCCATCTTTATATAGCCTGGAGATAGCCGCATCACCGATAGCGACGAAGCCATTACCAAAGAAGCCGCGGGCTGAACCTATCGCCGTTTTCGGTTCACACGCACAGGCCCGCTTATAATGCCCGGGCAACACCTCTTTAACGGACGGATGGTTTAAAAAGTCGGAAATCGTTAAAGGGTGCCGGCCGCCGTTCAACACTGACACCGTGATAAAGTGACCTTTAGGCACGAGCGTGCCGAAAATCAGGCCGGAATTAGGGATGAGGAAAGCGTGCGCCGTACTGCCCGACCACGACTCTACTTGATTGGTAGCGATATATATCTCTTCTTGAGACATCGTCACCGTTGCGGGCGGGCAATATCCAAGCCCGGTTACCGGGACCGTCCTGGAGTTAACCCCTGATGCCAATACTACGAGGTCGTAGTCACGTTTTTCTCCTCCAACGACGATAATGGGATTCCTTTCGAGGTTAATGGATTCAACCGTTTTGAACTCGACATTGACTCCCTGTTCTTTTGCCTGGCGTAACAGCCAGCCGTCAAAACTGGTTATATTTTCCACTTGTAGAGTCCGCGGGCCGCTTCCCCGATAAACGCTCACAATCTGGATGTCCGGTTCAGGATTGCTCATACTGATTGAGGTGTAGGTGCTATGGACAGCGTAATTGTTTATCTTACCCTGGATTATCTCTTCCGGAATTTTCAAACCGATTTCCGAGAGATTCCTGAGAAGAGGAATAGAGAGTATCCCGGCACAACCTTTACATCCGGAGTGACCCAGTAGGTGAAAATCCCGGTCCTGAAAAATTGTAATTTCCGGCTTTACATTCTTTTCGCGCATATAGCGTAACAGGTAGAGCGAAAAAAAGCTTCCCGCCGGCCCGCCGCCGATAACCGCTATCCTGGGATGCTCATTTAGCATAAATTTGTTGTTTACCATAAAAATAACAACTCGGGTCGTCAAAAATGCGGAAAAGCAGGGGCAACCAATTTACCGGGATTTTATATATGGGATACAACAGCGCTTTTCCCGGTCTTTACTTCTGGCAAGCGAGTCCAGAGATAATGCGCATTTAAACTAGGTAGTATCCACACCCTCGTTCGTCTCCCTGACCTTCTAAGGTATCAGATGAAAATGAGAATAAGGACCGGTAATGACCATAAAAAACATTAGTAGTCCGAGGCAAACAATAATAATCAGGGCGGCAACCGGTACGAAGCCGGTGCCCTTCACCCGGCTTTCCCCGGTACCGGGAATATGCAATACCTGATACATGACGATGAAATAAACTCCCCAGATAAGCAGTAAAATCGCCAGGACTACCCACAACCAGGAAAAAATTCCGCCCGGTAAACGCAAAGCGGAAGTCGGCGCGCTGCCCATCTCACCGACTTCGTGCGCTGATTCCGGCCCTACAAACAACTCCGGCCCTCCGGATAAAAACGGAAGTCCGGCTTCAGACTGATAAAATACATGGTCCGTATCCCTTATGTTAAATGGTATTTCGGCATCTACGGTTTCGTACTTCGCCCTGAGTACCGTGGTCCCCGCGCGCGTCGGCGTGTAAACAACGTAAGCCAAACCCCGGTCGTCGGTCACCGTTTCATCTATTTCCATGTCCCCGCTGGTAAAAAAGTCTTCCGCGAGGAAAAATTTCACCGTCGCTCCGCTAACGGGAAATCCCTGGGAATCTTTGAGACTTGCCGTAAAAGAAATCGGTTGTCCGGTCTCGGCTTCTCCGGGGGATTCCAGTGATAAAGACGCTCCGACCACGGGAGGCAAAGGCGAGGTTATGGGAGATGTCGGCGGCGGGGACTTGCCAAGCGTCCACATATAGGTCAGGGTTTGCCAGAGCTGCTCCGCGGAGAGGCTCGATTTATAACCTGGCATTCCCTGGGTGAGTCTCCCCTCGGAAACTACCCAGAAAAAGAAATCGGGCTGTGCTTCGAGTTCCTGCGAAAAAGCTGGCTTGCTGAAGTCAAAGGCTGGCAGATTGCCGCCGGTGGTACCGTGGCAGCCGCTGCATTGCTGCTGGTAAACCGTTTTCCCGGCGTCCTGGGCAATAGCGTCGTCCCAATCGAAGGGATTTTTCATGCCGGCGTACGGTGGAGGCGGTGTTTCGTCCTGCGCTGACACAGCGCCTGCCAGTGCCAGTAAAGACGAGCCGGCCAGCAATAATATGATAAACCACCTCGATTTCACGGCTTCCTCCCCTCCATATCTACCGTACCCCGTTTCTTTTCCTCTTGTTCTTTCATTTCCCATATAGAAATGAGCGGGAATATCTTCGAGGCCAGCGTCATCATCAGGATGAAACCGGCCAGAGTGCCCACTCCTATGGAAATTTCTACCCAGTTGGGCGCATAGCTCCCGAATTCAAACGGCATCAGTGGTACCTCGAGTGTCGGGACCACGATAATATACCTCTTAGCCCACATGCCGATGACGACTAATACGGCGGCAATGACGATCATCGTAACGGGTTTACGTTTCGAAAATATCAGGAGCAAGGCCGGCACGAACAAGCCCCCGATAACAAAAAACCAGAACCAGGGAGCGTCGGACCCCTGCATTATCAGACTCAATAGCTGTCTGTCACCATCTTCAAGCTTGTACCCGATGGTGATAAATTCCGTAAACGTGAGATATAGATATGTCGCCAGCATCGTCAGCAAGATGTAGCCCAGGTAGCGGAAATGCTTCTCCGTTATATATTCGTGAAGCCGGTAGGCCTTGCGGAAACCGGCGATAATAATTATCAGAAGGGCGGTTCCGGAAAAAACCGCCGCGACAACAAAATAGATACCATAGATGGTGCTGTTCCATCCAGGCCGGAGGGTCAAAGAAAAAATAAAGGCGACGACGGTATGGACAGATACGGCCAGCGGAATAATCAGGATGGCCATGATACCGATAGATTTGTTCAGGCGTCGGCGTTGCTCGGGCGTATCCTCCCAACCGATGGAAAAAAGCCGATAGAACTTCGCCTTCAAGGAAGTGTTCCTCGGTCCAAGACGGTCCCGGGCGAAGGCCAGGTCGGGTATGAGGGGAAGATAAAGGTAGATAAAACTTCCCGCGAGATAGGTCATGATAGCAATCATGTCCCAGAGAAGCGGAGATTGGAACCGCCCGAATTCGAAGACGTGAAGTATACGGTCAGGCCTTCCCAGGTCGATGATAGGTTGTATAGCGCCATCGGTCAGCCCGCCCACGGCGATAAGCTCGGCGATGCGGGTAATCGGGCTGCGCCAGCCGGCATTGGTGAGCCTGAGAATGGCGGAAACCAGTGCCCCGGCATAGCTGATACCTATGAAGAAAACAAAATTAACGATGTATAATCCGTAAGGAACCACGTCGCTCATGCCGGTGACGACCAATCCGTAACGGAGCTGGGTATAATACGCGTATAGACCCCAGGCTACAATAGCCGCCAGGAAAAACACCAGGAGATAATACGTCCGAGTCGTATGGGTAAGAGGATAAAAAACGGTGCGTTCCAGACGCCCTGTATATTCGTTCTCCAACTCGCTCTGCATTTTTTCAGTCCGTGGATTTTCCCGCAGGCGTGATAAAACCGCCCCACTGCCATACCGGTGGTTTAAGGGGCCGCGGATCGTCCGCTCTCCGCCCCACGCTCTGGCCATGTCCGGGAAGATACCACACCCTGGGTTTCGTGCCCAGTTCTTCCTTATAATGATACGCGTCATTCTCGGCGAGGAATCTTGAAAGCCTAACGACTTCCTGTCCGTTGGAGGCGATGTCCTCGTTAAGGTCTCCCATGTAGAGTACCTTGTTAGGGCAGGCCACCACACAGAAGGGCAACCGTCCGTTGGGGAGGAGGTGGGCGCAAAACATACATTTTATGACGGTGCCTTTGACCGCAGGTACAGGGTAGAGAGGTGAATACTCCGCCAGCGCGGCCTCCGGGGGAAGTACCGGCGTGCCCCAGTTAAAAAATCGACGCTGGTACGGGCA
>MGNQ01000041.1:68677-69031 GCA_001796865.1 Chloroflexi bacterium RBG_16_56_11
AGGACAATTCCCTCCGCGTCATGATAGGTAGCGGCCACCGGGCAGACGTTCACGCAAGGCGCGTTCTCACACTGGAAACATGGAGTGGGTAGAAAATAAGTGCCTCCACCGGAGAGTTCCGCCTGGTATACTTCAATCCATTGCTGTCCCCGTGGTGAGAAATGGGCCTGTAAACACGCCTGGGTGCACTGTGGCGGCGTGTCTCTCGGGACGCACCCATCGCATTTCTTCAGGTCAATGACCATACACCATGGCCGGGCTTTGTGCGATTGAGTTTCCATTACGCCGGAGGCCGAGGTCCTGTGGCGGCCCGACAGGAAAGCGACGGACGACGATATCGCCAGTAACCCGGAT
>MGNQ01000041.1:69037-69163 GCA_001796865.1 Chloroflexi bacterium RBG_16_56_11
ACAGCCTTTTTTAGAAATTCCCGCCGGTTGATGTTCTCATTCATATAATGTAATTCTCATTTTACATTTTATTAGTCGGTGACTCAATTATTATACCACTTAGAAAATAAATACAGAAACAACGGG
>MGNQ01000042.1:0-274 GCA_001796865.1 Chloroflexi bacterium RBG_16_56_11
GCCGCTGCTCTTCGCCGTCAGCTTGTCGACATTCCCGGGATTGTCATCCTTATCTCTGCCCTGGGCCGGTTCGGCGGGTACGGTCTCCTCATTACTATCGAGGCTGCCCTGGCCGGCATCTTGACTAAGGCTGTTTTCGACCGGCTGGCCGTTAGCGATGCCGTGGAACGCGTCCTGGCTGGTCTCGGCGGCAGGGCCGACTTCCGGTCCGCGGTTGAGGTTTATAGATAGCGAAAGAGTCTGCTTATTTTCCTTTTGAGGTTTTTCCTTCGAT
>MGNQ01000042.1:287-476 GCA_001796865.1 Chloroflexi bacterium RBG_16_56_11
AGATATCGACGGTCTTCGGTTGGGAAGGAGGCGTGCCCGGTTCCACCGCGGTTTGCTGGCCTACCGGCAGGAATACTTCCTCTCCCTGGGCGCTGACGCTCACCAGTCCCTCGGCGGTTAGCACTTTGGTTGCGCCCGTCTCGTTAACTTCGGTTAAAAACTGGGTGCCGCGCACCAGGGCGACTGCCG
>MGNQ01000042.1:559-669 GCA_001796865.1 Chloroflexi bacterium RBG_16_56_11
ACGATGGTGATGGTCCGGTCGTCACGCTCGAGCTGCTCAATCTCGATTTCCGTGCCGGGTTCCAGCTTTAAGGTGCTGCCGTCAAAGAAGGTGAGAAGAGCGCTGGAGTC
>MGNQ01000042.1:776-17589 GCA_001796865.1 Chloroflexi bacterium RBG_16_56_11
TGAGGGTACATTGCACGGTAAGAGCGTAGGAAGGAGCGGACATGCCGGGTAAAGCGACGATGACGCCTATGGTGATGATGATAGCAAGCGTCACCGGGACGAGCACCCTCTTCAGTCCGAAAATGGACGGCCACCCTCGCCGGGCTTTGGCGGCCCGATTGGCCGAGGGTGAGGTGTTCTTTCTGGTGTTCTTTCCCGTTTTCATCGTCGTGTTTCCGTGTCTTAGCTTTAGTCCTGGTACTTCAGTCAGCGTCATAGTACTTCGGTCATGATAAACGGCAAATAAATTACAACCGTAAAAATGTAAACAAATAATAAATATTTTAGTTCCGTGAATTTTAGTTTTGTCTCAAATGTCATTCTGAGGAGTACATTCACTTCGCTCAGTGTAAACTACGCGACCGAAGAATCCCGGGGTGAGGCTGGGCATTGTACGCATAGACCCCGCCACTCCGAGACCCTTCACTTCGCTCAGGGTGACATCAAAAAGCACGTTTAACAATCCTGTGAATTGTTAAAGGGATGGGGACGCGAACGGGCTGTTTTTTCCGTGTAAGGAGAAGCAGCTTATAGTACCAGTGCCCGCAAACTATCTACTGATGCCTGTCGCAGGTCGCCGGGGCCGGCCTCTTCGCGGAGACATATCTCGTAGGCCGGGACAGGTTCACCCTTGCCCTTCAAGGCCAGAAGTCCCAGGGGGATGGCCTGAAACCGGTCTTTCACCTGGGCGAATGCTCCGGCGCCTATCCAGATTTTACCGCCGGGTGCGAGCGCCGCCAGCCTGGCGGCCGTGTTGACGGTATCGCCAACCACGGAGTACTCCAGCCGGTCAAGCGAGCCCATGTTGCCAACGATCGCGTTGCCGCTATTCACGCCGATGCCGAACTCCATCCTGGGTAAGTTTGGCGCGGCGTATAACCGGCTTATTTCACGTTGCGCCTCGACGGCCGCCCCGACGGCGGCGGAGGCGTGCTCCGGGCTATCGACCGGGGCGTTCCATACCGCCATGACGCTGTCCCCGCCGAACTTATTTATCATGCCGTCGGACCGCAGTATGGCCTCGATAATGGCCGAGAGGTAATGGTTCAGGGCGCCGACCAGCACCTGGGGGCTCGTATTCTCACAGATTCCGGTGAAGTTGCGCACATCGGCAAAGAGCACCGTCACCGGGTATTCGTCCCCGCCCAGCTTTAGTGAGCTGTCATCGACGGTATTCAGGATTTTCGCCGCGACCGATGGCGACACGAATTTACCGAAAGTCCTGGTGATTTCCTGCTTTTCTCTTCTTTCCGACGTTACATTATAGAGATTCACACCCAGGAAGACCGCTGCCAGCGAGAGCGGAGGGTAGAACAGGTTCAACATCAGGCCCTGGCCGAAGAAGTAGAACGCGGCGAGAAAATATACCGCGGCCAGCATTACCGCCGAGAAGGCCGACCAGGCGACCCGGAACCGCAGGGCGGCCAGCCCGCCGATGAGCGCCAGCAGCATGATGGAAATGCCGGTGAAGAAAAAGGGGGACGACCTGATGAAGTGCCCGCTTAATAGTGTATTCATTGCCTGCGCATGAATCTCCACGCCGCTCAATGCCTGGCCCATCGGCGTCCAGTAGACGTCCCCGAAACCGAGCGCGGTGACCCCGATGACCACCAGCTTGTCTTCGAAGCTCCCAGGGGCGGCATTTCCCGTGAGGACATCGGCGTATGACACCATCTTAAAGCTGGTCGAGGGGTCCCCCGCATAGTTAATCAGCATATTGGAGTCATGGAGGGGTATCTCCCTCCCGGCCATGGAAAGGTGTGTTTCATCCGGGGGAGTATCGAAAATCCGAGGCCGGCGCAGGTACCCGGCTACGGCTGCCAGCGCCAGAGAAGGCTGATACTGCCCATTATCCGGCATGATGACGGGCAGGCTTCTCGCCACTCCGTCGCTGTCTGGCGTCATGTTGGCGTGACCGGTGGCGATGGCGCTCGCATCCAGGGTGCTTACAGGCCGGAGGACTTTTACCCCACCCGGCTGCCCGGGCTCAGGCGTACCTGCATAAGGCAGTATCACGTTGCCGGCCTTTTTCATCGCCGCGGCCAGCCCGTCGTCGTAGGGAGATGGCTCGGAGAACAGGATATCGAACACAATGATGCGCGCGCCGTCCCCGGACAGCTTATTGATGATTTCGGAATGGTAAGACCTCGGCCAGTCGGGGAACCGGCCCAGCGCCTCGAGGCTCGCTTCGTCGATGGCGACAACCACTATTTTCCCGGCCGTTTCCGAGAGGTAATCGGGGGCTTTTCCACGGAACAGGATATCGCCGCTACGCTGACTCAGGGAATGAAATAGTTGAAAGTAGCTGACCAGGCACAACACGAAGGCAATGGCCGTCGCCGTCAGCAACCCGGCAAAAAGGCGCCTTCTCTTTTTTGAGAGCCTGATCATATTGTCCGTTTCTTAGAGGGATATAGACGGGCCATGGTCTTCTAAGATAAGATTGTATGTTCATGATACCGCTTCACCGAAAAACAAGGGGTAAACGGGACACACAAAATTCTAAATATTTTATTAACAAACGGGGAGGAATCCGATTGTGCGGCGGGATTCTTCGTTGTTTCTTTATCTGGTGATGGCTACCATGCGTTTCAAGGCTGTCCGGTTCATCCGTGACCAGTCCGAGTTCCGTTCGTAGCAGAGAATTTCCCGGACGTAACAGCTTCGCGGCGAGGCGCTGGCTTCCAGGACGCAGGCCGTCGCCGAGCCGGCCAGGCAGAGCACCTTTTCTCCCTCCGGTATCAGGCCGTGTTTCACGGCCAGGACCAGGCAACCCACGCAGACCCGGAACCCCTGGCTGATGATCAACAAGAGGGACAGGTCCCAGCCCGCATCGAGGCTAAGGGGGTCGATGTGCGCAGGGAGCCATGGTAGCAGCATATCTCTCATGTGTTTCTGCTCGGGGGAGGGGGACATCGGCTCGCCGAGTCGCAGGTCGTCATTAAGATAGCAGACTTTGATGCCGAGCTTTTCGAGCTCTTCGCGGGTCTCGTCATCGATGGAGACGTTCCTCCCGCCGATGGTGCCTCCTTTTGGATTGGTTACCGCGGTTATATCCAGATTGAGCTTGAGACCTTTCGTCGCTTCGAGAAATTTCTTGAGAGTGTACCCGCTCGACCAGGCTATCATGACGTGGCGCACACCCAGGGTCTCCAGCTTCCCAGTGACGAATTCCAGCATTTTATTGGTATTCGACCGGCCGGCCGGTTTTTCGAAATACAGGATTTCTTTAACCTCGGTGTTTCCCTCTTTTTTCATGGTGATGGTCTCCCCTTCTGAAGAGTCGATATTCAGCAGAGCTGCCGGACAATTTCGGTGGCATCATCGAGTGTTTCGAGGCGCTCCACCATTTCGATGATATTATCGACCGCGCCGGCCGGCAGCGCTTTGACGGAGGCGGGGGCGCAATCGCGGAATTTCCTGACGCAATCGTCGAAGGTCATCGGTCTTTCAATGCTACCCAGGCAGTGTTCCACCTCCTCACGGTAGGCAGTCCCGTCCTGCATCGTTATCACCACTCCTCCCGGCCCCACGCCGTGCCGGTTCATCGATGGCTCCAGCCTGGCAGTCACTTTCCGGGCGATTTCCCGGATGTCCCGCCGCCTGATGGCTGTATCAGTGAAGTCTTCTACGGTGACCCTGCCTTTGACCAGGGCCGTGGCCACCACCCAGGGCACGCTGAACTGGGCATCGATGATGGTACGCGGCGAGCACTTTATCTCCGGAGGTCGCGACAAGTCGTAGACGGTCTGACCGCCGTACACGGTGATGTCCTTTATCTGCGAAGGGATGACGTCATGCCGCGATATTAGGGCCAGCGTGGCGTCGATGCAGGCGTGGGTAAGGCCGCAACAGGGGTAGGGCTTGTCCCCGATGTTCACCCCTTCGAACCTGGTGCCCAGGTCCGCGGTGAGTATCTTGGGGTCGTAATCGCCTCTCATGTAAACATTGAACAGCCCGGACTTTCCTTCGAGGGAGTTTCTCTCGCCGGTGATGCCGCGCTCCGCCATCAGGGCGGCCGTGATACCACCCCGGGCGGCCAGTCCCGGCCCCATCCGTTTTGCCAGGGCGCCGTCGGCCACGCCGGAACCGGCTCCGCCGCACTGGTGGTATGCCAGGCCGATGGCGTTGACCATCTTCTCCTCGTCGAGGCCCATGATTCTCCCGGCCATGGCGGCGGCGCCGAGGAAACCGAACAGGGTCGTCGGGTGCCAACCGGCGCTGAGGGCGCTGCTGCCCGGCCGGCTCGCCAGCCCCAGCCTGGCCAGGAAATCGCCCCCCAGGGCCAGGGCGGTGATGAGCTCTTTACCACTAATCCCCACCATCCGTTCGGCTACGGCAAAACAGGTCGAAACGGCGACGCAACCGATATGCACCAGGGCCACCTGGTGGCCGTCATCATAGTCCAGGGCATGTATCATGGTGCCGTTGACCTGGGCGGCGTTCGGGGCGGGGCATTTTATCCCGTAGGCGATGATAGAACTCTGCCCGGCGCCTCCCCACTCACGGACCATGTCCACCAGCTCGCCGACGCCGGCCTTCGAGGAGCCGCCCAGGGCCGTCGCCAGGCTGTCCAGCACCTCTTTTTTAACCGACTCCACCGCCACACCGGGAAGGTCCTTGTACCGGGTCCGGGTAAAGTGCTTGACGAAATCGTTTACTGCGTCCATAGTCTGCCTCGTCCAGCCTGATACGCTAAGTCACGCCGCCCCCGAGGACGATTACCTCCCCGGTCATGTAGGCGGACTGGTCGGAGACCAGGAAATAGGCCAGGTCGGCGATTTCCCCGGCCGTGCCGAGCCGGCCCCACGGTATCATCTTGGCCAGGGCGTCCTGGTCCTTTTTCCGGGCTTCTTCCCACGTGACGCCCTGGGCTTCGGCCATCCTGGCAAAAGACTCGTCGCGCAGGTTGGTGACGAACATGCCCGGGTTGATGCCGTTGACATTTATCCGGTATTTCGCCAGCTCCAGGGCCAGGCTCCTGGTCAGGCCGATAGTCCCCCACTTGGCGGCCCCGTAGGCGGCGCTGCCCGGCACGCCTTTGAGTCCGGCCGTCGAGCAGATGATGACGATTTTTCCGCCCTCGCCGCGGTCAATCATGGCCCGGGCCAGGGCTTTCGTCACCAGGAACGAGCCGACCAGGTCGACGTCAATGATGGCGCGGATGTCTTTTTCCGCCAGGTCGACGACGGGCACGCCCACCGGGCCGCGGATAGCGGCAGCGTGGACCAGGATGTCTATCTTCCCGAATTTGTTCAGCGCCCGGGTAACAACCCCGTCGATTTCCCGGCTGGCATTGATGTCAAGGGTCGCCGCCAGGGCTTTCCGGCCCAGCGCTTCGATTTCCCCGACGATAGCGTCCAATCCGCCCCAAGCCTCGTCACCGGGAAAAAGGCTCCGGGGCGCGGCGAACTTGTCAGTAACGACCACGTCGGCCCCTTCGCGGGCCAGCCGCAGGGCGATGGCATGACCCATGCCCCTCTTGCTGGCGGCCCCGGTTATAAAAGCGACCTTGCCCTTGAGATTGCTCATAAGACGTTACCTCCGGGAAGTCGATTCTGACGGCGGCCAGAGCTCGGCGGCGACATCGTCCAGTCCCAGTTCCAGGAGCTTTTTCCGGCTGGGTTTAGCGCTTACCCGGCCCCAGTCCAGGGCGCCGAGTCCCCAGTATACCTGGGCTTCGAGGCTGGCGGTGACGCCCGCCAGCGGCCCCTCCCGGAACGGCGGTCGGCCGACTATCCTGGGATGCACCTTATACTCCAGGGGATTGATGCCCTCGCGCAGGTTAAAAACATGCCGCATATTGATAATCCTCTCGCCGCATTTAAGAAGCTCATCCTCGGAGCGGTCCCAGCCGGTCACGGCGCGCATGAATCCGGTGATGTGCCTGAGGGTGTTCCCCCCGACGAGGTCGCTGAACAGGCACCAGCCGGCCGAGTTGACGATTTGCGTGGTGAAGCTGGCCGGCCCGAACGCCATCTGGGTATGACGGCCGGGTGTGGCGTCCATCTGGTAGCGCGCCGCCGAGGTGCCGTCCGGGGAGTTGTAAAACTTGGGGTCGTGCATGCCCAGCTCCTGTCCCCCGATATGCACCGCGAACTTTTCGGCCCCCCGGCCGATTTTCGCGGCGGCGACCTTCACGCCGTCAGCGAGTATACCGCCGAGGCCTTCGCCTTTTACCATCTTTTCCGTCATGGCGATGATGGCCCGGTGGTTGCCCCAGGTGAGCTCGATGCCGCCGGTGTCTTTCTTATTGATTACCCCGTTTTCGTAGCACTCGATGGCAAAGGCCAGGGCCGTCCCCGCCGAGATGGTGTCCAGACCGTAGCAGTTACACAGGTGGTTGGCCATGTTGATTGATTCGGTATTATTGTTGAGGCACATCGTCCCGAAGGCGGCCTGCGTTTCATATTCCACGCGGCGCGTCCCGGCGGGATAACGGTATTCGCCTTGCCCGGCCTTCAGCCTGCCTTCACAGCCCACCGGGCAGTGCCAGCAGCCAGTCCTGGTCTCGATGTTGGCGGTGGCAGCGTCGCCGCTGAGGCCGGAGCTATCCGGGAAGTCGACAACCCCCACGCCGCCCCAGTTTTTTACCGGCGTGTCACCGCTCTGGGCGAAATGCGCGGCGACACTGGAGGTGCCGTACTTGTGGAAACCCTCCATGGTCTCCATTCCTTTAGCCTTTTTCATAATGGCGATGTGCTCTTTTCTGAGCCGGTCCACCGCTTCTATATCGGCCACGGGCACCTCGCGCTGCCCCCTGGCCACTACCGCCTTGAGCCTTTTCGAGCCCATCACCGCCCCCAGCCCCGAGCGCCCGGCGACCGCCCCTCTCCGGGTGACGATACAGGATATGAGGGAGAGCTTTTCTCCGGGCGGACCGATACAAGCGCTCTCGACGCCTCTGCCCAGCTCCGCCTGTAACGTGTCCTCGGTGACGAAGCAGTCTTTGCCCCAGAGGTGGCCGGCGTCCCGGAGCTCGATTTTGCCGTTATCGAGCAAGAGATAGACAGGTTTTTCGGCTATGCCCGTGAGAAAGACGGCGTCGTAGCCGGCGAATTTCAGCTGGGGTCCGAAATGTCCACCCGAGTTGGAGTCTCCCCAACCCCCGGTAAGCGGTGATTTAGCCACCACCGTGTACCGGCCGGCGAAAGTAGCCGGTGTGCCGTTGAGGGGTCCGGTGAGAAATCCCAGGATATTTTCCGGCCCCAGCGGGTCGACGCCACCCTTCTGGCGACTGTAAAGAATCCTGGCGCCAATCCCATAACCGCCGATAAAATCATGCAGAAGCTTTTCTTCAGGTGTTTCTTCCCACATCTCGCCGGTGGAGAGGTTGACGAATAGAAATTTTTCCATGTATCCTCTGGACATTCTTCACTCCTTTAACAGTCTGATGACGCTTCAGGGTCTTATCTTGGGAAACCTAGTCCGGTGTTAAGGGTAGTCCCCCGCCGACGCATATCGATTCGCCGGTGACGTAGGAGGAAAGATCGGAAGCCAGGAACAGAGCCACTCCGGCGATGTCCTCCGGCGTGCCCATCCGCTGCATCGGCACCCTCTTACCCAGCCTTTCGAAGAAGTCTTCCTTTTCTTTGTCCGGCGCTCCTTGGAACATCTCGTTGAAAAATTCGGAGCGCACCGGCCCCGGGAGCAGGCAATTCACGGTGATATTAAAGCGGGCCAGCTCGAAGGCCAGATTGCTCGTCAGCGAGAGGACGCCTCCCTTGGCCGAATGATAGTGGATGATAGGCGCTGGCGGATGGACGGCACCCATCGAGGACACATTCACAATCTTGCCGTATTTCTGCTTTTTCATATAGGGGACGACTGCCCGGCAGCATAAGAACTGGCCTTTGAGGTTGATATCGATGATTCTGTCCCAATCGTCTTCGGTGGTATTGTCGATGGCCCCGCCCCTCGCCAGAGAGATACCGCCGGCATTATTGACCAGTATGTCAATCTTGCCGAATCTTTCGATTGTCTGGTCCACCATCGTGCTTACTTCGGTGCTTTTCGAGACATCTGCCGCTATCGCCAGCGACCGGCGCCCCAGGGCTTCGACTTCACCGGCCACTTTCCGGGCCCCTTCGATGTGCAGGGCGTTGATGACTACGTGGCAACCTTCCGCAGCGAACTTCAGGGCGATACCCCGGCCGATTCCCTTGGCACCACCGGTGACAATCGCCACCCGGTCTTTCAGCAGCACTTTTCACCCCCTTTTATGTATATTCACATCTTAAAACAAATCTGTCCGTGAATCCAGAGCCTGTAACCGTTTATTTCTGATGATGATTCTAAGTTTATTATGATACCATACCGGGTGAAATCTACCAACTCCGCTGCAAGGCGTGGAATCTGACCGGGAGTGTCCCGCTTCTGTTACTTGAGGCGTGCCTGATAAAGTGTTATATTATGTAAAAACGGGGGAGTGCCGGAACTGGCAGACGGGCCAGACTTAGGATCTGGTGCAGAAATGCATGGGGGTTCGAGTCCCCCCTTCCCCATTCGGGCGGGCCAGCACAGCGAATATCCAGTTTTGCGGTTGCTATCCGATATACTTTTCCCCCGGCGCGAATATATTGTGATTATACGCGCCGTTCCTTCTCCTCAAGCAGTGGTTGAGTGAGTTGTTTCCCGTGAATGTAATTTATCGAAGGACGTTCGCCAGTGTCGCCGGGACTTTTTCAGCTTTCCGAGTCACTCTTTGACAGTGATATAGTGGCTGCCTTCCGAGGCGTTATTGGGGTCGAAGACTTTTTTAATTTTTCTCAGCCAGAGATGGTAGCTGGAGACATGCGGGCCGTAGATATCATGCTGCATATCGCTGAAAACGTGACCGGGCACGCCGAAATGTCCGTTAATGGCGATGTTGTTAGCTTTGCCCATGAACTCCATCAGACCGTCCCAGGTAGCGGCGCCAGGGCGATAGCGGATAAGCAGCTCGCCATGGCCGGTATGCCCGTGCTCGATGGACTGGGTGAACGGCGACGAGCCGTCATCGTAGACCAGCCCCCGCCTTATCAGGTCGTCCTTGCATTTGCCGGTCTCCGTGATGTAGTCGGCCATGAGACGGTACGTGTCCGTGCCGCCGACCTCCCCGCCGAAACAACCCGTGGCGCGGAATACCTCTCGAATTGATGCCGTGGAACGCAGCCAGCGCCACAGGCAGCCGCCGGCGACTTTCGGGTCGTCCGTTATTTTGTCCAGCGACTTCCCGCCGGTCTCCAGGGCTATTTGCGCCAGCACCCTGGTCTTGTAGTCGAAGTCCGCCGGAGAATCGCCGACGATGATAACCATGCAGCTCGGCCCCTGTACCATCCCGCTGAACTCCTGGAAAAGTCTGACCATTTCCTCGTTGCTCGTGGCGATGTTCGATGCGGCCATGGCCGCGTTAAAGCCCATCAGCTCGCAGGCAATCTCGCTTTCACCCATCTTGCGCTGCGCCTTGTCAAGCTCGTCCAGTGACGGGAAAGAAAAGAAGCGGATGAGAAAACGGGGCGGGATTTCTCCGGGGGCATAGTCCGGCGATATCCCTTCGACCGGGAAGGTAGGGGGCCCGCTCCAGTGATAAAGCTTGGTGGCTGCCCGGGTATAGACCCCGAGCCCGCCGAGCGGGGTCACGTTGCCCCGGACAATCCCCCGTAAAGACGGACCGGGGCCGTCCCCGCAAAACCACGCGCCGGATGAACCCAGCGAACCGAACCTGATGAGCTCGCCGTCCGGCGCCACCCATTCCAGGGCCAGCATATTGCGCTCGCCGTAGCTGGCGCTCTGGCTCAGGTGACCGTAGCCGCCGTGCGCCGCGATGGGGAGCGCCGAGCAGTTTGCCCCCGCCCCGTTTTGATTGCAGATAAGGCCTCGCTTCATGCACTCGGCCTGGAGCTGCGCCCCGATGACGTAGGGCTCGACGACCGCGTACAGGCTCTTTTCATTGATTTCGATGATGCGGTTCATCCGCCTCAGGTCTATTTTTATCACGCCCGGTCCTGTGGCGTCATTATAGAGGCCCCAGTTGGTGCTGGTGGCCTTGAACTGGAGCCCCAGCTTGTTACATAATCGTACGATGGCCTGGACCTCTTCCGTGTTCTGCGGCAGCACGGCCGCTTCAAAGAGAGGGGTAAACTTGTCCGTGCCGGCGTACAGGCCGGAGCGCCATGAATACGCATAGAGGATTACGGGATCGGCGGAAATAAAATCCGCGCCGACGATGTCTTCAAAAGCGGTGTATTGTGCTCCTATCAACGCCATGGTTCCTGGCCTCCTTTACAAAATAGACTCCGCCAGCAGCTCGACTATGTCGAATACCTTGAGGTTGTTCCCCGCCGCTTTAATCGCCTCCCGGAAGCTGTCCTCACATCCGGGGCAGCCGGTGACTATCGCCTCCACGCCTGTCTCCGCCACTTCCCCGATTCTTTCGTTGGCCGTCCACCGGGCAAACGCGGGATTCGTCTCCCTGACGCCGCCCCCGGCCCCGCAGCACCAGGCATATTCCTTCGTCCTGGCCATCTCCGTGAGCCGGATGCCCGGAATGCTCCCGATGACATCGCGCGGCGGTCCGTAGACGCCGAAGGTCCCCCGCCGGAACTCCTTGGGCGGGTCGAAGAGGATTACCTGGCCCGGGCGCCGCTTGCCCTGCCAGCGGATATACGGTTCGCCCTGGCGGCCGAGATGGCAGGGGTCGTGGTAGGTAACGTAAAGGTCTACCTTTTTCTCCGGTTTTAGCCTCCCAGCCCTGATAAGCTGATCGAAGTACTCCGAGGTGTGCAGCACCTCCAGGTCGCCCCTGACGCCGAACTTATCGTAGAGGACTTTGAAGGCATGATAGCATTCCGCGCAGCCCGTCACGAGGGTTTTTGCCCCGGCTTTTTTAATAGCGTCCATATTGCGCTTTGCCTGGTCTATGGCGTCGTCCCGGTAGCCCATCTGGTAGGCCCGGCCACCGCAGCAGGTCTCTTCGGGGGCGATGCCCGCCTCGATGCCGGCTTTTTGCATCAGTTTAATCGACGCCCGGGCCGCTGGCCACATGTCCCGGCTATAAGCGGTCCGGCAGCCGGCGTGATAAATCACCTCCGACTTCTGCTTGGTGAAGTCTTTGACATCCAGTCCTTCCGCCCAATCTCCCCGTTTTGCCCGGCTGCCCGGCACCATGGTGCCTGTTTGTCGCAGGCTGGCGATTATCTTGTCGAGGACCGGCAGGGTATGGCCGCCGGCCACGCCCGTGATGCGTATTTCGTTGATCGGGTCCAGCACCTCCATGTCCATGGCGTATTTACACGAGGTATCGCAGGCCCCGCACATCTGGCAGTTATAGACGACCTCGAGGAGCTTGTCCGAGTAGTCGATTTTCTTTTCCAGCAGGGCCACGCCCAGGCCGAGCCGGCCGCCACCGGAATAAGCGTGAAATTCAAACCTGGAGATACTGGGGCATACGTTGGCATGCTCGAACCCCTTCACGTTTTCCAGGGGAATGAACTTGCAGGCCGAGCAGCGGCAGCACGTCTCCATGTCTTGCTGGTAGTCTATCAGGGTCATCTCTTTTGTCTCCTTTGCGCGCGTGATTTTACATGCCGGTAACCGGGTGCTTGAACGGATAAGGCACGTGGTAACCGGAGGGATAGGGATGGTACGCGGTAGCCGGGGCGTCGGCGTTGGGAAAGGGCGTGTCCGAGAGCTTGGGGACTTTGAGGAATCCCCTCTCGTAGGAGGTCCAGAATGTCAGGTTCCAGTGCAGCTTTTTGAAGTACCACCGGCCGTTTTCCTTGATATACTCGTTATTGTAAACGCCGAACTGCCACGTCTGTTTCTGCGTCCCGCCGAAAGGCCGGCATTCAAACGAGGGTGTATACCAGCGCCCGGTGGCGTTCTTACCGTCCGGGGCGACGTCGATGACTCCCTGTGATTGCATGACCTCGAAGAACATCCAGCCCGGCCTGGGTACGCCCACCATGCCGCCGTACATTTTTCTCACGGCCTCTTTGCCGCGGAACACCCCGTGGTCGGTGATTTCCACCGATTCCGTGTTCTCCGAAAAAAGGTCGATGACCTCCTGGAACATCGCGTTATCGAAGTAGTAGCCGTACATCCGCTGGAGGTCTTCAATTTCCTGGATATCTTCCAGCCGGGTTACCTGCTTTTCGAGCTCTTCTAAATTCATTTTAAGGCAGCCTCGCTTTTATTTACCGGTGATGGGATGTTTGAAGTGGACGGGAAAACGGACGCCCGACGGATAAGGGTGCCAGGTTGTTGGCGGGGCGTCCGGCGGTACATCCCGGCTGGGGCCGCTCTGCCCGACCACCGGGGTCTTCAGCCAGCCGTCCTCGTAGGGCGTGCGGAAGTTCAGGAAAAAATGGAGCTTCTGGAACATCCATTTGCCATTCTCTTTAGTATACTCGTTTTCGTAAATGCCGTGGCCCCAGGTCTGCCGCATCTCGCCTTCATGCAGTGATAGCGTGGGCCGGGCCTCCATGAGAAAGCCGTACCACCGGCCCCGGGCGTGCTTTCCGTCCGGGTCGACGGTAACCACGCCCTGCATCTGCAGGGCGATAGACATCACGCCCGTGCGCGACTTTTTATCTTTGCCCCCCTTGATGAGGTCAATGTAGTATCGCCGGACGCCTTCCTTTCCCTTGTAAACACCGTGGTCGGCCAC
The DNA here is from genome assembly GCA_001796865.1 of Chloroflexi bacterium RBG_16_56_11. Classification (GTDB taxonomy): domain Bacteria; phylum Chloroflexota; class Dehalococcoidia; order Dehalococcoidales; family RBG-16-60-22; genus RBG-16-56-11. The sequence continues at coordinate 13,465 of MGNQ01000042.1, forward strand.
CTCGACGGACTCGGCGTTGTCGCTGAAAAGGTCGACCACCTTCTCCCAGTCGCCGTAGTCCCGGTAATATCCGTAAATCCTCTGCAATCTCTCGATTTCCTTGATGTCTTCGAGTCGCTGTAGCCTTTTTTGTAACTCTTCCAGTGTCGCCATAAATACCCCCTTAGCTGATAAAACTCAAACACGATACTGGATATATAATCAGTCATCATAGGGCAGGGGTGGCGGGGGCTGCATGATGTTTATCCGGTACCGGCTGTACGGCATGTGATAAGTGGTCGGCTTATCCGGGACGTTTTCCGGCGAGCCGGCAATACTGGCCGTGACCGGCTCTTCCACCCAGCCTTTTTCATAGGGGCACATGAAGGTGAGACGGTAGATAAACTTGAAGAATTTCCACCGGCCGTCTTCTTTGGCGTATTCCATGTCGTACTTGCCCAGGCAGAGGAACTGTTTAAAGGACTCGCCCCGGACAAAGCTGCAGAACCCGTGCGAATGCCATACCCCTTTGGCCCGGTTACCGTCCCTGTTGATTTCGATAACCGGATTCACGGTCATATGTAACGCCAGGTTGCCCGCTCCCATCATCCTCTTCGCGTCGAAGACGCCGGTCCAGAACCGGTGGATACTTTCGATGCCTTCGTAAACGCCGCTGTCTTCTATCTCCATGGATATTCCCGGCGTTTTCCGGGCGAAAAGGTCTACCACCTCCTCGCGCTTGCCGATGTGATATAAGTGGGCGTAGAGTGATTGCAGCTTCCAGATTTCGATATAGTCCCGGGCGCGCTGGCCGTCGGCCACCTGCTCCTTGAGCTTTTTAACTTCGGCTTCGAGCTGGGCCAGTGTCATCGTCATGTCGTGCCTCCAGTAAAAAATATCATTCCCGGGTTATTGTTCATTAAGGATATAAATCAGGTCGGGAAGCCAGTGTCCGGGCGAACTTCAGCTTGCTGAATTTCCATTTCCCGTCCTGTTTGACATACTCGCAGTCGTGCCGGCCCTGCACCCACTGGATGGCGGGGAGGGAGAAGAACATGTAGACAATCCAGTGCCCGCTGGCGTTGTCCCCGTCGATGGTCAGGACCGGCTGGCCGACCAGGTGACCGTCGTGGCGTTCCTTCCGCTGGGCTAAAGTACCCAGGTAGATTTTAGAGTAGTTTTCTCTGCCCTTCATTACCCCGGAAAAGCGCACCTCGACCTCGGCGTCGTCGGTGAAGAAGTCCAGGGCTTTTTCGAACTGGATGTTATCGAGGCAGGACATGTATTCCCGGTGCATCTTCTTGATTTCCTCGAGGTCTTCCATAGCCCTGACCCTTTTTTCGAGCTCACGTAAATTCATCTCGACCTCCCTGAAACCCGCTTTTGACTTTCATGGTTTTTCCGCCGCCGCGCTCAAGCCGGAAAACCGGCCGGAGAGCCAGGCAAAGCCGTGGCTGAGCCCGGCGCACATGGTGGGATAGTCCACGGCGAAGCGGTTGCCGACCGTATTCCCGGCCAGGTACAGGCCGGGTATCACGTTCCTGTCGGCGTCCAGGGGCTGAAAGCTGGTATTCGTTACCAGGCCACCCAGGACAACCAGAATATGCTGCTTGATGATGCCCGCGTAGAACGGCGGTTTATCCACGGCCGTTAGCCGGTCGGCGCGTTTGCCGAAGTCCAGGTCCCTGCCTGTCCTGGCCAGCCGGTTATACCTTTCTATGGTCGCGCGGAAAGTATTGACCGGCACCTGCATCTTTTGCGCCAGCTTTGCTATCGTGTCGGCCTTGACCGTCTGCTGCTCGACCTGGGCCCGGACCATGTCATTGGCCTCGCTGTAAGTGCCCAGCCCCACCCCCATCAGCTCCAGCTCCTTTTCCCACTTGCTGTCGAATACCTGCCAGACCATCTTGCCGGGCTGGCGGACGAGCGAGTTGGCACTGCTCTGCGCCGGGACGTCCTCGTTTTCGTAGCGCTCGCCGTTGATGTTCACCCGTAAAAAGGCGTTGGCGCCGGAAGGGCCCACCGTAGCGTGGGACATCGGGGCATGCGGCTCCGGCTCCATCACCGCGCCGACGAGCATGGCCATCTGGTGCCCGTCGCCGACGTTAATCGGCTCCGGGGCCTTTAAGAGGTCCTCGTTTCGGGTCATGTAGATGTTATTTTCTCGGGCTATCCCGGCGGCAAAAGAGCAGTATTTCTCCATCATCCAGGGATTGTTGCCGTAGTCGCCGGTGCTGAGAATCACGGCCTTGCGGGCGTTGAACCGGACGTAGTTGCCGCCTTTATCCCTGGCGATAACGCCGGTCACTCTCCCGTTCTCCTGCCGGATGAGCTGCACGGCCGGCGTCCGGTAGCGGATGTCGACCCCCAGCTTGAGCGCCCGGTTTTGCGCGCAGTCTAGAGCGAGTTTGTGGTTCAGTCCCCTGAATTTACCGTCGGAGTGTATATGGCACACCGGGTAGTCCGGGTAATATTCAACCGCTGGATTAAACCCGGCGGGCCGCGGCCACTGGTGAAAGAGGGTTTTTATGCCGTCAGCGTCGGTCATGTCCATTATCCAGTCCATGACCGCCCCGCTCCGGTCCGCCCAGAGCCGGTACAACCGCTGGTCGGGTTTGTTGGCCCCCCACTTCATGAGCTGCAGGCAGACATCGTCTTTGTCCACCTGGATGCCGAGCTTTTTCTGCAACCGGCTGTCAATGGCGGCAATCATTCCCCCGCCCCACCGGTAGGTCACGTGTTTATCTATCTGGATAACACCGGCGCCGGCCTCGGCCGCCGAGAGCGCCGCCGCCTTGCCGGACGTTCCCGCCCCCACGACTACCACGTCGGTGTTGCACTCCTCTCTGATTTCACCCGGCGGTACAGGGTCTGGCGGCACCATGAATTTCCGCTTCTGTTTATTATTTTCGGCCACTCTTTTACCGCTCCTCGGTTTCAGGATCCTTCCCGACACGGGAAATATTTTAGTGCGCGGAGAATTTCGGTATATCAGTCGGCCGCATCGGCACGAAATAATTTATCAATGGCCTTCAACCCCGGTTAAAATACCGGTTAACGGGAATAATGTCATTCCGGTTGTCATCAGTCTCCGTCCATGTAAACGGGGAGGGCAAAGGAAAAAGTCGAGCCGCACCCCGGCGCCGAGTCGACCTTAATCCAGCCCCCGTGGGCTTCGACCAAGCGCTTGCAGACCACCAGGCCGAGACCGGCCCCGTACCGGCCTACCCCGTCACCGAACTGCCGGAAGGGTTCGAACATTCTCTCCTGGGCTTCTTCGGCGATGCCCCGCCCCCGGTCGGTCACCGCGGTTACCACGGACCGCCCGTCTCTCCTGGCGGAGATGGTTATCGCGGAATATGCCGGAGAAAATTTGGTGGCGTTTTCCAGGAGGTTGTACAGTATCCTTTCCAGTCTTATCGGGTCGGCAATGACCCTGGGTAAGGCTCCGGGGATGTCCACCTGGAACGAGTGACCCGTTTTTTGACCCTTCAGCTTGTCGATAACGCGACCGGCGACCTCGGGCACGCTGACGGGCTCCATGCTGAGTTGCAGGCGCCCGACCTGGTGCCGCGATAGCTCCAGCATGTTTTCCAGGATGGCGGCCAGGGAATCGGCGCCCTCGATAGCATTTTGTAAGAGTGCCCTGGAGTCCTCCGGTGATACCCCGGCGGAGACAGCGGTGCGTAACGAGCCGGAGATGACCGTCATGGGGGTGCGGAGCTCGTGGGAGACAAGGCCGATAAACTCGTCCTTCATTTTCTCCACCTGCTTGCGCCCGGTGATGTCCTGGACGGTACCGAAGCCGCCCCGGAGCACCCCGTCCTTATCGAACTCCAGCTCCGCTTTCTCCCTTACCCACTTTATCTTGTCGCCGACGATGATACGGTGCTCGATGTCGTAGTCTTCACCCTCGAGGGCAGCCCGCCATTTATCGTTAACGTATTCCTTGTCCTCGGGGTGCACGGCTGCCAGGAACGTCTCGTAGGTCATCGGCGTGCCCTGAGGTAGGCCGAACATGCGGCAGGTCTCGTCGGACCACGCCAGCTCGTTCTTCCGTACGTCCAGCCTCCAGGAGCCGATGTTCGCTACCTCCTGGGCCCGGCTCAAGTCGCGCTGGCTCTCCCGCAGGGCATCTTCCGCTTT
>MGNQ01000042.1:17619-25379 GCA_001796865.1 Chloroflexi bacterium RBG_16_56_11
GACCCACTCATATATCTCGCCGTCTTCCCTGAAAACCGGCGTCCCGCGGGCCAGGAAGTAGCGGTAAACGCCATCGGCCCGGCGCAGGCGGTACTCGGTTTCGTAGGTGCTTTTCTCGGTTACAGCCCGTTTCCATACCATTATAGTCCGTTCAAGATCATCAGGGTGGAGGGCTTTCGACCAGCCCCATCGCTTCACCTCATCATAGGTCTGGCCGGTATAATTCCTGAAAGAGGGGATATCTTCGATCACCTCACCCTGGCCACCGGTTGTCCATCCCAGTACCCCGGTTACTTCGATGAAAGAGCGATAGCGCTTCTCCGAGGCCTGCTTTCGCTCGGTGATGTCTATCCCCACCTCCATGATGAGACTGGAGCCGTCCGAATCGGTGAAAGGATAGTCGTGGATATCGTAGTAGCGCCCGTCAGGGCCGGTCCATTCCCAGCGGTGGGGCGCCCCGGTCTTGAGGACCTTGAAGGTCTCACAGTTTTCGCAGGGCTCGGTCCGGTGGAACAGGTATTCGTAGCAGCGCCGGCCGCCGGACTCGCCGAAGCGCTCCCGGAAGAAACGGTTGGCGAAGGGAACGTGATAGTCCGCGGACAGGAGCACGACGTACACCGGGAGCATCTCGAGAACGTCGTAAAAACGTTTACGCTCGGCCGTGATTAGCTCGCCGGCCTTTTTTCCGATGGCGCGGCGTCGTTTTGGATTGTCGCGGGACTGGCGGGGCTGCCCGCTCCCCGCCCGGCGCGTTGCTTGCCTTCCTGGTTCGCCGTGTCCTGCCGCCATGGCTTGCCTCCGGAACTGAAAGTATGGCCGCTCTCCGGGCACCCGGGACCCTCCGGAACAGTCCCATTCTAGCACAAACGGAAATTCAATGATATCAGGTCTGTCCCGGCGAGCCGCCCCCCAATAAGCATAACTACCTATTTCCGGTTGCTTTTTAAGTGTTATGGCTGTTTGAAAATAGGTATCAGGGCGGAAGTACGTCCTGTCGGTGCGTTGTTAGAATGATATTGAAAGCTCAGGTGGGAGGTAAGTCCGATGGAATGGCAGATTGTGATAGCACTGATAGTAGCGATACCCGTAATCCTCTTCCCGGCCGCTTTTGTCTGGTACCTGAATCTCGGTGGCATCTATACGGCCATCAAGGAAGCCCGGGCGAAAAAAGCGGCTCGCGAGAAGGAAGCCAAGGAAAACGCGATGATTAAGTAGCTGGAAGGTAAAAAGGGATAATATTATCGGTGAAGGAGAAGGACGATGTCTACTGAACTGATTATAGCGGTGATAATAGCGATATCGGTTATCCTGTTCCCGGCCGCGCTGGTCTGGTTCATTAACATTACCGGGCTCTGGACGGTCTGGAAAGAGAGCCGCGCCAGGGAGAAGCGGCGGGCCCGCGCCCACAAGGAAGCCCTCGTCAAAGTCACGAAATCGGGCTAAGCCACCGGTGATGCCGGGCGGCCCGTGAGGGCCGCCGGAGATTACCATAATTTCCAAAAAGATGGAGCGACCGCGAAACGGTCGCTCCTTTGTTTTTATCACGTAAAGTCAGGCTAGGTATTAAAAGAGGTGGGCCAGCCCTTTGACCGCGTTTAATGTCCTCGCCGGCCAGGAGACCAGTCTCTTCTCGATTTTCCGTCCGCTCTTGAATAGCTTTCGGGACTTGAAAAAAGTCCAGTCAATGGCCGAGGCCACCGTCCCGGACACCGGCATGAGTACCGGGAGGATGTACTTCAGCGGCGGCGGGTTATAGAAGACCGGCCCGAAAAGATCGTTGTCCCTGGTCAAATAGCCCTTCTTTATCGCCAGGGCCTGGACCGGAGAATGCGGGTAGATGCGGACGTAGTTTAGCCGGTGGTACGGCACCTTTTTACGCAGTATCAGCCTCGACCTCATCATGAAATAGGCGAGGCGCACCATGTTGGATAGGCTCTCGCCGGGGGCGTTGATGAAGAAATTAAAGCAGAAGCGGATATCGTCGGTGTGTTTCATCATGGAGTAGGCCCGCTCGATTTCTGCCGTGGTCATATCCTTTTGCAGCACGTCCAGGGACGAGCCGGAGAGGCCGTCCGGGGACATTTCAAAACAGTCGCAGCCGGATTCTTTAGCCAGATTGATATATTCGGCGTCGTAGTACTTGAGGTTGTCGAACCCGCGCCACTTGAGGTCGAGCCCGCGGGACAGCATTCCCTCGAGCACTTCACGCGTGAATTCCTTGGGCATGTTGAAAATGGAGTCGACGAAAAAGAAGTCCTTGAGGCCGTAGGTGTTTTTCAGGGTTTCCAGCTCGTCGAGGACGTCACGCGCCGGCCGGAAACGGAACTCGCCGCCCTGCAGGAGCGGATAGTTGCAGTACACGCAGCGGAACGGGCACCCGCGTTTCGTCTGCACGCCGATACTGAAGGGGTTCTTCAGGTAGGGTGTCATATCAATGATATCGCGCCGCGGCGTGAACGAGCGGGAATAGTCCAGGAGCTGGCGGCCGCCGGTGAAACTGACTTTACCGTTGGGCCGGTAGTAGATACCCTTGACGGATTCCGGCCGGTCGAGGTTTTCCAGGAGCTCGGGGAACGTCTCCTCGCCTTCGAGGTAAACTCCGTAGTCAAGGTCCTTCGCCCTTTCCATGAGGGGGCGGGCGTAGATGGAGAAGGCCGGCCCGCCGGCCACTATCGGGGCCTTCGGCGACATCGCCTTAAGCTCCGAGACCAGCCTGACGAACGGGTCTACGAACGACTGGAAATCGTAGTAGCTGCAGGTATCGATGTTGCGCAGCCCCACCCCGATAGCTTCCGGCTCGAAGTCGCGGACCAGTTTCTTGATTGCGGTCATCGGTTCGGTGCTCGTATTGGTATCGAAAACACGTACGTCATGTTTGTGGTTCAGAAGGGCCGTCCCCACGTAAATAAGGCCTAGCGGGAAAACCACATCTTCCGTTTTCGATACGCCTTTGGACTGGACAAGCAAAATCCTCATCTGCCTACCTCCGAATATTCACGGCTGAGCTAGACTGTAATGATAAAACTGTTTGAATTGTCAGGGCTGTTAATAGCTATCATTATCAGTCATCGCCGGTAATAACTTTGTTAAAATTCCGTTATAATCTGGTGTGAATCGCCGCCTTCGCTTTTAAAACGGGGAGCTACAGAGGTAGAATTGGGCTGCTCCGGGAACGCCCGAAAGGAGATGGAGAATGGACCGGTGCAGCTACATGGTTGGCCAGCTCGTGCAGCTGGGGACGTAAATCAGCTACCAGATTTGCTTAATAGTGTGTCCCACGGCGTTTCCAGCGGCGGCACCGGGACTTCGATAATCACCGGAAGCTTCGCCCCGAGCGCCCATTTTAGTTTCCCGCCGAGTTCTTCGTGGCTGGAAAGCCTGATGCCGATAGCCCCGAAGGCCTCGGCGAATTTGACATAATCCGGATTGTGCAACCGGTTGCCCACGTACCGCCCGCCGAACTGGCGCCGCTGGATGCCGGTGACCGTCCCGTAGGCGTTATCCGTAAACAGCAGGACGATGACGTTGATGCCCTCCTGGACGGCCGTGGCGAGCTCGGGGGAGGCGTAAGGGAAGCCGCCGTCGCCGCAGATGACCACTACCGGCCTGTCGGGATTTCCTATTTTGGCGCCGAGCGCGGTGGGGAAGGCGAAACCCAGCGTAGCGAAATACGAGGCGTCGACATAGCTCCGCAGGCGTTCGACCGGACAGGCGATATCGCTCCAGTATCCCAGGTTGGTGATGTCGGCCACGATGATAGCGTCGCCGGGCAGGGTGCCCCGCATGGCATCGATGACAGCCATTTGCAGGGGCGCCGCCTTCTGGAGTCTTGCCCGGTTTTGCTCTTTAATCCGCGAGATTTCGTGAGCCTGCCACCGGCTCGAGACCGGGCCGGCCAGCGCCCGTTCCAGGGTGGCCAGCGAGGTCCGCACATCGGCCTTGATATCGAGGTCGACGCGGTGGCGGCTTTCCAGCTCGTCGGCCCCGAACTCTACCCGGATGAGCTGCTGCTCCGGCCTCAACTCCAGGCTGGAGTTGCCGGAGGCGCGGAGCCGGCTGCCCGCCGCCAGGATAACGTCCGCCATGGCGAAGGCCGGGTTGAGCCACAGGGTGAAATTGCCGGCGTTCAGGGGGTGGCCGGGAGGAATAGCGCCCCGTCCCTCGGTGGTCATGACGACCGGGGCATGGAGTCGCTCGGCCAGCCGGACGATTTCCGTAGCGACACCGGCGCCGGTAGCGCCGCTCCCGGCCACGATGAGCGGCCGGACTGCCCGGCGGAGAAGGTCGGCGGCTTTATCAACAATCGCCGGCTCGGGTAGAAGCGGCGGATTTATTTTGACCTCCGGCATCGACATGTCGGCCTGCTGCGACCACAGGTCGAAGGGGACCTCGAGCTCGACGGGGCGGGGCCGGCCGGTCCGGAGATGCCCCAGGGCCTGCCCCAGCAGCGCCGGGATATCTTCTACCCCGGCGGCGCGGCCGCTCCATTTGGTAATCTGCCGGAAGATATCGATTTGCCGGTCAAGCTCGTGGAGGACGCCGCGGTGGTAACCCAGGTGAAAGCTCTCAATCTGCCCGGAAATCAGCAGCACCGGCGTCGAGGCGGTATAGGCCGTGCCGATAGCCGCCGTGGTATTTAATGCCCCCGGCCCGGGCAGGACCATGGCCACGCCGATTTTACCGGTGGTGCGGGCGTAGCCGTAGGCCATGTAGGCCGCCGTCTGCTCGTGGCGGGTGGATATCCAGCGGATGGCCCCGTCCCGGTAAATGGCGTCGATGGCGTCCATTATCTGCACGCCGGGCAGCCCGAAGACTACCTCCACGCCTTCACGGCGTAACATCGCTACCAGTATTTCCGCGCCGCTTATCAGTGCCATGATTCCTCCACCGGTGATGGTATAAATATTATAGTATAAAAAGTGGTAGGGGGTAATCCGGCAATAATCACGGGAATGTTTGACATGGCGTTATATTGCTGGTAATATAGGTTGTCATGAATTCCGGAAAAAGAGATGACTAAAAATACCGAGAGTAAAATACCCGAGTTTGGCGTGAAACACGGGGCCCGCCACGGTCACCTGCCGGAGTCCGGCATCGTGGTGAGAAGCAAGGTCTGGCTGGAAAAAGACGGTAAGCTCTTCATGGGTTGGGGCCGGGCGACGCTGCTGGAACGCATCGACCAGTTCGGGTCGATATCGGCGGCCGCCAGGTCGATGAACCTCGCTTACCGTAATGCCTGGCTCTGGGTCGAGGCCATGAACCGCCTGGCACCGGAGCCTCTCGTGGAAAAGTCCACCGGTGGGGCGCAGGGAGGTTATGCCCGACTGACCGATGAGGGGAGGAAAATTGTCCGGGAATACAAGGAAAAGCGGGCCAGGGTGCGGGAGATAACGGATAAGTAATTTAATAATTATTCCAGACCGCTATGTGGCGGTAACATATCGCGGGTACTCTCTTTCCGGGAGAAAATGTTAAAAAAGTATTTGATAGTGTCGGTCGCCTTGCTTGTTCTCGTGATGACCGGGGGTTGCGGGCCGGCGGCGGAAAAGTCGCTGAGCGCTTTTTGCGCCGCCTCCAGCCAAGCGGCCATGGAACCGGCCGCGCGGGCCTTCGCGGCAGAAACCGGTATCGAGGTCCTGCTGAATACCGGAAGCTCCGGCCAGCTACTCTCTCAACTGGAGTTGAGCCAGGAGGGCGACCTGTATTTCCCGGCCTCGCCCGAGTACCTGGCCGCTGCGACTGACAGCAATATCGTCTCTCCCGATACGGCGGTGAGGATCAACTATCTGATCCCGGCGATACTCGTCCAGGAGGGTAATCCCCGGGGCATCAAAACGCTCTCCGATCTGTCCCGGCCCGGTCTCGAGTTAGCCATCTGCGATCCGCAGACGGTGCCGGCCGGCCTTTATGCTTATGAGCTCCTGGAGTACAACCGGGTCCTGGAACAGGTAGGTAAAAACATCATCACCTATAGCGAAAACAACGAAAGACTATCCGGTCTGGTGATACTGAAAGCCGTAGATGCGGCCATCGCCTGGGACATCGCGGCCATACAGCAGCCGGATAAACTGGACGCGGTCTACTTCCGGCCTGACCAGGTGCCCCGCCTTTCCTATATGTCCGGGGCGGTTACCACCTTTTCACATGACCGGGAGAGCGCCCGGAAATTCCTGGACTTTTTGGTCTCCGAAAGAGGACGGGCAATCTTCAAGGAACACGGTTATATCACCACGGAGGCCGAGGCCAGGCAGTTTGCGCCGGGCGCGCGCATCGGCGGCGAGTATAAACTGCCGGTTGACTATCAACCGCTGGTTCAATAATAAGTTGTAACAGGATGCATTTTTACCATGGCAAATCGTAATATCCGCTCACCCCGAGCCTGCCTGCGGGCCGAACCGCCCTGCGGCGGGCAGGCCTGTCGAGGGGAGAGTAACATTCACCGCTATGGTTCGACAGGCGTTCGACCGAGCTCACGCCGAGGTCTCACCATGAGCGGGGTTAAACGAACTTTTGCAGGGTAATAGAACATGCTGAAGCTTTTGAGGGGCGCCGGCGGCGAAAGGGTCTTCAGGGTGGCGACCATCAGCGCCCTGGTGATGATAGGACTATTTATCATCGGCATCATCGCCTCGATGGTGGCCTATACAGACTGGGACACGTTTATTGCGGCCCTGGCATCACGGGAGATCCTCTTCGCCATCAGGTTGAGCCTGACGACGGCCACGATAGCCGCCGTTATCTCCATCGTTATCGCTGTGCCCGTCGCCTACGCCATATCCCGCAGCCGCTTCCCCGGGAAAGACATCGTCGATAGCCTGCTTGACCTGCCTATTGTTATCTCACCGATAGCCCTCGGCGCTGCCCTGCTGGTCTTTTTCAATACGCCCCTGGGCGCCGGCATCAACGACAACGTCTTGCGTTTCGTTTTCGCCGTGCCGGGCATCGTGCTGGCCCAGGTCACGGTCGTCAGCGCCCTGGCCGTCCGGTTGCTGAAGTCTACCTTCGATAACATCGACCCCCGCTACGAGCAGGTGGCCCGGACGCTGGGATGCAGCCAGCCGGCCGCCTTTTTCCGCGTCACCCTTCCCCTCGCCCGGGACGGTCTCATCGCCGCCGGTATCCTCACCTGGGCGCGCGCCATCGGTGAGTTCGGCGCCACGGTAATGCTGGCCGGCGCTACCGCCATGAAGACGGAGACTCTACCCACCGCCATTTTTCTCAGCCTGGGTTCGGCGGACGTCGCCGGGGCCATCGCCGTAATATTCGTGCTGGTGATTATCGCCGTCGCCTCGCTGCTCGTTATCCGCAGGCTTATCGGGCGAAGGTACCAGATATGATTCAGATTGAAGGACTTACCCTCCGCCTGGGGGATTTCAGTTTGCAGAACATCGATCTCTCCATTGGCCGGGGCGAGTATTTCGTCATCCTTGGACCGACCGGTGCGGGGAAGACGGTGCTCCTGGAGTGTATCGCCGGTCTGCACCATTTCCGGCAGGGGAAAATCCGTCTGGATGGGAAAGATGTCACCCGCCTGGCTCCGGAGGAAAGGAACATCGGCTACGTGCCCCAGGATTACGTCCTGTTTCCTTTCCTCAATGTCCTGGACAACATCGCCTTCGGCCTGAAAAAGGACAGCCACAGGCCGGGCGACCACCGTGAGCGGGTTCAAAATCTCGCTAGTCTGCTCGGTTTATCCCATCTGTTGCAGCGCGACACGCGCTCCCTGAGCGGCGGTGAGAAGCAGACTAGCGAGATTTTGA
>MGNQ01000042.1:25396-28030 GCA_001796865.1 Chloroflexi bacterium RBG_16_56_11
CCTTCTCGACGAGCCGTTCGGCGCCCTGGACCTGAAGACCGCCAAGTACCTGCGGCTGGAGCTGCGGCGCATTCACCTGACGCTGGGCCTGACCACGGTCCACATCACCCACGACCTCATGGAAGCCCTGGAAATGGCGGACCGCGTGGCCGTGATTCAGGATGGCCGCGTTGAGCAGGTGGCCGGGCCAGAGGAGATGCTTTTTTACCCGGAAAGTGAGAGGGTGGCCGACTTTATCGGGGCGCCGAATATCCTGGACTGTGATTACTGCCGCGACCTGGGGCAGGGAATCGTGGAACTTGGCTGTCGCGGTCTGAAGCTCACCGTCCCCCATGAAGGCGGGCCGGTAAAAAAGGTCGCTATATTGCCGCGCCATATCTATATCTCTGAAACGAGGCCTCCCGGCCTCATCGTTAACGGTTTCGAGGGCATCGTCACCGACATCAGGCCATCGGGTAACACCGTGAAAATCTGGATGGATGTCGGCGGGCATAACCTCATGGCTGAAATACCCTCCTACATCTTCGAGGAAATGGACCTGGCCGTGGGCCGGCAGGTCTTTCTCATTTTACGGATGAGAAGGATACGCTGCTACGAGAGCGCCCGCTAGAAATCCCGGAAAAATTCGGTATCTTTTACTGCCTGCCCGGGTGTAATACTCTTCCGGCTTTTTCGTATATATAGGTGGCTGGCCGGAACATTTTTGTTTATCCGGCGTTATAATATAGTGAGACCGCATCGTGATTGGAGGGTAATATGAAAAAACTCATACTCGGTCTGGTCCTTATCGTCGTGTTAGTCGGGGCGGTGGCCTGCGGGAAATCGGAAGAGCAATCCCCGCAATCCGGGATAACCGGACCGCGGACAACCTATGCGACACAGGTACCGGCGCCCACAATAATTACCAAGGGCGGTTTCGATACCGGTGCGCCGCCTCCGGTGGTCAGTATACCGTCCAGCGCGCCTCAGGCAGGTTCAGGTTCGGTAGCGTACGATTCCGTCAGCATCGACCGCATGATAATCCGCTCCGGCTACATGACGCTGGTGGTTGAAGACGTCGCCGCGTCCATCGACGATATCACCCGCCTCGCCGGAACCTACAACGGATTCGTGGTTTCTTCCAACAGCTGGAAGGACGGCGACCGGATGATGGGCAATATCACCATCAGGGTGGAGGTGCAACGTTTCGATGAGGCTATCGCGGCGTTGCACGCCCTGGCGGTGGAGGTGAGGTCGGAGAGCACCTCGGGACAGGACGTCACCGAGGAGTACGTCGACCTGGCTGCCCGGCTGCGTAATCTCGAGGCCGCCGAGGCCCAGCTTCTCAAGCTGATGGAAGAGAAGACGGAAAAAGTAACCGATATCCTCGAGGTCCAGCGCGAGCTGGTCAAGACCCGGGGTGAAATCGAGCAGACGAAGGGACGCATGCAGTTCCTCGAGCAGAGCGCGTCCATGTCATCGCTGCAGGTGAACCTGGAGCAGTCCAAGCTCAGCGCGGAGTTCAGCGCGGACACCCGTAACGTCAAGGAAGGACAGGATGTCCGCTTCTTCCCCAAGATATCGGGAGGGTTTAGCCCTTATAGCTACTCCTGGAATTTCGGGGACGGCGGCACCAGCACTGAAGAGTCGCCGGTCCATGCTTACAAGACTGATGGCAACTACACCGTCACTCTCAAGGTCACCGACGACCGCGGTAACCCGGCTGAAGACGTACGCACCGACTATATTACCGTCCTGCCGGGCTGGAGCGGCAGCAATGTCGCCGATGCCGCCTGGGATGGTTTAGTAGCGTTCTTCCGCGTCATCGTGAATATTATCATCTGGGTCGGAATCTTCAGCCCGCTCTGGATTGTCATACTGGTCATCCTGTACTTTACCTGGTGGCGCAAGAGGAAGAAGGCCTAGCGTTTTGACCGGGGGATTTTAGGGAGGGGGGCGTGAGCCCCTCTCCTTTTTGACACCTGACTATTCCGGGTCACATTGAAAGTCGTTGGAGTATTTCTTCAGGGGTAAGGCCGGACACTGCGACGACCTTGTGGCGTCCGGTCTCGCCCTTTAAAACAGAGATAGTTGACTTGCTTACCCCAAGCGTTTTACTCAGGAAAGTGATAAGCTCTCGGTTCGCCTTGCCCCTTACCGGCGGCGCAGCTATTTTCACGCTTAAAACGCCCTCCCGGTAGCCTGTGATTTCATTGCGGGGGGCGTTGGGTGTTACTCTTATCGTCATCCGGCTCTCCGGATTGTCAGTGTTCATGGAGCCTATCCCCTCCGGCGTTTATCCCGGTGCTTTGATGGTATATAATGGAACAGTATCATCGATTCTCCGGAGACAATATAGCATGAAACTGACCGATAATCTATTTGTTTACCCCGAGCAGGGAATGCTGGACTGCAATACCTATGTTATCACAGGCAAGCCCGGCGTTATCATCGACCCCGGCAACGGGGAGTTTCTGTCTTCGCGGGTCATCGGCCTGCGCCAGGACGGCATCGCGCTGACGGATATCGGCCTCATCGTCAACACCCATCTGCACATAGATCACATCCACGCCAACCAGGCCTTCCAGGAGCTTTCCGGGGCCAAAATCGCCCTCCACACTGTCCAGAAACACAACTATCAGTTCATTGTCGTCG
>MGNQ01000042.1:28065-28949 GCA_001796865.1 Chloroflexi bacterium RBG_16_56_11
TTCAGCGAGGACATCATACTCGACGGAGAAAAACTCAGCCTCGGCGGCATCGGGTTGGAGCTCCTGCCGTCCCCGGGGCACTCGCCGGACTGCATCTGTTTTTACGAGCGGCGGAGTAAATGGCTCATTTGCGGCGATGTCCTTTTCGAGATGAACACCGGCCGGGTCGACCTCCCCGGCGGCGACGGCGAGGAGCTGAAAAAGTCCATCGAAGCCCTGTCCATCCTGGACGTCGACTACCTGCTCCCCGGTCACATGGGCCCGGTAAACCCATCCGGCCGGGTCAAAGAGAATTTTGAATTCATAAAGCATAACGTTTTACCCTGGTTGTAGTCGCGAGGATTATCACGTATGGAAGATTTGGCGGTAAAAATCGGGGAGTTGCTGCGGCGGCAGGGACTGACGCTGGGCATCGTGGAGTCGGCCACCGGCGGCCTGCTCTCTCACCTCGTTACCAGCGTCCCGGGCAGCTCTGACTATTATCAGGGGTCGGTCACATCTTACAGCAATGAAATCAAAATCAAAATAATCGGTGTAAAGGCGGCCACCCTGGAAAAGTACGGCTCGGTGAGCCCGCAGGTGGCCGGGGAAATGGCCGCCGGCGGCCGGAAGCTGCTGGACGTGGACATTTGCCTGGCGGATACCGGTATCGCCGGGCCGGGTGGGGTAATGCCGCGCAAGCCGGTGGGGCTTTTCTATATCGGCCTGGCGACTAAAGACGGCGTGTCCAGTCGGCGGTACGAGTTCCACGGCGACCGTGGAGAGAACCAGCGTAGCGCGGCTGCCGCGGCCCTGGGCTGGCTGAAAGAATGTCTGGAAAAACCAAGAAACGTGTAAGCGGATGAAAACAGGGGCCGTCCTGGCAGGTCTTTTTGTTGTAGTTC
>MGNQ01000042.1:29006-29211 GCA_001796865.1 Chloroflexi bacterium RBG_16_56_11
GCGAATTCGCCGTCCGTTACCTCCACCGCGCCGCCGTCACCGGTGCAGACGCAGCCCGCGAACATACCTGCGTCACCGACAATTACAGCAAAGCCTCCCGTGTCATCTCCTTCCTTGCCCGGTCCTTCAACCCCGCCGCCTCTCGTGACTATCGAGAGGCCCGCTGAGCCTCCTTCTCCTGCTCCCGGACCATCATCGGATTTAC
>MGNQ01000042.1:29223-29586 GCA_001796865.1 Chloroflexi bacterium RBG_16_56_11
CCGCGCCAGTATTCACCGCGCCTCCCCTGGAAATAGCGCAGATTGCGGAAATCGTCACACTGGGTAACCTCAATCCGCCCGGCCACACTTTCCCCACCGACCACATTTATTTCTACATGACCCGCCAGCCTAACGCCGACCGGCCGGATGTCGCCAGACTCTATTCTCCCGGGGACCTGACCCTGACCCGGATTTCCGCCAGCGAGCATGTCGGCGCCAATTTTACCGATTACAGTATCACGCTCCAGCCATGCCGGGACATAACCGTGGTGCTGGGGCATGTCAGCACCCTTAACCCGGCTATCTTCGGGGATACCTCCGTTTTTACCGCCTGGCGCCTCGAAAACGAGTACTCCACCGGCG
>MGNQ01000042.1:29600-34990 GCA_001796865.1 Chloroflexi bacterium RBG_16_56_11
TGGAGCAAAGATTTTCGGGTCGCGGTCAAGGCAGGCGACCTGTTAGGTACTGCCGGCGGCAACCCCGGCCAGTGGGCGCTGGACCTGGGTGTCTACGACCTGCGTCACCGACCGGAGATGGTCGCCGCGCCGGGCCGCTGGGAACAATCGTGGTACCTTCAGGCCGTCTGCCCCCTCGGTCTCTATGCCCCGGGTCCCGTGCTCGATAGCCTGGTAGCGCTCGTCAAACGGGACAGGGTGGAGGGCGAAGGGCTGCCCTGCGGCGCGGTGATGCAGGATATGCCGGGCACGGCGGCGGGAGTCTGGTTCCTGGAAGGCACGGTGTCAACGTACCCTGAAGACCCTCACCTGGCCCTCGTCCATTCCAACATCCATCTGGCCAACGCCGTGCTATCGGCGGGTAACTCCATACCGGGTCTCCGGAGCGCCGCCTACGAGTTCGTTCCGGAGAAGTCGGGCTTCCTGAACCGGGATTTCAAGGATGTCACTCCGGACGGAGAGATTTACGGGTATCGGGTCGCCGCATTTCAAGGTACTATCATTCTTTCGATGCCCGATGCCGATACGCTTTTTATCGAGGCTATCAGCGGGGCCGGGGTAGACCCCTCGGGCTGGTCGCTCACCGCTGGTAAAGTAACCTTCAAGAGGTGAACTTTTTGCCATTCCCTGCCCTGAGTGCTATACTCTGACATATTCGGAGACGATTGGAGATTGTGAGTGAAAAGAATCGATGGGCGTAACTATGATGAGCTACGGCCGATTAAGATTGTCCCGGGCTACCAGAGCTTTGCCGAGGGCTCGGTGATGATAAAGCTGGGTAAGACCCATGTCCTCTGCTCGGTGAGCGTCGAGGAAAGGGTGCCGCCGTTCCTCAAGGGGAGCGGCACCGGCTGGATAACGGCCGAGTACGCCATGCTGCCGCGGGCGACGGTGACGCGCTCCCAGCGCGAGTCCGCCTCGGGGAGGGTGCCGGGGCGAAACCAGGAAATCCAGCGTCTCATCGGGCGCTCCCTGCGGGCCGTGGCCGACCTGGCGGCGCTGGGGGAAAGGACTCTCATCGTCGACTGCGATGTCATCCAGGCAGATGGCGGCACGCGGACGGCGTCGATTACCGGGGCTTACGTCGCTTTACACCTGGCCGCCGAGAAGCTGATGAACATGGGGATGATATCGTCGATACCGCTGAAAAGCTCCGTAGCGGCGACCAGCGTGGGCATCGTAAACGGGTATATGAACCTCGACCTCTGCTACGATGAGGATGCCCAGGCGGCGGTGGACTTCAACGTGGTGATGACCGGTCGCGGTGAATACGTCGAAGTGCAGGGCACCGCCGAGGGTAAGCCATTCACCAAGCAGGCTATAGATGATTTGCTTTCCCTGGCCGAAAAGGGCATCCGGCAGCTTTTCAACGTGCAGCAGGGTGCGCTAAAGGGCGGGAAATAGACTGTTTCACGTCCAGTTTGCCGCCGGGGCGGCAATAATTCCACCTTATTTCTTCGGTGGTTCCGTATTGAGCTCGAAGGGAAGGACGTTAGGGAAATCCTCGCGGGATTTGCCCCTGGTCAGCGTCTCAGGAATAATCCGGGCGAGCTCTTCCGGGGTCCAGTGCCCGTCTCTCCAGAGGACCTGCTTCACGGGTGGCGGCTCCTCGAATATTCCTATGTGTCCGTTGTAGACTTCGAAGACGCATCCATTGATATGTTCGGCCATCTCGCTGGCCAGGTAAACGACCAGGACGGACACATCTTCGGGCTGGAGGGCCTCGAACTCCCGGATTTTTACCCTGGCGCCGCGCCAGGCGGCTATCGGCCGGATGACATTGCAGGTCACGCCGTACTTGCCCATGTCCCGCGCCACCGACCGCGAGAAACCCGTTATCCCTTCCTTGGCCGCGGCATAGGTCGCCAGGCTCGCTTGCCCCATTCCGTTATGGGACGAGGTGTTGATAATCCTGCCGTAGCCCTGCTCTTTCATAATGACCGCGGCATCCCGGGTGCAATAGAAGGTGCCGTAAAGATGGGTCTTTATCATGGCGTCCCAGTCGTCCGCGGGGATCTCATAGACCACGTTCCCGAGGACTATCCCGGCGTTGTTCACGAGAATATCGAGTCGACCGAAACTGTCTACGGCGCTGCGAATAATCTTTTTCGCTCCCGACTCAGTGGCCACGGTGTCATAATTAGCCACCGCGGTGCCGCCGCTTTTATTGATCATCGCTGCGACAAGGTCGGCGGGATTTCGCGATGTTCCTTTCCCGTCAAAAGAGGTCCCGATATCGTTAACGACCACGCGGGCGCCCTGGTCGGCCATCGCGATGGCGTGGGCCCTGCCGAGTCCGCTGCCCGCCCCGGTTATAATAGCCACCCTGTCTTTCAACATGTTTCCCATCAGCGCCCCCGATTATCCTTTAATATTCGCCTGGTGCTTTTTTACGGCCTCACCTGGCCGCTCCCGAGGATAACCCATTTATAGGTCGTCAGCTCTTTGAGCCCGAGCGGGCCACGGGCGTGCAGCTTCTGCGTGCTGATGCCCACCTCCGCCCCCAGCCCGAACTGCCCGCCGTCGGTGAAGCGGGTGCTGGCGTTGACGTAGACGCAGGCGGCGTCCACCTCGTTGAGGAAGCGCATGGCCGCCGAGTAGTCCTCGGTGACGATGGCCTCGGAGTGCCCCGAGCCGTATTTTTCGATATGCCCCAGCGCCTCATCCAGTGAGTCGACGACCTTGATAGCGGCGATTAATGCCAAGAACTCTTTGCCCCAGTCCTCAGCTACCGCAGGAACGAGCTTCAGCGATTTGTTCGATTTAAGTATGGTCATCGCCCGTTTGTCGCAGTGCAGCTCGACTTTAGCTTTATCGAGCTCGGCGGCCATTTTCGGCAGAAAGCTCTTCGCGATACCGGCGTGGACGAGCACCGTGTCCAGGGCGTTGCAGACCGTGCATCGCTGCACCTTGGCGTTGTTGACGATGGCCACGGCCTCATCGATATCGGCCATTTTATCGACGTAGGTATGGCAGACGCCGATGCCTCCGGTGACCACGGCCATGGTGGCGTTCTCTTTGACGGAGTTTATCAGCCCAGCCCCGCCCCGGGGTATGACCAGGTCGATGACATCGTTCATCCTGAGCAGGCTATTGACCAGGGCGCGGTCGGTGTTATCGATGAACTGGACGCAGTCCTCGGGCATGCCGGCCCGGTCGCAGGCGTCCCGGATGACCCCGACGATGGCGGTGTTGGAGTGGATGGTCTCCTTGCCGCCACGCAGGATGATGGCGTTGCCGGACATCAGGCAGAGGGCGGCGATGTCCACGGTGACGTTGGGGCGGCTCTCGTAGATGGCGGCGATGACTCCCAGCGGCACTCGCTTTTTCCCGATTTGCAGTCCGTTGGGCATGGTGCGCATCTCGAAGGTCTCGCCGACGGGGTCGGGTAGAGTTGCGACGGCGCGCGTATCCGCGGCGATGCCTTCAAGACGTTTCTCGTCCAGCATCAGGCGGTCGAGCAGGGCGGCACCCATACTGGAGGCCTTGGCCGCAGCGTAGTCCTTTTTATTGGCGGCGAGTATTTCGCCCCTTCTGGTAAGAAGGTCGCTGGCTATATTGAGCAGAGCATTATTTTTTATGTCCGTGGAGATATAGGCCAGCCGGTGTGAGGCTGCTTTAGCGGCTTGGCCTTTGACTTTAAGTTGCTTCAGAGATGAGTCCATTTTATTCATTTAATTTACGACCTATTGCTTTTAGAAAATTATCCTCATCTATATCCAGCTGTTTCAGAATGTCCGAAAGCAAGTAAGGGCTGATGGTCTTTGTCGGATGAACCGGTAACGGAGCTCTGCGGCAATCGTTATGATGGAATATGGCGTAACTACCTTTTACCTGACTTTCTCAAATCCGAGTGCCCGAAGCCCGTTAACTACTTCCCTGACTCTCAGGGAAGGTAATTTCGTCATATGGCAACAGTAACCTTTTTGGCTTCTATCTCCCGCGGTATTTCTTCACCCCGCTCTTTACGATACTCGATACAGAGTTCGAGTACTTCCTTGATATTGGCCAGGCACTCCTCATAGGTCTTGCCCTGGGCGTGAGCCTCGGGAATCAGGGGACAACTGGCGATATAGAAGCCATCGGGCGCCTTTCTTATGATGACGGTATATTCCATCCACTCTCCTTGCCGCATATTATAGCATAACTGGCGGCGCTCTATTCGATTGGTTCTCTTCCTCCGATACTCATTTATTACTCAAACTTGCCGCTACCGGTGAAATGGTAGACGTAGTGTGGCGGCAGGCTCGTCACCGCCCGGTTGACCCTCTTCCTCAGCGAGCATTTACAGCGGCGGCCGTCCTCGAGCTCCAACAGGTATCCGCCGCCATCGTCGATATGTACGTAGTCGACCGGCGTGAGTTCTCCCCAGAAGCTGTGGTCCGACTCCTGTTGAAACTGGTAGCTGACTTGGCAGATTAGTTGTTCGTCACGGGACTGTAGCAGTTTGCCTGTGGCCACTTGGTTCCTCCATATCTAGCAGTGCCAGGTTGTTCCGATGCACCACCTCCGGTCCGTAGTCGGTGCGTAGCAGGCCGGCGATGTCATTCGAGCGGGCTCCCTTGATGATGCCGATATCGGCCGAGCCATAGTTGGTGATACCGCAGCCGAGGTGGTTACCTTCGCTATCATAAATAGCGACGATGTCCCCGCGTCCGAACCTGCCCTCCGCCTTCTGGACGCCTGCCGCCAGCAGGCTGCGCTTCTGTCTCCGGAGGGCCACGGCGGCGCCATGATCGATGATGAGCTTGCCGCGGGTGCACAGTCCGGAGAGCATCCAGCGCTGCCGGCTTTCCAGGTTGGTGGCGGTGGGTGGAAAGTGGGTGCCGGACGTTTCGCCGGCGGCGAGCTTCAGGATGATATCCGGCTCGCCCCCGCTGGCGATGACCACGTGCACGCCCGAAGCGGTCGCCAGTTCCGCGGCTTCTATTTTGGTTATCATACCGCCGGTGCCGACGTTGCTTTTTGCCGCGGTGGCCATCTTCCTGATGCCGGCATCGACGCGTGTGACCAGTGGGATGAGCCGGGCTGAGGGGTCGCGGGAGGGGTCGGCCGTATAGAGGCCGTCGATGTCCGTGAGTATCATCAGCAATTCGGCGTCGACCAGGTTGGCGACCATCGCGGAGAGATTATCGTTGTCCCCGAACCTGGCTTCCTTAATTTCATCGATGGATATAACATCGTTCTCGTTGACGATACAGACGACGCGCAGCTCCATCAGCGCTAGGAGGGTGTTGCGGGCGTTGAGATAGCCGGCGCGGTCGGAGAGGTCGCCCTTGGTCAACAGGGCCTGCGCCACGATGATGTCAAGGCAGCCGAAGAGACGGTCGTAGACGTTCATCAGCCTTCCC
>MGNQ01000042.1:34996-36232 GCA_001796865.1 Chloroflexi bacterium RBG_16_56_11
ACCGAGGCCAGCACCTGTTTGTACGGGATGCTCTTGATAGTCTTATTCAGGCCCAGCCGGTACCGGCCCGCCGCGATGGCCCCGGAAGAGACGATGATAACCTCCGCCCCCCGCCCGTGCAATCGCGCTACCTGGTCGACCAGTCCGGCCATGGTCTCTTCATCCAGGTGGCGACTGCCGCCGGTCAGCAGGTGCGTCCCCAGCTTGATGACGATACGCCGGTAGCGTAGGCCGGTTATATTCCGTTTGTCGCTATGCCTGGCCATGTTATTAATGTTTAGTCATTGCGAGGGCGATGTGCTCACCTTCCTTACTTTACCGTGATACACGGGGAGCCCGAAGTAATCCGTTTCGCTTAACGTGACGGATTGCTTCGCTGCGCTCGCAATGACACTTCCTTAGTTGGTTTCATTATATCAAGCTGGCGCGGGTTGAACAAGAAGACAGAAGGGTCTGAAAAAGGCGCAGGTATCATCCTGGGCGCTTCAGTCCCAGGGAGCGATGAACAGCAGATTTACCGGGGCGACGTTTTCTACCGAGCTTATCGCCCGGCTAATGCGGCAGGGTCAGCAGCTTGGCGGCGTTGCCGAAAAATATCTTTTCCTTTTCCTCGGCGGGTATGGCCATGCGTTCGATAGACTCGGCCGTCTCGCCGGTCATCCCGAACTTCGGGCCCAGCGGGGCGTCCGTGCCGTAGAGGATGTGCTCGGCGCCGTAAAAATCGTACCCGCACATGAGGGCGGACGTGTTGCCGTAGACGGCGGTATCGGTATAAAACTTGCGGAAATGCTCCTCCGGATGCTTGATGTTGGGATAGAGTCCGGGGACGAGCGAGAGCACCCACCGGATACGCTGCGAGAAGTAGGGCACCATCGCGCCGCAATGGTGGACGATGAACTTGAGGTCGGGGAAGTCGTTGAAGACCCCGCCGGTCACCAGCCGGTACATCGCCGAGGAAGTCTCGAAAGGCCAGCTGAAAACGCCGATGTCCTGGTCGAGCTTGTCATTGGTCGCCGGGTGGATCCAAATCGGCAGGTCGTGCCCGGCCATTTTCTCCCAGAGCGGCTTGAACCTGGGATTGTCCAGGGTGTCCCCGGCGATGCGACTATATATCTGGACGCCCTTCAGTCCCAGGCGGGTGATAGCGCGGTCGGCCTCGGCCAGGGCGGCGTCCATATCGTTCATCGGCAGGCAGGCCACCCCGGCGATAAACTTGTCCGGATAGCGTTCGACCAG
>MGNQ01000042.1:36255-39829 GCA_001796865.1 Chloroflexi bacterium RBG_16_56_11
TTTTCGCCAGTTCGATAGCGTCCGCCGGTTCGGCGAAGGTCTCCAGGGGGATATTAGCGACCGTCAAGACCTGCAAGACGTCCGGGTACCGGTTCATGAGCCGCAGCCTCACATCGAGGTCGGTGACGGCGGTGCTGCGGAATTCGACCCGCTGTTTGATGGCCGGGTTCTTCTTGGCGTAGAGCTCCGTATATTTTCTGGTCATGATATGGGAATATATATCTATTTTCATTGGTCCTCCTCGGGACATACCGGTGTTAGCTCATGAACTCTTTTACGATAATCTCGTCGTAGGCGGCCCGGCGGCCGGGACATTTGAACTGCGTGCAGAGCCGGCAGCTCAGGAACCCCGTCGCGTCGGGGAACACGATACCCGAGCGTGATTTTATGGGTCTCATAGCACCGCCCGCGGTCAGGGACACGCCAATCTGTTTTTCCTCCCCGCCGAAGAGGTCGAAAAGCGGCTGCTGCTGCGAAATCGGCCAGTCGGCGAGCTCGCCGGGATTCATGAAAGCGACGCTTTCCAGGACGAGCTTTTCCTTGAGGTAGTCCGCCAGGTACTCCACGGCGGAGACGAGTATAACGGTCTTGATGGCGTCGAGCGAGAAGTTCATCATCATATCCCGGGGCGGGAATTTCAGCTTGTCCAGTTCCTGTCCTGCTGTAGTGATGAAGGGGTAGACCGTTTCCCCATCGTGAAAAAGCCGGCCGAGGACGCGGCTGGTAAACCGGACGCCGTCGACGTCCACGTGCTCGCGGTCCACGCAGCGGACGATTGAGGTCATATACACCGCCCGGGGCCGGGCGACGGCGCGGGCTTTTTCCGCCAGCTCGGTCATCATCTCATCGAAGCGGCCGTCGCCGCCGCGCACGCGCAGTCGCCGCACAACCGCCGGGATATCCAGCCGGACGGGTATTTCAACCTGGTGGACTTTTTTTACCAGCGAATCGGACAATGGCGTCTTTCCGGATGTTTAGCTATAAGCAGGATAGAGAATCGAGGCTGGATTGTCAAGGATTTTAAAAATAGGGGTAGTGGGTCAATTTGAAAACAAGAAGAAAACCAAAAAACATGAATACGATCAGAAATTATAATCAGTTAAATCAGCAATGGAATCAAAATCTGCACGTTCGAGCCAATGACACCAAACATTACATCCCGAGATACTGAGCCTACTTCTTTTCAAAGGATTATTCCAAGTCGCTACTTCTATATGACATTTACCATGACACTTAGACCAAACATATTCTAAAGCGGGTTTTAGGTCTGAATCGGTAGATGCAATTACGCCTACGTCATATTCCCCGTCAATCGCAAAGGCTACGAAATCAACTGCTAAAGCTACATCAACACCCTTTTGTTCGGCTTTAGAAGAAGGCCAATCCTCAGGATAGCGTAGAGTTCGACTGATTACCTCTGCCCCAATACTTTTCCAAAAAATGCGTTGTTTGGTGTGGGCTGAAAAGGTTTTTGGATCTTTTGTTGCTTCAGGAGCACCCGTATAAACTCTAACTTGATGCAGTTGTCTTGTATGTGTAGGTAAACTTCGCGCAGATATTAGTTTCCCTAATTCAATTGGATTAATTTGTCCATAATAATGTGGGGAGTCGCTTGGAAAGAAAGCACGGCGTGCCCCATGATAAAAGTTTTTATCATCAACGAATAATATTACCTTCTCTTCTTTTGGCATTATTCCTCTTAAAAATACAAACCTCGCCAATCTGCCCCTATTAGGAGCAGATGACGAGGAAGAGTATTAATATAATACCATATAGATACATAGCATAACAATATGGTTAATATATATTCAGAGGCATCTACAGTAGTTTATTGCTGCTTATGGGCGATAATCCTTGCCAAATGCATTTTTATGAGTATGTTACTCTATTAAACTCACAATATCATCAATTGTACCGATATGCTTGCTATTCGAGCTGCCATTGCTGGTGTCCTGGGATACGGATTAGCCAGTGTCTTACGTGGTCTAGCAAAGTTGCAGTACATGGTGGGGACTGCCGCAAATTCTATGTTTCAGGAGGATTCCCGGGTCAAGCCCAGGAATGACGTCCTCAAAATTACATTAGCACCGGGTCGCGTTGACGCCCAGGTACTTGCCCACCAGGTCCATGGCGCAATACTGGCCGCACATGGAGCAGGCCGAGCCGGAAGACGCCCGTTGCTTACGGACGCTGTTGAATCTCGGCGGGTCGAGGGAGAGGCGGGACTGCTCGTCCCAGTCAAGCTTTTTCCGCGCCTGGGCCATGCGGCGGTCCCTCTCGGCGGCGCCCTTGACGCCCTTGACGATATCGGCGGCATGGGCGGCGATACGCGCGGCGATGACGCCCTCCCGGACATCATCGACATCGGGGATGGCCAGGTGCTCCGACGGCGTTACGTAGCAGAGGAAGTCCGCCCCGGCCATGGCGGCGATGGCCCCGCCGATGGCGCTGGTGATGTGGTCGTAGCCTGCGGCGATATCCGTTACCAGCGGGCCGAGGACGTAAAACGGGGCCCCCTTGCAGATTGTTTTCTGCAAGCGGACATTGGTCTCAATCTGGTCGAGGGGGATATGTCCCGGTCCTTCCACCATGACCTGGACGCCGGCGTCCCATGACCGCTGCACCAGTTCCCCCAGCGTTAAAAGCTCCTCTATCTGGGTGCGGTCGGTAGCGTCGGCCAGGCTGCCCGGCCGCATACCGTCGCCGAGGCTCAGGGTAACATCGTATTCCCGGGCGATATCCAGCAGGCGGTCGAACTGCTCGTAGAGAGGGTTTTCACATTCGTTGTGCAGCATCCAGCCCACCATGAAGGCGCCGCCGCGGGAAACAACATCGGTGACCCGTCCCTGCCGCTTGAGCCGGGCGATGGCCGACTGCGTCACGCCGCAGTGCACGGTGATAAAGTCGACGCCGTCACGGGCGTGGTCTTCGATAGCGCCGAAAATATCGTCGGCGGTCATCTTGACGATGGCGCCGTGCCGGTTGATGGCCTCGATGGCGGCCTGGTAGACCGGCACCGTGCCGATGGGGCAGGTAGCGGCGGCGAGTATCGCCCGGCGGACGGCCGGGATATCGCCACCGGTGCTGAGGTCCATGACGGTGTCCGCCCCGGCGTCAACGGCGACGCGTAATTTCTCAAGCTCGGAAACGATATCACCGAAGTCCGAGGATGTGCCGATATTGGCGTTGACCTTGGTGGACAACCCTTCCCCGATGCCGCAGGCTACCAGACCGGTATGCCCGGTGTTGGCCGATATGACCAGCGTGCCTCTGACTATCCTCTCGCGGATAACCTCCACCTCCAGTCCCTCTGCCCGGGCCACGGCGGCCATCTGCGAGGAAATTTCACCTTTTCGCGCCATTTCCAGTTGCGTCATCGTCGCACCCCCGAAAAAACAATAAGACCAGAGGCTTCTACCACTCCGGCGTGTCCCCTGGTCTCATCTCCCGGCCGCTTCCCTGCGCTCGCATTACCGAGTTCAGGTTCCAAGGGTCGTCCCGAAGGAACCGGGACATCTCAGCCCTGGGCACCCCTAGCGGTTATTTCGTATTCCTAATCTAACATAAAATGCAG
>MGNQ01000042.1:39984-40102 GCA_001796865.1 Chloroflexi bacterium RBG_16_56_11
CGCAATGACATTAACAAATATTATCGTCATCAAGCTGACCCCGGCGCCTCCTTGAACGGCAAAGTCCACCGGGAGCCGGAGTTGTTCAGGAAAAACCTCTCGCCGAACTCCCCCGCCA
>MGNQ01000043.1:0-2579 GCA_001796865.1 Chloroflexi bacterium RBG_16_56_11
CCCCGGCGTAGGTCATTCCCAGTTCCACGTTGGCCAGCGCCGTGAGCCGGGACAGCAGGTTGAAAGTCTGGAAGATAAAGCCTATCTTTTTGCCGCGGATGCGCGCCAGTTCGCCGTTGCTCAGCCGGCTTACCTCCCGGCCTTCGAAATAGTAGCTGCCGGAGGTCGGTTTGTCGAGGCAGCCCACCAGGTTGAGCAGCGTCGTCTTGCCGGAGCCGGATGGCCCCATGATTGCTACCAGCTCCCCGTCTTTGATTTCTACGTTGACGCCTTTGAGGACGGTGAGTTCTATCTTGCCCATCGGGTACGTCTTGGTGATATTCTCCAGCCTTATCATCGCCGACTCCGTTACCTGATGGCCCGGAAGAATCCCATGCCTCCCGGTTGGTTTGAGTTCGAAGTTGAAGTTGACGTGTTCAATGGTACCAGCACCTGCTCACCCTCGGTAAGTCCTTCGGTGATTTCCGTGTACTGCCAGTCGCTCAGGCCCGTTTTGACGGCGCGTTTCTCCGTCTCGCCGGACGCCGCGACCACCTGGACGTAGCTCTCGAATCCTTCCGTTGTCACGGCAGCGTTCGGGACCAGCAGCACGTCGTTCCTCTCCGCGACCACAATACTCACCGTCACGGTGAGGCCCTCCCTGAGCTGGTAGTTTTCCGTGGAGACAGAAGGGACCTGGCTCCTGGCCTGTCCCCCCGTTGCCAGGGAATCGTCCCCACCGATTATAATCATTTCTCCCGGCGGCGCGAAGCCTTCGGGCGGCTTAAAGCCTTCCGGGGGACTGAATCCTGCCGGCGGCGTGGCGCCGGACGGCAGCCTGAAACTCCCGCCCTGTTTGATGATTTCCTCGGCCTGCTCCCAGGAAATTCTCCCGGCGTCGATGGCCCGCTGCAGCATCGGCGGTATCTGCACCGTGGTGTTGTCCGATGCCGCCGTCTGGTTGGCCGATGGCGTTTCGAATACCGCGGCGGATTGCTGCTCGACCTCTACCTTCACGCTGTAGTTGACCACGCCCGATTGGATGGTGGCGGTGGGGGCGATTTGCGTTACTTTCGCCGGCAGGCTGACGCCGTTCATGGCGTCTACGCTGACCGTGGCGTCGCCGCCCAGCGCGACCTGTAAAATGTCCATCTCGCTCACCAGGATATCAGCCTCGAACTGATCGGGGTCCGCCAGCTGGATGGCGACCGTCCCCTTCAGGACCTCGTCGCCGCCGCTCACGTTTACCCTGGTGATAAATCCGTCGAAAGGGGCCGTTATCTGTGGACTGGCGGCGCGGGCTTCCTCCAGCGTCTTGCCCGCGTTTTCCGCGGCCCGGTTGGCGTCGTCAAGGTCCAGTTGCGCCGCTGCGACGTCCGCCCGTGCGTACTCTACGTCTTCCTGGGCGTTGGCGACGGCTGTCTTAGCGTCTTCCACGACTGTGCGCGCGTCTTCAACCGCGGTCTTTGCGTCCGCTATCGCCTGGGTGGCGTTTTCCAGGTTCATCAAGGCCGTCTCGCAGGCGAGCTGTTTACGTGATACCTCGATGGCCACGCTCTCGCCTACGTTCAGGCTGTGCCCGGCCAGGATGCTGGCCTTCTCCTGCTGGGCCACGGCCAGGGTTGTCTGTACCCTCGTCTTCTCGTTTGTCCAGAACTGGTAGTCAAGGGCGTCGGCCCCCGGGCTCACGGACTCCAGTATCTTTAGGTCGATGAACTCCAGCCGGCCGTTCGCGTAATCTATCAGGTCTTGCTGGGCTTTGACCTCGTCGATGGCCTCCAGGTTGTAATCGGCCGTTTTCAGGTCTATCTCCGCCTGGCTTTCCGCCAGTTCCTTCGCGGTGACCTGCCGCACCGCGGCCGTCACGGCCGCTTCTTTGGTGGTAACCTGGCGCCGGGCGGCGGCCAGGGACTGTTCCTTGGTGGCGACCTGGCGTCGGGCGCTGGAAAGGGCCCGCTCCTTGGTATTGGCCTGACGTTGGGCGGCGGTCAGGGCGTCCTCCAGCATCTGGAGCTGGTCATCCCACTCCGACGCGTCCAGGCTGGCCAGGACCTGCCCGCTGGTTACCGGGTCGCCTTCCGCTACGGTCACTTCGCCGACCGTCCCTTTCTGGTAAAACAGGTCGAAGGTCAGGTCTTCAATCGTCGAGAGTGCCAGGTTGCCGGCCGCGGTAATATCCAGGGTCAGGTTGCCCCGCCTGACTGAGGCAATCTGGTTCTGTGCGGTCGTCTCGTCCCCGGAGCCGCAGCCCGCCAGCCCGATAACAACCAAGGCGACCGTTATCATGGATAGAATTATTTTTACTATCTTCATAACGCACTCCTGAGTCTCTCGTTATTTACCGGACCGGCGGCCGGCTTAGACCGGCAATCTCTGATAATTTGCCATAAAAATACTAAACAATTATTTAGGAGCTGGCTTTTTCGGCGACGGGCAGGGTGAACGTGAAACTGGTACCTTTCCCCGGCTCGCTCGCCACCTCGATGTTGCCGCCGTGCGCTTCCACGATGCGTTTAACGATAGTCAGGCCCAGCCCGCTTCCCCCGGTGGCCCGTGCCCGCGATTTGTCCACCCGGTAGAACCGTTCGAATATCATCGGC
>MGNQ01000043.1:2593-3512 GCA_001796865.1 Chloroflexi bacterium RBG_16_56_11
AATGCCCTCGCCGGTATCGGTCACGGATATAACAACGCGGTCCCCCCGCTCCCGGGCTGCCACCGTTATCCGCCCGCCCCGGCCGGTATGCGTCACAGCGTTGTCCAGCAGGTTATGCAGGACCTGCTTGATGCGGTGGGCGTCGATATTCACGCGGGGAAGCGTTCCCGGCAGATCGGCGAATACCGTCAGGCCTTTGACTGTTGCCATGTGGTGCGCGGCCGCGACCGTCAGCCGGATAAGCGCGGCTATATCATCCGGCTGTACCACCATTTTCAGCTCGCCAGCGTCGGCCAGGCTCAGTTCCTGGAGGTCGTCGACGAGTCTTGAGAGCGTCGAGGCTTCCTCCGCCAGCGACTGGATAGTTGTATCGTCCGGCTTGACCACGCCGTCCCGGATGGCCTCGAGGTAGCCTTTGAGGTTCGATAAGGGCGTCCTCAGTTCGTGGGCGATGTCGGCCACCATATTCCGGCGCAGGCGCTCGGTGCGCTCCAGGTCGCCGGCCATGGAGTTGAAGGAGCGCGCGAGTTCGCCCACCTCCCCTTTACCACGGAAGTCCACCCTCCGCGTAAAATCGCCTTTGCCGAGCTGTACGGCCGCGCTGGTGAGGGCCTTTACCGGGGCCAGGATGCGGCGGGAAAGGATAAATGATAAAATAATGGCGATGGCTATCGCCAGCAGGCCACTCCAGAGAAAAAAGCGCCCGATAGTCTCATAGGTGATTTGTAATGCCGTCCGGCTAATATCCGGCTGTTCGCCGCGGAGGACATGCAGTATGCCGATGTTCCCCATTCCCATCATCGTCGTCATGGGGCGGGCGTTATCCCGGACGTTATACGTCTTGCCGAGCAGGTCTTCGTCGGAATCCGCCAGCACGTTTCCTTCGCTGTCGGTCAGGATGATTCTCCGGCCGTAGAGG
>MGNQ01000043.1:3534-9455 GCA_001796865.1 Chloroflexi bacterium RBG_16_56_11
GCTGGACACCGTCCCACGTCCGCAGGAACTGGTAGTACCGGCTGAGCTCCATCTCTACCCTCCGGTCCTGTACCGACTCCACCCGTTCGCCTATCTGGCTGATTTCGTTGCGGGTGGCGCGGTAGGTGAAAAAGAACACAGAACCAATGACGATGACGACGATGAGGGTAAAGGCCGCCAGGAGACGGAAATTAAGGCTGTGGACCACCGTTGCTCTCCAGCAGCTTGTACCCTGCGCCGTAGATGGTCTTGATGAACCTGGGCCGGTGTGGGTCCGGTTCGAGCTTGCGCCTGAGCTTGAGAATGTGGACGTCGATGGTCCGGTCGAAGCCGTCGAAGTCATGGCCGAGCGCCTTCTCGATAATCAGGGCGCGACTGAACACGCGGCCCGGCTCTTTGACCAGCGTCCCCAGCACCTTGAATTCGATCGGCGTGAGGTTCAACGGTCTCCCGTCCAGGAATGCTTCGTGTTTGAGGAAGTCAACGGAGAGCCCGCCGTGCTCGATTTTATCCGGCCCGCGTTCGCCGGGCAGGCGGCGTAGCACGGCGCGTACCCTGGCCGCCAGCTCCCTCGGGCTGAATGGCTTGGTCACGTAATCGTCCGCCCCGATGTCGAGGCCCTTCAGTCGGTCGTCGTCGGTCGTCAGGGCGGTGAGCATAATAATCGGCACGTCGGATTCGGCGCGCAGGGTCCGGCATATTTCGAGTCCGTTGACGCCGGGCAGCATCAGGTCGAGGACTATCAAATCCGGATGGTACTCGCGCGCCAGGCGCAGGGCTTCGTTGCCGTCATACGCCGTGAAGACTCTATAGCCGTCACGGTTCAGGTAGAGTTTGACAAGCTCGACCGTTTTCACGTCGTCGTCGACAACCAGCACCTTTTTCCCGGACATGCCTGACCCCCGCGTTCTGATGTTTCCATATTAATTTATAACATAATTGTTAAGAAAATATGAAATAACAAAAGGAGGGGGATTGCTCCCCCTCCTGAGTAAGATTATAACGATGGTTAGTTGGTAACCTCGGGAACTCGGTCTATCGGAGACTCCAGCCTCCCATCCCGCCGCGCATCCCTCCGAATCTGCCCATCCCTCCGAATCCATCCATCATGCCTCGATGCATACCCCCAAACCCGCCAATGCCGGGAGCGATTCCCGGGACATCTACATCGGGCCTCGAATCCAGCCACTGCCGGAACTCGTCGGTCGGCAACTGCGGCCTCGCATCCAGCCAGGCCTTGATATCCGCCTTCTGCTGTTCCGTTATCTTGCCGGCTTCCACCAGTTTGCTGAGATAGTTATCGATGGCGGCGTCCTTCAGTTCGACCCTTGCCTGGTCGAAGGCCTTTTGCAGCTCATCGGCGTTGATTGCTACCCCCGTATTGTTCTGGTATATTGCCACGACTTTATCCAGCAGGGTCTGGTTCTGGCTGGCGACCGTATCATCGGCGTTGGCCACCGCGAATCCGCCCAGGATTCCGGCCAGGATGACTACGGCTGAAATTGCGATGATGATTATTTTTCGGTTTTTCCCCATATGGTTTCACCTCCTTTCCATGACTTTCTACTAAAGATACTAGCAGGCAAATATTAAAATCCGGTTAATATTCCCTTGAGATATCATATCGACGCCGGGTGCAGGGGAGCCTGTGTACACCTTTTGCGGACACACTCAGTTCGCTTGATTTTTCTCTCCCTTTCATCGTACAATTAGAATCGGTTTGCGGGCCATTAGCTCAGTTGGTTAGAGCACAGTCCTGATAAGACTGGGGTCTCTGGTTCGAGTCCAGAATGGCCCACCACTACCGATGGAAATAATGTCGATGCGCCTGAGCCACCGCCCGTTTTTCCCCGCCTTTCCCGCGATTTTTCTCCTTGCCGCCCCGAAGACAATAAGCGATGATGGAGGCAGACCATGCCGGTTCAACTGTTAAAAGAGCTCTCGAGATATAAAATTGGCACCTTCGCCCATATCGTCCACCGGCATGCCCTTCTCCGACCCGACAAGCCGGCCTTCGCTTACGGCGACCAGCGGTTGACCTACGCCGAATATAATGCCCGGGTCAACAGCCTGGTGCGCGTCCTGGGGGAGCTGGGAGTCAGCCGGGGGGACCCCATTGGCCTGCTCTCCTGGAACTGCCTGGAATACGTCATCGTTTACGGGGCGGCCATGAAAGGCGGCTATATCCTCTCCCGTTTCAACCCCCGACTAGGCGCTGAAGAGCTCAAGTACCTTATCAACTACTCTGAGGTCAATACCCTTTTCGTCGGCCCGGAGCTCGTCAATGCCACCGACTCCATTCGTAAACAGGTTCCCGGGGTGAAGAATTTCATATCGCTGGAAGAGCGCGCCGCCGGTATGATATTTCTCCCGGAGATGCTCGATTCCTATCCGTCGGAGGAGCCTGACGTTTGCATTGAAGAAGGCGACGGTTTCTTCATTATCTATACCAGCGGCACGACCGGCGTGCCCCGGGGCGCCGTCTATTCCCACCGCGAAGCCTGGGACGACGCTCGCTCCTACATCATGAACCAGAGCCTCGAGCCTGATGACCGGCATATCCAGGTATCACCGATGTTCCATATCGCCGGCGATACCATGGTCCGCTCGATGTTGTTTGTCGGCGGCTGCAACATCATCGTGAAGTTCTTTGATGCTGCCGCCACGCTGGACATGATTCAGAAGGAGAAGGCCACCCACGTTTCGATCGTGCCAACTCACCTGGTTGCCATGCTTAACGTTCCGGACGTCAACAAGTACGACACCAGCAGCCTGAAGTTCATCTGGTACGGCGGCTCCCCGATGCCGCTGGAGGTCCTCAAGAGGGGACTCCAGACTTTCGGGCCGATTTTCGGGCAGGGATACGGCCAGAGCGAGAGCGGCCCGGCCATCAGCCATTTATCCAAGGAAGACCATCAGGCGCTGGGCGGGCCCGACGAAAAGGTTCTGACCTCGGCCGGCCAGCCGGACGTCGGCGTCCAGGTCAGGATCGTCGACGATAGCGGCAATGATGTCAATCCGGGCCAAAGGGGCGAGATTATCGTCCGCAGCAAACATATTATGCTGGAGTACTGGAATAAACCCGAAGATACAGCCAATACCGTCATCGACGGCTGGTTGCACACCGGCGATATCGGCACCTACGACGAAAAGGGCTATATCTATATCGTCGACCGCAAAAAAGACATGATTATCACCGGAGGAGAGAACGTCTATCCCCGCGAAATAGAAGAGGTACTCTACCGGCACCCCTGCATCTTCGAGGCCGCCGTCATCGGCATCCCGGACCCCTACTGGGTAGAGAAGGTCCACGCTGTTGTGTCCCTGAAAAAAGGCGCCGGGGCTACCGCCGAAGAAGTTATCGCTTTTTGTAAAAAATCGCTGGCAGGCTACAAGGCCCCCAAGTCCGTGGAGTTCATTGAGTCGCTGCCCAAGAACGCCGCCGGCAAGATAATGAAGCGCGAGCTCCGCGATAAATACTGGGCTAAGTCCGCCAGGAAAATCTAGGTTCGCCTTGTCGTTGCGAAGAGCGTATTTACTGCGCTCAGAGTAGACTCCATTCTTACTTCATCCACGATGTTTCAAATCCTGTTTATCTGTTTTCAACTTTTCCCTGCGTGTCCCCTGCTAATTTCCCCTCACCCTGCGGTCTCCTTGACGCTGCGGTAATAACCCGGTTAAGATAGGCCTGTATATCGGCAAATCGGAGAATCCCATGCCTTTTGAGACCATTAAATATAGTAAGAAAGCCCATGTCGCCCGGATTACACTGGACCGGCCTGAGGCTGGCAACGTTATCAGCGACGCGATGGCCCGTGAGCTTATTGAGGTCTGCGACCGCATCGGCCGGGACGATGCGGTCTACGCGGTGATATTGACTGGTTCCGGACGCGACTTTTGCCGGGGCGGTGAAGCCGGCGTGCTCAGGGGATATATTCTCCCGGCCTCGGTCATCGCCGGAATTGACCGCCCCGTCATCGCCGCCCTCAACGGCGACGCCCTCGGGCCGGGGCTAGAATTGGCCCTGGCTTGCGATATCCGCCTGGCCTCTTCCGGGGCCAGGGTCGGCCTGCCGCAGGTCGCCGGGGGCACCCTGCCGGTGGATGGCGGCACCCAGCGCCTGCCCCGGGTCGTCGGCCGCGGTAAGGCCCTGGAGTTGCTCCTGACCGCCGATACGGTGTCCGCCGTTGAAGCCCTGGAAATGGGCCTGGTCAGTTACGTCTTCCCGCCGGAAGCCCTTAAAGGAGAGGTGGAAAAGCTCGCCGCGACTATCGCCGCGAAGGGGCCTGTCGCTTTAAAGTATCTCAAGGAGGCGATTATCAAAGGTATGGATATGACTCTGGAGCAGGGACTTCGCCTGGAGGCCGACCTCTATTTCTTGCTCCATACCACGGCGGACCGGACCGAGGGCGTCCGGGCTTTCCTGGAAAAAAGACAGCCGGAATTCAGGGGAGAATAATCTGGCGTTCTTCCCGTATCGCCTTACTTTTCCCGGTTTATTCAATCCCCTGGAAAAGGTCTGATTCGCGTTTGCTGTCGGAGACCGGCGGGTAGGCCCGCATGAAAGAGTCCTTCTGCCCGAGCAGACGGCCCACCAGTCCCATTATGCCCCCGCGCGGCGAGCCCCCGCCGAGCTGGCTGGCGTGGCAGGCCGCCGCTCTGTCCCGGATGCGGGCGGACCTTCTCGTGAGTCGTACCACCGCGTGCACCGGGAACTCTATTTCGACCAGCCCGGCGAGGTCGATGTCCTTATTACGCCCGAAGTGACTCGGATCGCGCCCCAGGAGCTTCATTACCTTTACGACTACTTTCACCCAGCGGTGGGGAAAAACGTGGAAGTAAAGCTTCTGAGGCTGGAACGGTGTCCCCGCTTCGGGGTATTGCGACGCGTCGCCGGCGGCGTGGAAGGCCTTTACGGCGGCATTATGTGCTGCGATATGGTCGGGGTGCCGGTATCCGCCGATGGGGTCGAAGGTGACCACCACCTCCGGCTTCAGCCGGCGGATGATGGTGACCACGCGACCAGCCACTTCTTCCATCGGTGCCGCGGCGAAGGCCTGCGAGTGCTTGTTTTCCTCCGAGCCCGCCATGCCGGAATCGCGATAGCCCAGGTGGATGACGTCCGCCAGCCCCAGCTCCCGGGCCGCACATTTCAGCTCCGCCCAGCGCAGGTCGCCTATCGATGCGTGTCCCTGCATCGCCTCCGGCGTCACCTCGCCTACCTCCCCGCGTGTGCCGCACACGTAGTAGACGTGTACGCCCGCAGCGGCGTACTGCGCCAGTGTGCCGCCGACCCCGAACGATTCGTCGTCCGGGTGTGCCCCCACGAAAATCAGTGTCTTCCGCTTCATCATTCTGTTCTTTTTGGTCATCATTAGATATGATACCGCCGTCGACTCCGCTTCCGCAAACTTGACAATCCCCACGCGCGGGCTGTTACTATTGTTATTGGTGAAAAATGAGCAGCTTTGAGACCATCGTCTACGAAAAAGCAGGGGGCGTCGCCTGGATTACACTCAACCGCCCCCGGGCTTTGAATGCTTATAACGTAAGGATGCGGGATGAGCTCTACGAGGTACTTGGCGCCATCCGCGACGATGACGAGGTGCGCGTCGTCATCCTCAAGGGGGCCGGCGATAAGGCCTTCTGCGCCGGCGCTGACCTTACCGAGTTCCTCACCGCCCCCCCGCCCGTGCTCGCCCGGCAGGCCCGCTTCGCGCGGGATGTCTGGGGACTTTTCCTGAGTATCGACCGTCCCTTTATCGCTGCCCTGCACGGCTACGTTCTCGGCTCGGGAATCGAGATGGCCCTTTGCTGCGATATACGGCTCGCCGCCGAGGATGCGCGGTTCGGGTTGCCCGAGCCGGGGCTGGGCATCATCCCCGCCGCCGGCGGTAGCCAGACCCTGCCGCGGACTATCG
>MGNQ01000043.1:9474-11096 GCA_001796865.1 Chloroflexi bacterium RBG_16_56_11
GATATGCTCCTCAGCGGCCGCTGGCTTACCGCCGCTGAGGCTCTGAAACTGAAGCTCGTCAACCGCGTCACCACGCGGGCCGACCTGCTGCCCGGGGCGGAAAAGCTGGCCACGATAATAAAATCCTATTCTCCGCTGGCCGTGAAATATGCCAAGCAGGCCGTGACGCGCGGACTCGACCTCCCGCTGGTGGAGGGCTTAGCCCTTGAGGCCAGGCTTGCCCGCCGCCTGGCGGCCGGGTTCAGGACGAAGGAAAATGGATAACAACGACCTTGATTCGCGTGTTGAGAAAATAGCCGGCCTCATTGTCGAGAGCCGGAGGCTGGTCATCTTTACCGGCGCCGGCATCAGCACGGAGTCCGGCATCCCCGATTTCCGCAGCCCTGGCGGCATCTGGGACCGATTCGACGCTGATGATTTCACCATCGACAAATTCCTGAACAACCCCGCGACCCGGCGGAAACAGTGGCAGATGTTCCGGGATGGTCTGCTGACGGATAAGGCCGTGCCTAACGCCGCCCATTTTGCCGTCGCCGGGCTGTTTCAAATCGGGAAGCTCGACTGCGTTATCACGCAGAACATTGATAACCTGCACCAGAAGGCCGGCATGCCCGCGGAAAAAGTGTTCGAGCTCCACGGCAACATGCGCTGGGCCAGGTGCCTCGACTGCGGTCGGCGCTACCCGTTTGAGGAGATTGTTGCCCGTCTGGAAAGCGGTGAGGAAGTCCCGGAGTGTACATCCTGCCGCGGCACGTTGAAGCCGGATATTATCATGTTCGGGGAGCAGCTAAATTCTGATGTTCTCGAGGAAGCCGGCCGCCGCGCTCACTCTGCCGACCTGTTTATTGTCATCGGCTCGTCGCTGGTCGTCTACCCGGCGGCCTATATGCCGGTCTACGCCGTCCAGTCCGGCGCCCGGCTCGTTATCATTAACCTCAGCGATACTCCCATGGACCGCCAGGCCGCTGTCCTCATTAACGCCCGGGCCGGCGAAACAATGGCCAGTGTGGTGCAAAAAGTAAGGGAAAAGGCCGGGCTCTAAGCGTTTCTGTCGTTCCGGCGGGGTGTCTAAGAGGGGCAGGACCCCTGTTACTTTATTTTACAAGGGTAGGGGGCCAGGTGGTGGGTCGTGAATAAAGATCAGGCGCCTGCCGGTGAGTCCCTGCCAGGAGTGTAGTGACCTGATTTAGTCTTTTTATGCCTCTAGCCCATCGGTTGTTTATCTACTTTTTCAGGTACTTCTCCGGGTTGGCGTCGAAGGCTTTTTTGCATCCCACGGCGCAAAAGTAATATTTCGTCCCTTTGTACTCGGATGTCGCCGCCGCCTTTTTCTCGTCAACCGTCATCTTGCATACGGGATCAATCGCCATGTTCTGCCTCCTTGAGTTACGCCGCCAGCCGGGGAGGTTTGAACCCCCTCAACCGCAGCGAGTTGGATACCACGCTTATCGAGCTGGCCGCCATCGCCGCCGCCGCCAGTATCGGGTTCAGGAAACCATAATCGCCCAGGATGAACTGAAGTCCCTCCGGCACGCCCCCGTTGCGGAAAAAGATATACAGCACCCCGGCGGCCACCGGTATCAGGATAACATTATACGCGAACGCCCAGAAGAGGTTCTGCT
>MGNQ01000043.1:11142-14965 GCA_001796865.1 Chloroflexi bacterium RBG_16_56_11
TCCGGAGAGGTCGCCGCTTATCAGGGTGATGTCCCCCGTCTCCATGGCCACGTCGGTGCCCGTCCCGATGGCGATACCGATATCCGCCTGGGCCAGCGCCGGGGCGTCGTTGATGCCGTCGCCGACCATGGCCACTATCCTCCCCTCGTCCTGGAGCTTCTTGACCTCGGCCGCCTTGTTCTCCGGCAGTACTTCCGCCAGGACGCGGTCGATTGCCGCGCCGCGGGCGATTGCCTCGGCGGTGCGTCGGTTATCGCCGGTCACCATCGCTACCTCGATGCCCATTCGCTTCAGCCCGGCCACGACTGTCCCGGCGTTTGGTTTCAGCGTGTCCGCCAGGCCGATTAACCCCACCGCTGCGCCGTCCACGCCTAGAAACATCACCGTCTTACCGTCGTTCCACAGCCCCGGGGCCTTTTCGTCGAGTCCGTTCAGGGCGAGTCCCCGGTCTTTCATCAGCTTGAGGTTGCCCAGGAGCAGCCTTTTCCCGTTCAGGGAAGCCTCGGCGCCGTGCCCCGGGATGGCCTGGAAATGACTGACCGGGTCTATCGTCACGGCTTTGTCCCGCGCCGCCTGGACGACGGCCTCGCCCAGCGGATGCTCCGAGTCGTGCTCTACGGCGGCCGCCAGGCGGAGCACCTCGTCCTGTGAAAGCGCCGCTGCCGCAAGTATGTCGGTCACTTTTGGCTTGCCTTCCGTCAGTGTCCCGGTCTTGTCCAGCAACAGCGTATCTATCTTGTAAAATCTCTCCAGGGCCTCGGCGCTCCGTATCAGGACGCCTTGTTCGGCGCCTTTGCCCGTTCCCACCATGATAGCCGTCGGCGTGGCCAGCCCCAGGGCGCAGGGACAGGCGATGATGAGGACGGCGATAAAGTTGAGGAAGGCGAATGTCAACGAAGGCGCCGGCCCGAAAAAGTACCAGATAGCAAACGTGACCAGGGCGATGCCGATGACCACCGGCACGAAATAGCTCGCGATGACGTCGGCCAGGCGCTGGATGGGGGACTTGCTCCCCTGCGCTTCCTCGACCAGCCGGACGATACGCGCCAGCGTGGTGTCCTTGCCGATGCGCCTGGCCTCGAACTGGAAGCTTCCGGTCTTGTTTATCGTCGCCCCGATTACCTCGTCACCTTCTTTCTTCTCTACCGGCAGGCTCTCTCCCGTCACCATCGATTCGTCGATGCTGGGCTGCCCCTGCCGGATAGTCCCGTCCACCGGGACCCTTTCGCCCGGGCGCACCAGGATGAGGTCGCCCACCTGCACGTCCTCTATCGGTATTTCCGCTTCTTTTCCTTCGCGCATTACACGGGCTGTTTTCGGCTGCAGGCCGATGAGCCTCTTGATGGCGGCGGAAGTCTGCCCCCGGGCCCGCGCCTCGAGGAAGCGGCCCAGCAGGATTAAAGCGATTATCACCGCCGAGGTGTCGAAATAGAGGTGGAGCACGATTCCCCCCGCCTCGAAAATCCCCGGGAATAACACTACCACCACGCTGTAAAAATAGGCCGCTGAGGTCCCCACGGCGATGAGTGTGTTCATGTCGGCGGTGCGGTGCTTCAGGGCGCCCCAGGCCCCGCGGTAGAACCGCCACCCCGCCCAGAACTGCACCGGCGTCGCCAGCACCCACATGATGTAATCGCTTCCCGTGAACTCCGGCGTGAACCCCATCCCCATGACGATGGCGCCCAGCGCCGCCGCCAGGATAAACCTGTTCCGGACGTTTTTGATGTCCCGTTGCGAGGCCGTGGTCACGTCTTCCAGCGTCTCCGCCTCGTCGCCGAGCTCGTAGCCGGCGTCTTTCACGGCGCGTTTCATCTCGGCTATCGCCGTGCCTTCCAGGTACTCCACCGTAGCCTTTTCCGCTGATAGGTTCACGCCCGCCGTGACCACACCCGGGACGCTGTTCAGCGCTTCCTCGACGCGCGCCACGCAGGAAGCGCAGGTCATCCCGCTCACCGGGAAAATCGATTTCTTCGCGCCGATGCCGTAGCCCGATTCGGTTATCGCATCCTTTATCGCGCCCAGGCCCACCTTATCCGGGTCGTATTCCACGTTCAATTTTTCCGCCGCAAAGTTCACCCTGGCCTTCTCCACACCTTTCGTCTCTGCCAGCGCCTTCTCTACCGTGGCGGCGCAGGTCGTGCAGGTCATCCCGGTGATATGGATGCTGGCGTGATGCGGCCTTTTCTTTGTTTTCTCAACCATATTTATCTCTGATTGACCTACTCTCATTATATGACAATCATTATGATTTTATGCAACGTATCTGGTGGTGTCTGTGACCAACATCTCAAGCCGGCTTTCCCCCGCCCACTCTGATGACTATCCGTTATTCCGTCGCCATGGAATCTATACGCGGTAAAAACCATCGGTGGGGAGCTTTTCAAAAATGCCTACAATGTGGTATATTACCTCATAACAAGTAATGCCTGACGGTTGAACAAACACTTATCAGGTAACATATAGTGATAGATTTTGGCAACACGATAGCGCCAACCGGAACAGGTCTGGACCCGGGAAATAGGTCAATAACGTAAAGGAGGACATTTACATGGGAGGCTGGGTGATCACGCTCATCATTTTGGTAGTCCTGATACTTTTGGCAGCCTCACTGAGAATCGTCAAGCAGTACGAGCGCGGCGTGGTTTTCCGCTTCGGGCGGCTGGTCGGTGTCCGGAGCCCGGGCCTGAACGCCATTATCCCGTTTATCGACCGGATGGTCAAGGTAAGCTTGCGTATTGTGACGACCGTGCTTGACCCCCAGGAAATCATCACCCGGGATAACGTGACGGTCAAGGTGGACGCCGTGGTCTACTATCAGGTGCTTGAACCCGAAAAAGCCATCATCAACGTCGAAAATTATGCTGAGGCTATCATCCAGCTCGCGCTGACGACCCTGCGGAGCGTTTTGGGCCAGTCCGAGCTCGATGAGCTTTTGGCCCACCGGAATGAGATAAACCTGCGACTCAGGCAGATAATCGACGAGCAGAGCGAGGTGCCCTGGGGAGTCCGGGCTACCCTGGTGGAGGTGAAGGATGTCCTCCTTCCCGAGGCCATGCAGCGTGCTATGGCCCGCCAGGCCGAGGCCGAGCGCGAGAAGCGGGCCAAGGTCATCCATGCGCTGGGTGAAAGGGAGGCAGCCGAAACGCTGGCCGACGCCGCCAAGATTATCCATAATCAACCTTCGGCTCTCCAGTTGCGTTACCTGCAGACCCTCGTGGAAATGGCCGGCGAAAAGAACGCCACGGTGATTCCGCTAACGGTGGACATCCTTAACGCTATTTCCGGTCGTACCAATAATCACTGAAGCCCGTGTCGCTGCGTTAATGTAGTTTACGAACAGGGAATAGTGAGAAAATGAAGCACCTGAAAAGGGCGGGACTGGTACTGGCGGCT
The DNA here is from genome assembly GCA_001796865.1 of Chloroflexi bacterium RBG_16_56_11. Lineage (GTDB taxonomy): Bacteria > Chloroflexota > Dehalococcoidia > Dehalococcoidales > RBG-16-60-22 > RBG-16-56-11. The sequence goes on from MGNQ01000043.1 coordinate 14,536, forward strand.
CTGCTGGTGCTGGTGTTCGTGTTACCGCGCCTGGTCCCCGTCACGGAAAAAACGGCTGCCTATGGTTTTCACGACGTGGATGAGGAGAGCAGCCGCCTGGTGTGGGCGGCGAAGCCCATGCAATACGCCAATACCACCGCCTGTAATAGCTGTCATCAGCCGAAATATGTCTCCTGGTCGCAGGCGGACCACCGTTCCGTGAGCTGCGAGACATGTCATTTTCCTGCTATTGGACATCTTGAGGGAAAGGCTTTGCCCGTGGTGGACCGGTCCCGTGATTCCTGCGGGAACTGCCACGCCGCCTTGATTTCGCGGCCTCCTGATTTCCCCCAGGTTGACATAAGTAAACATGGCGGTCAGGAGACCTGCGTCACCTGTCATAATCCTCACGACCCCCGGGAAGGCATGCCCCCGCGCCCGCCCCACTCCC
>MGNQ01000043.1:15011-19369 GCA_001796865.1 Chloroflexi bacterium RBG_16_56_11
GCTGGCCAGGGGGCCGCCCCGGGTCCCCCACACTCTCGAGGGGAGAGAGGATTGCGCTTCCTGTCATGAGCAGGCCAACGTGGAACCGGAGGAGTTGCCCAGGATTCCCCATCCCCTGGAAGGGCGGGACGACTGTCTGCTTTGCCATAACGCCAGCTCGATTACGCCTTTCCCGGAAAATCATACCGGGCGTACTGCGGATACATGCCAGAGTTGTCATCAAAGGGAGCTGTAAAGATAGATGAGTATCAAGGTGTCGCGCCGCGACTTTATCAAGATGGGGGCCGGTGGTTTGCTGGGAGGTATTATAGTTGGCGGCGTTCCGCGCCTTTTTACTGGCCTGCTGAATAGCGCCAGCCCGGTTCACGCCGCCGACGGTATCGGATTGGAAAAACATCGCTGGGGGTTCCTCTGCGATAATGAAAAATGTATTGGTTGCGGCCGGTGTGTCGTTGCCTGTAAAAAGGAGAACGATGTACCCCTCGGACAGCAGTATAACCGGACCTGGGTAGAAAGGTACATCATCACCACGGATGATAAGACGTTCGTGGACTCTCCCAACGGCGGCTATGACGGGTTTCAGGGCTATCCGCCCGGACCGGATGTGGCCAGCCGGCAGGTCTGGAAGAGCTTTTTCGTTCCCAAGCTCTGCAATCAGTGCGACAAGCCGCCCTGCGTTACGGTCTGCCCGGTAGGGGCCACCTATAAGACGGATGACGGAGTTATCCTAGTTGACCAGGACCACTGTATCGGTTGCCGGTACTGCATCCAGGCCTGCCCGTATGGCGCCAGGTATTTCCTGCCGGGGAAAAGAGTGGTCGACAAATGCACCTGGTGCTACCACCGCATCAACCGGGGACTTATCCCCGCCTGTGCCGAAGTCTGCCCCGTGGGCGCCCGGGTTTTCGGGGATATTGACGACCCGGCCGGCAGGCTGAAGCAGATACTCTCCGAAAAACGATTTTATGTTCTTAAACCGGAGCTTGGCACCGAGCCGAAGGTCAACTACATCGGGTTCGAAAAAGGGGTGTATTAGACCGTGGAAGGATTTATCTATCCCAATGAAGGCATCATCGAGTGGGACCTGCTTATCGTTATCTACCCCTATATCACCGGTCTCGTCGCGGGCGCTTTCGTGGTCTCTTCTCTTTACCACGTTTTTGGCCTGGGCCGACTTAAAACGGTGGCGCGTTTTTCCCTGATTACGGCGCTGGCGTTCCTGCTGGTCACGCCGTTGCCTCTGGTGGTCCATCTGGGCAGACCGGAAAGGGCCCTTGAGATGTTTTTAACGCCCAACCTGACCTCGGCGATGTCTGTTTTCGGCTATATCTGGTTTTTCTACCTGTTAATACTCGTGGCCGAGGTCTGGCTCGTGTTTCGCCAGGACATCATACGTTACGCCAGGACGGCGCAGGGTACCCGGAAGACCGTTTTTTCCGTGTTGTCCCTGGGCGTGCTCGAAACCACCGATGAATCGCGCTCGGTCGACGGTAAGTTAATCAAGGTGCTGGCGTTTATCGGCATCCCGGTCGCTTTCCTGCTGCACGGCTACGTGGGATTCATCTTCGGGGCCGTGAAAGCCAATCCCTGGTGGTCGACCCCTTTGATGCCTATCATCTTCCTGCTTTCCGCCATCGTGTCCGGGATAGCTCTTCTCATCGTCCTTTACCTCGTGGTCTCCAGGATACGCAGGGCGACCGTAGACCACCGCTGCCTGCACTTTATGGCTCTCTGGCTGGGGGGATTTTTATCGGCGGCCGTGGTTGTCGAGGGACTGGAAGTGTTTTCCATGCTCTACGAGCAGGAAGAAAGCTGGGACATTATTTATCAGCTGATTACCCGCAAGATAGCCACGAGCTATTTTGGCATCCAGTTCGTGCTCGGCTCGTTATTACCCCTCATCGTTCTGGGCGCCACCGCTCTGGCCAGCATACAAGAGCGGGTGAAAACAGGCCTGATATTTATCGCTTCTTCTCTTGTCCTCATCGGTGTCTTCGCCATGCGCTGGAACGTGGTAATCGGCGGGCAGCTGATTTCCAAGAGCCTGCGCGGTTTTAACGATTTCGTCATACCTTTGTGGGGTCTTAACGGTATCATTACCACCGCCGTGATTTTCGCTCTGCCCTTTATCTTGCTGGCTGTGTTTACTCATTTTATTCCGCCCTGGCAGGAGGACGGCCAGAAGCCGGAGCGTAAACCACTGGGCTTGCGGTCGAGCGGGCTGGTCTAGGCATGAGTGGGCTCAGAAGCCAAACCCGGTTAAATCACCTGCTCCCTTTCAACTCATTCTTCGCTACCCTTTTCTGCACCGCCTCGCCCGTTAGCTCCCGCAGGGCGTCAGCGGCAATCCAGCGCGCCGCCTTAGAGTCCATCTTCTGTATCTCCCGGGCCACCTCGATGGCGCGCCGGTTGAGCGCTTTGTTCCGCTTCCCGATGTTACGCAGCGCCCAGTTCACAGCTTTCTTCACGTAGTTGCGCTCGTCCGTTGCCGCCTCTTTAATAAGTGCAAAAAACTGCTCGAAATCGCTATCGGTGATTTTCTTGTCGTACCAGGCAACCTCCGCAATCAGTGAAAAGCCGGCCCTCCTGACGAACGGCTCTTCCCGGAGGGACCACTCCCGTATTTTCTTGAGCACATAGGGCGTCTTCGAGATAAGCTCGGAGACCTGGTCGACGACGTCCCAGGAATCAAAATCTTTTACCCACCGCTCCAGCTGTTCCTCGGTGACTTTCTCGGGCTCATCGATAAAGCCCGCCAGGATGCGCGCCTCATGAAAGCCGGAGTCCCATAACTTCAGGGCGAGCCCGTGGTCTTTCTTTATTTCTTTGGCTATCTTCCGGAGGGTGTAGATGGATATGCCCAGGGTATTCCTGGCGCTGATGCCATACCGCGCCATCCCGGCGACATTATCCGGGTTGGCCTCGGCCTTGAGCCGGGTGATTACCTCATCGTAGCGCATCAATCCTTATTATACCTTTTTTGACTAACCTATCCCCCCCTGCCCCCTTCCCTTCTCAAGGGAAAGGGGGTGAAAAAGGGAGAGGGGGCTTTGCCCCCTCGCTAAAGCTCTCCCGCCGTTATGATGTCATTGCGAGGAGCGCAGCGACGCGGCAATCTCTATCACTGATTTATTCTACCTTTGTCATTCCCGCGAAGGCGGGAATCCAGAGGTTGGGGAAAATAAATGTGGATTCTGACCTGCGTCAGAATGACAATTACAATATCTTTTGCCGGAGATAGAGATTGCTTAGCCTCCCGACTGGGGTCGGGATGGTCTCGCAATGACAGACCGCCCACTGCCCCCACTAGATTCCGGCTTTCGCCGGAATGGTATTTACTGAGATTGCTTCGCCTTCCGGCTGCGGCGGAACGGTCTCGCAATGACATAAGGGGAAGAAGGGGAGGGGATAAAGTGGGTGATGGTATCAATTAAAAAGATATTATACAACCTCGCTACCATCGAAATACGTTTCCTTCTTTTTCTGCTTTGGGACTAACTTCGCTGAGGATTTTTTAGTAAGACCAATTTTTTTTAGTTGCGCTGCTGATAATAGACCGCGATCGTACATCTCATGATGTGTTGCGCACATTGGAAGAACCTGTGAACCACCTCTTGAATTTGCTTTTATATGAGCTTGGACAAGAATACCAACTTTCTTCTCAGTTTTACCACAAATAACGCAACTATAATTATGGCTGGCTTTTATTACTTCCCATTCACTTTTACTGATAGGTTTTCTTCTCTTGGGTTCGTCCGAGAAAGTCATTTGTACCTCCTAAGTTTTTTTTAGAACACTTTGATTAAATGTAATGTAATCTGGAATCAAATTATTGTCAAGAGATATGACTCCCCCCCAAATAAAAAACCCCGGCTCTTCACCGGGGTTCACCTTAACCCCTGGATAGCGGAAGGAAAGTTTGCGCTGATTTGTTAGGTCAGCGACCGACCTAGGAGAATAGGTGAACACACCAATTCATCTCCCTAGAAAGGAGGTGATCCAGCCGCAGCTTCCGCTACGGCTACCTTGTTACGACTTCGTCCCAATTACCGACCCCACCCTAGACAACTGCCTCCCTTGCGGGTTAGCTCATCGGCTTCAGGTGTTGCCGACTTTCATGACGTGACGGGCGGTGTGTACAAGGCCCGAGAACGTATTCACCGCGCCAAGCTGATGCGCGGTTACTAGCAACTCCGACTTCATGCAGGCGAATTTCAGCCTGCAATCCGAACTGAGGATGGTTTTTCAGGATTAGCTCCGGATCACTCCATTGCAACCCATTGTACCACCCATTGTAGCGTGTGTGTGGCCCAGGACATAAGGGCCATACTGACTTGACGTCATCCCCGCCTTCCTCC
>MGNQ01000044.1:0-388 GCA_001796865.1 Chloroflexi bacterium RBG_16_56_11
CGTTCACGGTGAATCCGTTCAGGTTGAACCCGTACCTGATACGGGGCGGGAATGACATATTATGTGTCACGTTCACGGTGAATCCGTTCAGGTTGAACCCGTACCTGATACGGGGCGGGAATGACATATTATGTGTCATTGCGAGACTAACCCGACGCTCTCCACCCTCCGTCATTGTCGGGCTTGACCCGACAATCCAGGTAGTGCCTTCTCCTCTGGATTCCCGTTTTCACGGGAATGACGTTTTGGTTGTAAGTGACACGGGGGAAAAAAGGCAACAAGAAGCCTGCCAGCGATATCCGGGGATAGATATCGCTGGCAGGCCTATTTAAGTGTCTATTTAATATCTTATACTATATGCTCATTAAGGGTGATTCTGAGAAACTGT
>MGNQ01000044.1:403-772 GCA_001796865.1 Chloroflexi bacterium RBG_16_56_11
CTCGTAGGTGACTCCGGTTATCTTGACGCTGGTGCCGCTCAGACCGGTCATGTAGTCACTGAGCTGCAGGTCATCGGCTACCAATTGAGTCGCTTTTACGGTGCTGAGGTCCGTAATGGCGTTGCTATGGTTGGGCCAGTTGGCATAGGCGGTCAGGTTGCCGCTGGTGCTATCGGCGAGCATGGCCATGACGGCCGTCTGCACGTTGTGCAGGTCCGTCTCGTAGGACTCCGTTTTCCCCTTGCCGATGAACTTACCGACGTTGGGTACAGCCACCGCGGCGAGCACACCGAGAATGGCTACTACCACGAGTAACTCAATCAGGGTGAAACCCTTCTCTCCGTACCGGAACTTCCTGAAAAATTTTTT
>MGNQ01000044.1:800-1631 GCA_001796865.1 Chloroflexi bacterium RBG_16_56_11
CTTTTCAGGTTGGTTTTACCTAACTACCAGCTTATCATAATCGTATTTAAGTTCAATGAGTGAATAGTCCCATTGCGAATTGGGAATAAAGTCCTGAAAAGTTCACCATTCATCACTATTGTTAACAGCGTAATGAGACGCTTTTTATAGCTTAGACGTTTATCTTCTTTGTGACGATAATACCTGCCCCCAAATATGATAGAGGTCATCACCCACTTTGATATGCTGCCCTGGCACTGCAAAGTCTCAGGGTAGTTATTGTTGACTCATGGTATAAAACCCGTCAAAATGGAGCGATATGACCCTCGGCCATTACTTTGTCATTGCGAGACCCGGCGAAGTCGGGTCGTGGCAATCCCATCGGCGTATTCAGAACGAGAATAGAGATTGCCACGTCGCTCTCGCCTGCCATAATCACGAAGTGACGGAGAACAGGTCGCTCCTCGCAATGACAACGAGAACGGATTGCTTTTGGCTTCGCCTTCTCAATGACAGACGGGGTTTAGAATAGATATTATGACCGTACTTTTGACCGTTATCTTCACCCTGCTCGGACTGGCCGTGGGCAGCTTCCTGAACGTTTGTATCGACCGCCTGCCGGCGGGCCGGTCAATCGCGTATCCACCATCCCGCTGCGATGCCTGCCAGCGCCGCCTCACGGCGTTGGACATGGTCCCGCTTTTAAGCTACCTGTGGTTACGCGGTCGCTGCCGCTACTGCGGCGCCGGGATCCCGCGCCGCGTCCTGCTGGTGGAGTTCCTCAGTGGCTTGCTCTTTTTCCTGGCCTTCTGGCGCTTCGGACTGACTGCCCCGTTCGCCGTCACTGCCTTT
>MGNQ01000044.1:1718-14618 GCA_001796865.1 Chloroflexi bacterium RBG_16_56_11
CCATCTTCCCCGGGGCTGGTATTTTGAGTAACCTCGAGTTCCTGCCGGACAGGAGTGTTATAAGCGGCCCCATCGGCGGGGCTGCCGGCTTTCTCTTCTTTTTCATCGTCGTCCTTATCACCCCGAAGGGCATGGGAATGGGCGATGTCAAGCTGGCGACCCTTATCGGGCTCGTTACCGGCTTTCCGTTCGTCGCGGTTGCCCTGCTTATCGGAATTCTTCTCGGGGGTATCGTGGCCGTGGTATTGCTGGCCTTTAGAATCAAGGGTCGGAAAGACGCCATTCCTTATGGCACTTTCCTCGCCATCGGTCCCATCGTGACGCTCCTCTGGGGACGGCCCATCTTCGACTGGTACGTGGGCCTCGTGTAATCCTTGGCACGCCCTTTACGAGTTTGACAGTCGTACAGGCCAGCAGTACAATAGTCCTGTATGAAGATGGGACTTTCTGGTAAGTACCCCGCCGGAATCGACCCCACCCAGCGTCTGGCGGTCAGCCGGCGGCGCTCCAATATCGAGATCATCGCCGACATGCTCCGGGTCGGCGAGAGCGGCGCCGGCAAGACGGAAATCATGTACACGGCCAACATGAGCTACAGCCAGATTCAGAAATACCTGGATTACCTGGTGGGACACGGTTTCATCATCCGCGTGAAACTTGACGACACGATGGTAGCCTACCAGGTCACCGAAAGTGGCCTCCGCCTCCTCAAAGCCATTGACTCCCTGATGCAGATGCTCGCCCCGGAAAAAGAACCCGGCATCTAGGCGGTCAAGCCCGACCTGGCGACTACCCGGAGATAGCTCTCCGGGTTTTTTTATTCATCAATCCTCCCAACCTGCCGCAGCTTCCCGCCAGCTTAACGAAACCTTTACCAAAACTTTATATTTCCTTTATTACTTTTATATTTAAATTTATGCCCCGGTGATAGACTGAGTGTAACAATTAATTAAAAGATATTGGACTTTTAAAGCTGTTTTTCCGAGGTTTGAAAGAAAACGATGAGAAGAACCCTGCTGCTGGATGAAGACGACCTGATTATGGTGGTCAAAGAAGACGTCGTTAAAATGATCGACGAGAACCGGGGCGAGATGACCCGCACCGAGTTCGTTAACTACCTTATCCAGTGCCAGCTCCATGAGCACCAGAACCAGAGTCGGTATACCTCGCGGCAGGAGTTTGAGGCCTTCTCCCAGAAAATCACCGATTTGCTCCATAATTTCCTGCAGTTCTTCGTCAGCTACGGCCTGGCCATGGGCCGGGGACAGCCCGACTTCGACATCGATGAACTGAAGCGGCAGCTGGAGTCTTTTTACAAGGGCAACGAAGAAACTACCGAGCCTTAACTCGTCGATATCTGGCATCCAATCATTTTGCCTCTTTTTCCTTTCATTTAGGTGTATAGAACTATGTTCTAGAACATAATCACTTCCCAAGCTAGCCGATATATCATAGTCTTTTTGTGTATTCCCGTTTGAGGAATTAGCTTGAGAGGTGCTTATGCCGACGGCTGTAGAGCTGCTGCGCCAGGGCCGGACTGAAGAGTTGTGGCAAATGTGCTGCGGCTTTCTCAGCCTTAACATCAATGAGTTCATGGACATCCAGGAGCGGCTCCTTCTCAAGCAGTTGGACCTGCTCAACCATAGCCCTCTCGGCGCGAAAATCCTGCGGGGCGCCCGGCCCAAGACGCTGGATGAGTTCCGGCGCCTGGCACCGCTGACCACTTACAAAGACTATTGCCCGGAGCTCCTCGAAAAAGAAGAAGACATCTTGCCGTCGAAGTCGGCGCTGTGGGTGCACACCTCGGGATGGAGCGGGGAATACCCGCACAAGTGGATTCCGATGACGGCGGACTATGCCCGAGAGCTCAGCGTATCACTGTACGGAATCGGGATGCTCTCCTGCTGCAACGGCTGGGGCGACGTTTCCCGCATCCCTGACCACATTAAGCTGCTGTATTCCGTGGCTCCCAGGCCATATATCTCCGGTACCTTTGCCGATGTATTACGGCTACAGACCCCGCTGCATTATATGCCCACTATCGAGCAGTCCGAAGGCCTGTCTTTTGAAGAAAGGTTGAAGCTCGGTTTTCAGCAGGCAATGTCGGAAGGTCTCGACTACTTCTTCGGTATTTCTCTCGTCCTGGTTAACGTCGGCGAGAAGCTACGCGACTCGTCAGGCGGGCTCAATATTCGGCCCTTCCTGAAAAGCCCCAGGGCCTTGTTGAGGCTGGCCCGGGGCAAGGTCAGGAGCCGCCTCGCCAGGCGCGCGTTATTGCCGAAGGACATCTGGACGTTGCGGGGCATCATCGGCAGCGGCGTGGATAGCTGGATATACAAGGATAAAATCAAGGAGCTCTGGGGGAGACATCCGCTGGACCTCTATTCGTGTACCGAGGGCGGCGTCATCGCCACGCAGACCTGGGACTATGACGGCATGACCTTTTTCCCCAACCTGAATTTCCTGGAGTTCATCCCGGAGGACGAACAGCTTAAGTGGCAGATGGACAGCAGTTACAAACCAAAGACCCTGTTGCTCAACGAGGTCGAGGCGGGAGAGAAATATGAAATAGTTATCACCAACTTCCACGGCGGTGCCATGACCAGGTACCGGATCGGCGATATGGTTAAAATCACCGCTTTGCGTAATGAGAAGCTGGGTATAAAAATCCCGCAGATGGCTTTCGAACGCCGCGTCGATGACTTCATCAACTTCTATGTCGTCGCCCTTACGGAAAAGAGTATCTGGCAGGCGCTGGAAAGCACCGGAGTCCCTTACGTGGACTGGATAGCTTACAAGGACGCCGAAAACCTGACGTTGAACATCGGCCTCGAGCTCAAAGACGGCTACCCGGCTGATACCGAGGCCATCGCCAGCCTGATATATAAGAAGGTGCTAAACCCTGATAACAACATCTCCGCGGCCCCGTCCGAGCAAAATGATTTGACGGATATGGCGGATTTCAAGATAAAGGTTGACCTCTTGCCCAAAGGGACTTTCGCCGGGTACATCGCCAGGAAGCAGGCTGAAGGCGCTGATTTGGCCCATCTTAAGCCGCCCCACGTTAATCCCTCGGAAAAGGTCCTCTCGATTCTCACGGCGGAGACCGAAGAGACTATCATTGTCACCAAGGCCGGCGCCCGGACGAGCCGGAAGTCGAGTGCGGAAAAGGCCAAAATTTCCTAGTACTTTAGTCTCCTTACCTTGGTTCTCTTACTTTAGTTACCTATTGACAGTCTTCACGTTTGGTCAGATAATTCCCATATATGAATGTGTATGCTTTGGCGCCTTTAGTCGCCACCATTGCGTATATTCCCCTGCTCATCACCACCGCCAGCAGCCGGCCGTGGCAAAAAAGGCACATCCTGTTCTTCTTGTTCCTGTTGGCGGCCATGTCCTGGAGCCTTGTCATCTACCTGTATCGCAGTAATTTGTTCCCGGACGCGGGTTCCGCCCTGTTCAAACTCTCCATCGTCCTCTTCTCGGTAATGGCGGTACAGTTCCACTGTTTTGCGTCTTCTTTTTATCCCAAGGGACAGAAACGCTGGCTCACGTTTGCTTACGCCTCCTTAATTCCTATCACTATTTTCGTGGTGATGGGGTATGCCACCGGTGAAGTGTATATTGAAGGCGAGTACGTCCGAAGCTCCTATAAAATAGGAGTCGTCTTCGTTTCGGCGCCACTGCTAATCTTCGCTGCGAGGAACCTCTATGTCTTCAGAAAAATGCTCCGCGACCTTAACAACCCGATACTGCACAATCAAATCCTTGCCCTGATACTGGGCATATTAATCCTGATAATATTCACGGTGTTAAGCCTTCCCTCATGGTTTAAAGATTTCCCCATCGCTCACTACGGCAACCTCCTCAACGCCCTGGTTCTGAGCTATGCCGTCATCCGGCACCAGCTGGTCGATATCAAGCTGGTGTTGCGCCAGGGGACGGCCTGGATTAGCCTGGGTATCATCGGGCTGCTCAGCTACTGGCTGTTATTATCTGTCCTGCACGGCCTTTTCAACTTCGAAATCGATCTCGTGGCGTCGTTCGTGGCTGCCATGGTCGCCATGATTGTCGCCATATTTATCTACCACGTGAGGGGCTATTTCTTCGAGTTCATGACCCGCGCCTTCCAGGGTTCAAGCTACGACTACCGTCAGAAACTTAACGATTTTTCTGCGAAAATCCATAATGTATTCAGCCTGAAGGAGCAGGGGGGCGAGCTGCTTTCTCTACTGGTAAAAGCCAATAATATCAAGCAGGCCTGCCTCCTCTTCCCCGAAGCCGATAGCGATGATTACACCGCCCAGTTCATCGAGCCACTGGAGAAGGAAAGCCACCTGGCTGACCTGAAAATAAAAGCCGGTAACCCCATCGTCAAGTACCTGGAAAGGGAGCAAAAGCCCCTCACCCGGGAAAACCTCACTATCCTCCCCTCGTTTCTGGGTCTCTGGGCGCAGGAAAAAGCGGATATTGACTCTAAAGAGATAGAGCTGTTCATGCCGCTGATCAGCCGCGACCGCCTTATCGCCATTCTCGTCCTCGGGAAAAAGCACTCCGGCAGGTATACTCTCGAGGACTTCAACATTATCGAGGATGTCACCGCCCGGGTTGCAGTGAGCATGGAAAAAGAGTTCCTGCGCGAGCAGCTACGCGAACGTGAAGAGGAGCTTTCGGTTATCAATAGTTCCAGTGTCATCCTGTCTTCAAGCCTTGATATCCAGGAGATATTCGGCACTTTTATCGAAGAGCTGAAGAAAGTTATCGACGCCCACTGGGCTTCCATCGTACTCATCAAAGACACCAGCCTGTGCTGTATGGCACTGTCATCTTCGGAAGGCTCGGTTTACCAGGTAGGGGACATGGTGCCGACGGAAGGCACGGGCACGGGCTGGGTCATTACCCATAAGAAATCCTTCGTCGAGTCCGACCTTACCGAGGAGAGGAGCTTCAGCACCGGCGAGCAGTTTTTCCAGTTCGGTCTGCGTACCGTCGTTTATTTACCGCTTATCGCCAAGGGTAAGGCCATCGGCAGTTTCATCGTGGCCAGTCACCGTCCTAACGCCTACACCCAGCGGCACATCAAGCTGCTGGAACAGCTGGCCTCGCAGATTGCCATGCCGCTGGAAAACTCGCAGCTTTATGCCCAGGCGGAGAAAAAGGCTCGCATTGACGAGCTCACCGGCCTGCTGAACCGCCGCTCCCTAGATGAAATGATTGATAGCGAGATAAGCCGTCATTCGCGTTACGGCGGTTCGTTTTCTCTGGCTATTCTCGACCTCGACTCTTTTAAAGCCTATAACGATAATTTCGGTCACCCCGCCGGCGATAGACTCCTCAAGTATGTCGGGCACAATATCAAGGTAGCCGTCAGGACCTCCGACCATGCGTTCCGCTACGGCGGCGATGAGTTTGCTATCCTGCTGCCGCAGACCACGTCAGAGGCAGCGCTACAGGTTACCGAGCGGGTCCGCCAAAAAATCGCCGAGGAAATGGACTCCGGCGGTATCCCCGTTTCCGCGAGCATCGGCCTGGCGAGCTGGCCTGATGACGGTATCAGTCACACCGATATCATCGCCGCCGCTGACGTCACCCTTTACCGCGCCAAGCGCAGCGGCGGGAACAAGAGCTTCTGCGCCTCCGGCACCCTGACTCCCCTTCAGGTCACCGAGTCTATCGTCGACTCCGGTAACAACGTGGATAGCAAGACCCTCAGCGTGCTGCACGCCCTTTCCGAGACGGTTGATGCCAGGAGTAACCACTCCCATAACCATTCCAAGCGGGTCACCGATTACTCGCTGGCCCTGGCCAACTCAATGATGCTGGGACAGGACGCGATGGGCCGTCTCGAGACCTGCGCCCTGTTGCATGATATCGGTAAAATCTGTATCAGCGAAGCCATCCTCAATAAACCCGGCGAGCTGACGCCCGAGGAGTGGCTCCTGATAAAAAGCCACCCGCAGCTGGGTGCCGATATCGCCAAACGCATTCCTCAGCTCACCCATTGCGCGGGAGGAATCCTGCACCACCACGAGCGATTTGACGGCTCCGGTTACCCGGACGGCCTGAAAGGCGAGGATATACCCCTGGAATCGCGTATCCTGGCCATCGCTGACGCCTTTGCCACGATGACCTCCGAGCGGTCTTACTCTGATACACTGACCCTCGAGCACGCCGTGGAAGAGCTCAAACGGTGTGCCGGTACCCAATTTGATCCTGCCATGGTAAGGCAGTTTATTTCAATATGTGAAAAGAACATCGCGGGTTCGCGAAGAAGAATGAGGAGGTAAATCCGGTCATGCCGATTCAACCGGAGAAAAAAGCCATGAACAACTCGGGTAAAATACAGATATTCATCATCAGTCAGCAGTCCCTGTTCCTTCAGGCCGTGGAACAAACCTTTTCTGACACCCCGGACATCGTGCTGCTGGGGACCACCGGCGTAAGCGAAGAGGTTCTGAAGGCCATCGATAACCTGCCGCCGGATGTTACCCTGCTGGACGTCGATGGCCAGGTGGAAAACGGACTCGATCTCGCCCGCAAAATCAAGCAGCGTTCACCCAACATCGGCGTTATCGTCCTCACCTCAGCTCCGGACGATAACCAGTTATTCCTGGCCCTCAAGGCCCAGGCCGTCGCTTACCTGAGCAAGGAGGTCACCGCGCAGCAGCTCGTCGAGACCGTCCGGCGCGTCGCTAAAGGCGAGCACCCCATCAACGAAAGCCTTATCACCCGCCCCAAGCTGGCCGAGCACGTTTTACAGCAGTTCCAGGAGCTTTCCTCCCGCAGCGAGTCCGAGGCCTATATCTCCCCATTGACTCCTCGGGAAATAGAAATCCTGCAATACATCGCCCAGGGATACCTGAACAAGCAAATCGCCGCCGAGTTGGGTATAAGCGAACAGACCATCAAGAACCATGTCACGTCCATCCTCCGTAAACTGAACGCCAACGCCCGCACGGAGGCCGTAGTCGTGGCCATCCGGCAGGGACTGATAAAAATAACCTGATGGGGCACCACCTTCTTTAAGGTCACGTCATCCTTATGCGTTGGGGATGACGTGACCGTGTTTTTTTTTCACTGTCTTTCAGGCCGATAGACCTCGTGCCCTCCTGGAGTTTATGACCTGCCGCTGACCCGACTTCCGCTTTCTTACTCTTTGCGCTGTATTATGCCTATGTTAGAATAGTTGTGGAAAGGGCAGGAGAACCAGAATGGCCGGTAACCTGGTCGAAGACCAGCTAAAAAGATTACCGCATAGCCCCGGCGTTTACCTTATGCGTGACGCCCGGGGTACGATCATTTACGTTGGGAAAGCCACCAGCCTGCACAACCGCGTCAGGTCTTACTTCCAGTCGGCCCAACAGCTCACCCCCAAGGTCCAGCGCATGGTCTCGCAGATAGCCGATATCGACTTTTACGTGGCCACTTCCGAGCAGGAAGCCCTCATCATGGAGCTGAACTTCATCAAGCAATACCATCCACGCTATAACGTCCATCTCAAGGACGATAAGACCTTCCCCTATTTGAAAGTTGCTGTTAACGAAGACTGGCCGCGGGTCGTTGTCACCCGCCGCTACGAGCAGGACGGCGGACGCTATTTCGGTCCCTTCGCCAGCGCCCGCTCGGTGAAACAGACCCTGCGCGTCATCCAGCGCCTTTTCCCTTTCCGTGTTTGCTCCAAAGATATCAACGGAAAAGCTCCCCGGCCCTGTCTTGAGCACTACCTGGGTCACTGCCTGGCCCCCTGCGCCGGCTGGACGGACCGCCAGGAATACGCGCAGGTCATTAAAGAGGTCATCCTTTTTCTCGAAGGCAAGCAGGAAAGGGTATTGCGCGAACTCAGGATGAGGATGAATCGGGCCTCCGGGGAGCTGGACTACGAAAGGGCCGCCTTGCTACGTGATCAGATTCAGTCCATCCAGGACGTTATCGAGGGTGAAAAGGTGGCGGCGGTGATTCGCGGCGAGGAAGACGTCATCGCTTTCGTCCAGGACGTCGACCAGGCCTACGTGCAGGTGCTTTTCATACGCAGCAGCAAGCTGACCGGTCGCGAAAGTTTCCTCCTCCAGGGTACCCGCGAGGAAGAGCCTCGCGAAATCATGACCAGCTTCGTCAAACAGTATTACTCTTCCTGTCCCCAGATCCCGCCACTGCTGCTGCTGCAATACCCGGTGGAAGACAAGCCTGTCATCAAAGATTGGCTGAAAAGCCGGCGTGGCGCCGGTGTCGATATCCGCGTCCCGCGACGGGGCGTGAAAAAAAAGCTGATAGAAATCGCTGCCGAGAATGCCCGCCAGGGACTGGACCAGCTCAAGATAAGGGAGCTAGCGGCCCCGAAGGAAACTGACGGCGCCCTGGCCGAGCTCGCCCGGGAGCTCAGTCTGAAGAGACCGCCCCTGCGCATCGAAGCCTACGATATCTCCAATATCCAGGGCAGCTCCGCCGTGGGCAGCCTGGTCGTCTTCGAAAAAGGCAAACCGAAACCGGCCCATTACCGCCGATTCAAAATCAAGACCGTGGCCGGGGCCAACGACTACGCCATGCTGGAGGAAGTCCTGCGGAGGCGTTTCAAACGCACTCAGAAGGTCGAGGCTGAAGGCGCTGATACCTGGGCGATAGTGCCCGACCTGGTTCTTATCGACGGCGGCAAGGGACAGCTCAACGCGGCGCTAGCCGTCCTCGGGGAAATGAAAAGCGACGTCCCCGCGGTCGGCCTCGCCAAGGAAAACGAGGAGATTTTCCTGCCCCGTCGGAAAGAGCCGCTGGTGCTGCCGAAGACTTCCCCGGCCTTGCAACTTTTACAACGCGTCCGTGACGAGGCCCACCGCTTCGCCATCAGCTACTTTTCCAGCCTGCACCGCCGCCAGGCCTTCACTTCAGCCCTGGATACCATCCCGGGTATCGGTCCCCGGCGGAAAAGCGCCCTGCTCCGCCAGTTCGGCTCCGTGCAGAAAATCCGGGATGCTTCAGTCGAGGAGCTGATGGCTGCCACCGGCATGAGCAGCGAACAAGCCGGCAAAATCAAGGAGTATCTTTAAAGGTAGCCGGCCATATCCGAAGCTATCATTAAACGTCATTCCCGCTTTCGCGGGAATCCAGAAAAAGTGATTTTCATTTCTCCAGATAATCCCGTATAGTCAACGCGTTTTTTAACGCGAAACCACCGATGTCGTTATTAAAATAGATATATACCGATTCCAGTCCCTTTGTTAGCGCTTTTATCTTCCCGGCCCAGTCGGTAAGCTCGCTATCCGTGTAGTCCCCGGAATAAAGCCCGTCGTGCCCGTGAAAGCGTATGTAGGCGAAATCGGCCGTGGCCTTCAACGGCGAAGTCAGGCGCGGCATATCAAAAACGCAGAAACCTGCCTTGTATTGTGCCAGAATATCGAAAATCCGGTCGTCGAACCATGACGGGTGCCGGAACTCAAAAGCGTGCTTCAAAGCGAGTGGCAATTTTTTCAGGAAAGCTACCAGCGTCTCATCGTCGCGGCGCAGGCCGGGCGGCAGCTGGTAGAGAAGCGGGCCTTGCTTATCGTGTAGTAGGGCTGCCCTTGACATAAAGTTACCTATGGCTTCATCGCAGTCCTTGAGCCGCTTGATATGGGTAATGAACCGGCTCACCTTTATCGCGAAGACAAATCCCGGCGGAGAAGAAGCGTACCAGTTCTTTAAGGCTGACTCAGTTGGCAGGCGGTAAAATGTGCTGTTCAGCTCCAGCGTCATAAAGGTACGGGCGTAATATTCCAGCCATTGCGACCTGGGCAGTTTCTCCGGGTAGAAACGCCCCCGCCAGTCGTCATAGTGCCAGCCGGAAGTACCCACGTAATATTTCACCGGTCAGCGCACCTCCCCGGTAATTCTAACACCGGTCCGTTACGCTGCCAACCCCGCACCCTTGACCGTTACGGGGCAATCCGATATATTGGATTTGAACCCACGATACGTAAAGGAGACTATTACAGAGTGCCGATCACCGTGCAATGTGATTTCGATGGGACGATTACGGAAGGCGAGGTGAGTCACCTGCTGCTGGACAGGTTCGCGGAGGGTGACTGGCGCAGGGAAGTCAAACTATTCGAAAGTGGTGAAATATCAGTCGCTACGTGCATGAAGCGAGCTTTTGCCATGGTAAAGGCCGACGAGAGCACCATCACTAATTTTATCCTCAACAGCGACCGTTGGAAATTCCGGCCCGGTTTCAACGGGCTGTACGATTACTGCCTCAAAAAAGGCTTCCGCTTCGTCATCGTCAGCAACGGTCTCACCTTTTATATTAAAGCTATCCTGGGTAGCATTGGCGTTGACGATATCGAGATAATCGCTGCCCGCAGTCGGAGCAGTTCCCGGGGTATGCTGTTGCAATACCCCGGCCCGGACGGCCGAGAAACGGACTCCGACTTTAAGGAGGAGTACACCCGTTACCTGGAGAAACAGGGTTACCGGGTTGTCTGCCTGGGGGACAGTATCTCGGATATTTTCACCGCCCGCCGCGCCTACCGCGTCTTTGCCACCGGCGCCCTCCGGGAGCATTGCCGGCGAGAGAAAATCGCCTTTACGCCTTTTAAGGACTTCGGCGAAGTTGTCCGGGGACTGGAAAAACTCCCCGAGGAGCCATCGGGATTATGAAAAAGGCCGTGCAGATGGACTTCGACGGCACTGTGACCATAGAAGATGTGAGTTACCTCCTCCTCGATGAATACGCCAGCGACCGGTGGCGGCACTACCTCGAAAAATATACCGCCAGCCGGATGTCCGTCGGGGCCTTCAGCAGGATAGTCTTCGGCATGATAACGTCCGACGAAAAGACGTTGACCGATTTCGTCAGGCGCAGCGACCACATAAAAATCAAGCCAGGTTTAAAAGACTTTTTAGACTATTGTAAAAATAAAGGCGTCAGGGTCGTTATCGTCAGCCACGGGCTAATGTTTTATATTAATACCATCCTGGCAGGACTGGGCATATCCGGCGTCGAGGTCCACGCCGCGGAGAACGATTTCCATCCCGGAGGCATGAAGGTCCGGTATATCGGTCCGGACGGCGCCGAGATGGACACCGGCTTTAAAGAGGCCTATACCGTCTGGCTCAAAAATATGGGATACGATGTTATCTATATCGGGGACGGCGCCTCGGATATCTACTCCTGCCGGAAGGCTGCCCATATTTTCGCTACGGGTACGCTTCTGGAACTCTGTCGTACGGAAAAGTTATTCTGCGCGCCTTTTAGCGATTTCTTTGATGTCATCCGTGGCCTGGAGCCCCTGTTGATAAGCTAGTCCCTTCTCCCTTGAGGGGAGAAGGGCAGGATGAGGGTGAAATGCGTTTCCCAGGCGCAACACCCCGATAACGTTAGCCTGGTTACGAGCGTGTCATCCCGTTCTCAATGTAATCCCTATCGGGCAATGGTCCGAGCCCATCACGTCGGACTCGATAAAGCCCCCCGTAACGGACGGCAGCAGGTTCTCGCTCACGAAAAAGTAGTCGATTCTCCAGCCCACATTCCTCGCTCGCGCCCCGGTTTTGATGTCCCACCAGGTGTACTGGTTCGGTTCCTGGTGGAAGTGGCGGAACGTGTCCACGTAGCCGTGGGTGATAAATATATCTATCCAGGCCCGTTCCTCGGGCAAAAATCCGGATACCTTGCTGTTTTCCTTGGGCCGGGCGATGTCGATTTCTTTATGGGCCGTGTTGACGTCACCGCATATGACCAGTCTTTTACCGGCCGATTTTAGAGCGTCCGCATAGTCCAGAAAAACGTCATAGAACTTCATCTTATACCTCAGACGCTCCGGGCCCTGCTTACCGTTGGGGAAATAGACGTTGAACAGGGTAAAATCAGCGTATTCGGCGATAATCACGCGGCCCTCGACATCGAATTTGCTATCGAAATCATACCGGAGATTCAACGGCTCCATCTTCGAAAAAAGCGCCACGCCGCCGTGACCCTTCCTCTCTGGCGAGTTCCAGTAGGTATGGTAGCCCGGCGGCACCCGCAGGTCGGTATTTACCTGGTCCGGATGTACCTTGGTCTCCTGGAGACAGAGCACGTCCGGCGTGTCTCTGGCCAGCCATTCGAAAAATCCCTTTCGCGTCAGCGCCCTGATTCCGTTGACGTTCCAGGATAGCAGCCGTATCTCTCCCATCTGGATACTCCTGTTTGATAAAAGTCGTGTGTATTGATTATACTTTTAATACAGCTTTTATACTACATGGAGCAAGATTGTGGAAAAAATATTCACCAATCTGACGGTCGGCGGGCCGGTTTACGTACATGTCAAGGATGGAAAAATTGTCCGCATATATCCTTTGAAGCTGGATGACAGCGATGCCGCCTCCTGGACGATATCCGCCCGGGGCTCCCGGTTCCAGCCGCTGCGCAAGGCCTGCGTCGCCCCGTTTACTCTGGCGGAAAAAGCGCGTGTCTACTCCGATGCCCGCATAAAGTTCCCTCTGATACGCTCCGACTTCAATCCGGACAGCGCCAGGAATCCGCAAAACCGCGGCAGGTCTGAGTATAAGCGCATCAGTTGGGACGCGGCCCTGGACATCATTGCCGGCGAGATGAAGAGAATCAGGGAAAAGTACGGCCCGGAAGCCGTGATGTCCCGCGCCTCGTCGCACCACAACTGGGGCAACGTCGGCTACCGCACCTCGGCCTGGGCCCGTTTTTTCAGCCTCCTCGGGTTCACCGATATCCTGGATAACCCGGATAGCTGGGAGGGGTGGCACTGGGGAGCGACCCATGCCTACGGCTTTTTCTGGCGGCTCGGCATGCCGGAACAGTATGACCTCCTTGAAGACGCCCTGAAAAACACCGAGATGGTGGTGCACTGGGGCAACGACCCCGACACCACCCGCGGCATTTACGGCGGACAGGAATCGGCCCAATGGCGCTACTGGCTA
>MGNQ01000044.1:14624-31121 GCA_001796865.1 Chloroflexi bacterium RBG_16_56_11
CTGGGCGTCAAGCAGGTCTTCATCGACCCTTTCTGCAACTATACCGCCACCATCATCGGCGATAAATGGATAGCCCCCCGGCCCGGCACCGACGCCGCCCTGGCCGAGGCCATCGCCCACGTCTGGCTCACCGAGGGCACCTATGATAAGAAATACATAGGCGCGCGCACGCTGGGATTCGAGGAGTTTAAAAAACATGTCACCGGTGGTGATGACGGCGTCGCCCGGTCGCCGGAGTGGGCTGAATCTATCTGTGATGTACCGGCTTATACTATTAAAAGTCTCGCCCGCGAATGGGCCTCCCGGCGGACAATGCTCGCCGCCGGCTCACGCGGCGGCGAGTCCGGCGCCTGCCGCCAGGCCTACGGCACGGAGTGGGCCAGGCTGATGGTGCTACTCCAGGCGATGCATGGACTGGGTAAACCGGGTGTCAACATCTGGGGCACGACCATGGGCACGCCTTTCAACGCGGAGTTCAAGTTCCCGGGCTACGCCGCTTTCGGCCCCAACTTCCTCAACGGTTTCGCTCAAAACAAGGTGGAGAACCCGGTCAGGCAGCGTGTCTACCGCCTGCTGACTCCGGAAGCTATTTTGAGTCCGCCTGTCCGCTGGCTGGGGCAGACCTTTAGCGGGCAATCGCTGGAACAGCAGTTCATCCCGTATACCTACCCCCTGCCCGGCCACGCGGAAGTGAAGATGTTCTACCGCTACGGCGGCTCTTTCCTGGGAACGATGACGGAGACCGCCCGCTGGGTGAGGATGTACCAGAGCCCGAAGCTCGAGTTCGTCGTCAATCAGGACTGCTGGTGGTGCACCGAGACGAAGTTCGCCGATATCATTTTGCCCGCCTGCACCGGTTTCGAGCGAAACGACATCGGCGAATGGGCCAATACCGGCGGCTACACCCATCACGGCTCCAACGCCTGCAACCACCGCGTCATTGTCTACCAGCAAAAGTGCATCGAGCCCCTTTTCGAGTCGCGCTCGGACTACCGGATATTCGCCGACCTGGCGGAGAGGTTGGGAATCAAGGAACAATATACCGAGGGCAATACCGAGGAAGACTGGATTGAAAAGGTCTTCAATTTCTCCGACCTCCCGAAGTATGTCTCTTTCGAGGAGTTCAAGGAAAAGGGGTATTATATCGTCCCGGTACCGGCTGACTACCGGCCGACCCCCGGCCTGCGCTGGTTTTACGAGGGACGCGATTGCGATACGCCCGACCACTTTAATCCGAAGAGGAACACCGAAAAAGGAAAAGAGCTCGGCACCTACAGTGGCAAGGTCGAGTTCGTGTCACGCAGCCTGACGGCCAAACTACCCGATGACGTCGAGAGGCCGCCTTTACCGCGGTACATCCCGAGCTGGGAGGGCTACGACTCGACCCTGGCGGAGAAATATCCCCTGCAGCTCATCTCGCCCCACCCCAGGTATTCCTTCCACACCCATCACGACGCCAACACCTCCTGGGTGAGCGAGATTGCCGGCCATCGCGTCCGTAAGGACGGTGTCGACTGGCGCCCGGTGCGTCTCCATCCCGCTGACGCTGCCAAGAGGAAAATCCGCCACGGCGACATTGTGAAAATCTACAACGACCGCGGCGCCGTGTTGTGTATTGCCGAAGTCACGGAGAGGATGAGGCCCGGAGTGGCCCACTGCTACTACGGCTCCGGGAAATACGACCCTATCGAGCCGGGTAATCCCGCGAGTATCGATAGGGGCGGCTGCGTCAGCATCCTGACGCCTTCCCGCCTGCTTTCTAAAAACGCGCCGGGCATGGCGCCTAACTCCTGCCTCGTGGAAATAGAGAAGTGGTATAAATAACTGTCATTCCCGCGAAAGCGGGAATCCAGATTATACCCCACCCCGTGAAATCATCTGTTTGAAGAGGGGATATAAATGAAGAGGGGTCTGCACCCTTCAGGGTGAACCTTCAGGATGAACCCCTCTTAAACGCCCCGTTTTTTATTATGTTTGTCATGCCCGCGCACGCTGGAATCCGGTTTACAAGGTAGAGACGGACTACCCGGATAAAAAGTGAAATGCGAACTTAAAGAAATGGAGCGGAAGACGGGATTCGAACCCGCGACCTCCTCCTTGGCAAGGAGGCATTCTACCACTGAACTACTTCCGCCCACCCGTGTTAAAAGTGCCGAGGCCCAGAATCGAACTGGGGACACGCGGATTTTCAGTCCGCTGCTCTACCATCTGAGCTACCTCGGCTCAGACACGTATAAAATTATACCGTTTACTATCAATAAAAATCAACAAGAATTGGACGGTTCTGATTGGTCACTGAAAGCATTGTTTTTCAGCCTGATGTAATATTTATTTCCAGATATCCAGCCAGTGATGGGGTAAGAGTTCCTTTAACGTAATTGTCTCATTCTGTCCTAATATAATCTGGGTTTCCGCATTTGACCTGTTAACCTGATAGATCAGCTCGCGGCACCTTCCACAAGGCGGTGCGATTTTCTTTTTTCTATTAACGGCAACCAGCATCGCAATCTCCGACTCTTTGTGTTTGAGCATTTCGGCAATGGCGGAATGTTCGGCGCAAAAGCCGATACCACAGGCGCAGTCGATCGCCGGTATATACGTTACCATCCCTGGTGATTAAGGCTGCGCCTACGTCACCGCTGATGCATTCATCAGTTGGCTTAAATGTTCCGGTGACGCTATACGCCTGTTTTATCAAGTCCTGTATCGTCATTTCAATCTCCGTGTTATTAATATCTTGCCTATCCTATTACCACATTATCAATCAGCCGCGTCTTCCCAAACCGCACCGCCAGGGACACCAGCGCCGGGGGTTTTATTTCTTCCACGTCTTTCAGCGTCTTCCCGTCCGCGATGCTGATATAGACGATGTTCGCCAGCGGCTCCTGCTTGATGAGTGCCATCATGCGATGCAGCACCGTGTCCGCGTCTTTTTCCCCGTTTTTCCACAGCTCCTGGGCGAGTGTTAGCGCCTTGAACAGGACCGCCGCCCCCCGCCGCTCCTCCGGGTCCAGATAGACGTTGCGACTGCTCATGGCCAGGCCGTCCGGCTCCCTTACCGTGGGGCAGGCTATCAGCTCCAGGTCCATGTCAAGCTCGACGGCCATCTTCTTGATTACCGCCACCTGCTGGGCGTCCTTCTGCCCGAAGTAGGCCCGGGTCGGCCCGACGATATTGAGCAGCTTGGTGACTACCGTGGCTACGCCCCGGAAATGCCCGGGCCGCGTCGCCCCTTCCAGTCCCTCCGTGATTCCCTTCACCTCCACCCAGGTGTCGTAGCCCGCCGGGTACATCTCCGCGTCCTCCGGCATGAAAACGATGTCGGTTAGCGACTCCAGCATCGCCAGGTCGCGGGGGATATCGCGGGGATAGCTTTTGAAGTCCTCTTTCGGGCCGAACTGGGTAGGATTGACATAGATGCTGACGACTACGGTATCGTTTTCTTTGGCCCGTCTTACCAGGGACAGATGCCCCTCGTGGAGGTAGCCCATCGTCGGCACGAACCCGACCGTTCCTCTGGTCTGCTGGCGTAACCGCCTCATCTCTTCTATCGTTTTGACGACTTTCATTTTTTACCTCGCCAACGAAAAGAGGGGCCGCGATTCTGCCGCCCCTCTCGTAACCGAATCTATATGTGAGTCTGGTTCACTGGCTCAGCTCCGCCAGCACTCCTTCGTCGATGATGAAGCTGTGTTTCTCCGTGGGGAACTTGCCGGACCTGACTTCCTCGCAGTACTCATTGAAAGCGTTCGACATAATATCGGCGAGCCGGACGTACTGCTTGGCGTGCTTCGGCACGAAATCAGTAAATGAGCCCAGAATGTCGTTGACAATCTGCACCTGTCCGTCGCAATAGGGGCCCGCGCCGATGCCGATGGTCGGCACGCCCACCTTTTTGGTGACCAGCGCCGCCAGTTTGAAGGGGATAGCCTCCAGCACGATGGCGAATGCTCCGGCCTGCTCCAGCGCCACGGCATCGTCAATCAGTTTCGCCGCCGCTTCGCGCGACTTCGCCTGCACCTTAAGGCCGCCGAGCTGGTTGACCGACTGCGGCGTGAGCCCGATGTGTCCCATGACCGGGATGCCGCAATCTATGATGCGCCTCACCTTTTCGGCCACGGTCAGGCCGCCTTCTAATTTGACCGCCTGGGCGCCCGCTTCCTGGATGAACCGCGCCGCGTTGCGCATGGCCTCCCCGGTGCTCGCGTGGTAGGTCATGAACGGCATATCCCCAATAATCAGGGCCTTGCTGGTGCCCCTGACCACGGCTTTCGTATGGTGAATCATGACGTCCATGGTCACCGGTATCGGCGTTTCGTAGCCCAGGACGACCATTCCCAGGCTGTCGCCGACCAGTATCATCGGTATACCGGCCGCTTCCACCAGTTTTGCCGTGGAGTAATCATAAGAGGTGAGCATGACTATCTTCTCACCTTTTTGTTTCATCTCTTTAATCTGATTGATGGTCACGCGCATGGCGGCTCTCCTCAGGCGAAGATTTTCTCATCCAGCTTATTGACCATGACATTGTTCTCGTTGACATGCACTACCCTGGGGCGGTAGTTTTTCACATTCTCTTCGGCTACCTGCGTGTAGGTCAGGATAATGACCATATCGCCCTTGACAGCCAGCCGCGCCGCGGCGCCGTTGAGGCAGATTTCCCCGCTACCCGGCGCCCCCTCGATGGCGTAGGTAGTGAAACGGGCGCCGTTGTTGATGTTGAGCACGTGGACCTGCTCGTAGGGGAGGATATCGGCGGCTTCCATGAGTTTCCTGTCGATGGTGATACTGCCTTCGTAGTCGATGTTCGCGTCCGTGACACGCGCCCGGTGGATTTTGCTCTTTAACATCGTTCTCATTGGACCGTCTCCCTGTTGCTTATTTAGATTTCAATATCATTTCCAGGACGCTGGCCTGCGCCTGGGCTATTTTCCCTTTGGCAAGGGCTATCGGGACTGTCTGGAGTCCGAGTTCTTGGTAAGCGAACAGCAGTGCCGGCGATTTTTCCTTCAGGGCCTTCAGGTGCTTGCTGACCGTGCCGTCGTCACCGCGAGCAATCGGCCCGGTAAGGCACTGCGGGATACCTATGGTTTCAATGTTATGGAGCGTGCCGCGGAGGAGCGGCAGGAGCGCCCGGGTGGCCTGGTCGGTGGGTATCGAAAAAGTCTGCCACAGGTCGGTGGCCATCTTCACCAGGGTCACCAGGTAGTTGCAGGCGAAAACGGCGGCAGCGTGATAGAGGACTTTGTCGCTCGCCTGGAGCTTTATCCACGAGCCGTCCAGGGCCGTCGCCATGTACTTGAGGACGGTCAGCAGGGGCTCCCCGGCTTCTATGGCGAAGGTTGAGCCGGGGATGTTCTCGATGGCCTGTTGAACGCCGGCGAAGGTCTGCAAAGGATGGAAAGACCCGACCATCGCCCCGGACCTCATTGCCGGTTCCAGGACGTCAGTGGAATCGGCCCCGCTGCAGTGGACCACGCTGACGCCCTTCGGCCATTTCACGCGGGAAACCACGGCGGGGATGGCAGCGTCCGGGGTGGTGATGAAAACAAGCCCGGCTTTCTCCGCCACTTCCTGGCCGCTCCCGAAAACCCGGCAGCCTTTGACCAGTCTGGCCAGCTTCTCTGCCGAGCTCAAAGTCCGGCTGTACACGCCTACGACTCCATACCCTTTGCGGTCAAGCAGGACGGCCAGGGCGGTACCCACCGTCCCGGCCCCGATGAAACCGACTCTGAGCTTGCTATTCACCAAATAAAAAAACCCCCTCGGATTGACCGAGAGGGCATCGTTAACCCGGTTCTTATATGCCGTCTCGGTCGTATACGATCCAAGCGACTTATTTTATTAAGGTCTTCTTTAGAACTCACCGCCATTACGGTCGATGGTACTATTATTATAGTTCAAAAGTACCTGCCTGTCAATACGCCGTCGGTAACAACCACCTCACAAATTGTCCCAGCTGTAACGATGGTGCTATAATTTTCTCATGATGATACCCTCGGGGAGGCGCTTATAGAAATAATACCATCGCTAGACCTGCGTGACGGCAAGTGTGTCCGCCTCTACCGCGGCGACTATTCAATGGAAACGGTCTTTTCCGATGACCCACTTGATGTGGCCCTGAAATGGCAATCGCTTGGGGCGCCGCGACTCCACGTCGTCGACCTCGACGGGGCCGCTTCCGGTGAAATACGCAACCTGGACATCATCCGGAATATCGCCCGGGTGATGCTTATCCCGGTACAGCTTGGCGGTGGTGTCCGCAGCATGGAGACGATTAAAGAGCTGCTGAAAATCGGCATCGACAGGGTCGTCCTGGGTACGGCCGCCGTGGAAGACCCTGACCTCGTCACTCAGGCGTGCCGCTCGTTCGGCGAGGCTATTATCGTGGGCATCGACGCCCGCGAGGGGTACGTCGCCACGCATGGCTGGGTCAAGAACACCGTGAGAAGGGCCACCGAACTGGCCGGGAGTATGAAGAGCGCCGGCGTGCGCCGTTTCATCTATACCGATATCCACCGCGACGGCACCCTTACCGAGCCCAATTTCGCCGCCGTTGCCGAGATGATTGAGACCACCCGGCTCCCGGTCATCGCCGCCGGCGGCATCGCCTCCCTGAACCACCTGAAAATACTGCAGAAGCTCGGCGCCGAAGGGGCTATTATCGGCAAGGCCCTTTATACCGAGGACATCAATCTCAAGCAGGCGCTTACTGAAATTAACCCGATATAGGGTCGTGGCAGGAGTATCTTGAAAAATTTGAAGTTTGATAAACGAGGACTTATCCCGGCGATTATCCAGGACGACGCTACTGGAGAGGTCCTCATGCTCGGATATATGAATGAAGAGTCGCTGCGCCGCACTTTGCAAACGAAAGAGGCCTGGTTCTTCAGCCGCAGCCGCCAGCGACTCTGGCACAAGGGAGAGACCTCGGGTAACCGTATCAAAGTGCGCTCGGTCTGGTTCGATTGCGATTCCGATACCGTGCTGGTGAAGGCTGACCCTACCGGTCCCGTCTGCCACACCGGCCGCCAGACCTGCTTCTTCCAGGAGCTGACTGAAACCGACCTTGATTGAAATCAGGCGGAAGGCTGGGCCGGTGCCGCCGCGTCGTCTATTTCTATGGCTTTGCCCATCGCCGCGATGGCTACCTCAATCTGGCTGTCATCCGGCTCGGCGGTAGTCATGGACTGCAGCAGCAGGCCCGGCGCCAGGATAATCCTCACCAGCCAGTGGTGCGTATGGCGGGCGCTGAAATACGTCACCTCGTAGCCTATAGCGGCGATAACCGGTATCAGGGCGATGCGCGATACGACCATCAGCCACAGCGCCGGACGCCCCACCAGAGAGAATACCACGATAGCGATTATCAGCACCGTGAACAGGAAGCTGGTCCCGCAGCGTACGTGCGCCTTGCCGTAGTTCCTGATAGCCTCCGCCTCGAGCGGTTCGCCCGCCTCGTAGGCGTTGACCGTCTTATGCTCGGCCCCGTGGTACGTGAAGACCCGCTTGATGTCCGGCAGGAGCGAGACCACCTTGAGGTAGGCGATGAAAATGGCCAGCCTTATCGCCCCTTCGACGATGTTGAAGACCACGGAGTTGGGAATATGCGACCGCACCAGGTTGGTGAGAAACAGCGGGGCGAGAAAAAAGAGGACGACCACCAGCACAATCCCTGAAGCAACCATGCCCCAGATGGCCTTCGCGTTTATCTCTTCGGCCTCTTCTTGCATGGCGACGTTGGCCGAGTACATCAGGCTCTGGATTCCCAGCACCATCGACTCGATAAGCACAATGATGCCCCGCGCCAGCGGCATCCGCCTCAGCCGGCCGGTGTAGATGGACGGCAGTGGCCTCGCGTCGATGGTGATATCGCCGCCGGGTCGCCGTACTGCCGTCACCAGCGATTCCCGGCCCCGTATCATCACGCCCTCGATGACCGCCTGGCCGCCGTAGTTGAACTTCTTTTTTTCCGCCATGTCTTCTTAAAGAAAAAGGGCCGAAAAACTCGGCCCCTCTCCTAGATAGCCGCTGTTAGCTCTCAATCTTGTAGCGCTTCTTAAAGCGCTCGACACGGCCGGCCGTGTCCATCATGCGCCGCTCACCCGTGAAAAACGGGTGGCAGTTGCTGCAAACGTCCACTTTCATCTGTTTCTTGGTCGAGCCGGTGGTAAACTTGTTACCGCAGGCGCAAATTACCTCGGCATCGGGGTAGTATTTGGGATGAATTTTCTCTTTCATATCGTTCAGCCGGCTGAAATGCTGACCTTTCTCCTGTTATGGCTCGTCGGTTCATATTTTACGATGCCGTTGATGAGGGCGTACAGGGTATGGTCTTTCCCTATCCCCACGTTCTCGCCGGCATGAATAAGCGTGCCTCTCTGCCGCACCAGTATCGTCCCGGCGTTCACCGTTTGCCCGGCGAACCTTTTCACGCCGAGCCTCTGGCTCTGGCTATCCCGCCCGTTACGGCTGGTCCCGGTCCCTTTTTTATGCGCCATCGGTTGACTCCTCTTTCTTCTTGCGCCGCGTTTTCCTGGCCGGTTTGGGCGCCTCGGCCCCCGGCGGCAGTATCTTGTCGATGCTCAGCCTCGTGAATGACTGGCGGTGCCCGTTCTTGCGGCGGTAACGGGTCTTGGCCTTGAACTTGAAAACGATGATTTTCTTGCCCCGGCCGTTCTCCCTGGCCGTAGCCAGTACCCGCGCCCCGTCGACGACCGGCTTACCCACAGTGATATTTTCGCCGTCCGCCAGCAGAAGGACTTTGTCCAGCTCGATGGTGCCGCCCTCGGCCACGTCCAGGCGCTCTACCTCGATAGTCTGGCCCTCGGTTACTTTATATTGTTTGCCACCTGTCTCAATTATCGCGTAAATTTTCGTCCTCCAAAAATTATATTGTACCAGCTTTGAAGCTAAGAGTCAAACCTGATACCAAGTTTAACGCTTTTCATCCTCAATCTGTTCGAGAATAGTAATTTTTAAACTCACCCGTTAGTCCAGGCCTCGCCATTGGTTTTTAGAATATTCGATATTCAAAGGTTTAAAGCCTTTTAAGCAATTCTTCCCACTCCTTTACCACCTTCGCCCGGGTCTCCGCCAGAGTGCCGTCTGTATCGATGACCACGTCGGCGTGCCTCCGGCGTTCCTCATTCGATAGCTGCGACTTTATCCGCGCCCGCGCTTCCTTTTCGCTGAGACCACCCCTCCCGGCGATACGTCTGAGTACCGTGTCCCTGGGAGCGACGGTAACCCACAGCTCGTCCGGTTTATATTCCCGCCCGGCCTCCAGCATGGCCGCCGCCTCGACGACCGCCACCTTGACTCCCCGGCGCCGGTGTTCCTCGAGCCCGGCCTTCAGCAGCCTGTCTATCTCCGGATGGACTATCCTGTTCAACCGTGACAGGGCCTTTTTATCGTTGAAGACGATCTTCCCCAACCTGGCGCGGTCGATTTCGCTGTCGGCGGCAAGGATTTCTTCGCCAAACTCACGGACGATACTTTCCCAGGCCCAGCTTCCTTTTTTTACGGCCTCGTGGCCCAGGCTGTCCATGTCCACGATAGTCGCCCCCATCTCCTCCAGGATTTTCGCCACCGTGCTCTTGCCGCTCCCGATTCCACCGGTCAACCCGATCACCTTCATCAGTTCGCCATCTCCCCTAAGATTTCCAATCGGCACCGGACTATTATAATATAAAAATAGCGCCGCTTAAACCGGGCGCTGATTTCCTGGGGAGAAGCATTATGCTGTTTTTCGGGCATGTCGGAATCACACTGGGGGCAGGGACGCTGCTGGCCGGGCTCGCCGGCAGCGCGAAAGACTCGCCGCGTGCCCGGGTGTCCTGGTGGGGTTCACTGGCGGGGTATGTCGATATCCGCTTCCTCATGTTCGGCTCGCTTCTCCCGGATATCGTCGATAAACCTATCGGACATTTCATCTTCCGGGATACCTTTAACAACGGCCGTATTTTCGCCCATACCCTCCTGTTTTTCCTGCTGTTGTCCGCTGCCGGATTTTTTCTGTATCGTCGCCGTCACAGTGTCTGGATGCTGACCCTGGCCGCCGGCACACTGGCGCACCTGGCCCTGGACGCGATGTGGTACATCCCGGCTACGCTTTTCTGGCCCCTGATGGGTTTCGAGTTTGAAAAAATCGACCTGGAGTCCTGGCTGCCCGGTCTTCTCCAGGCCCTGGTGTCGGACCCGGTCGTCTTTGCAGGTGAGATGGTCGGCCTGGCGGTCGTTCTCTGGCTCGGGCTGGTCCTGTTCCGCCGTAAAAAAATCGGCGTGTTCATCAGGTCCGGGAAAATGTCCTGAAGGCTAGGATGGCCGCGTCCCCACGGTAACGGTTATATTGAGCCTTTCTGCGCCCCTGATTACCTCGATTGTCGTCGTCTCGCCGGGGCTTTTATTTTCCCCGAGATATGACGTTAGCTCACCTGTGTCCCTTACCGGTACGCCGTCAATGGTCACGATCACGTCTCCGGCGCGTATCCCGGCCGCCTCGGCCGGCTGCCCGGCGACGACGCTGCTCACCAGCACCCCGTAGGTCGTTGCCAGGGACATTTCCTCCGCCTGCTGCGGCGTGATGTCACCGATATTAACGCCGATCCAGGGATAGGCAAAAGAGCCGTTAGTTATAACCTCATCGGCGACCTTTTTCACCTTGTCGGAAGACACCGCGTAGTAAATGCCGTCCCCCTGGGCCGCCTGGATGCGGGCGACCACCACGCCGATGATTTCTCCGGCGGCGTTGGCCAGCGGTCCCCCGGAGTTTCCGGGATTGACCGGCGCGTCGAACTGGAGCAGGTTGGGCACCGGGCTGGCCAGTCCGTAGTCCGTGTACCGGTTGGTCCGGCTGATGATCCCCGCCGTGGCCGTGTCACGGATATCCAGGGGACTGCCGATAGCGACTACCGGCTCGCCGATTTTTACCAGGCTGGAATCGCCCATAGAGACCGGCGGGGCGGACGGGATTACTGCCAGCTTCAACACGCCGATATCGCTCGCCGGGCTGGACCCCGCAACGGTAGCCGTCGAGACCGAGCCGTCATACATGACGACGTAAATCGGCGAAAGCCCGTCGATAACATGAAAAGCGGTCACGACATGCCCACCGGTATCGTAAATGAACCCCGAGCCTATCGTGCTCTGTCCGTTGGTAATTCTCACCGTCGAACGGCTGACGATGCCGTAGACCTTGTTGGCGTCGAGAACGCCCTTGGTGAGTCCGGTCTGGGTGCTGGCAATGCTGCTGACATTCGCTGAAAGCTCCTGGATACGCGACTCCGCGTTGCTAATCTCTACCTCGGCTGTCGCGATACTCTCCCTGGCGGCGACCAGCCCGCTTTCCTGGGCCGTGATGCGCGCCGCCGCGTTGTCAACCTGGCTTTGCACCGCGTTTATTCCGCCCTGGAGCGCGTTCAGGCCGCTGGCTGTCAGTGACCCCAGGGCCGTCAGGTTCTCGCTGATGCCCGCGAGACGTAGCGCCTGCTCACTTTCGTAGCCCGTGAGCCTGGCGCTCAGGTCGTCAACCCTCTGGTTGAGAGTATAAGAGTAGTAGCCGACCCCGCCTGTGAGGCACAATAAGACTATCAGGAGCACCACCATCACTTTATTCAACATTTAAGACTCCTTACCCTGTCGAGTTGACGGCTATCGCGCCCCGTAATACTTGACCTTGCTCAGGATGACCGTGCAGGTCTCCCAGTCGCCTTCGTCGCCCGGGGCCGCCAGGATAACGCCGCGTAGATTTCCAGCGCCGCGGCGGGTAAAATGCCACCAGTGCGTCAGTACCGCGGGTATGCCCCTGGTCCGGAAGACTATTTCTTCCGTCGTGCCGTAGGTCTGCACCTCCGAACCCGCCCATTCTCTGGTACTGCCGGGCGCCTCGTCGATACGCACCGTCACATTCTTGGTGCTCCATTCTATTTCCACCTGGACGTCCCACGGCTTATCGGCGCCCGGCAGTTGCGCCCGCCCCCTGAATATTTCCATCTATTCCCTCCTCGTGTCCTTCCGGGCGACCAGGCTGGCCACGGCCTTCCTGTCATCCACGACACCTTCCCGGTAGCGCAGGCACCGGAACTCGCGGAACATGTCGAGCAGCTCGTTGTATTTCAAAAGATAGTCGGGGTTGCTCGGATGTCCGAACCGCTTCTGGTCGATGATAAATGTTTCGTAGACTACCATGCCCCCGGGACGTATCCCGTCCTTTATCTGCGGTATCAGCGAGCGCTGGAGGTAGTTGAAGCAGATGATTACGTCGTACCGCTCCCTGGCTATTCGGTAGCCACCCTCCAGGTCCGCTATAGCGGTTTTTATCGTTACTCCTGTCTCCCGGGCGGCTGCCTGGGCCTCGCTTATCGCCCCGGCGGACCTGTCCACGCCTTCCACGGTGAAACCGTTCCTGGCCAGGTAAACGGCGTTCCGTCCGTTCCCCATGGCCACGTCGAGGACGAAGCCAACCGGTAAAAGACTGACGTTGTCGACCAGGAAGGAAGACGGTTCACGGCCTGACTCACCTTCATGGTCCATCCCGGTCCCGCGTCTCCCTGCCCAGGTTTTCACTTTGCCTCTCCTCTTTCAGGCAGAGGCCAGCCTTTTCTTGACATCGGAGAGATGTTGCAGGTGGGACTTTTCCTCGGCCAGTATCCTCTTTATCGCTGGCGCCAGCCGCTGTGGAAGGTCGTCCCTTATTTCGTAATAGAACAGGATGGCGTCTTTCTCGGCGCTCAGCGCGAGCTCCAGCGCCTTTACATCGCTATCAGCCTGGGTGGCCATCTCCCCCGTGATGAGGTCATCGGTGAACACCGCTGAATCGACCAGTGTCTGGAGATAAGCGACACGTCCCTCGGAGAGAGTTTCCCGGTCTTCGCCTTCTTCCGCCCTGCCCAGCAGGTCCCGGAACGTTTGCAGGTGCTCCCGCTCCATCTCGACCAGGTATTTGAACACGGTGCGGGCCGCTTCGCTGTCCGAAGACTTGGCCATGATGTCGTAGAACGTAATGCCCCTGGTCTCTATACCGATGGCGATATTCAGCAGCATGGTTTCGGAAAAAACGGGCGGCATCCCCGTACCTCCCTCTCCCTCGTCGCGCGGCATTATTGAGGGATCTTCAAATTTCTATCATTATGGCGTCGCCGTCTATTTTTACAGGGTAAGTCTTCAGAGGCTGTTTAGGCTTCGTCACCTTTAGAGCTGCCGCGGAAAATCCCGAACCTTTCAGCCAGCGGATAACGGTCCCGTCCCTGATATCGAACTGGGAGCCGTGCCGGGGACAGGTGACTATCATCCCTTCGAGCACCCCCGCCGCCAGGTCACCCCCCATGTGGGGGCAGCGGTCATAGGTCGCGTAATACTTGCCGCCGACCCTGGCCAGCATTATTTCCTGCCCCTCCACCATGACTTTTTTCTTTGTCCCGTCCTGAAAATCGCCGGTCACGCCGGCTTTAACGAAATTGGCCATGTCGCCCGCCTTTATCCGCGGCTATCAGTGTCCGCGGACTATTTCTTTTCTATTCCCTCGAGGAGGTCGGTGAAGACCTCCGCATGGTATTTTTCATGATCACGGATGCGCGAAAACAGCTCCCTGAGACCGGCGTCGCCGATTTCCCTGGCGGCCTTATTGTATTTCTTCGCGACATCCTTTTCTATTTTTAAATCCGCTTTGAGCATGTCGGCGGTCCCGGTAGAGCGGTCTATCGTTGATTCTATGGTCTTCGGAGAACCGCCCGCGCCGACCATCTCCTCGGCCAGCCAGCCCAGGTGCTGCATTTCATTGACCGCCTGGTCCTCGAGCTGCTTTTTAGCCTCCATGTTTTTTGTCATGTAAGAGTGGAACAGGTATTGCAGGACGACCGTGTACTCGTGCTGGATGCCCCAGTCCAGCGTCTTGGTAACATTGTCCTGGCGGTCGCCCTTGAGGTCTTTGAGGCCTTCCTTGATGGCCTTGTGGATAAAATGCTCGAACTTGCCGTGGTGCGCCTTTTCGTCGGCCAGAATCCGCCCCAGCAACCGCTTTATCTTCGGGTCGTCGATTCTGGCGATGTGCTCCTGGTAGTGCGCGATGGCCCCCTCTTCCAGCTTGACATCCGACCCCATCCACTCGTGCACCGCCTTGCCGGCCATGTTCATCGTGCCCCTTTTTACGCTCGGCTGGCCGCCCATCTCCACGATGGTTTCCGCCAGCCAGTCCAAGTGGCGCATCTCTTCCCGGGCTATTGCCTCTATCTCGCAAGCCAGCTCGCCTTCGCCCATGGAGTAGGCGTGGACAAGGTATTGCACGATGGCGCCGTGCTCGTCTTGCAGGTCGAGGTTCAGTATCTCGATGATTTTTTCCTTTTCCATCCTTCACCTCCGGTCTATTCTGCCCGATAAACCTTTACCTGATTTTAAATCATTAAACCTTTTTGAACTCGCTTTTCGCCGCCCCGCAGATAGGGCATACCCAGGAGTCCGGTATCTTCTCGAAGGCCGTCCCTGCCGCTATTCCCCCGTCGGGGTTGCCCACCGCCGGATCGTAGATATAGCCGCAGACCGTACACTCGTATTTGGCCATTATTTATCGCCTCCCTTTTCCTTAGCTATATAGCTCGGGGCCGCCTTCGGCGTCGTCCCCCGTTTTACCTGGTGATAGTATTCGTAGGTCATGCAAATTTCATCGGTGAGTACCTCGGCCGCGATAATCCTGCCTATAAAAATCGTGTGCGTGCCCACGTCGACTTCTTTAATTACTTCGGCTTCGAAGTAGGCGGTAGCGTTATCGAGGAAAACCGGCGCCCCGGTGACGCCTACTTTATACTTGATGTCCTTCAGTTTATCCGCGTCCCGCCCGGATTTAAATCCGAAGTTGCCTATATAGCTCAGCGGCGTGGCCTGGCAGAGTACGGAGGCGGAAAAAGCCTTGCTGGCTTTTATGTACTCGTGGGTCAGGTTCTTTTTATTGATACTGACAGCTACCGTCGGCGGTTCCGAGGTGACCTGGAAAACGGTATTAGCGGTCTGCCCGTTGAGCTTATTGCCCTTGAACGAGCCGATAACATACATCCCGTAACCGAGTTTCTGCAGCGCGACGAGATTCATATTATCCGCCATCGAGGGAATGGTGCTCCTTCTGGACGAAGTAAGCTGCCGGATTTTTCAGGAACTCGAAATATTCCAGCAGCACCCGGTGATGCTCTTCTTCCTGGATGGCCAGTTTCTCATAGAAGTCTTTCTCAGCCCCGAACGTGGCCTTGCCCCCCTGGCTCTTATAGTAATCGAACGTCTTGTTTTCCATGGCCATCGCTGTTTGTATCGCTTCAATCTCTCCGGGAATCGCTTTCACGTTTCGGTCCATTTCCTTCATAGCTTCGGAAAAGACCGTATTCAGGCTTTTCCCCGTATCTACCTGGATTTTCCCGCCCGGCCACCCTTTCTTGGCCCTAATGTTATTATAGATGTTCTCAAAGACTTTGCGGTGTACGTCCTCTTCCCCGGCTAGCTTCTTCAGGAGCTCCTTGCCCAGCGGGTTCCGGCTGGACTTGCTCGATTTTTGATAGAACTCTTTTCCGTCTATCTCCATGCGTATGGCCGTTTGCAGCGCTGAAAGGGTCGTTTCATGTTCGTTCGCCATCTTATCTCCTCCCCGGTGCGTTAAAAATTATCTTTTTTAAATTTTACCGGTGACATCTCTGGCTGTATGTGACATAAGTTTCATCATCGACAAAGTCGGTTTTCAATCTAAAAATTATATCACATTTTCATGCCCGCAGCCCCTCTCGTTTCGGCTCCCCGTTCAAGCCGGATATCCCGGAGGTCTGCCGGCGTGTCCGGCTGAGGGGCGGGGCAAGGTATGCTAACAGCAATGCGAAAAATTTTTACCGTTCATCGTGCCTTGACACCGCCCCACCGCGAATATATCATTTATTCGGAACAGTATCCCGGAAAGGACTCGTTATGACCGAAAAAAAAGTAGTTATCTATTCCACCCCCACCTGACCCTATTGTATCCGGGCGAAAGAGTATCTTTCGCAAAAGAAAATTGCTTACCTGGAGCACAACGTCCTCGAAGACAGAGAAGCCGCCCACCAGATGGTTGAAAAGACCAAGCAAATGGGTGTCCCGGTGATTATCATCGACGATAAAGACATAGTCATTGGCTTCAATGTCGCCAAGCTGGACTCCCTGCTGGCGCCTGACAAAAAGCCCGGCCCCTGATTACAGGTCCTTTTTAAGCTGCTCGAACTGCTCCCGCGTTATTTCGCCCCGGGCGTAGCGCTCCCTGGCGAATTCCAGGGCGCTGCGCTTTTCCGGACCGGTGCTACGTTGCCCCCAGCGGTTGACCGCCCAGATAATCAGGGCGATAAGCCCACCCCAGAAAACGACCATCCATATCATCCCGAAAAACATCCACCAGCCCGTACCGTTCGAATACCACATTGCGTAAACTCCCGAAACATTTTTCCCTTAAAATGATATCCTCTGCAGCCTGAAATTCATGTGATAAACATCACATAC
>MGNQ01000044.1:31165-32895 GCA_001796865.1 Chloroflexi bacterium RBG_16_56_11
TCGCCACATCTCGATAGGGCGATTAGTTAGATTGCCCGTCTCCCTTTATGTTATACTTGTTCAGGCCCACATCGCTGAGGCTTTGATTGAAACCATTAGTCAAGGAGAACTACTCATGAATGATACTCTGCAGCTTATCGAGCAGCTTATTGCCGAGCACAAGGTGATGAACGAGAAGACCACGTCTATCGAAAAAGCGGCCAACGACGCCACCCTGCTCAAGGACTTGAAGGAAGCTAAGGATTCCTTTGTCCCCGGCCGCTTCGACCAGGGGAAGGGCGTGCTCGGTTTGCAGGAAATGCTCGGTGCGATTCACATCTGGCTGGACAAGCATTTTAATCGCGAGGAGACCGCCCTGCTGTCTTCCGTAGAGACGACGGGAGACAGGAAGCTCGTCAACACCCTCAAACAGTTACTTGACGAGCATACCAACCTGCGTGACCGGCTGGCCAAGTCCATGGGACTCGTCGGTGAGCTGGCCGGGGGCACGCTGGCGCGCCATCGCTGGAACTCCAGCGCTAATGACATTCGCGCCCATATTAACCATACCCGGAAGCTACTCGAATCCCACGCCGGCAAGGAAAATGTGTTGTTCGTGGAGCTGCGCCGGTATTTTCAGGCTCAGGACCGGAAAGAGGAGAAAACACCATGACGAAGGGTATAAGTCTGTCCGTCAATGAAAAACCGGTAACCCTCGACTATTTCGTGTCCGGCTACTTAGACCATGTCGTCGGCGGTATCGTTACCGCCCTGAAAAACACCGGTAAAATCGAGACTCTGGACCTCACTCTCGATGACGATGGCCAGGTAAAGATAATGCTCAACGGCACGCAGGTACCCTTGAGCTATTTCCCCGTGCAGATTATCAGGAGCACCCTCTTGGGTATGGTCGCACCGCTGAAAGGTATCAGCGGCAAAGTTGACCGGCTACACATCTCCATCTGCCACTAACGTTAAGCCCGCCCCGGTGAAGTCTCGCCGAGCTTTACATCTCCCCAGGCGCCCACTTCGTTGCCGATGATTATCACCAGGCCCTTGAGTCCCCCGATGCCCCGCCCGAGCTCGATGGCGGCCGCGATGTCGCCGGGCCGCTTGACCCGGTTCCCGATAGCCGTGGCCGCGGCATCGGCCAGCGCCGCCGAGCCGGCCAGCACGACCACTGCGTCGGCCCGACCGAAACTCAGAGAGTGGCCCACCGTGCCCGATGACGTACAGATACCCAGGGGTGTATCGGCGGCGTCTATTACTATCCCCATTTTCCCCGACAGGGGCGAGTCGCCGGCGTAGATGCCCACCGTCCTCTTTTTGAGAGTCCGGAGAAAAATATCGCCGCCGTTTTCCACGATGACTTCCGGCGAAAAGTCCAGCAGTTCCCTACCCACGCATTCCGCCATCGCGCCGGCGACCGCCGCCATCGGTCCGACGCCGGCCTGCTCACCCGCTGCCAGCATTTGCCGGGCAATTGTCGGGGCGTCTTCCGTGACCGGCAGAGGCTCGAGCGAGGTCAGGAAAAGAGGGTGCCTCTCGATATAGCTCTCGAGTTGACGGCGATATTTCAGGACAATCCGGCGGGTCTTCCGCCGCAGGTCGGTGCCGGCCTGTACGTATAAGTCGGTCTCTTTTACCGTCACGGCAAACGCGACCAGGTCTCTACCCTCGACCCACTGCCGGTATGTCCGGGGCTGGTATTCGTCTTTTTTCATAAAGCTAAGGAAATTTCACTCCGGCCG
>MGNQ01000044.1:32998-33581 GCA_001796865.1 Chloroflexi bacterium RBG_16_56_11
GGCTGGTATTCGTCTTTTTTCATAAAGCTAAGGAAATTTCACTCCGGCCGGGGATACGCGCTACCCGCACCAATTATACCACCCCTCCACCACCCATCAAATGACATATATTTGTAACTTTTATCTCGCCTATTTTATAACTATTCAACCGGAGTGTCGGTAAAATATTGCCGTCAGACCTTGAAGGAGTAGCATGGCCCAGCTTCGTATCATATCGCGCCGGGATGAGCCTTTTAAAGACCGTGTTGAAGCGGGACAGCTACTGGCTCAAGAGCTGGGTGAGTACCGCGGGCGCAACGCCGTGGTGCTGGGCATACCCCGGGGCGGCGTCGTGGTGGCTGACGAATTGGCCCGCCTTCTCGGTGCCGAGCTCGATATCGTCCTGGCGCGTAAGCTCCGCACGCCCGGGCAGGGCGAGCTGGCGATGGGCTCGGTGGCCGAGGACGGCCGGCTTTTCCTCAACCGCGATGTGATTACCGAGTTGGGCATCGGGCATGCCTATATCGAGCAGGAAAAGTTCCTTCAGCTCGCCGAGATAAAACGCCGCACCGGGATGTTCCGCCGCATTCGGCCACACGTGCCA
>MGNQ01000044.1:33729-35164 GCA_001796865.1 Chloroflexi bacterium RBG_16_56_11
CTGAGCGCGGACGTCGATGAGATGCTCTGCCTGCGCGCCCCGCCTCAGTTTATGGCCGTCGGGCAGTTTTATATGCAGTTTTTGCCCGTCGAGGACGAAGACGTTCTCGAAATATTAAAAAAGGCAACTCAGAAGGACGCTGATGGCAGGTGAAGGCCCGTCTGAGGAAGGGTATGTCCGCATCAAGTCCGGCGATGTTTTCCTCCACGGCAATCTCCTGATGCCTGAGCGCGCCGTGGCTCTGGTGGCTTTCGCTCATGGCAGCGGCAGCAGCCGTCACAGTCCCCGCAACCAGTATGTGGCACGGGTGCTCCGTGACGCCGGGCTGGCCACCCTGCTCTTCGACCTCCTGACGCTGGACGAGGAGGCCGAAGACCTTATCACCGGGAAGCACCGGTTCGATATCAGCCTGCTGGCCCGCCGCCTCACCGGCGCGACCGACTGGCTCATGTCATTTGAAGCTTCCCGTCATCTGAGATTAGGATACTTCGGCGCCAGCACTGGCGCGGCGGCGGCACTTGTTGCCGCGGCGGAAAGGCCGGACGTCATCGGCGCGGTCGTCTCCCGCGGCGGCCGACCCGACCTCGCCGGGCCGGTCCTCGACCGCGTCAAAGCGCCGACCCTCCTCATCGTGGGCGGTGAAGACCATGTCGTCATCGATATGAACCGACGGGCGTTGGCGCAACTAGGCGTGGAAAAACAGCTCGTGATTGTCCCCGGCGCCACTCACCTGTTCGAAGAGCCGGGTGCCCTGGAGCAGGCGGCCGGGCTGGCCCGGGACTGGTTCGTCCGGTACCTTGTGCCCGGTGCCAAGAAGTAGCTTATACTAGAAGTGTACTTCCATTGCCCGCGGCGGGCAGGCCGGTATGCAGGCCCCGCAGGCAATGCATTTCTCGTTGTCGAACAGTACCAGCCGCGTGCCTTCCTCCAGGCTGAAAGCCCCCGTTGGGCACACCGTGATGCAGGCCCCGCAGCTCGTACACTTGGTCTCGTTGCGTGTGACATCCTGGCTCAGGGCTTGTATTTCCACGCCCGTTTTCAGCAGGAACTCGATCCCTTTATCGTATTCCTTCTGGTTCCCCTTCAGCTCCAGTATCAAGAGTCCTTCCCGCTCCGGCGTTATCTGCGCCTTGAGTATATTGAACTCGAGATCGTAGTCCTTTACTAGACGGTAGATTATCGGCCGCTCCACCAGGCGTCGCGAGAAACGCAGCACCACTCTTTTTGATACAGCCATCGGCACACCTCTCGGGCTAAACTGACAGGGATTTCACTGCAATTTTAGCAGAGCCGGTTTGTCAGCACAACTTTAAGAATGTTGAAGCGCCAGCCTGTATGAGCTATAATCGAAAGTGAACCCCGATTAATCATCAGGAGATTTTTTTGTTCAGGACGCGCACCTGTGGCTCTTTGCGGAAAGATCATATCGGCTCGG
>MGNQ01000044.1:35178-37635 GCA_001796865.1 Chloroflexi bacterium RBG_16_56_11
TTCTGGCTGGGTGGGTAAACCGCCGCCGCGACCACGGCGGCTTGATTTTCATCGACCTCCGCGACCGCTCCGGCGTGGTCCAGGCCGTCTTCAACCCGGAGATTTCCGCGGCCTGCCTGAAAACCGCCGAAGAGATACGCAGCGAGTACGTCGTGCAGCTGACCGGCAAGGTGGACGGGCGGCCATCGGGCACCGAGAACCCTAAAATCCCCACCGGTGACGTCGAGGTCATTATCAGCGACGCCGCTATCCTCAACACCGCTAACACCCCTCCCTTTTACATCAATGAGGAGTCGGAGGTGGAAGAGCCCGTCCGACTCAAGTACCGCTATCTTGACCTGCGCCGCCAGCGGATGAAAGAGAACCTGATGCTGCGCCATCAGGTTACCCGCTTCATGCACGATTTTCTCGACGCCCGCGGCTTTATTGAAGTCGAGACGCCCATCTTCGTGAAAAGCACCCCCGGCGGCGCCCGCGATTACCTTGTCCCCAGCCGCGTTCACCCGGGTAGTTTCTATGCTCTGCCCCAGTCCCCGCAGCAGCTCAAACAACTCCTCATGGTCGGCGGGCTGGAAAAATACTACCAACTGGCCCGCTGCTTCCGCGATGAAGACCTGCGCGCCGACCGCCAGCCCGAGCACACCCAGCTCGATGTCGAGATGAGCTTCGTCACCCAGGAAGACGTCCTCCAGCTTATCGAAGAGCTGTTTACCTCTATGGTCAGCGTGCTTAAACCGGAAGTCAAAATCATCAGGCCTTTCCCCCGCCTGACCTATGCCGAAGCTATCGGGCGCTATGCGTCGGACCGACCAGACCTGCGCTACGGCCTGGAAATCGCCGATATTACCGAAATCGCCGCCCGGACGGATTTCGGTGTATTCAAAACCGCCGTCGCCTCCGGCGGCAAAGTGAGGGCCATGGCCGCCCCCGGTTGCGGCGACTATTCTCGGAACCAGCTTGAAGAGCTTAACCAACTGGCCATCAGCGCCGGTGCTAAAGGCCTGTTGACTGTTTCTCTCGGTTCGCCGGGCGGCGGTCTGGCCGACCTGACCCGGGACATGGTGAAATCTGTGGCCGCTAAGTATCTTGGTCTTGAACAGGTTAAAGAAATAGCGGCGCGTTGCCAGGCCAATAAAGGCGATTTGCTTCTCATCGTCGCCGGCGAAATGGAAAAGACCTGCCCGCCCCTGGATAGCCTGCGTCGCGAGATGGCGGCTCGCCTGAAACTTGCCGACCCCGGCGTGTTCATTTTTGCCTTTATCGTCGATTTCCCGCTCATCGCCCGTAATCGTAATACCGGCTGCTGGGAAGCCGTTAATAATCCCTTCACCCACCCCCGCGATGAGGACATCCCGCTGCTCGATACTGAACCCGACCATGTTCGGGGCAGGAACTACGACCTCGTCTGTAACGGCTGGGAGCTGGCCACCGGCAGCATACGGATCCACCGTTCCGAGCTCCAGAGAAAGATATTGAGGATATTGGGCTACGATAACGAGCTGATTAACCGGTATTTCGGGCACATGCTGGAAGCCTTCGATTTCGGCGCTCCGCCTCACGGCGGTTTCGGCGCCGGCATCGACCGCACTGCGATGGTGCTGGCCGGGGAGATGAATATTAGGGAGGTGACGGCCTTCCCCAAGAACCAGGCCGCCGTCGACCTTACCCTTGGCGCGCCGTCGCCCGTCACCGAAGAGCAGCTCAAAGAATTGCATATACGTTTGCGCGAAGAATAAGCGGGAGGGAACTTGAAAGTAACCAGGGAGAAAACCGAGAACAGCCAGGCCTACCTGACCGTCGAGATGGAGCCTGCCGATATGGAAACATCGATGGAAGGCTCCTACCGGCGCCTTTCCCAGAAGGCGAACATCCCCGGTTTCCGCCGTGGCAAGGCCCCCCGGGCCGTCGTCGAGCGTTACCTGGGTAAGGCCCGGCTCCTCGAAGAGGCCATCGACCACATGCTGCCTCAGGCCTACGAGCAAGCCCTCAAGGAGCAGTCGCTGAATCCCGTCGCCCAGCCGGAGCTGGAGATTACCGGGACCGACCCCCTGGTGTTCAAGGCCGTTGTCCCTCTCCAGCCCTTAATCGAACTGGGAGACTACCGGAGTATCCGGATGACACCGGACACGGTTGACATAAAAGAAGAGAACATCAGCGCCGTCCTGGAGGAGCTGCGACACCAGCACGCTACCTGGGAGCCCGTCGATAGGGCGCTGGACTACAACGACATGGCCGTCATGGACATCGACGGCCGGGCCGGGGACAGACCGCTGATAAAAAAGGTCGCCGCCCAGTACCAGGTCCTCAAAGACTCGATTTCACCGGCTCCCGGCTTCGTCGGTCAGATTACCGGCCTGAAAAAGGACGAGGAGAAAGAGTTTACGCTCACTTTCCCGGCGGACTTCCCCAGCAAAGATGTCGCCGGCAAAGAAGCATCCTTCAAAGTAAAGCTGCATG
>MGNQ01000045.1:0-4710 GCA_001796865.1 Chloroflexi bacterium RBG_16_56_11
CATGGCGGTCGTAGTCTACCGTGACGGAAATATCCTCATTTCCTGCGCAAACAATTTACCGGCATGGCGGTCGTAGTCTACCGTGACGGAAATATCCTCATTTCCTGCGCAAACAATTTACCGGCTTGCATTTCTTTACGATTTTGCGTATAGTTACATGATGGAAAACCGGTTTCGTTTTCGGGAGGCGTAATATGCTTGATGAACTGGGACAGAAAATAGTCCGGGAGCTGCAGGAAGACGCCAGGCAGAGTTTCCGCGAGATAGGGCGAAACCTGAGCGTTTCCGAAGGCACGGTGCGCAACCGGGTCAGGGGCCTGGTCAAGAGCGGCACGGTAAGAATTGGCGCCGTGTCCAATCCCCAGCAGCTGGGAATGAACTTCATTTGCATCATGTGCATCGAGGTCAAGGTAGGCTCGGTCGAGCGGGTAGAAGCGAGCCTCATCAAGAGTCCTAATGTCTATTTCCTTTGCGGCTGCACCGGTACTTATGATATCATCGGGATTTTTATTTTTCACACTCCCCAGGAGTTCGATGAGTTCGTCAAGAACGTTATCGCCAATATACCGGAAATCAACCGGACCAGCACCTTCGTCGTGATGCATGTTTCGCGGAGTCCTTGGGAGCATGACCTCGACGTAACTGCCCTCTCGAGACCCTGAACGTTGTCAGGTTAACCGTGGCGGCGACCGGAAGGACGCAGAAAATTTTGTCGGAACCAAAAGTCTCACACCCCCGCATCTTTACCGGATGGTGGTCTGTCCTCTTTATTGGCGTTATTTCCGGCCTGGGTCATGGCTTCAACACCTACGGGTTTTCCGTTCTGTTCAAGCCTATCGCTGCTGAGCTCGAGTTGAACCGGGCCTTTACTTCCGTGGCGGCCGGCATCGGCAGGGTGGAGGGCGGGATAGTCTCCCCCCTGGTAGGCTGGCTTTCCGATAAGTTCGGCCCCCGCTGGGTGGTCCTCATCGGCATCAGCATCACCGCCTCGGGCATGGTGTTCATGTATTTCATCAGCGAGGTCTGGCAGTATTATCTGGCCTGGGGCGCCATGATTGGGCTGGGACTGATTTTCGGCCTGACCGTCGCCGTCGATAAATCGATAAACGACTGGTTCATCAGGCGCCGGGGGCTGGCCCAGGGAATCAAGTTCGGCCTGGTCGGTCTGTTCGGCGTGGTAATACTGCAGATAATGAGCCCGATGGTCATCTCCCGCGGCTGGCGCCCGACCTGCCTCATCTTTGGTATCATCATGTTCGCCAGCCTCCCGCTGGCCTTTTTCTTGATAAAACCTCGCCGGCCCGAATATTATGGCCTCCTGCCCGACGGCGCTGAGTATACCCCGGCCGCCGGGGAAAAGAAAGTGGAGATGACCGACCGTACCGCTATTTACGCCTCTAGCCTGCAGGAAACGGAGTTCACCTTCAAGCAGGCGATAAAAACGAGGGCCTACTGGTTGCTGGTGGTCGGTTTCATGGTCCATAACTTCGTTGCCGGGGGGTTTAACGTGCACGTCTTCCCGTTC
The DNA here is from genome assembly GCA_001796865.1 of Chloroflexi bacterium RBG_16_56_11. Classification (GTDB taxonomy): domain Bacteria; phylum Chloroflexota; class Dehalococcoidia; order Dehalococcoidales; family RBG-16-60-22; genus RBG-16-56-11. The sequence goes on from MGNQ01000045.1 coordinate 1,526, forward strand.
CTGACGGATATCGGCATCAGCGAATCGGTGGCCGGCGGCATGATGGGCATGATGGTCTTCTTTACGGTGCCTTCCCGGTTTTTCGGGGGAATCATCGCCGACCGGCTTCCCAAGGGCCGTGTCCAGCTGCTCCTGGTGGTAGCCTTTACTCTCCAGGTCATCGGGATGAGTACCTACCTCCTCAGCGGGAACCTCGCGGGTGTTTATGTCCTGCTGGCGTGTCATGGGTTCAGCTCGGGGATGGTGATGCCGGTGACTGTTTTCATCCTCGGGCGCTACTTCGGGCGTAACGCTTTCGGTTCAATTCTCGGCACCATGGTATCGTTTCTGGCCCCTTTCGGACTGCTGTCGCCGTTTTATTATGGCTGGATATTTGACACCACCGGGAGCTATAACGTCGCCTTCATGACGGCCCTGGCCCTGGCCTCACTGGCTATCTTTACGACACTGCTTATCCGCCCGCCGGAAAAAACGTGACACCGGGGCTTTCTGACTACTGTTTCTCCTACTCACTTTACGAGGGTGAAACAAAGGCCGGTTTCACTCAATCTTGTTTGCCGCGATGATTCGACAGGCGTTCGACCGAGCTCACGCCGAGGTCTCATCATGAGCGGTGTATAATCTCCGCTCGCCCTGAGCTTGTCGAAGGGTGCGAGCGGATAGATGTTTTTCAGCCAGGAATGAGTAAAAGGCGAAGGCCTATTTTATTGACATGAGGAGAACACAAGCGTTAATATCATAGTAGTGAGATGGTTTCTGATATTGACAAATTAGTAAGCCGGGAAGAGCTAGAACTTAAAAGACGCGCTAATCTCAAACGCCGCAGGATAATCCTCATCAGTTCCCTCGGAATCGTTTGTCTTCTGGTGATATTTTTCGTTCTGTACCAGTTTACCGATGTCATCTTCGGTCTGACTCAGACGATACAATCAAGCCCGCGGACCGGTGAATGGGCGATGTTCCGGCGTGATACGGGGCATAGCGGTGCGTTAGACCCGGGCGCGGCGCTGTCCGGTACTCCGAAATGGACATTTACCACCGGAGCTCCGATCGATTCCTCGCCCGCGGTGTTCGACGGTACGGTATACATCGGTTCCCGCGACCATAACCTTTACGCCCTCGATGCGGCCACTGGAGAGTTACGCTGGAAGTTTACTACCGGGAGCTGGGTGGTATCCTCGCCCATCGTCGCTGGCGGAGTCGTCTATTTCGGTTCGAATGACGGGGAGCTCTATGCCCTGGACGCCGCCACCGGTGTCAAAAAATGGAGCTTCAGCGCGCGGTACGCTATAAGATCTTCGCCGGCCATTGCTGACGGCGTAATCTACGTTGGCTCGGACGATTACAGCGTCTATGCGATTAAAGCCGATACCGGCGCGAAGCTCTGGCAGTTTAAAACCGATAACATGGTATACTCTTCTCCCGTGGTCATGGATGGCCTGGTCGTGGTCGGTTCGGTGGATGGTTATGTCTATTCCATCAACGCTAAAAACGGAAGGTTGAGGCTTAAGTTCCACGCTAAGTCATCTGTCGTCGCTTCACCGGCTATGGTTGACGGCATCGTGTACGTCAGTAACATCAGGGGTTCGCTTTACGCTATAGACCCTAAAGCCCGGAACTGGCCGCTGGAAAACAGGCTGAGGGTCATCTGGGAGGCCCTGTATATCTACGGGGTGGCGCCGCGGCCGCCGTCTGCCTCCGGCTATGTCGGGCTATACCCGCTGGGCTTTTTCGCCCGTACGACCTCCTCTCCGGCGATTGTGGAAAAAGTCATTTATCTGGGCTCCGGAAACGATCTGCTGGCCATAGAGGCGGCGACGCTCAAGCTGTTATGGACCTTTAAGACCGCTGAACCCGTAACATCTTCACCGGCGGTCGCCGGGCAGGTCGTCTACGTGGGCGGTCAGGACGGCCACCTGTACGCCCTGGACAGGGCCACCGGCAACCGGCTCTGGGATATCACGACCGGCGACAAAATTACATCGTCGCCGGCATTCGACGCCGGCACTGTCTATGTCGGCTCGCAGGATGGCAAGGTTTACGCCTTCAACTAGCCGGTATCTTGAGCCGGACGCTTTTTTAACTCGATATTTTTCGCTAGCCGAGCTTCTTCGCTATTTCTGAACTCCTCTTCCGCACCTCTTTGACGAAACCCTCCCTGCCCAGCTTGAACCAGTACGGCTCCCACTCCATTTCCTTGAGATTATCGATAAGGGCCGCAATGGTATCGAAGGGGAAAGTAATAATCATGAGACCGTCAGGCAACACGCCGCGGGCTTTCATGCTGAATCCCAGGCCGCTGACGGTATAGTTCATCTCGCCGCTGAGGTAGGGATGCGCGTAGATCCAGGCGCAGGCCAGGCACGTTGTGGCTTTGCTCTGCCACATTTTCCCGTCGGAGAAGCTGCTGGCCCGCAGCAGTACCTCCGCCTGGGCCACGCTGGCGGTAAAAATCAGCAGGTCCGGTTCGAAATCCATCTGGTCGATTGCGGCGTGGGTGATATATTTCACGGAGTCCTTCGGCAGGTGCGGTACGTAGTCATAGATTCTCCGGTTGGCGCCGGCGTTTTTGAACATGGCGAACATCGGCCCGAGTTGACCGCTATACATCATGGGGGGATATTCCACCATGCCCAGCACCTGCTCGCCGCATTGCACGTTTTCCATGTCGACATAAAAGGGCTGACCGTCCTGGGCTTCCTTAAACAGCTCGCAAAGTGCCAGGCTCTTGGTGGTCCGCTCGATACCGGCAGGCGGGGCCATCGAATATTTTACCCCGACCGGCTTCCGCTCGAAATTGAACTTGTTGAAAATAGAGAAATCAACCCGATGTGAATTCATGGCGCCCTCCTTTTCCGCCATGGATTATAGCATGTTCATCGGGTGCACTGATAGTGATAAAATGGTAGCAGTATATGACAAGTAATATGAGTACGCCTCAGCCGGTGCCGGGCTGCCGCCGCCGCGAGATCGAATGTAAGTCGGTGCTCAACAAGTCGGGGCTCGCCGACTACGCGGTAAATTGTTACGCCGGATGTGAGCATGGTTGCGTGTACTGCTACGCGCGGTTCGCCACCCGTTTCTCACACCCCGGTGAAACTTGGGGAGGGTTCGTTGATGCCAGGATTAACGCCCCGCAAATTCTGGCGCGCGAGGTAAAACGTAAAAGGGCAGGGCAGGTTTTT
>MGNQ01000045.1:4792-31687 GCA_001796865.1 Chloroflexi bacterium RBG_16_56_11
ACCGGTCCCCGGTTACCATACTCACGAAGAGCGCCCTGTCCCGCCGCGACCTCGACCTGATGGCGGCATCGAAAGACCTTGTCGAGTTCGGCGTGACCATGACTACTTTTGAAGAAGCACTCCGCCGTGTCATCGAGCCCGGTGGCTCACCCACCCTGGAGCGCCTGGAAGTTTTGCGTGACGCCGGGCGGATGGGCATCAGGACCTATGCCTTTCTAGGGCCGCTCCTGCCGCGGCTCTCGGACAATGAAGAGAACATTGCCAAGCTGCTGGTAGCCGTAAAGGATGCCGGTATCGACTATTTCTACGTCGACCGGCTGAACCGGCGTTTCGGGGTCTGGCAGGCGCTGAAAAATACGATGCAGGTGTGTGACCCTGCTCTTGTCGAGGTATACCGCCGCCTGTTTTTCAATGAAGCCGACCGGGAAGCCTACTCGGCGAAGTTTATCGCCGATGTCAGTCGTCTGGCCGAAAAACAGGGTCTGGCCGGTAAGATGAAGCTGTGCTTTTAAAGGAGGCTGCCGATGATGCGTCCGGTATTCTTCCACCGTGGCTGGCACCAACTCTGCTGGCTCATTGCGTTAGTGATTCTACTGGTTTTTTCCGCGAGTTGCCTGGCGACGGTCGCCAGTACCACGTCGGATACCAATGCCGGGGAGGAAACCGCCGTGAAACTACCGGAACCGCGCCATGATGGCCAGGTATCCCTGGAGAAGAGTCTCTTTGAGAGGAGGTCCGTCCGGAGTTACTCGGGGAAACCACTCACGCTGCTGGAAGTGTCCCAGCTCCTCTGGGCGGCCCAGGGTATCACCAGCCCGGAGGGACTCAGAACGGCGCCTTCAGCGGGGGCCCTCTACCCCCTGGAGCTTTACGCCGTGGTCGGGAATATCGAAGGATTACCGGCGGGGGTCTATCGGTATATACCGGATAGCCACCAGCTTGTTCGAAAAATGGATGGCGATCGCCGGAAAGCTCTGGCCGGGGCTGCCCTCGGACAGACCAGCGTGCTGGACGGAGCGCTTTCGTTCGTGTTTACCGCGGTATACGAGCGGACCACCGGTAAGTATGGCGAAAGAGGCACCAGGTACGTCCACATGGAAGTGGGACACGCCGCTCAGAATTTATGTCTTCAGGCCGTCGCTCTGGGACTTGGAGCCGTTACTGTCGGTGCCTTCTCCGACGCTGAAGTAAGCCAGCTCCTCGACCTTTCGCGGGAAGAACTCCCGCTATACATTATCCCCGTCGGCAGGAGATAGTCCCGCCTTTAATCTGCATCTTATCACCAGCAGGTCAGGTTCGTTTCTTCCACAAATATGTGGTCGGCCACCCTCTGGATGCTATGGGCCTATTACTTATTTCCTATTTTTAACTAGTATTTATGGGTGATTGCCAGCACGGCGGGAATAAAGTAAGCTCAAGAAGGGTTTATTTTGATGAAGAAAAATGGGGTAACTGCATATAACTCCAAACCCCTGCTGACCGTGAAGGAAGTGGCGCAGATGCTCCATGTCCACGATAACACCATTCGGCGCTGGAGCAACGAGGGAATAATCAAGGTGTACCGTATCAGCCGCCGTGGTGACCGCAGGTTCAAGCGCGAAGACGTAGATGATTTTCTGGCCAGGTTCAGAGAATATTAATCTGCGGCTTCTCTGTTAATTAATCGTTAAATCACCCCGACGATGATTTCCCTGTAGAGTCTAATCTCTGTCTTTAGGCGTTCTCCCCGCGTTAGTATTAACAATTTTTTAGAAATTTTTTAGGATCCGGTTACTATTCCAGAATCGGACTATGATTTGAAATAAAAAATATGATAAAATACAATGATGGTCAAAAAAGGTACGCCGTTAATCGACTTTCTCGAAGCGGTGATGCGCCGTCGGCGTCGGTTGCCGAGTCAAATGGCGGCTGAGCTCGGTATCAGTCACGCTACGGTAAGTCGCTGGCTTTCGGGTAAGGATATACCGAGTACGCGTTCCTGTCGGCGCCTGGCTGAATATAGTGGCGTATCAATCGATAAGGTTCTGGCAGCTGTCGGTCATATATCGGGGAAGCCGGAAAGGGCGGTTGCGGAGTGGCCGGAGTTCCGCGAGTACGCGAAAATTAAATACGCCGATGAGCTCGATGATGACCTTATCACCATGATTGAGGACTTGATTGAACGACGCAGGGCAAAAAGATACGAAAAACGGAAGAAAAGAGTGGGAAAATGAGCTCTGGTCGTATCTGGCTGCCGGCGACGGCGTAAAGTGCCCTCTACAAAATTTCTGTCTTTTAAAAAGCGCTAAGCAAGTCAAGTGTTTTAACGACCTCATCGGAACGGAATACCTCTCTAACGTCTACAAGTTCGTCGATAACGATTCGGTCCAGTTCCCCCGCGATAGTGTTGAGATGGACCCGACGTGTTTTCAAATCGGCCGGGTATTTGAGCTCGTTTTCAGACTGGCCGAACAACTCCGTGATGGGAACTGGGACAGGTCTCTCCCCGTCCCCGATAATCTCATTATAAAAGATGGCTACAACTTCCCTATCGAAATCAGGTATATCCCTCTGAAAGCCCACCATGGTGCCATTTGGCGACTCGAAGATTGCTGGTTAATTCATCTTAATAAAAATGATGCCTCGGCCCGAAAGCGGTTTACTCTCTACCACGAGGTATTCCATATCCTGGCCCATGGGGAATGCTCGCCGGTCTTCAATAAGACGCCGAACGGGGATATCAATTTCAACGAGGTGCTGGCCGACCATTTCGCTGCCAATATTCTGCTGCCCCGGGAGACAGTTGCCGCCAAATGGGCTGAAACAAAAGACGTCAGCCGGATGGCCGCGATTTTCGATGTGCCCCGGCCGATTATGTATATGGCCCTGAAAATCGAAGGGCTGGTGTAGCTGCGGGAAACGGGACGGTGTGATGTTCCCTTCCTGAAGATTATTCGCTAGAGTGTTTTAACGGCAGCCTCAATCCGGCACACCGCTTCTTCCAGGATAACCCGCGGGCAGGCGATATTCATTCTCTGGAAACCGGAGCCGCCCTTGCCGAAGAGGAAACCGTCATCGAGGCCCACCCGGGCCTTTTCTCTCATGAAACTCCTCAAGGCCATATCATCCAGTCCCAGACGGCGGCAGTCCAGCCAGAGTAAGTAAGTCCCCTGTGGACGCGTAACCTTGATTTGAGGTATGTTCCTGGCGCAGTAGCGCAACGTAAATTCCATATTGCCCTGGAGGTAGTCGAGGAGTTGTTCCAGCCACTCATCCCCGTAGAGGTAGGCGGCCTCCATGGCTACCAGTCCGAAGATATTCTGGCCGGGCATGACTCCCGACCTTGTCTCGTTGAAACGGTCGCGGAGCTTTTTATCGGGGATGATGATAGAGGAAGCGGCCAGCCCGGCCAGGTTAAAGGTCTTGCTGGGTGCCATGCACACTATGCAGTTCCGCGCGAACTCCTCCGAGATAGCGGCGAACGGGCTGTGGCGGTAGCCTTTATAGAGGATTTCGCAGTGGATTTCATCGGAAATAACCGTCGCCCCGTTTCGGATGACAATTTCGCCGAGCCGCGTCAGCTCCTCCCGGTTCCACAATCGACCGATGGGATTCTGGGGATTGCAGAGGACGATGGCCCTGACACGGCCGGGCGATTCCCGCATACCGGCCCTGGGGAGGAACTTGCTCTCCAGGTCGGTGAAGTCCATCTCGTAGCGCCCGTGGTTCAGCCTTAAAGCGTTGGTGGTCACCTGGCAGCCGCTCAGCTTCACCGAAGGGAAAAAGGGATAATAGACAGGCTCCTGCAGGATGACCTCATCACCGGGGCGTGTCAGCGCCCGGATGGCGACGTTGATAGCCGGGATGACGCCGGGAGTAAAAACGACCCACTCCGGCTCTATTTTCCAATCGAATTTCCGCTGCAGGCGGTCGACGACGGCCCCGATGAGGCCGGGCCCGGGCTGGGTATAGCCGTAGAACTCGTGGCCGGCCCGCTTTTCCAGTGCCTCGACGATCGGCCTGGCCGCCGGGAAGTCCATGTCGGCGACCCACATCGGGATCACGTCCTCGCTCCCGAAAATCGACTTCACGGCGTCCCATTTAACACAGTTGGTATCTTGACGCGAGCAAACCTGGTCAAAATCGTATCTCATGCCAGGACCTCCGGCGGAAACGTGAAACGGGTATTGGCGACTCACCTTTATTCTATTATGTTGTCAGTTTTAACACAAACTCGCCGGCGGGTATTTCGTACTTATTGACGCCGGCGGCAGGGAATAACTATAATACCAGTAAATACATGTTCCAAACGGAGGAGAAAATGGAATTGAAAGAGTATGTCGGCATGGAGTTCGACGGCCTCGAGAGAATACTAAAGAGGGTAACTGACGGCCTGGACCAGGAGGAAATCATATGGCGGCCGGCCTGCGGCTGCAACTCTATCGGTCTTATCTTGTTTCACGTCGCCCGCTCCGAGGACTCGTTCGTCCAGGCCCGACTGCGCAACAAGCCGGAGGTCTGGGAGACCGGAAAGTGGTACACCAAGCTTAACGTGGCGGAAAACGAAGCTGGCGCCCATTATACGATGGAGCAGGTGAACGCCTTCCCGGTGCCCAGGTTGGAGGACCTCATGGCTTACTATTCCGCGGTGCGCGCCCAGACCGTGGCTTATTTAAAAACGATGACAGCGGCGGGATTCGATAAGAAAGTCACGATGCCGCGTTTCGGTGAAATGCCCGCGGCGGCGATATTCTCCATCATCGTCAGTCATACCTCGCAACACATCGGGGAAATATCTTACCTGCGTGGTCTCCAGCGGGGAATGGACAAGTAGTCAGGATTAAAGGAATATTTGAACGGTGCCCCCGACCTTGAGCGGGGGCACTTTTTGGTTAAGACCTCCGGAATTTCGGGGTCAAACATATCACCGGCGTCCAAATCTTTCGCCGGTTTTTATCCCCGCCTGACCTGGCCCATCATGCCCGTCCAGTCAACGTTGGCCTGGCAGGTAGGGCAGGTGTGTTTCCCGTATTCCAGCTCCGCCCCGCACTCACCGCAAACGTATTTCTTGCCCTCTTTACGCGCTTTGCCGTCTTTTTCTCTTTATCCTTAGCCATAATCGCCCTCCTGACCATTTTCGGCGGTCTTCCGGTCCAACTGACGCCAAACGATCTCCGCTTAATGTTGTTTCTTTCGGCAGTGGAAAACTATTCTTGAAGCTCTACTGAGGAATGAACGTCCGCATCTGGATTTTTATCTGGTTCCAATCGATTTTGTTTTTGCAGGTGCCACAAGATTCATGTCCATACTCTACCTCGGAACCGCATTCGCCGCATAGATATCTTTCCCCGGCTTTGCTGACTGTTACTTTCTTTATTTCCTTTTTCTTCGTCATCAGTGCCTCCGTTTTCAATTAAGCTTAATTATTCCCGATTTTTGCGGGTGTGTATGTGATTTATCTCTCATGCCGGTGCAGGGGTGGACCCGTCTATTCTCATGTCTATTTCTTCCGGCCGGAATCGAGGAGCGCTTTGAGATCTCGTTTGGCGTCCAGGATACCGGCCCAGGGGTCGCCCGAGTCCGCCAGTATGGCCGGCACGCTGGCTACGGTGAAATTCGTGGGGTAGACTTTCATCAGTCCTTCCCACGGCAGCGGCATCGAGACCGTGGCCTCCGGCGAGGGGCGGGGCGAGAGTATCGAGGCCAGCGTCTTGCCGCGGACATTCTGGTTATAGTCGAGGAAGACCTTCCCGGTGCGTTTCTCGACCGCCCACTCGGTGGTGACCGAGGCGGGGTGGCGCTGCAGCACGAACTGGCAGATTGTCCGGGTGGCGGCATGCACGGCGTGGAAGTCGAAATGCCGGAGAATGGGAACAAAAATGTGCAGGCCGGTACGCCCGGATGTTTTGACGAAGGCTGACAGGGAAAGGCCGTCGAGTATTTCCTTGAGCCACAAAGCGACCTCGCAGGTGGCGGTGAAGCCTTTCTTATTCAGCCCTGGTTCGGCCCCGCGGGACTCTGTGCCGGAATAGATATATGGGTCGATGTCAAAGATAATAAAATCGGGATAACTCGTGAGAAAATCGAGAATCTCAGCAGGCTCGGTGAGGTCCCCCGGTATATCCCTGTCCGGCCCGGGGATGACCCGCGAAAACCAGGTATGCAGCTCGAGGTCGGCGACCTGTCCCAGCCACAGCAGGGTGGCAAGATTGTTGCAGAGCAGGTAGTCATGGGTCTTCCGGCCGTGCTCGGACAACGGGGCGGTAGCGACAAACTCCGGCACCGGGTGACCCCAGTGTTTCTGCCAGAAGTGCTCTCCATCGATTCCGTCAGGATAACGGCTCAACGTGAGAGGACGGTCGCGCAGGTGTTTTAGCAGGTATGGGGCTACTCCGGCCAGGTAGAGCAGCAGGTCGCGCTTGGTCCGGGCAGGCTGTTTCCCGCCGCCCGGCCAGAGGACCTTTTCCAGGTTGGTCAGGTTTATCCTGTTTCCTTCCACCTCGATGGTCAGGTTGTCTTCCGGGCGCCGTAGCTGTACCAGGACGTCTTCCACGGCGTCTTTCGCCCGGCGGGGAGGGGGATCATCGGCCGGTCCGGCTTCCTTTGTCCGGCCGCTTGGTGCTTTAGTATCGCCCAAGCTGACGCGGACCTGGTCGGGCGTCTTGTCCTCGCGGAGGCGTAAAAACACGGGCGCCCGCAGCCTTCCGTCGCGGGTCCGTTCGGAGAACTTCACCTCGGCAACGAGTTCGGGGCGTACCCAGGTGACCGGTGTGTTCAAATCTACTTTTGCCTCGAACGGACTCCTTTCCGTTTTTATAGCGTCCAGCCGGCTTTTCAGGTCGGTCAGCAACCTGTCATCGAATCCGCTGCCAACGTTGCCGGCGGGAATGAGCCGGTCTTTATCATTGTAGTATCCGAGCACCAGCGCGCCGAAAGAGTGGGAGCGGTTGCCGGTGCCCGGCGTGTAGCCGCCGATGACGAAATCGTCCGTCTTGACGGACTTTATCTTCAACCAGTCGGGGGACCGCTGTCCCGGTTTATAGACACTGCCCTTGCGCTTGGCGAGAACGCCCTCCAGTCCCTGGTCGATGGCGGCGTGGTAAATCACCTCTCCCTCACCCTCGAAATGCTCGAGAAACCTCATCGCCGGAGTTGTACTCAGAACGCGGTCGAGCACCTCTTTCCGTCCCGTCAGGGGTACCCCACTCAGGTCATAGCCGTCCAGGTATAAAATATCGAAGACATAATAGATGATAGCGGCGGCGGCCGGGCCCTGGTTGTCCCGGCGGCCCATCGACTCCAGGTATCCCTGGAGACACTGGAAGCAGAGCTTGCCTTTCTCGTCCAGGGCGATTATCTCTCCGTCAAGTACCAGGGAGGCGGCTGGCTGCCGGCGCAGACTTTCGACGATGACGGCGTATTTTTCGGTGACATCCAGGCCGTTCCGGGAGAGCAGGCGTACCCTGCCATCGCTGATAGCGGCGATGGTCCGGTAACCGTCAAGCTTCGGCTCGAAGAGCCAATCGGGGTCGGAGAAAGGTCTTTCGGCGCTGGACGCCAGCATGGGGGCCAGGCGGGCGGGAAACGCCGTACGGCGGGCGCTGGCGACGTTATCAAGTCCCGGCGCGGTGGACGTCGGAGCAGAAGCCTTTTTCCCTGCCTTGAGGTTGTCGATAGTCAGTCCCGAAACCACCGACCTATCTTTGTCCAGTATATTTTTGGCGGTATCCGCCTGTTCGTCGCGGTGCTTGATGAGTAGCCAGTCGTTCTGGCCCCGCTTCATTTTCACCAGTGTCCACGACCCCTTGAGCTTATGTCCCCGCAGGGTGAAGGAGAGCTTACCGGCGGCCAGACCCCGCCTGAGGCGTTCGCTGGCTTCATCCCTGTCCCCGAAGGACAGTTTGCCTTCTTCGTCCGGAGAGTAGTCGCCGCGGTCCCAGACGATTACCTGGCCGGCCCCGTATTCACCGGCCGGAATATTGCCCTCGAAGGAGGCGTAGTCGAGAGGATGGTCCTCCACCATGACGGCCAGGCGCTTCACCTGCGGGTCAAGGGAAGGACCACCCGGTATGGCCCAGGACTTGAGGGCGCCGTCGAGCTCCAGGCGTAGGTCGTAGTGGAGCCGTCTGGCGGCGTGCTTCTGTACCACGAAAAGCAACGGCCCGGCACCGGCTGCCGGTGCTGTTGGGGCCGGTTCCGGCGTACGCCGGAAGTCACGCTTCTTGTCGTATTCTCCGAGCATTCCGGATACCATTATACCGCCTTGAAAGTAGCCTGACTACTGAAATCATGCCATAATATTACTATCGTTATTTTCGGAGGCTGAGATGGGTAAAATCGTTATCGGCATTTCCGCCTGGGCGGACCGTTCCCTGGTGGCCAGCGGATTTTATCCTGCCGCGGTTAACACACCCGCCGGAAGGCTGCGGTACTATAGCGCGCAGTTCAATGTCGCCGAGATTGACGCCAGCTATCACTATTTCCCCACGCGGCGTAACCTGGAGCTTTGGTTGGAAAATACGCCCGGTGATTTTACCTTCGATATCAGAGCTTTCAGCCTGTTTACCGGGCATCCCACGCCGTATACCTCCCTCCCGCGGGGAATCAGGGAAAAATACGCCGACCGTATCGAGAAAAAAGCCAGCGTTTATCAGCACCATCTTCCGCCGGAAGCCATCGAGGAGCTCTGGGAGGCCACCGGCCGGACGGCGGAGGCCTTCGCGGCGGCGGGTAAATTGGGGGCGATCGTTTTCCAGTTCCCGCCGTGGTTCCATCCCGGCCCGGATAACCTCGAGTACATCAAACAATGCCGCGAAAGGCTGCCGCGGCACCGGTTAGCGGTGGAGTTCCGCGTCGGCACCTGGCTGGACGATACGCACCGGGAGAGTACTCTGAAATTTCTGAAGGGTCAGGAGCTGGCTCTGGTCTGCGTCGATGAGCCGCAGGGTTTCCGGACAAGCCTACCTCCCCTGGGTGAGGTCACCGCGTCCCCCGGCATCGTCCGCTTTCACGGTCGGAACGCCGCTGCCTGGGAGCTTAAAGGCGTTTCTCCTGGAGAAAAGTTCCGGTATCTGTACGACGAAACAGAGCTTCAGGAATGGGTGCCGCGCCTGAAAGGGATGGCCGAAGCGGCCGGTGCGGTCCACGTGATATTTACCAACAAGTACGCCGACTCCCCGGTGCGGAACGCCCTTCAGCTCAAAGAGATGCTGTCTGGCGGCTCCAGTCCTAAGCCCGCGTTTTCCGGGCGGCCGGAACCTTTTGAGCCTTCGGCCGCGTGGCGGACTCCCGGGTGGCCGCCTCGATACTCGCCTTGAGGGCGGACATGAGGTCGGGTATCTCCTCGTACTTCGGCATTTCCAGCACCTTGATTTCCTGGCCGGCCAGCTTGGCTTTGATTATCTCCTCCAGGGCCCTGGGGTACTCGTCGCGGTAATCGCCGGGGTCGAACTTTTTCACCATGACGTCAATCAGAGACCCGGCCATTTTCAGCTCGTCTTTGGTGAACTCTTTTTCCGGGACGGTGATTTCGCTGCGGGGTAGTATTTCGTCCCGGTAGTGCATCGTGTGCATAATCATGATTGAGTCCAGGGGGCGGATACAGCCGAGGTGCTCGCGCCTCTGGAAGGCTACCTTGGCCAGTCCCACCCGGCCGCTCTGGCGCAGGGCCTCTCTCAGCAGGCAGAACGGCTTGGCGGCCAGCTCCTCCGGCTCCAGGTAATGGCTTCCGTAATAGTAGACCGGGTCGATTTCCTCCTCCTTGACGAATCCGGTGATGTCGATAGCGTGCGTGGTCCGCACCGGCACTTTTTCGAAATCGCTTTCTTTCAGGACGATGTACTGCTCCTTGGAATATTCGTAACCGCGGACCGTGTCCTTGGAGCTGAAATACTCGTTGTCTTTCTCACAGTGCAGCACCTGCCTGGGGCGGGTCAGGCATTTTTTATGTAGCATGTGAAAGCTTGGTGTGCGCGTCATCGTCGCGATGTACATTTTCACCGGTATGCTGACCATACCGAAGCTGATAGCTCCCTTCCAGAACGCCCTGGGCATTTTCCACCTCCATGTTTACGCTTGATATATATTAATTATAGACGATAGCGCGCCCCTTGGGGAGGACCATAACCGGATACCTGACCAGATGTAATAATTTTGCAACTATTTCCAGGATAATTTAATGACTTTTCAAGTGCCGGGATTTTACAATACGTGAAGGCGTATATCATTGTTTTAAGTCAGGAGTAAGAAAATGAAAAGCGGCTATCTCGGCATCGTCATCGTTATTGTGCTCTTAAGTGTTTTAGTGCTTAGTTGCACCGGAAAGACGGAGTCACCTGCACCGACCGGCACGGCCGTAATTGACTACGCCAGCCTTGAAGCGAGTCTACGCCAGGCAGGCGCTACCGTAGCGGAGGGTGGCAGCGTTAATCAGGAATTTTTCACCGTCGGCGGCAGGATAATTAAATTAAACGATGAAGATGTGCAGGTCTTCGAATACGGTGATAGGTCCACCGCCGAGGCGCAGTCAAAGCTGGTGTCTCCCGGTGGCAGTAGTGTCGGAACCTCTATGATTACGTGGGTGGCGACACCGCATTTCTATCTGTCAGGTAAACTTATCGTGCTTTACGTGGGCGACAACATGGTAGTGAAAAACGTGCTGGAAAAGGTGTTAGGAGCGCAGTTTGCGGGTGGGTAATGGTATTTTTTGAAAATCTCCGGAAGAGGTATCGAAGGGAGTATTATCGAATGCCCAGAGTAATTCATTTTGAAATCGGCGTAGATAATCCGGGAAGGTCAGCCAGGTTCTACACGAAGGTCTTCGGTTGGAAAATAGAGAAATGGGCCGGTCCGACGGACTACTGGCTGGTTACCACAGGTGAGAATAGTGAACCCGGTATCAACGGCGCCATCATGCCCCGCTCTGATAGTTCGACCACGGTGAATACCATCGGTGTGTCTTCATACGATGAGTTCGCCAGGAAGATTACCGCGGCCGGGGGCAAAGCTGTCAGCCCGAAGATGACCATCCCCGGTATCGGCCAGTACGGCTATTTCCTGGATACCGAAGGCAACCGTTTCGGGATAATGCAGAATGACCCGTCGGCGAAGTAGGTGAATCGGTAAGCCGGTGTCCGGTGATAAGGAGTCGCATGGAAAAACATTTTCGGGCTGCATTTATACTGGCGGGAATACTATTGGCGCTATCGCTGTTGGTTGGTTGCTCTGGCGATAACGCGAGGAAAGTCGAACTGGGAGAGAAGTTCACGCTGGCGCCGGGGCAGTCCGCCTCCGTCGCCGGAGAACAACTGAAAATAGGGTTCGTCGAGATGACCGGCGACAGCCGGTGCCCCAGCGACGTGGTATGTATCCAGGCGGGAGACGTGAAATGCCTCGTCGACATCGCCTATAAAGGAACATCGCGCTCCCTGACGTTGACACAGCCGGGCCTTTCCGGGAGTCCTGATACCGATTTCGAAGCGTACCGGATTGCCTTCGACGTGCAGCCGTATCCGGTATCAACGAAGCAAATACAGCCTGAGGAGTACCGCCTGACCTTGACGGTAAACAGGGCTGGTTCGTAGTGCCAGGAGGTCCGGCGCTAAATCCCGGCTCAGGCGCCCAGTTTCTCTCCGAACGTCCTGCCGTAGTCCTGGCAGGCCCGCATGCCTTCACCGGGATTGCCGTGGACTTCTCCGGCGACGTAGGTCCTCCGCTCCTGACCTCTACCCGTCTCTTCCAGCATGATATCTTTTACACTGAGCGGCCCGAGCTCGAACGGCTCCATCTGGAAGACATGCTGCATAGTGTCGAAGACCATCCCGGCGGCAGCACCATCATGGGTGTAAGAGCCAAACGCCCCCGCCGGTTTCCCCGCCAGGGCCGCTTTTTTCGCCAGGAAAAGGAACTGCTTCATCGGCTCGGTCATGTCCCGGTAGTAGGTGGGACAGCCGAAGATATATCCGTCGTATCCGGCCAGGTCGGCGGCGCTTTTAATGGCCGAGACCTTCTTCACGGCGGCCTGTTGCCCGCTCATCCGCACCCCCTCAGCCACGTACTGCGCCATTTTCTCCGTATTGCCGGACAGGCTGAAATAAGCGATAAGCACTTTCTTCATAAAAGTCCCTTTCAATATCCACGCTGAGCCGGTGTTCTTTAATCTCCAGACGGTTTTCCCGGATCCGCCTACCGCTATTTAAAGTTGGCGGCCACGAACTGCCAGTTGACCAGGTTCCAGAAAGCCTCGACGTATTTCGCCCGGGCGTTCCGGTAATCGATGTAATAGGCATGCTCCCAGACGTCGCAGGTGAGCATGGCCTTTTTCCCCTTTTTCAGGGGATTATCGGCGTTGCCGGTGGTCTCGATAGCCAGTGTTCCGTCGGCGTTCTTCACGAGCCAGGCCCACCCCGAGCCGAACAGTGTCACGGCCGCGTTCGTGAACTGTTCCTTGAACTTATCGAACGAGCCGAAACTTTTCACGATGGCCTGGTAAAGGTCACCGCGCGGCTGCCCGCCCGCTTTTGGCGCCAGGCAGTTCCAGTAAAAGGTATGGTTCCAGACCTGGGCGGCGTTGTTGAAGATGCCGCCGGTCGCTTTCTGGATGATCGCTTCCAGGGTGAGGTCCTGGAACTCCGTTCCCTGTATCAGCCGGTTGATGTTGTCGACATAGGTTTTATGGTGTTTTCCGTGGTGGTAGTCCAGCGTCTCCGCCGAGATGTGCGGCGCCAGGGCGTCCTTCGCAAAGGGTAAGTCCGGTAACTTGTGCTCCATTTTTCCTCCTTCATCTGGCCTTAAATGCTAAATATATTCTGACATCACGGGGAATAAATCAGTTTCATTCTACCCGTGCGGGATATTGAAGTAAGTGACTTATATCTCAATCGACTTTTTGACAACATGGTGGCTTGAGTGTAAGATTCAGAGCAAGTCATCATGCCGGGAGGATGTGATGGATAACGATAGCCGTGTCTACCGCGAATTGCAGAGATATCTGGACAGGCTGCCGTCAGGCTTTCCCGAGGTCGAATCCGGCCTGGACATCAAGCTTCTGCGACGTTTTTTCACGCCGGAAGAGGCCTCTCTAGCCATGCAGCTTTCGATGAAGCCCGAGCCGATCGCGCGGATTTTCCATCGTATCAGGAATAGCGGCGTGACTCCAGGAGCGTTGAAACAGGTTCTGGAGCGGATGCTCCACAAGGGGACTATCCTGAGCGTCGAGTCCGGCTATGAACAGCCGCATTACCTCAACGCGGAATTCGCCGCCGGTGGCATCTTCAATTTCCAGGTGGACCGGCTCTCTAGAGATTTGCTAACGGATTATCACCAGTACCAGGCGGAGAGGCGCGCTAAAGCCAGACCGGGCGCGGGAGGGCCTCTCCCCCTGCGCACCGTTCCCGTTGCGCAGAGTATCCCGCTGCCGGAGAAATATAAAGTCAGCGACTATGATAGCGTGAGGAGGCTGGTTGAGGATGCCCCCGGGCGGATTGCCGTGGCGAACTGCATCTGCCGGCAGACCGCCGGGATTCTCGGGGACGGCTGTCAACGTACCGACCTTGCCGAGGCGTGCCTGTTGATAGGTCCGGACCACGCCCGCCGCCACGTCGAAATGGGCATCGCCCGCTATATCGGTAAGGATGAAGCCTTCGTTATCCTGGAGAAAGCGCAAAAAGCGGGACTTGTTCTCCAGCCGGAGAACTCGCGGCACCCGGAGGCCATCTGCTGCTGTTGTGGTGACTGCTGTGTGCTCCTGAAGATGCTGACGAGGCATCCGCGTCCCGTGGAGCTTTACGCTACCAACTTTTATGTGGAGGTCGACCGGGCTTTGTGCACGGGCTGTGAGGAATGCGTCACCCGGTGCCAGCTTGATGCCCGCGTCATGGTCGATGGAGTGGCCGGGGTAAATCTCGACCGGTGTATCGGCTGCGGCAACTGCGTTGTTCTCTGTCCCGCCGCCAACCGGCTCGTGAAAAAAGAGCCGGAAAAAGTGCCCCTGAGAGATAAAGCCACCTTTAACCTGGAAACGCTGTCACGGAAAACCGGCCGCTGGAACATGATGAAACTCAGGATGAAGATGCGGCTGGGGATGAAGGTGTAAAAATAGATACAAAAGAAAACTGTTTGGTGAGGAGATGATTCTACGTTTCCCGCTCACCCCGAGCCCGTCGGGGGGTGGCTCAGGTTTGCCGCTCTTGGTTCGACGAGCTCACCATGAGCGGTGGTGAAACGGCTTCATGATTTGTTCCCCGGAGTCTGAATTGCCCCGGCCAGGTCTTCTATCCCCAGTTTTTTCAGGGTCTTTTTAGTGGGTAGCCCCGTCTTCTCGTCCCAGCCGCGCAGCCGGTAATATTCCACCAGCATGGTCTTGAATTTGTCCCGGTCGAGCCTGTTCCCGGTCAGGTCGACCGGCCGGGCGCCGGGCCCGGGCATGATCATCTTATCGCCGTGTGCGCCGAACCTTAGAGGCTCGGTAAAGTTGAACTCCGGCGGATAGTCGTCTTCGGGCACTCGATGTCCCTCACGTACGAAAATCAATCTCTGCATGTTGAAGATTCGCTCAGCGTAAGGCCCGAGTTCCTCGGCAGGGACTCCCGTGACCGCGGTAAAGATTTGGCCTTCCAGGTCCGGATCGCCGACATTCCCCGGTTTGCTCAGAGAGTAGGTAATCGGCCAGACGTAGTCGCACAGGCCCAGGCTGTCCCTCAGGTATGTCCGGTTCTGTATATTGCGGGCGGCCAGGGCCTTGCCTTCATAGGTAGTCTGGTCGGCGGCGGCCTCGCTACCCCAGAAGCGCCGGGCAATTTCCAGGTAGACTTCGGGGCTGATAGGCGAAGAAGCGGGGTCGGCCTGGTGCATGCTCCAGGGCATGCGGACATAGCCCATTTCGTGGACGGTGATGGGATGCATCCGGTCTTCAAAAGGATAAAGCAGGGCATGTGCCAGGAAGGCGCGCGGCGGGACGCCGTCATGAGTACCGATGGGGGCGACATTATAGCGGAAACAGGCGCGGGCCTTCTCCGATACTTTATCGCGTACCCTCATCATGCCTTCGGCCAGGATATCGCCGAATCCTTCACGGTAAGCGATGATGTGCAGGAGCTTTTCCAGGAACTCCCGCGTGCCTATCCGGGACAGGGGCAGGCCGGTCTCCGCCTCGGTGAGGGCCCCGGAACTGTAGCAGGCGTAGAGCCAGTCGACCATGCTTTGCAACTCGAAGGTGTCGATGGAATATTCATTAGCCAGCGTGGGAGCGTCGAAAAGGGTCTTGGCCGGTTCGTCTTCATGGCCGTATATCCAGGGAAGGTAAAACTCCATCGCCTGGCAGCCACGCAGTCCCTCCAGCCGGGGGTCGTCGCCGAATCGATAAATATACTTGGAGCAGACGAGGCCGCACTGGTAGCAATGTCTCTGGCCGATTTCCTTGAGCAAGTGGCCGTGGTTGGTGCCGCCGATGCGGGGAGTAATCGCCAGGCTCACGGTCTTTTTTATCTGCACGGTATAGCGGTTTAGCTCCTTGAGTCGGACGGGGTCGGCGACGGGGATGGTCCCCGTGCCCCGCACGACGATAGCTTTAAGATTTTTCGAGGTCATCACGGCGCCGAAACCGGCGGTTACCGTGGCCAGCTGTGAGCCGAAGAGGACGGACGTCCTGACCAGGTTTTCCCCGGCGACACCGGTGGTGACGAAGCGGCTTTTTTCGCCGTGTTCCTTGAGAAGGAGCTCTTCCACGTGGTAAGCGCCTTTACCCCACAGGCCGGAAGCGTCACACAGTTCGACTTTGTCATCACAAATCAATAGATACACCGGCTTCGGAGCGCGCCCGTCGATGACGATGCCGTCCCAGCCGGCCTTTTTTATCTCCGCCGGAAAGTGACCCCCCATGCTACCGTAGCAGTATTTTTCCGGGAAAGCCATGGGGGACTTGCCGGAGACGGACATCCGGGCGGCGCCCTGCGCGCCCGTGGCGAGCAGCGGTCCGGTCATGAACATCAGCCGGTTCTCGGGATCGAAGGCCTTTACTTCCGGGCCGACCTTTTCCCAGTAGAGCCGGGACGCCAGGCCGCGCCCCCCGAGATATTTTTCGGCGTAGGGCTGCGTCTGAATCCGGCCTATCATCGATTCGCTCAGGTCAACGTGAAGTATTTTCCCCATCCAACCGTACATGCAGTCCCTCCTCGGCTTACGATATATAGTGTATCAAGGGGGTCGTACGCATTGCAAAGGGAGGGGGAGAGGTCTGGAAACAAACAACACGACACGTCATTGCGAGACCCGACGAAGTCGGGTCGTGGCAATCTCTGACACAGACTTAATCCAAAGAATGAGATTGCCACGTCGCCTCCGGCTCCTCGCAATGACACGTTGGTAGACGATGTATCAGTGGCGGCGGCTTTTTCGCCGCGCCGGTTTGTTTTGGGAGGCCTTTTTCGGATAAGCCTTACCGTCACGCAGCTCGATGTAGCCGACTTCGGCAAGCTCTTCCAGCATCAGCTGCGCGATGACGTCGTAAAGCGGGGGATGGATTTCATCCCTCTCGAAATCGGTAAATTTCTCCAGGATTTCATCCACCGTCATGCCGGGATTCTTCTCGACCTTTTCCAGTATGCTCATCTCCCTTTTATAAAAGGGGAGGGTGTAGCCGCCGCTGGCGATGTCGACCGCCTCGACGGAGAAATAGGCGGAAGTCCGGCAGTCGGCGCAGCCGAAGCCGGAGCCCGGGACAAGACCGGACGGACGCCGGACTTTAACGACGACCGATGATTTGTTTCCGGAACCTGCCGGCACCTCTTTCAACGGCCTGAAGCCGATGCCGTCATATTTCTTCATCGAAGGGTCTTTGGCATCCAGGCCGGCGTATTTAAAGAGAATGCGTTCGTAAGGGTGTCCGGCGGCAAAAAAGGTGTGCCAGAAAACGGGGACCATGGTGAGGAGAACACCGGGGCATATCCTCCCTTCGATTCTCTCGCCGTCGTAGGTGAACTCCTCGCCGATTTTATAGTCGAAGTGGCAGGGGAATTTTTCGACATCGTTCATGAACCCGATGAGCTTGCCTCTGACTTTAAACATATTAGATGCCTCCCAGGTTAATAATACCATCCCGACGGAAGTCGGGATCCAGAATCACTTTTCCCCCACTGCTGGGATTTCCGCCTGCGCGGGAATGACAGGGCACATTAATGTCATTCTGAAGGAGCACGTTCGCTTCGCTTAGTGTAAACTACGCGACTGAAGAATCCGTTATTGTGATAGAGGTAGCGGATTCTTCGCTGCCCCTTCGCTGCGCTCAGGACTTCGGCTCAGAATGACAATTTCCTTTATTTAGTGCCCGGGAACCATCCCAAGCTGTTGAGCCAGGCGTATGTCTGTTACGTTCCAGATTTCTGTAAACTTACCGTTGGCAATTTTAAAAATGTTGGCATTGGTCATTTCTATCTTTTTCCCGGTACCTTTATGTGTAGCCCTCCAGGTCACCATGACGGCTACCTCGTCTCCTTCGGCGACCATGTGGTTAACGGTAATATTAATATTACCGAAGTCAACGAAGAACCTGGCTTCGAACTCTTTAGACTGCTCCAGGGACATATCGCGGTCGGTCAGGTGCTCGACGTAATCGGCGGTGCACAGGTTAAAAAATGCGTCCAGTTTGCCCTGGTTTATTTGTTCATATACGCGGCGTACAAGGACTTTGTTTTCTTCCAAACGCGCCTTATGACCGATGAGTTGGTCCACCAGGTTTTTAAACTCTATAATTTTCCCGTCTTTAAAACGGCAGAAATAATCCTCGGTTACCGCGATATGGTTGCCTGCGGTAACGCTACCGGCTACTCCCGGCATCGTTCCCGACCAGGTGAACCGGAATGCCGCTCTATCACCTTCGGCGACGATATCATTAATCGTGATACGGAAATCAGGGAAGGCTTTCACCAGAAGGCCACATAGTTGTTTGTAGCCGTCTTTACCCATCTCCGTCCCATCGGCGGCGTTTCTGATAAAGCTATCGGCAAAACACTCATCAATAATTTCCAGGTTGCCTTTGGTAATTTCTGCGAATACCCGGTAGATAGTGGCTTTGTTCTCTTTAATCGACATCGTAATCCTCCTTTTATTGTTTGGGATTAACCCCAAGCTGCTGCGCTAACCGTGTATCGGTGACGTTCCAGAACTCCACCCACCTGCCGCCGACGATTTTAATTATATAAGCCACGGAAATATCAATCTTCTTTCCAGTAGCAGGGATGCCCATGTACTCGCCCCGGTGGGTGGCTTTCCAGTTCACCATCAAGGCCACCTTGCCCCCCTCGGCTACCATTTGTTCAATGGTAAAGTGAATATCAGGGAAAGCAGCGAAAAACCTGGGGGCAAACTGCCTAAGCTGCTCTAAGGTAACATCACCGGTGGGGAGGTGCTCAACATATTCCGGGGCAAGAATCCGGAAGAAGGCATCCAGGTCTCTATTGTTCCAGAACTCGACCACGCGGCGTACGAGGGCTTTATTTTCTTTTACGGACATATATCATGCTTTTCTTATTTACATCTTTGGGATAGCGCCGAGCTGCCGCATCAGGCGCAGTTCATCCGCGGTGCCCCACAGTTCCGCCCATTTACCGCCGGCGATTCTCACGATGAGCGTATTGGTGATGTTAATTTTTTTCCTGGTTGCGGCAATGCCCATGTACTCGCCTCGATGGGTCCCTGTCCAGGTCTCGCGGACGGCTACTTTATCGCCCTCAGCAACCATGTCATCAATAGTGGCATGGGCATCGGGGAAAGCAGTAAAAAAATCGGTGTTCGAGTCCTTGGCTTGTTTGAGTGGCATGTCGCGGTCGGTGAAGTGCTCCGTGTATTCAGGAGCCAGGAGATGAAAAAACCCGGTCAGGTCTCCGCGGTTCATAAGGTCATAAGCGCGGCGGATAACCGCTTTATTCTCTTTGATGGACATTGGAGTTCGTCCTTTTTATTTTGCTTTCACATACCCGTTTTCCCGGAACCAGTTGACCGCTTTTTCCACGGTCGTCCTTAAGGGTGTTTGCGGCATGCCCAGCTCGTTGACCGCTTTCGAGGGATTGTAAAAAGCGGTCTCGCAGGCAAACCTGGCGCTATTGGGCTTAAGCAATGGCGGTTTTCTGGTAATAGCGGAAATCGCCTGGTACGTATATCCAAGCGTTATCATCAGGCCGGCCGGCAGCCTCATAGTCAGCGGTCGTGTCCCGGCCACCTCGGCGACGAGTTTAAAGAAGTCTTTAAAGGTCATATTCGTATTTCCCAGTATGTACCTTTCACCGGTTCTGCCTTTTTGTGCCGCCAGGACGTGTCCTCGAGCCACGTCCTCGACATCGACGAAATTGTTGCCGCCATCCGGGTAGCCCGGATACTTCCTGTTGAGGACGTTCAGTATAATCTGTCCGGTAGGGGTGGGTTTGATATCCCGCACGCCGATGACGCCGGCGGGATTCACGACCACTACCGGCAGCCCCTGTTTACAGAATTCCAGGGCTGCCTGCTCCCCGAGGTATTTCGTCGTGACATAGGGTAGTCCCAGGTGCGCCCAGTTCCATTCCGTCCCCTCGTTGGCGGGAGTGGTGCCCGTGCAGCCGATCGCCGCGATGCTGCTGGTATAGACTACCTTCGGTGTACCCTGTTTCAGAGCGGCGGTCAAAGCCGTTTTCGTACCTTCGACGTTGATGTCATAGTATAGTTTTTCCGGCGAGTCCATCGTATACAGGGCCGCCGCCTGGTAGAAGACCTCGATGCCTTTCAGTGCGCGGCCCATGGATTCAGCGTCCCTGATATCGCCGCTAACCCTTTCAATAGCCAGGCCGTCGATGTTCCGGGTGTCGCTCTTTTCCCTCACCATTGCCCTGACTTCGACACCATCCTTGAGAAGCTCCCGGACAATACTTGACCCGATAAGACCCGTGGCCCCCGTCACCAGTGCCTTCATGTTGTCTTTCCTCCCTGATGTTTTATTATTATTACATTGAGGTAAAGGTATCATATTCCGCCATGATACCGTTGTCAACTTCCGGCCGGTCGGGGTGGTGGCGGGAACGGCGGCGAGCTTTCCAGGATTACATCGAGCAGGGCGGACTTACCGTCGGCGATTTGCTTTAGTCCCCGTTTCATGGCGGCTTCTATTTCTCCGGGCTCCTGAAGTTTTTCTCCGTAAAACCCGAACGCCCCGGCCACTTTAACGTAGTCCGGCGCCGGGGTGATATCCACCCCAAGGAACCTGTTCCGGCGGGCGGCCCAGCCCTCCGGATACAATCGCTGGTGCCCCCACTTCATGGCGCCGTAGCCGCCGTTGTCCATGATGATGATGAAAACGGGCAGTCCGTACTCCTGATAGACGCCGAGTCCCGCGAGGACAGGATTATAGTTGAAAGCCCCGTCCCCGATGATAAGAATAACCGGCCGGTCCGGGCACGCCAGCTTCACGCCCGCCGCTTCTCCCATGCCCACTCCCAGGCCACCGTAGGCGGACTTAATATAGCCGCCGGGTTCGGCCAGGTACTGATGAACGAAACGCGTGTGGGTCAACGTCTCGTCCAGGATGATAGCCCCGGCCGGTAATGCCTTTTTCGCCTCGTGAAGGAACCATCTCGTGGCGATGGGCATGGTGTCCTTTCCGGCCCGGGCGTCGTCTTCCCAGCGCCGCAGCATCGTGTCGTGCCTTGTCCTCCATTCGACCAGCCTCTGGCTCAGAATCCCGGTAATCTTTTTCCTCCGGGCGACTTTGTCCCGGATGGTATCCACCAGTCCGGCCAGCGTCGACTCGATATCGGCGTCGATGAATAAATCGGCGCGGTATCCCCAGTGGGGCAGCCGCTCGTGCTGGGGGGCTTCGTCCAGCATTATCACCGTGGCGCCGTCCCCGGGACCGGCCGATGGCGGATACCAGGGCGTCAGGCCGCCGACCACGAACACAAGGTCGGCCTGTTGAAGCGCTGCCGAGGTATCGTAGCCCATGTAGAGGGGATTTTCCTTCGGGAAGTTGGAGGTATAAGGCAGAGAGGCCTCGAAGACGGGTATACTCAGTAGTCCAGCCAGCTCGGCCAGCCTCCGCACCGCCTCCGGTTTTTTGCCGGCGTGTTCCCCGATGATGATTGGCCGCTTGCTATTGATGAGTTTTACAGACACTTTTTCTATGTCCACAGCTGCGGGAAGGACGGGCGTGATGATTGAGGGAGCGGGGCTGACATAGGCATTGGTTCGTCTGAGCAGAATTTCCGTGGGGACGGAGATGAAAACCGGACCCGGCGGCGCCGAGAGGGCTATCCGGCTGCCCCTGGAAATGGCATCGACCAGGCCATCCGGAGAGTCGACCCGGTTGCTCCATTTAACATAATCTCTAACGAGTGAAGCTGGTCCGCCGATATCCGAGAGCAGCCCGAGCCAGTGCCAGCCCTGCGCCCTCACTTCGTCATCGCCGCAGTGCTCACAGGTCTCGCCGCTGAAAATGAGCATCGGTACCCGCCCGACATAGGCGTTGCGGATGGCCAGCGACCCGCTGAGGGCCCCGACGCCGGAATGAAGCAGGACGGCCGGCAGCTTTCCGGTAATCTCGGCGTAACCCATGGCCATGCTGATAGCCAGAATCTCGTGGCGGCAGTTGATGTATTTCGGGGTCGTCTCGCCCTGTCCCTGTTGTTTCAGCAACGCTTCCCAGACCGGCGTCCATTCTGTGCCGGGGGAGCAGAAGATGTATTCTACCCCTGAGGTTTTTAGCAGGTCAACGAGCAGTTCTCCTCCGGTTGCGGGCATTCGTGCTCCTTTCATTTTATCCGGCTGATTGTTTGGGAACAGATATACTCTAGCGGACATCCGGTAAGGACTTCTTCAAATCAGCCAGGCATTCCCGGGCCAAGGGTGCCACGATTTTTTCGCAGGGGCATGCGGCGCAGTGCGCGCAGGTGATATGTCCTTTACTTTGAGCGCAATTACGGATGTCGCAGGTCGCCCAGTAGGCGGAACGCCGACCGCCCGGGACGCGGCAGCCATCGCAGATTATATCGTCAGGTGTAAAATTTCGCTTGAGGGCCTGCGTCCATTCAGTAGCGATGCGGGAAAGTCCCTCTCGATCATGGTTGAGGGTGGCGATATAGGCGGGGTAACCGGCACAGCTGGGCCCGCAGATAGCTGTCAATTCGTCAAACATCGTATTCTCGGCTTTGACACTCAGTCCCGGGCGGGCATCCCGGGCATCTTGCCGTCGACCAGCGGGACGACGCATATCAGGCGGAATATATCCCGGCCGGTGTTCAGGAAGCTGTGTTGCTCTCCCGGCAGCACGGTGACGGCATCGCCTTCCTGGAGCGGGCTTTCCCGGCCGGCGCCCCTCACCACTCCCTTGCCGGAGACGATGAAAATTTCGTGTTCCCAGGGATGGGTGTGCAGCGGCGTGGCGCTACCTTTTTCTATCTCGAAGACACGCATGACGAAGTTCGGCGCCTTTTCCGCCGGGCCGGCGACGACACGCATGGTCACGCCCGACCCCGCGATGATGTTCTTCACCTGGCGGTAGTTCTGTACCTTCATATCCGCTCCTTAAACACAGTCCAAATAGTTGATTACTGCCAATTATCAAATTATCTCTTAATCGCTGTCAAGGCATTGACCGTCCTATACGTGTCTGTTATCCTGTTTAATGATTATTTGAACTCGGGAGGGACCCTTTGGCAGTTACGGCGGCAACGATTAAAGACATCACGAGCGACCCGCTGGGCGACAGTGTTGAGATCATCCGGCGTGGCTTCGGGACAGTGACCGCGGAGATGGGACTTACGGAAGAAACGGCACCTTATTCGCCGGCCTTTATGACTCTAAAGCAGCTTGAAGAGCTGAGAGATAGTGGGGCGGTGTTTTTCGGGTTTTTCGTCGGTAACCGGCAAATAGGATTTGTCGCGGTTCAGGAGGAAACAGACGGGGTATATTTCATGAAAAGACTGGCGGTGCTACCCGAGTTTCGCCATCATGGATATGGCCGTGAGCTTGTGAAAAAGGTCATAGATTACTTAAGAACAAGAGGTATTAACAAACTCTCTCTCGCCATGGTGAACGAACAAACGGTCCTGAAAGACTGGTATCAAGGCATGGGTTTTAAAGAAAAATCGATTGAGCATTTCGGGAATATGCCGTTTACGATTTGTTTCATGGAGAAAAATATTTAAAGTTATCTGTTTTTGGAATTATAACCATACCGACGAAAGTAGGTATTCAGGTCAACTCCATGAGAGATTATTTTGTTTATATATTGGCAAGTAAGCGTAACGGCACATTATACGTAGGCTGCACTAATGATCTTTTACGCCGGATTTACGAACATAAAAATGACGTTGTGAAGGGGTTTACGAGAAAATACGGCGTCCATACACTGGTCTATTTTGAGCAGTGCGACGACTTTGAGTCTGCTCTCCGGAGGGAGAAACAAATCAAGGAGTGGAAAAGAAGGTGGAAATTAACGCTAATAGAGAAAGTAAATCCTCTATGGAAAGACCTGTTTGGGCAAGCCGCGTATGGTAGCTAATCCAGGATATCTGGATTCCGATTTTCATCGGAATGGTAATAGGGCACGAAGTAATGAGGAAGGAGTATCATGTTTGACTGGGATGTCGTGATTATCGGCGGGGGGCCGGCGGGGCTGACGGCTGGATTGTATTTAAGCCGGGCCAACCGGCGCACTCTGCTCCTCGATAAGGATACTCCCGGCGGCTATATCCGTAACATCGAGCTAATCGAGAACTACCCCGGGTTCGCCGGGGGCGTCGCGGGGGCGCAGCTTGCTTCGGAGATGGTGAAACAGGCCGGGAAATACGGCCTCACCACGGAGCCGGCCGAGGTCACCGGCATCGAGCTCTTTTCCGGTACGCGCTATGTCGGCTGCTCCCGCGGGCAGGGATTTACCACCAATATTATTATTTTCACGGGGGGCTCCAAGAATAAAAAACTGGGTGTTCCCGGCGAGGCGGAGCTGGCGGGGAAGGGCGTTTTCGAGTGCGCCTTCTGCGACGGCGGCCATTATGCCGGTCAGGTGGTGGCGGTGTGCGGCGGGGGCGACGCTGGCGTGACCGAGGCCCTTTACATGGCGCGAATCGCCTCTAAGGTCATACTCATCGAGGCTATGCCGAAACTGACGGCCACCGCCGTCCTCTGCGACCGGCTGAAGGCCGACCCGAAGATAGAGGTCCGCTGCGGCACGAGGGTCGAGGCCATCACGGGCAAAGAGAAAGTGGAATCTATCGAATTAGTAGCCGGTAAGAAAAAAGAGTCCCTGAAAGTGGACGGCGTCCTGGTGCATATCGGGCTGGAGCCTAACACCAGTTACCTAGAGGGTATCGTGCCGCTGGATAAACAGGGACAGATTATCGTTAACGAGCGGATGGAGACAGAGGTGCCTTACCTGCTAGCGGCCGGAGATATCCGGAGCGGCTCGCCCCGGCAAGTGGTGACGGCGGTAGGGGATGGGGCCATCGCGGCCATCACAGCGCAGAGGATATTGCAGGAGGAGGGGTAGCAACACAAAGACCATCTGAAATGTCATTCCGTACCTGATACGGAATCCAGGTGGGTTGGACTGGCTGGATTCCCGCCTGCGCGGGAATGACGTAAAATTGAAGATTTGGTGGATTGTTTAGGGTTTTCCGCAGACGCAACCCACCCTAGCCTGTCTTCACCGGCTCTTTGGCTATCTTCTCAACCCTTACCGCGGACACTTTAAGTTCCGGCGTCTTGGCCACCGGGTCCATGGCGGGATTGGTCAGCTCGTTGGTGGGGCTCTCCCAGAAATGGAAGGTCATGGCGATGGTGCCGGGCGGGGAAGAGTCTGTGACCAGGGCTTTAGCGGTGACGTCGCCGCGCCGGGAGACCACCCGCACCATCTCGCCATTCGCTACGTCAAGGGATTTGGCGTCGGCGGGATTAATCGCCACCAGCTCCTCGCTGCGGAAGAGATTGAGTCCCTTCACCCTGCGGGTCATCGTGCCGGTATGGTACTGGAACAGGCTGCGGTTGGTGGTTAGGACCAGCGGGTATTCGGCATCCGGTGATTCCGCCGAAGGTTTATAGGTAAGCGGGACGAAATGCCCCTTCCCGCGGGAAAAGAGCGTGGTGTGGAGGATGGACGTCCCCGGGTGCTCTTCGGTGGGGCAGGGCCACTGCGGGCTCTCCGTTTCGAGTCGCTTAAAGCTGATGCCCCCGTAGCTCGGCGTGAGGCGGGCAATCTCGTCCATTATCTGAGAAGGATGTTCGAAATCGAAGCCTTTAGCTCCCATTCGCCGGGCTACCTGGCAGGCGATCCACCAGTCCGGGCGACTGTTGCCCACCGGCTCGATGGCCTTTCTCACCCTCTGGATACGGCGCTCCGTGTTGGTGAAGGTGCCGTCCTTCTCGGCGAAACTGGCCGCCGGCAGGACGACGTCGGCGAGCTCGGCCGTTTCGGACAGGAAAATATCCTGGACGACAAAGAACTCCAGTCGATGCAACGCCTCGCGGACATGTTTGCCGTCGGGATCGCTCAACGAAGGGTTCTCCCCTATGAGGTAGATAGCCTTGATTTCGCCTTCGTGGGCGGCCGGGAAAATCTCGGAGAGGGTCTTGCCCGGGCTGGGGTTCAGGGTACAGCCCCAGGCGTCCTCGAACTTCTCCTTCATGATGGGGTCGGCCACGGACTGATAGCCGGAATAGACGTTGGGGAGGGCGCCCATGTCGCAGGCCCCCTGGACGTTGTTCTGGCCGCGCAGGGGATTGACGCCCGAGCCGGGCTTGCCGATATTCCCGGTGAGCATCGCCAGGTTGGCCACGGCCATGACGTTGTCCGTGCCGTGGGTATGCTGGGTGATGCCCATCGTGTAGAGTATTGAAGCCGGCGCGGTGGTGGCGTACATGCGGGCGGCCCGGGCGACCTTCTCTCCGGGTACGCCGGTCACCTTCTCCACCAGGCTCAACGGGTAGGCCTTGAGCGAGTCCTTGAAGAAGTCGTAGTTTTCACAGCGTTCCTCGATGAAAGACGCGTTAATCAGCCCCTCGTCGACGATGACCTTCATCATGCCCATCAGCAGCACCACATCCGTGCCGGGACGGTGCTGTAAGAAGAGGTCGGCGTCGCGCACCAGGCTGATTTCCAGCGGATTGGCGACGATGAGCCTGGTGCCGCCGAGGCGGACCGCCTGGCGGACGTTCATGCCGATAATGGGGTGGGCCTCGGCGGTGTTGGTGCCGATGGCCAGAATGCAGCGCGCCTCGCTGATGTCGGCGATGGAGTTGGTCATCGCGCCG
The DNA here is from genome assembly GCA_001796865.1 of Chloroflexi bacterium RBG_16_56_11. GTDB lineage: Bacteria > Chloroflexota > Dehalococcoidia > Dehalococcoidales > RBG-16-60-22 > RBG-16-56-11. Next base: position 31,037 of record MGNQ01000045.1, read on the forward strand.
CTCCCGAAGGCCGTGGCCAGACCGGCCACCGTGGGGGCATGTCAGAGGCGGGCGCAGTGGTCGATATTGTTGGTGCCCAGCACCGCCCGGGCGAGCTTCTGGATGACGTAGTTGTCTTCGTTGGTACTCCGCGCCGAGGAAATCACCGCTACCTCGTCCCCCCGGTACTGTCCCAGCTTGCGGGCGACCAGGTCGAGGGCTTCGTCCCAGGAGGCTTCCACCAGCCGGTTATTCTTCCTGATGAGCGGCGTGGTCAGGCGGTCGCGGTGGTTGACGAACTCGGCGATGCCGAAACGGCCCTTCACGCAGAGCTTGCCCCGGTTGACCGGGCCTTCGGGGTCGCCGCGGACGCCGACTATTTGATTATCTTTGACCCCCAGGTACATGGAGCAGCCGACGCCGCAGTAAGGGCAGACGGTCTTGACCTCACGCTCCGGGCGTACCGTCTCTTTGGGGAACATGGCGCCCACCGGGCAGCGCACCATGCACTCGCCGCAGGAGCGGCAAATCGAGTCCATCAATGACGTGTCGCCGAAGGTAGCTACTTTCATGCCGTAGCCGCGGTAGGCCATGTCGATGGCGCCGACGCAGGTGATTTCCTGGCAGGCGCGCACGCAGCGGGCGCAGAGGATACAGCGGTTCCGGTCGAGG
>MGNQ01000045.1:31703-38235 GCA_001796865.1 Chloroflexi bacterium RBG_16_56_11
TGGTATCGATATCGCGCGGCGTTGTGTCCCGCGGTATGTGGAGCTGGTGGACGCCGAGATAGTCGACGACCTGCTGGAGCTCGCAGTCTTCATTGGCCGGGCAGACGACGCAGCGGTCGGTCACGGCGACGTGCCGCAGGCAGATGTCGGTGGGACTGCAGCGCTTGCGGCGGTGGCACTCCAGGCAGTCGCACGGGTGGGTGGTCAGTATCAGCTCCAGCGCCGCCCGGCGGACCTCGTTAATGGCCGCCGACTCCGTGGTCACCTTCATGCCGCTGGTGACCGGCGTGGTGCAGGCGGTCGGCAGGCCGCGCATCTTTTCAATCTCTACCAGGCAGAGGCGGCAGCCCCCGTACGGCTCGAGGTCATGATAGTGGCAGAGGGTAGGAATGTAAATATCCGCCGCCTGCGCGGCCTCCAGCACCGTCATGCCCGGTTCGGCGCTGACTTCCTGTACATTGATGGTTAGAGTAATGTCCATATTGCTCCCATGTCATTGCGAGCCATCCGCCGCAGGCGGAGGCGTGGCAATCTCAATCTTGTATCTATTCCAATGATAGAGATTGCCACGTCGCTACGCTCCTCGCAATGACAAGATAGTAATAGCGGCAATGAATCAGTCCGGATATTTTTCATTCATTACTTTTAATAGGGCGTCAAAAAATTCAGGTTTTAAACGATATCTTAAATGTCCGCTTTGCTTATCTACGATTTTATTTATCGACCCCCACATTCCACAACCTTTGTAATTGCCAAACTTGCCTTTGGCTTGGCGTCGAATCCCTTTTTTTTTCAACAAACGAACTACTATCCTTTGTAAGAGATAATAATATTTTGAGTCCGATTATTTGTTTACCTGGTTTTTCTTTAGCGCGTTTATAAAAACCTTCGAGTAATCCTGATATGTATTGTTGCCTCTCTTCTTCACTGAAATTCGGCATTATTCCCCCTCACCTCAATCCTCTCCCGCGAGGGGAGAGGAAGTCAAATTTTACGTCACTGCCTGTACCTTCGGTTTTTCCACCCTGATAGGGGTGGGCTCACGGGGAACATCCAGCTCCTTCCCGGATACCTTGGTGATGGCGCTGAACTTCTCCGGGCAGACTTCGAGACAGGTGCCACACTTGACGCACTTCTCCTGGTCGATGACATGTACCATTCTCTTGGCGCCGGTGATGGCCTCGACCGGACAGTTGCGGGCGCAGATGCCGCAGGCCATGCACTTATCCGGCAGGATATAGTAACGGACCAGGGCGGTGCAGACCATCGCCGGGCATCTTTTCTCGTTGATGTGCGCCTCGTATTCATCGCGGAAATAGCGCAGCGTGGTCAGGACCGGGTTCGGGGCCGTCTGCCCCAGGGCACAGAGTGAACCCGCCTTGATGTTATTGCCCATTTCCTGCAGCAGGGTAATGTCCTCCGGCCGGCCTTCTCCGCCGCAAATCCTTATCAGGACATCTAACATTTGCTTTGTGCCCACGCGGCAGGGGACGCACTTGCCGCAGGACTCGGCCTGCGTGAACGACAGGAAGTAGCGGGCGACATCGACCATGCAGGTCTCCTCGTCCATGACGACCATGCCCCCGGACCCCATCATGGAGCCGGCGGCGGTCAGCGACTCGTAATCGACCGGCTGGTCGAGGTAGTTTTCCGGCAGACAGCCGCCGGAAGGCCCGCCGGTCTGGACGGCCTTGAACTTCTTGCCGCCCGGTATCCCGCCGCCGATTTCCATGATGATTTTGCGTAGCTGTATCCCCATCGGCACCTCAACCAGGCCGCAGTTGGCTATCTTGCCGGTCAAGGCGAAGACGCAGGTGCCCTTGCTTTTCTCGGTGCCGGTGCTGGCATACCAGTCCGCGCCCCGGGCGATAATCACCGGTACCGTGGCGAGTGATTTTACGTTGTTAATCGTGGTCGGTTTCCCCCATAGTCCCGACGTGGCCGGGAACGGCGGTCGCGAGCGGGGCATACCGCGCTTGCCTTCGATGGAGGCCATCAGGGCCGTCTCTTCGCCGCAGACGAAGGCCCCGGCCCCTTCTTTAACGTGAATGCGGAAACTGAAATTCGAGCCGAGTATCTTATTGCCGAGGAAGCCTTTTTCCTCGGCCAGTTTGAGGGCCAGGCGGACGCGCTTGACGGCCAGCGGGTACTCGGCGCGGATGTAGATATAGCCCTCGGAAGCCCCGATGGCATAGGCGGCGATGGTCATCCCCTCGATGACGGTCAGGGGGTCGCCTTCCATGGTGCTGCGATCCATGAACGCCCCGGGGTCGCCTTCATCGGCGTTGCATATCATGTACTTCTGGTCGCCGGGGGCGTTATGGCAGAACTCCCACTTCTGGCCGGTGGAAAACCCGGCGCCGCCGCGACCGCGCAGGCCGGAACGCTTGAGTTCCTCGATAACCTGCTTCGGGGTCATCTCCTTCAGCACTTTTTTCAAGGCTTCATAGCCGCCAGTGGCCAGATAGTCTTCAATCCTCTCCGGGTTGATACGGCCGCAGTTGCGCAGGATGATGCGCTGCTGCATACTGTAAAACTTGATGTCCTTGTGGTAGGGAATAGCCTGGCCGCTGGCCGGGTCTTTATAGAACAGGCGCTCGACCGGCTTCCCGTTCTTGAAATGGGATTCGACTATTTCCGGCATGTCGGCCACGGTGACATGGGTGTAAAAGATGCCCTCGGGCTCGACGATGGCTACCGGGCCCTGTTCGCAAAAGCCGTGGCAGCCGGTAAAGTCCACGTTGACGCCGCTGATGCCCTGCTCCGCCACGGACTTCTTCAAAGCTTCGGTAATCTCCAGGGACTTGCCGGAGACACAACCCGTGCCCTGGCAGATAAATATCGTGCGTTTTTTCCCGTTACCCTTTATTGCTGCTTCTGTCACCTAAGACCTCCGCGACTTTCTTGGTCGTCATCTTGCCGAACGTCTCGCTGTCAATCGTCATCGTAGGCGCCAGGGCGCAGGCCCCGATGCAGGCCACGGTCTCCAGCGTGTATTCCATGTCGTCTGTTGTCTCACCCGCCTTGATGCCGAGCTGTTTTTCCATCTCCGCCAGGACCTTGCCGGAGCCACGTACGTGGCAGGCGGTGCCCCGGCAGACGCGTACAACCTTCTTCCCCAGGGGCGTCAACTTGAACTGAGCGTAGAACGTGCTCACCCCGTAAATGTTGGCCTCCGGCACTCCCAGGAACCGTGATATCTCCCGCATGGCCGCCGCCGGCAAGTAGCGGAATTTCTCCTGCGTTTCCTGCAAGATAGGGATAAGTTCGTGTTTTTCGCCTTCGTAGTGTGAAAAAATATCCTTCAACGAGTCCTGGACATCCGCTTTGGTCAAAGTGTCTTTAGCCAGGGTTATCACCTCCAGTTTTTAGCAGCCTGACCAGCCTCCAGGCGATGATTTCGCAGAGAATGGTGATGTCCTCCGTAGGCAGGTAATCGGTGATGGTGCTATCGAACATGATGTTCCCGTCCGGGGGGAACTCGCCGTCGCCCAACCACAAGACAAAGGTTACCGGCACGCGGGGGAAGGCATATATCGTCGTGGCGATATCGCCGAAATCGGCTTTTTCCCCCCCGAGCTTTTTCGCGACCTCCGGTAACATCTCAGGCTTGTCCCGGAAATTATCCACGACAGGGCTGATGGCCCGCTTGAAAAAGGTAGGATAGTAGTTGATGCCTTCCTGGAGCTCTTTATAGGTAATCATCCGGCCACTCAGGGGAGTTCCTCTGGCGTTAATAAAGTAGTGCAGGACCAGGATTTTATCCCTGGCGGGGACGGCCTCATCGCTGCCGACGAGCATCACCTCGCCCTGGGGGAAGCTGATTTGGTAAGAGCGGTTCAAATGTTCGAGGACAACGGATTTCTCGGCGGGTAGATACCGGGCGCCGCTTTTCCGGCACTGACTTTCGATGTCGGCGATAGCGGCCAGTTTCTCACGGGCCAACCTATGGGCGAGGCCGTAGGCATATTCGCGCACATTTTGTTTCGGTACTATCATGCGTTTGGTTGCCGTTTAAGTTTTAATACAATCTCCTGTCATGGAGAGATCATCCCCGACTTTGGTCAGGAATGCGAATCAATCCGTTATCCCTTGTCTCCTTGTCATTCGGCGCAGGTCAGAGTCTATAACCCCTTTTCCCCTAACCTGGATTCCCGCCTTCGCGGGAATGACAACTATTATAAAACGGATTGCTTCGCTTCGCTCAGGATGACGAAAAATAATCTTACACTTCCAGCCAGGAGTGAGAATAGAGCGATTCTCCCAGCAATACGCGGGTCGTTTTGGCGTAGTTGGCCATCTCCCTGGGCAGTGAAGCTATATCCGGCGTCTGCCCGTCCATTACCTTGTGGACGAGCTCGACGATATCCGGTCGCTGGCCGCGGGCAATGGCCATCAGGTCTTTATCGAAAGCATCGACGATGGCCGAATACAGTCCGTGGCGCATCAGCATGATCATGTAAGTCCGGTTAAGCCAGGGCCTCAGCTCGGTCGGCGCACCGTTGGAGATGTTGGAGAGTCCCACCGTCGACTTGCAACCGGGGGCGATCTCAGCCAGCATGGCCATGAACTCGACGCAGGCCTTGACCTGGTTGATTTCCACCGATACCGGGCTGGCGATGGGGTCTATCCAGATTCTCTCATTAGGGATGCCGGCGGCGTTGGCCTTGTAGACGAAGTCGACCGTGTGCATCGCCCGCTCGTTGACATCGCGCGGCATGCCGTCATTGCTCCACAGCAGACCGATCAGGTCGGCGTTAAACCTGCCGGCCAGCGCCAGTCCCCGGTCGACCCGGCTGGTCTGGAGTGAGACGGAGTTGATGAGGGCCGGCCCTTTGCGCGTTTTCAGCCCGGCTTCCATGGCGTCCTGGTTGGTGGTGTCCAGGGACAGCATCTTGTCGGTGACGCCCTGTACGGTGTTCACTACCCAGGACATCAGCTCGTCGCCCCCTTTGCGGGCCGGGCCGATGTTCAGGTCGATTAAATCGATGCCGGCCTTGGTTTCCGCCCGGGCCATTTCCTGGATGGGCGCGGCATTCCGCTCCTTCAGGGCCGGTCCGAGGGTCTGAGATATGACGTTCAGGTTTTCCCCGATGAGCATCATGTTGCCCTCCTTACGCTTTCCAGGCCTTGAGATAAGGTGTGAGGTGGGAGGCGTCCCTGGGACCGACCATTATTTCCCATCCTTTCATCTCCTCCTCCAGGCCGCCGCTCTCGGCGGCGATATACCCGGGGATGATGAGCTTGCGGTGCTTGATTTTGTCGGTAATGCCGCTCTTGAGGATGGCCGGCGCGATGATGTCGGCGGAGAACTTGCCCGCCGCCCAGGAGGTCATCACCGAAAGCCCCTCGGTGTCCTTGACATAGAGAAAGCTGGGGACTTTGCTGTTTTCGATTTCGCCGGAGACAATGAAGTAGGTTAGTGAGAAGTTGGAGGTCACCATTAGCGGCGAGTTCTCGTTGGGATTGTTGATTTCATAGATGCCCTGCTTGGTGGCCAGCGGGCGCTGCGGGTCGGTATAGATGTTCAGTCGCTCCACCAGCAGGGGGAACAGGCTCTCGCCGCGGAAGTCTGAGAGGACGATGATTCCGGCGTATTTGGCGACGAACATGGCGGATATCATGGCCTCTTTCATGGGATTGTTAGTCATCTCGGCGGGGAAGACGATGGTGGGATACCCCAGGGCGCGGAATTTTTTATTGAGGGCGGCGCTCCGGATAACCACCTGGTCCTCGAAAGCCTGGCGTACCGTCCTGGCTCCCGAGTCGATGACGATGTTTTTCAGGCCGGCCGCGGCGAGCTTTCCCGTCAGGCTGGCCAGCTCGTCAAGGTTGCCGGCTTTAGCCGCCACGGCGCAGCCGGTCTCCTTGGCCAGGGCGGCCACGGCGTCGGCGTTATCCTTCGTGGCCGCGTGAAGCAGCGGTTTCTTGTCGGCTCCAGCTCTGGCCCCGGCGGCCAGGACGTCGACCTTATCGCTTATCAATATCATGTTGGCGTCGCTGCCGGCCTTGACCCTGCCGACCAGCGCGGCGAATTTGGCGGCGTCACCCGATTCCGCTTTGAGGGCGACCAGGTTGGCGGTCAGGGTAAGCCCGACCCTTTCGTAGGTCAGGTCCTTGACCTTTTTCAGCCTGGCGTCGACCTCGGCGTCGGACATCTTATCGCTGATGAGGATGGCGATGCCCGGCGGGTTTTCGAACCTCTTTTCGTGGCGGAACATGACCGTCTCACCGCCGAGCTTGAGGGCCTTATCGCCTGTGCCGATGGTCACCGGCAAAATCGGCGGCGCCGAAGCCTCCGATAGCTTGCTCTTGGCCTCCTCGGAGACATGGGGGCACTTGGCCAGCTCCGCTTTTCCTGCCGCCAGGGCCATGGCAAAGGCGAGGCACGTCGGCACGCCGCAGGCCTGGCAATTGGTCTTGGGCAACAACTTGAATATTTCTATTCCGGTAAGAGGCATTTTCCGTCTCCTTTCCCTGGACGAAGGTCAGCGTTTATGCTTCGTCATTGCGAGGGTGGAGCCCGAAGCAA
>MGNQ01000045.1:38355-52006 GCA_001796865.1 Chloroflexi bacterium RBG_16_56_11
TGGCGCAGGCCAGAATCCAGTCTCGTTGTCCCCTTCTCTGGATTCCAGCTTTCGCTGGAATGACAGGTGTATCACTCCAGTATCGGGTCCATCTTCAGGGCGGGGTGGTCCTTCTGCTGGAGGAAAGCCATGATGGCGTCCTCGGTGATACCGACCGATTCGTCAGCGACCCTGTCGAGAAGGTCGGGCACTCCCAGCTCGGCCGCCCTCTTGTTGAATCCGTCCTTAATCTCCTCCTTCAGGATTTTGGGCATCCAGACCATGCGCAGTAGACCTCCCTCGGCGGCCAGGAACTTCCTCTGGGTTATATTGTATTTACCGTGTCCGACGAAGCCCGGACTGCTCAGCCCGCCGCCGATAGTCCCGGCTAGCGTGGTGAATTTCATCCCGCAGGGGGTCTCGCCGGTATAGTCGCGGTTAACGGTCATGACGCCGTTGCACATGGGTAATACCGCCGCGATGGCCTCGCAGCACCCGCAGGTCGTCATCGGGTCGTGGACGATGCTGTAAAAGTTGTAGTGGTCAATCTTGCCTCGCGAGGTCACCGTGACAAAATCGTTAACACCTTTCCACTGACCGAGTTTGGCATCGATGACTTCGCCTTTGGGTACCGGCTGGTTGGGGCCGGTGGGATTAATCTCGGAGGCGGCCTTGCAGTCCATCCAGTTGTATGAGCCGCAGAGCCCGGTTCTTTCCGGGCTGATGACGCACACGTGGCTGGGGGCGAAGGACTGGCAGAGCGTGCAGGAGTAGTAGATGTCCGTAGTCTCGTCCTTCATCCCTTCGATACGTGCATCGCGGATTTTATAGACCGCCCTGGCCTTCTCCAGTATCTTACTGACGTCTTCCTCTTTGGTGTAGAGTTTCACCTGTATCTTATCGAAGATCCGGCCGAAGTCCTGGTGTAGCTTGGCGTGCAGGATGACGCCGATATGTGCCAGCTTAAAGCCCTTTTCCACGGCCTGTTTGCTGACGCGCAGCCAGGCAATGTCCCTCTGGCCGATGTGCATGATGCCCTGGGCGTAGTTGATGAGGTGGTGGATTTGCCGCTCCAGGATGGGCTCGTAGTCGTCTTGCATTTGCCGGCCGGCCACTTCGACGGCGATGGCGAGCGGCAGGCGTGAGCCCGCCTTGATATCGGCCAGTTCCGGCCCGACGACCTCGACCTTGCCGTCTTCCACCTCTTCCATGCGCTTGCTCGTGACCCACTCTACCATGTGGGTGCGGCCACCGCCGGCCTCCAGGTAGATGTCATCGCCGCGGACCCTTTCGCCCTCGAAGGCCGGCCCGAAGGCGACCGGTATGGGCACTTCGTGGACGGTTACTTTTAGCCCCCTGACCTCGATGGCCTTGGAGACAATCTCATTGGGCGGGACATTGGAAACGACATGCTCATAGGTGCAGACGCCGGTGGGCAGTATCTGGGGTATAGGCGTATCGGCGATAACCGGGAAGCCCCAGTTGATGGCGCCGGCGCCGTTGGCATACCACTCGTCGGTGACATCGCCCATGGTCATGGCGAAGGCAAAGACGCGGTCTTTGTTGTAGATAAGTATTTTACGGTAGTCCCCGGCATCGATGCCGCCGAAGGACATGGCCGCCCGGGTGGCGAAGCCCATGGCGTACACCGTGGCACTGACGTCCGGGCCGAAAGAGACCAGGCGCGTGCCCCAGCCGATTTGCACTCCGGCCTTCACGAGCTGCTCGGCGAACCTTTCGCCTTTATGCTCGCTGGCCATGAAAACGTAGAGGTTCTTTTTCTGGAGCTCCTCGGCGATGTTCCTGGCTATCTCCGGGGTAGGCGCGGCGCCCAGAATGGCGGCGAAGCCCGGGGCCGTGCCGTCGACAAACTCCACACCTCTTTTCCTCATGATGATGTCGTCGGCGGCGCCGAGCCAGATATTGTCCTCGGTAACGTCCTCGCCTCTAAGGTAGAAGTTGGGGTTCTCCAGGTATCTGATGGCTTCGAGAATTTCCTCGGCCCAGAAAGTAATCATGCCGGCGTCCAGCGCCGGTCCGAGGTAAGGCAGGTGGTGCTCCTCTTTCACCAGCGGCGGTAGCAGTGCTTTGCATTTTTTCAGCACCGCCTCCATGTCCCCCAGCTTTTCTACCTTCATGCCGGAAATGCCGTAGATTATCGGCAGGTAGTAGGCGGTGTTGGGAAACCCGACCGCCTGGCCGGTCCCCCACTTGTCCATCGCCTCTTTCCATTTCTTTTCCGCTTTGTCAACAATTTTGTGGGCGCCCCGGATGGCTGCCGACGCGATTATCTTGGACATTTATCTTTCCCTCCTCATTTCAACAATACACCTAGCCTTCCAGCTCACGCCTCATGGCCATATCGTAGAGTACCCTCTCCCTGGCCTTATCGATGCCCAGGGCTTTTCGCTTTTTATCGATATGGGCAATCATGAGCTGGGCAGCCTTGACGGGGTCGGGCTCGAAGGCCCATTTGCCGCCGTACATTTCTTCCATGCCCTCGAAAAGGTATTCGGTGAACTCCTTGCTCCCCGTGGTGGGCCAGGTGGTGCCGAAGACGGTGTAGACACCGGAGGCGACGAAGTACTGGCCGATGGCGATAGCCTTTTCACTCATCCACTCCGGGGCGGCGCCGGCGGCGGGGAGGTCGCTGATATCGTCACCCAGCCCGCCGTCCTTGACGACCGCCGTGGCGGCTATGAGGATGCGGCTGTTATCGATGCAGGCGCCCATGTGCAGCACCGGCGGGATGCCCACGGTCTCGCAGACCTCGGCCAGGCCGGGACCGCAGAACTCTTTGGCAGCCTCCGGGACCATGAGTCCCACCTTGGCGGCGGCCATGGCGGCGCACCCGGTGGAAAGCACCAGGACGTCATTCTTGAGCAGTTCCTTGATCATCAGTACATGGGCGCTGTCGTGCGTCGTGCGGGCATTGTTGCAGCCGACCACGCCGGCCAGACCTCGGATACGGCCGTTGATGATATTGTCGTTGAGCGGCCGGTAGGAAGCGCGGAAGAGCCCGCCGAGCAGGTAGTTGATGGTCTCGTGGGAGAACCCGGCGATAAGCGGCGTCTTGACCTTGGGTATCCTTACTTTGCTGGCGGCGCGGTTGGGGTAGTTATCGATCGCCGCCCGGATAATGGCCTTGGCCGATTCCCTGGGTTGGTGCTCGTCAAAGGCCATGTATTCGGCACCGGTTATTTTTGACCGGTTGTCCGTGGCGATAAGCTTGGTGTGGAAGCACCGGGCTACTTCCTGTAACCCCTGCATGATGCATTGCACGTCCACGACCATCGCTTCCACGGCTCCGGTGATGATGGCCAGTTCCTGCTGGAGATAGTTGCCGCCGATAGGTACGCCGTGGCGCATCATGACCTCGTTCGCGGTACAGCACATGCCCACCAGCTGGAGGCCCTTGGCCCCTTTGGACCTGGCATAGTTGATGAGTTCCGGGTCCTGGGTTTCCACTGCCAGCATCTCGGCCAGGGCCGGTTCATGCCCGTGTACGATGATGTTGACGTGGTCCTCTTTGAGGACGCCCAGGTTTATCTCGCTCAACGTGGGGGTGGGCGTCCCGAACATGCAGTCCTGTATCTCGGTGGAAATCATGCTACCGCCCCAGCCGTCCGCCAGCGCGGCTTTTGTCCCCTGGAGCATCAGGTTCTTGTAGTCTTGGTCGACTCCCATGTGGGTGCGGTGCATCAGCTCGACGATTTCGCGGTCGATGCCGCGGGGGACGACGCCCAGTTTACGCCAGATTTCCTGGCGCTTCAGCGGGGCGTTCTTGATGAAGATAAGCTCGCCTTCCTGCTTGCCGAACTCTTTCTCGCAGATTTTGGCGATGTCCAGGGCAATCTCGTTATTGCTCCGGTTGCCGATTTCTACGCCCAGGTCCAGGGCCAGTTTCAGCAGCTTCTGTTCGTCCTTGATTTCGAAGTCTTTCGTCTTGCCTTCCGCCATGAGCTTAAAGGCCTCGACGACGCGCCGGCCGTGGTCGCCGTGGGAGGCCGAGCCGGCGGCAATCATGCGCACGAAGTTGCGGGCGGCGACCGTCTCGGCCGTGGCACCGCACACGCCCACCCTTTTGGCGTGTTCCTCCGGCGTCTCCTGTTTGCCCTTGGCCAGGGGAATCCGGCAGGGCCCCATGGCGCAGTTCTTGCAACAGCTTCCATCGGCGCCGATAGGGCAGGGCTTCATCTTCTCGGCGCGCTCGAAGGCCGTGGATATTCCTTCTTCTGATGCTTTGGCCAACATCTCTAGTGTGGCCTGGTCGATGCTTTTTGCCTGTTTTTCTTCAGCCATTTATATTTTTACCTCTCTTATTTTGCGGCCAGGTCGGTTATCATTTCCCTGACCAGTTTTATCGCTTCGGGATGTCTCATAATCAGCACGTCGGCCCCCGCCAGGAGCAGTACCATGGCGGACATGGCCTCGAGCAGGATACCCCGCTTTTTTGCGTCACCCATCTTCGGGTCGTCTTTTTCCAGTATCTTGGCTTCCTTGGTCTTCCAGGTCTCCTTGGCTATATTGCAGATGATGGGGAACTGGAGCTTGGCGTCCTGCTGTGTCAGGGCGGCCATCCTCATCCTTTCCATTACCGAGTAGCAGTACTCGATGCCGTACCCGATGCTGCTGACCGTTGGGTCCATCACCAGCATACTGTCCTGGACGCCCAGGTTACCCAGGAGGATATTGAGCTGCTTGGCCAGGTTGATGTCGATCGGCGTGGAGGCGACGACCGTGTGCTTGTAGCCGATGGCCGCCGCGCCTATTTTCTTGTGGTCGGCCTCTTCCAATGGGCCCAGGATAAGGCTCTTGTCCTGGCAGAGTTCGGCGACTGTCCTGAGGACCTCGGTGTCCTTGTCGTGGTTGGCCGTGCCCCAGACAATCAGCGGTACGTCGATGGCGTCGGCTACCTTTTTGACCACCTGGGCCGCCTCCGCCGCTCCCCGGTTCTGCCCGTTGGGATCGGTGCTCAGCAGCTGGAGACATATTATCTCCGCCCCGTAGTCCTTGATGCACTTCTGTGCCCAGGCCACGGGGTCGCCGGTGACCCCGGCGAAGGGTTCCATGGCCGCCTCCGGCCACTCCTCGGGGGGCATATCGTACACTTCCATCGCGATGCGGGGCAGGTCCGGCATCTGGCCTTCGAAAAGGTAGAAGGGGTAGGCCGTCTCCCCGCCGACGGTTACCGCTTTAGCGGTTTTACCCAGCTTTATCTCTTTTATCTTGCCGCTGTAGGCTGTCTTGGGTATCTCGAAAGGCATTTTCCCTCCTTATCTCAGGCTTGCCTGCTCAAACCCTGTGAGGCCGGCAGGTGCAGATCGTTCAGGCCGGTTTCTTCCTCTTTTCACTCCCGAACCAGTCATCGCTGTACCAGTAGCGTTCGCCGGTCTGAAGATACTTCATTTTTTCGTCCCGACTTTCGAGCTTCTGGCGCCATTTGCCCGCCCCTTCACCCTCTGGTCGGCCGGACTCGTAGGTCTCGGCCAGGATGTCTACTTTCCCCCGGCCGGGTGCGTCTTTTTTTACGGTCTTGTATGCCATCGTTTCCCTCCTTATTTTTTCATCAGGCCGGCCGCTACCTTGGCGGCCCTGACCGTGTTCATCATCAGCATGGTTATCGTCATCGGGCCGACGCCTCCCGGGACCGGGGTGATGGCCTTGGCCTTTTCCTTGACGGTGTCGAAGTCGACGTCTCCGGCGAGGATTCTCTTGCCGTCAGCCGTCTTGCCGATTTCATTCACGCCGACGTCGATGACGACCACGCCGTTCTTGACCATATCGCCGGTGACGGACTTGGGTTTCCCCGCCGCTACGATGAGGATATCAGCCCGCCGGGTATGGAAAGCGATGTCGCGGGTCTTCGTATGGCAGATGGTAACGGTGGCGTTAGCGCCCGGTGCTTTCTGGAGCAGCATATTGGCGATGGGCTTGCCGACAATATTGCTCCGCCCGACGACGACCACCTCGGCGCCCTCTATCGGTGTGCCGGAGCGGATGAGGAGTTGCTGGATGCCGGCGGGGGTGCAGGGTAAATAGTCCGGCTCGCCGATCATCAACTTGCCCACGTTCACCGGATGGAAGCCGTCGACGTCCTTCCGGGGGTTGATGGTGTAGAGGACTTCCTCCTCGTTGAGGTGCTTGGGGAGGGGAAGCTGCACCAGGATGCCGTGTATCTTCGGGTCTTTGTTGAGCTGGTTGACCAGGGCGATGAGCTCCTTCTGCGTGGTCTTCTCGGGCAGGTCGTGCCGCTCCGAGTAGATACCGAGCTCCTTGGAGGTCTTTTCTTTCTGGCCGACGTAGACCTGCGATGCCGGGTCTGCCCCGACCAGCACGGTGACCAGCCCGGGCACGAGGTTGTGCTTCGCCTTGAGGTCGGCTATCTCCTTTTTCAGCTCTTCGCGGATTTGTGCGGCGACCTCGGCCCCTTTAATAAGTGTAGCTGTCATATTACCCCCTTTTTATCAATCATTCTTTACTGCGTGAAAGCGTCCGGCGATAGTTCCATGGCGCCGGCGGCCTCCTCGGGGAGGACGATGGAGACGGGCATGTTGTATTCGAATAGTTCCAGGTTGCCGGCCGCATCCATCGTAAAAGTTTCGAAATCCACATTCGATGAACGGGCAAAATCACTGGACAATTCCAGGACAGCATTGAAGGCTATTTTCTTGACGAATTTCGTATCTCTGGCTATCCAGGCGGTGTACTCAAGCTCTTTATAAATATCTGAAATTTCCGCCAGTTTGTCCCAATCGATTTCCACATCTGAGGCCTGCTGGCGGCTCGCGTATTCTCGTAAATAGTCCTTGTTTGGAGTAAATCCGATAACGTAACATTCAGAACCATCGAAATCTTCGTACCTGAGGAACTTCAATTTATCAGGTAATTCCAGGGCTTTCAGCTCTTCCTGCATTATATTGGCACTAAAAGTTTCAAGAATTTCGTCCGTCACCGGGACTTTAATCCATTGTTCGCCAGAATCAGGCATATTAGCCTTGATATACATGTAATCAGTAAAAAGGTAAATATCCCCGTTGACTTCTTGCTTACCCCCGCTGGTTCCGGAATCAATAGACATCTCCATAGACATCAGCATTTTCTTCTGCAGTACATCGAAGGTCGCCTTCGCCGTCATTGACATGTCACCGGATTGAGTACTGTCAGCCGTGAATTTTCCTGACATGGACATGTCGACTTTATAGGTATTGGCGTTCATGGTGGCTTTCACGGATTCTGCTACGATTTGCTCCAGTTCTTGCTGGGTCAGTTCCTGTGGAGGTTCGTTAGTCGTTGTCGCCGCGGGTTGGGCCGTTTCTTGCGGACCACAGCCAGCAATGAATAGAAGCAACAGCGACATTACCACTATAAAAAACAGTAGAGCGTTCTTTTTTACTTTTGACATATTGCCCTCCCTTCCCCCAACTACGTTTTTACCCCGGTCCGGCTGAGCAGTTTGTCCATCAGCTCGTTTACCGCCATGACGGCACTGGAGTTCTCCGGTATGTCTAACAGCCGTTTTTGCTCCAGGTCGAACCGCCTTAGCTCTTCATCAACGGGGATGACGGCCGCCGGCTTGATGCCCATCCTGTCCATTTCCCGTTTGAGCAGCGGGTCGATTTCCCCCGGGACCAGATTCAGTATCACGGATTCCCGTTTTATTACCAGCTTCAGCTCGGCGATAAGCTCACGTATGCGGCCTACTGCCCGCAGGCCTTTCACCGAGTGGTCGGATACCAGCAGCAGCTCGTCGATGTTCTGGGTGGTGCGGCGGCTCAGGTGCTCCATTCCCGCCTCGTTGTCCATGACGACAAAGGTATAGTTCCCCGATAACTCATCTATCATCTTCCGGATGACCGTGTTGGGATAGCAATAGCATTCCGGCCCCTCTCCCCGCCCCATGGTAATCAGGTCCAGCCCTTTACTCTCCGTTATCGCTATATTCAATTGATATTGCAGGTAGGCTTCCTTGGTGGTCCCGGCGGGGATTTTCAGCTTGTCGCCCTGGAACTCATTTAGTATCCGGCCGACCGTCTGCGTGACGGATAGTCCCAGGTTCTCCGCCAGGTTGGAGTTAGGATCGGCGTCAACGGCCAGCACCGGCCCAAGGTCGTTCTTGAGGAGATAACGGACGACCAGGCTGGTGACCGATGTCTTGCCGGTGCCCCCTTTTCCCGCGACAGCTATGTTTATGGTCAATATATTTTCCCTGTTACTGACTCTATATTTATTATCTCAAATTCTCACGGCGAAGGCGAAACCATCATGTTGTCTACCCGGACGACGGACGGCTTCGCTTCGCTCGCAATGACGACTTTTTCAGTCCACCTCGTGGAGACCTTTTACTTTCCCCGTTTTCACATCGACATCGACCTTCCGGAAGGCCGGGTCAGAGCCGGTGGCGGGCATCAGGCTGATATCCCCCGCCATCGGGCAGAGGAACTTGGCGCCGGAGTAAATCAGGATGTCACGGATGGGTAGCGTCCACCCCTTGGGCACGCCCTTCAGCGTCGGGTCATGGGTGAGCGAGAGGTGCGTTTTCACCATCATCGTGGCGAACTCGTTATACTTCGGGTCTGCCTCAAAAGCTTTGGCCTTTTCGGTTGCCGCGGCGCTCCAGGATACCCCGTCAGCGCCGTAGACCACCTTGGCTACCTTTTCGACGCGTTCCCGGAGCTTCGTCTCGTTGGGATAGAGGAATTGGAACTCGTTCTTCTGCTTGCAGGCTTCCTTGACGGCATCGGCCAGCTCCAGGGCGCCGGCGCCGCCGTTGGAGTAATGGGTGGATACGGCGCAGCGTGCCCCCGCGGCTTCGGCCGCCTTCCGGACGATGGCCACCTCTTCCTTGGTATCGGTGGGGAAGCTGTTGACGCAGACTACCGGGTTGATACCGGCCGCCCGGATGATATTGATGTGGTGAACCAGGTTAGTGCAGCCCTTCTCAACGAGCGCCGGGGCGGACTTCTTGTAGGCGTCGGGCAGGGCCACGCCAGGGGTCACCTTCGGGCCGCCGCCGTGCATCTTGAGGGAACGCACCGTGGCCACGAGGACGGATACGTTGGGCTTGAGGCCGCTGTAGCGGCACTTCACGTTCCAGAACTTCTCGAAGCCGATATCAGCGGCGAAACCGCTCTCCGTGACGTGGTAATCGAACATCTTGAGGCCGATGCGGTCGGCGATGATTGACGATTGGCCGACGGCGATATTGGCGAAAGGCCCGGCGTGCACGAAGCACGGCTGGTACTCGGCGGTGCTGCAGAGCGTCGGATTAATGGTGTTGCGCATCCAGGCGGTCATCGCGCCGGCGACCTCGAGGTCGGCGGTGGTAATCGGCTTGCTTTTTTTGTCATAAGCCACCGTGATTTCAGACAGCCGCTTGCGCAGGTCCGCCAGGTCGGTGATGATGGACAATATCGCCATGAGCTCGGAGCTGACGGCGATGCCGAATTTCGACTGCATCATGTAGCCGTCCGTCCGCTGGCTGCCCATCCCGATGATGATGTTCCTCAAGGCCTGGGCGCAGTAATCGATAATCCAGCCCATCTCGACACGGAGGGGGTCGATATCCAGGCGGCGCATCTTGCTGAGCCGGGCGAGTTGCTCGTCATCGTAGTTGCGCTCGTGCTGCATGCGGGCGGTGAGGGCGACCATGGCCAGGTTGTGGGCGTTCATGATGTCGTTGATGTCGCCGGTCAGTCCCATGGAGAACTCGGTATGAGGGATTAATATGGCGTTGCCGCCGCCGGCCGCCGTGCCTTTGACGTTCATGGTGGGTCCGCCCGAAGGCTGACGGATACAGCCGCCGACGTTTTCCTTCTGATAACCGAGGCCTTCCATGAGGCCCATCGTCGTCGTCGTCTTGCCTTCGCCCAGCGGCGTTGGTGTGACCGCCGTGACCTCGATGTACTTGCCGTCGGGCTTGTTCTTGAGCCGGTCGATTACTTTCAGGAAATCGACCTTGGCTACTTTCCCGTAGGCGAGTATCTCATCTTTTTTCAGCCCCAGTTTTGCCCGCCAATCGTCGGGGGTAGGCATTTTTTCTTCAGCTGCGTCGGCTATTTGCCAGTCAGCCATTTTCGAGACATCGTAAGCCACAGAAAAACCTCCTCATTTATTTTTTATCTGATAGGCGCTCGTAATCGCCGTTTAGCCGTCATCATATCATGCTAAAGGTGGGATTAAACCGGCCCGGAGCCACCTTCGTGGTGTATCACCGGGCAGTATCGATGATTTATCTGCCTTTCTAGAGCCGCTACGAGCTTTTTACTTTCTGCTGGCTGGTAGATAAAAGTTTTTTAAAGATACTGTGCACTTCCTGGACCGTTTGGGGGCTGGAATTGAAGAGGGAGTGGTTGGCGAGGTCGGCCTCAGTGATGGCCGGGTTATGGGAAATATAGCCGAGGATTTCCAGGCCGGGCAGGGATGATTCGATAAACTGTTTGTCCGATTCGGTGCGAATCTTGTTACCCACCGCGGCGATGCTTTTCAGGCCGATGTCCTGCGCCAGCTCTATGATTGTCCGGGCGGTCTCGATGCTCCTCCGGCCCGGTTCAACTACAATAATTAGCTTATCGACGGCCCGGGTAGTCCCCCGGGAGAGGTGCTCGATGCCGGCCTCCATGTCCATGATGACCACTTCGTTCCTCTGGAGGAGCAGGTGCTTGAGAAGCGCCTGGAGCAGGGCGCCCTCCGGGCAGTAACAGCCGGTGCCTCCCCGCTTGATCCTTCCCATCACCATCAGCCGGATACCATCGCGCTTGACGGAATAGCTCTCCGGCAGGTCATCTACCCTGGGGTTAAGGGAGAAGAATGAGCCGGATGCGCCCGGGCGTACCCCGACCCTCTCCTCAATAAGGTCTTCCATCTCGGATAACGGGGTGATTTTGTCAGGTTCGGGGAAACCCAGCGTGGCGGCCAGGTTGGCGTCGGGGTCGGCATCGATGGCGATGACGGAAAAGCCGGAATCGGCGAATGTCTGTGAAAGGAAAGCCGCTAATAGAGTCTTACCGACGCCGCCTTTTCCGCTTATCGCTATCTTCATGCAAGCCTTGCTTCCGGCATAATCGTGCTTTTTTATCGGGGGGAAGCATGGAAAATCAGTGATGGTGTTCGGTGTCGCCGCCCAGCAGTTAGTTTATATTATGCCGATTTAAAAGTCAAGAAAAAACTGTACCGATGACATAGAACTTTCGACTACCGCTACCCACCGGGGAGTCATACCGGCAGCGACGAAAGATGCTTAATCCTCTTCAGCATGTTCGGGTGCGTCGTAAACAGCTCCATGAGCTTGTCCCCGAAGCCAAGGCGCACTCTTTTCTGACGTAGCTCGGCAAGCTCGTTGTAGTCTATGGTGCCGCTCATGTCCCGGT
Source organism: Chloroflexi bacterium RBG_16_56_11 (assembly GCA_001796865.1). Lineage (GTDB taxonomy): Bacteria > Chloroflexota > Dehalococcoidia > Dehalococcoidales > RBG-16-60-22 > RBG-16-56-11. The sequence goes on from MGNQ01000045.1 coordinate 49,704, forward strand.
CGACCTGCCTGAGCTCGTTGATTTCGTACCAGGCCCGAGAAGGGTCGTTGATAAAAAAGGCCTTGACCCCTTCCACGGTTTTCATTTCTTGTGTATTCCTGTATCGGGCGTCGCCGTAGGCCAGCTTGTACAGCGCCGTCGCCAGGTGATGAGGCCGTTGGCCCAGCTTGACGCTTCCCAGGTCGGCGTAATACTCGCGTATCCTGGAGCCATAGAGAACCAGGAGATTGGTGATGAAATAAAGCACGAAAGCGCCAAACCCGATGAGGGCCGCATAGTTGCCATCCCGCCGGTCGCCGCCGTACCCGCGGAACATGAAGCTGAAAGCCAGCCAGTATAATACCAGCGGTATCGCCGAGAGTAACGTGATGACTGCCATGTCGCGGTGCTTGATGTGGGAAATTTCATGGCCGAGCACCGCCCTGAGCTCATCCCGGTTGAGCAGGTTCAGTATACCGCGGGTGACGCAGACGCGCCCGTCATGCCGCGTCCGCCCGAAGGCAAAGGCGTTGGGAATATTCAACCGGGAGATACCCACCCTGGGTTTCGGGATTCCGGCCCCGGCGGCCAGTTCCGCCACCATGCGGTGTAGCTCCGGCTCCTCCCTTTCCGAGACGTATTTGACGCCCATCGTCCAGCCGACCATCGCCGGGCCGACGAGGTATTGAATGCCCAGGAAAGCAAAAGCCATGATGATATATATGTAAGAATAGCCGGCGCCGCCCGCCCAGATGCCGATGCCGGTGATAACACCGTACAGTATGGCGAACATGAGCGCGACCAGCAGGAACATTCTCGTTTGCAACCACATATTCACCCCTCCTATTAATATTGTATAACAGTACGGGGATACGGGCAATGATACTGAATTTAATCTGGCTGTCATCGCGAGGGCGAAACCCGGAGCAATCCGCCTCTAACGGTTCCAGATTGCCTCGCTCCTCTCGCAATGACATAAACTCGAGTATGGGTTTTACCCAATCTTGGTTGCCGCTCTGGTTCGACAGGCGTTCGACCGAGCTCACGCCGAGGTCTCACCATGAGCGGCTTATATTCTCCGCTCGCCCTGAGACTGTCGAATGGTACGCGCGGAGAATGGTTTTCTCCAAACAAGAATGAATATAAGGCAAACATGGCACGGCTGGCTTTTTGCAGGTGGCGGATAATTGCGCTACCATTAAAGTGAGAGTGTGAAAAATGTTAATTAAAGGTTCACCGGATTATTCCATTGAGTTTTTGAACAATCCGGCGGCCGCGGACGCCGGGCCGGATATAGCCGGTAACGGGGAGGGTGATGCCTGGCTTTTCGATGCCTATTCCCGGGCGGTCACCGGCGCGGTCGCCGCCGTGGGGCCGGCCGTGGTGCATATCCATGTCAGGAAAAAGGTCGCCCGCAGCCGGGTGGCTAACCCCGGCGCCGAAGGTACCGGCTCGGGATTCATCATTACTCCGGACGGATACATAGCGACCAACTGCCATGTCGTCGAGGGTAGCGACGGCGTCGAGGTAAGCCTGGCCGACGGCACTTCTTTTACTGCCGAGGTGGCCGGGCAGGACCCCGCGACGGACATCGCCCTGCTGCGGGTCTCCGGCCCCGGGCTGCCCATGGCGTGCCTTGGAGACTCGGATAAATTAAGGGTCGGGCAGCTCGCTATCGCCGTGGGTAATCCCCTCGGATTCCAGAGTACGGTCACCGCTGGAGTTATCAGCGCCCTGGGACGTTCTCTGCGGAGCCGCACCGGCCGTCTTATCGAGAACATCATCCAGACGGACGCCGCGCTCAACCCGGGCAACAGCGGGGGGCCGCTGCTGAGCTCCCGCGGCGAGGTGGTCGGCATCAACACCGCCATCATCCAGAACGCGCAGGGGATTTGTTTCGCCATACCCGTCAACACCATGCGCTGGGTAGTGACGCAGCTCATCCGGGAGGGTAAGGTGGTGCGGGGTTTTCTGGGGATAGCCGGGCAGACAGTGCCCCTGCCCGTGCGGGTGATCAGATACTTCCAGCTTGACCACGAGTCCGGGGTACAGGTGGTGGACGTCACACTCGGCAGCCCGGCGCAGCGGGCCAGCCTCAAGGAAGGCGATGTCATTATCGCCCTGGGTGGGGAGCCGGTCACCACCGTCGACGCGATTCACCGTAAGCTCACCAGGGAATCCATCGGCCGGAAGCTGGCTGTCGTCCTGCTCCGGGACTGGACGAAGCGGCTGGAGATATCTATTGTCCCGGCCGAGAGTCCCGCCTGACGGGGTCAGTCATCGGCCCGCCCACCGCCTGTTTCGTGCTATATTGTACGCATCAG
>MGNQ01000045.1:52035-63688 GCA_001796865.1 Chloroflexi bacterium RBG_16_56_11
TATCATGAAGCTATTCGGCTCTTCCGGTATTCGGGCCGTTTTTGATAAGGACCTGCTCGACCTCGCTTTCCGGGTCGGGCTGGTTACCGGCGTAAACTTCCACAACGTCATCGTAGGTCGGGATACCCGTACTTCCGGCGACGCCATGAAACATGCCGTCATCTCCGGATTGTTAGCGGCGGGCGCGGATTGCTCTGACGCCGGTATCGTCCCCACGCCGACCCTCGCCTATACCACTCGCCAGTTCGATGCCGGAGTGATGGTTACCGCCTCCCACAACCCCCCCGAGTACAATGGCGTCAAGCTTCTCAATCCGGATGGCTCGTCCTTCGACCCCGGCCAGCAGGAACAGGTGGAGGCGGGATTACGCTCCGGAAAAGTCGACCTGGCCCGCTGGGAGAAAATCAAGACCTCCGGTGTCTATGAAAGCGCCATCGAGCAGCATGTTAGCGGTATCGCCGACTGTTTCCCGGGTAAACTGAGGGTGAAAGTAGTCGTTGACGCCGGCTGCGGCGCCGCCGCCGAAGTCACGCCGCGGCTGCTGGAAAAGCTCGGCGCTGAGGTGGTGTCGATTAATTGCTATAACAGCGGCGTTTTCCCCCGCGTTATCGAGCCCGCGGCGGAAAATCTCCGTGATCTTTGCCAGGCCGTCCGTGAGTCCGGCGCGGCAGTCGGGATTGCCCATGACGGGGACGCCGACCGCATGATGGCGGTCGACGACCGCGGCGAGTTTATCTCCGGGGACAAGCTGCTGGTAATACTGTCGAAAGCGATGGGGGCCACAGAGGTGGTGACGACCCTGGATGCCTCCATGGCCATCGAAGAGCTCGGCCTTAACATCCGGCGCACGAAAATAGGCGACACCTGGGTTTCGGGAGAGCTTAAAAAGGGCGGCGACTTCGGTGGCGAGACGTCCGGGGCCTGGATTTTTCCCCGCATCTCGCTCTGCCCGGACGGTATCTACGCCGCCGCCCTCCTGGCCTCCATCGCCGCGGAGCACCGGCTGTCTGATCTCGCCGCCGCCGTGCCTTCTTATCCGTTGCGGCGCGGCAGCGCCCCCGCTAACGGGGTGGTCACATCCCGCTTGGAAGAAAAATTGATGTCGCTCGCCCCGAAGAAGGTAAGCAAGCTCGATGGGTTCAGGCTCGACTTCCCCGACGGTTGGCTGCTGGTGCGACCTTCCGGCACCGAGCCCAAAATCCGCCTCACGGCGGAAGCCAGGACAGACGCCAGGACGCAGCAGCTCTATAACCGGGGGCTGGAAGCCATCAGGGATTTGGCGAAGAGCGGGGGCAGGAGTTGAAAGCAGTTATTTTAGCCGCCGGCGAGGGTAACCGGATGCGGCCGCTGACCAGCAACCGGCCCAAGGTGATGTTGCCCGTTGCCAACCGGCCTATCATCGAGCACCTGCTTATCGAGGTGAGGGAGGCCGGTGTTGAGGACTTTGTTTTCATTGTCGGTTATCATGACGCGCAGGTCCGCGACTACTTTGGCCGGGGCGAGAAGTGGGGCGTCAGGGTCGCCTACGCCGAGCAGCGAAAACAACTCGGTACCGCCGACGCCATCCGGATGGTAAAAGATGAAGTCGACGGCAATTTTCTGGTTATCAACGGAGACGTCGTCGTCAGCCGGGAAGACGTACGGCGGTTGATGGGCAACCGGCATAACACGATGAGTGTCATCGAGGTGAAAGACCCGCGGGGACTGGGGATGGTGGAGCTCTCCGAGAATAAGGTCCTCAGTATCCACGAGAAAACGGAAAAGCCCCCCACCCTTATGGCTAATGCCGGTCTATATCTTTTCACCCCGGAAGTGTTCAGCGCTATCTCGCAAACGGAGAAATCCCCGCGCGGGGAATATGAAATAACCGATTCGTTGCAGATATTAATGCGGACCGGGGACGGGCTTTATTTCCAGGAAATCAAGTCGTGGCTCGACCTCAGCTATCCCTGGGACCTGCTGCGCGCCAATGAATCGATGCTGGCGGGGATGCAGGCCCAGAACCTGGGCGAGGTCGAGGCCAACGTAGTTATCAAAGGGGCCGTAAGCGTAGGCCGCAACAGCCTGGTGAGGTCCGGGGCCTACATTATCGGCCCGGTCATTATAGGGGAAGGTTGTGAAATCGGGCCGAACTGCTATATCCGGCCGTCGACGGCTATCGGCGACGGTTGCCACGTCGGCGCCGCCGTCGAGGTCAAGAACTCCATCATCATGAAGGGGACTAAAATTCCGCACCTCAACTATGTGGGCGATAGCGTTATCGGCGAGGAGTGTAATCTTGGGGCCGGCACCAAGATTGCCAACCTCAGGCTGGATAAAAGCGATATCAAGGTGGCCGGCATTGACACACGGCGTCGTAAGCTCGGGGCCATCATCGGCGACCACGTCGAAACCGGCATCAACGCCTCGATAAATGTCGGCAGCATCATCGGCAACAACACCTTCATCGGGCCCGGTGCGGTGGTCAGCGGCGTAATTATGCCGGACTCAAAGCTATTTTAAGGGGTGGTCTATGAAACAGGCAGTCGTCCTCGCGGCGGGAGAGGGACAGAGGCTCAGGCCGTTTACGGTCACCAGGCCGAAGGCGATGCTGTCTATAGCGGACAGGCCCATACTCGAATTCACCATCGAGGCGCTGGCCTGTAACGGCCTCCGTGATATCATCCTGGTCGTCGGTTACCGTAAGGAGCAGGTGTATGATTACATGGGGTCCGGTGAAAAGTTCGGTGTTAATATAACCTACGTGACCCAGGAGACGCAGCTGGGCACGGGCCACGCCCTGTCTCAGGCCGGAGACGCCGTCGGCGACGAGTTCCTCGTCCTCTCGGGTGATAACCTCATCGACGCGCGTACGATTGCTGATTTTGTCGGTGTGGGCCCGCAGGCGGTTCTGGTAAAAAGGGTCAGCGACCCCCAGCGGTATGGGGTGGTCAATATCGTCGGCGACGAGGTCAAAGATATCGTCGAGAAACCGAAGGAGGCCAGGAGCAATCTGGTGAACACCGGTATTTACGCTTTCACCCGGGACGTTTTTAAGTTCACCGCGTCTACGCTCGATTTGCCGGACGTCCTGAACGCCATGATAAAGGAAGGTTACACCATCAACGCCCTGGAGACCGCCGGCACCTGGCTGGACGTGGTCTATCCCTGGGACATCATCAGTCTCAACGATGCCGTGCTCCGGGGCATCGAGACGAGCCTGGGCGGCACGATTGAGACGGGCGTCTCCCTGAAAGGGAAAGTCGTTATCGGGAAGGACACCGTGGTGCGCTCCGGCTCCAGCGTTTACGGGCCGGCCGTCATCGGGTCAGGATGTGAAATCGGGCCGCACGTGTCCGTTATGCCGGCTACGAGCATCGGCGATAATGTCGTCATCAGTTCGTTCACGGAAATCAGGAACAGCGTTATCGGTGACGATGTCGCCATCGGACCCGGGACCGTCATCAGCGATTCCGTCATCGCCCGGGGTTGTACCATAAAAGGCAGGTTTACCGCCCTGGGCGGGACGACCGATGTCAGGATAAACGGCGAAAGCCCCTCGATTAATGTTGGCGCTATCATCGGTGAGGACTGCAAGATTGAAAGCAACGTGACCGCCCAGCCCGGTGTTATTGTCGGTAACTTTTGCCAGGTCCAGCCGATGAAGCTGATCGGCGGCCGGCTGCCGGACAGGAGCCTGGTCTATTAATCTGCCGGCGTCGGGCAGGTTGAACTTGATAAAGGACTGATTATTTATGTGCGGGATTGTCGGTTATATCGGGGCCAAAAAGGCCCTGCCCATTCTGCTCAACTGCCTGGGCAAGCTGGAGTACCGCGGCTACGACTCCTGCGGTGTCGCCGTTTCCGCCGGTGACCTCCAGGTCTATAAAGACATGGTCAGGGTGAAGGCCCTGGCTAAGGTCGTGCCGCCCATGAGCGGGACTATCGGCATCGGGCACACGCGCTGGGCGACCCACGGCGAGCCTTCAGCGGCAAACGCCCATCCTCACTGCGACTGCGCCGGGCGGATTGCTGTTGTCCATAACGGCACCATCAACAATTTCCTCAAGCTCCGCGAAATGCTCGCCGCCGAAGGACATACCCTGGCCTCCCAGACGGACACCGAGGTTATACCCCACCTGATTGAAAAATATTATGACGGCGATTTCGCCCGGGCGGTGGAGCGGGCGCTTAAAGATCTGGAGGGCGCCTATACCATGATTGCGCTGATGGCCGGCGAGTCCCGGCTCGTGGCGGCCCGGCAGGACAGCCCTCTCATCATCGGCATCGGCGACCGCGAAAATTTCTTCGCCTCGGATGTCCCGGCCCTGCTCGATTATACCAGCCGGGTCATGTATCTGGAAGACGGGGATATCGCCATGGTCACCGCCGATTCCGTGAAGCTGAGAAACGGAGGTTCAAGCATCGCCCGTGAAGAGCATAAAATTTCCTGGAGCGTCGAGGATGCCCAGAAGGCCGGCTACGAGCATTTCATGCTCAAGGAAATTCACGAGCAACCCAAGGTGATCCGGGATACGCTGGCGGGGTATATTTCCGCGGCCGAACCCGTGGCCAATCTGGCCGGGGCCGGGGGACTGGCTGACACGCTGATACTTGCTTCCGGTACTTCCTATCACGCTGGTCTGGTCGGTAAGACCATCATCGAAAACCTGGCGCGGGTACCGGTGCGGGTCGAGCTCGCTTCCGAGTTCATCTACAACGGCCAGGCTTCGTCACGGAATAACGCCATCGTCATCACCCAGTCGGGGGAGACCCTCGACGCCCTTAAAGCCATCAAGAAGCTCAAAGAAGAAGGGTGCCGTGTCGTTACCATCACCAACGTCGTCGGCAGCACCGCCACGCGCGTCGCCGACCAGACGATTTATACCCGGGCGGGGCCGGAGATAAGCGTGGCGGCTACCAAGACCTTCCTGGCCCAGCTGGTGGCTCTTTACTGGCTGGCCCTGCCGTACGCCCGCGTGGATATCAGCCGGCTGGATAGTCTGGTCGAGGACCTGAGACGCCTGCCGGTAAAGGTGCAGCAGGTGCTGGACAACGAGTCGCTCATCGCCGGACATGCCAAGCGGCTGGCTGAATACGAAAATATCTTCTACATCGGCCGGGGTATAAATTACCCCGTCGCCCTGGAGGGCGCCCTCAAGCTGAAAGAGATTTCTTATATCCACGCCGAGGGTTACGCCTCCGGGGAGCTCAAGCACGGGCCGTACGCCTTGCTGGGAAGCCGGGCGCCGGTCGTTGCCGTCGTTGCCCGCGATAACACCTACGACCCGATTATTATTAGTCTTAAAGAAATTAAAGCCAGGAAATCACCGGTGCTGGCGCTGGTCAGTGAGAACGACGAGACCATTAAGGACCTGGTCGATTCCGTCATTACCATTCCTGATGTCGACCCCCTGTTCTCGCCGGTGGTGAATGCCGTCGCCCTGCAGCTGCTCGCTTATTACGTGGCCAGGGAGAGAGGCTGCCCCATCGATTTCCCCAGGAATCTGGCCAAGACCCTCACCGTTGAGTAGACCTTAATCGACGTCTACGGGCATGGCGGTGTATTTCCTCTTCCTTAGCTTGTCAATCGTCACGAAGACGGCCTCGGCGTCGTGGTTGAGCTGTGATACCAGCAGGATCATAGCCGGCGCCGGTACACGGCGTGCCGATTTCAACAGGGCCAGGGTCGCCGGATTGTCTTTCGCCGCGATTTCGAGAGATTGACGCTCGAAATCGAGGATATCCGATAGCCGGAGGGCCGGCTCCGAGCCGGTCTGTCGCAGCCGGTTGATATTGCGCCGTATCCTGGGGATATCCGCCGCTTCCAGCCGTCTCCCCGTGAAATTCACCCGCGTAATTTCTTTTACAAGCGACAGCGTCTGCCGCAGTATTTCCTCTGAGGGAATGATGCCGGTGCTGACTTTGACCGACTCATCATTGTAGGCCGCCAGTGCCGCGGGTATGCCCTCCCGGGCCAGTGTCAGCGCCGCCGTTATCAGGTTGAAAGCCACCCTGTCCGCCGCCCCGGCATCGGTCACGGCCAGGTTAACGGCAATGATGACAGCCGGGCTGCTGGCCTCGTGGAATTCCCGGACTATCATCTGGCTCAGCTTCAGGGTATGTTTCCAGTCTATGGCACGTAGTGGGTCGCCGGGCTGGTAGTCCCGGCTTTCCCGGTATTCAACGCCGCGTTTGGCTCTGGTCGCCGTTCGGGGCATCAGTTCTGCCGCCGCTTCCGGGCCGGCCTTCTCGAGGAATTTCCTGGCCAGCCAGGCGGCGTATTCTGCGCGCGGAATGATGTGCAGCCGGAGGGGCTCGATTGACTGGTTTACCTGGATGAACCCCCTTGGATCGATGGCCGACAGCTGGATTTGAGGGGAGCACTGCCCGGCCAGGGGCGGGATGAACTCGAGGTCGAGCTTTGACCGGCGACCGGAGACAAAACTCTCCGGCGAGACGTTCAGCCAGTCGACCGTTGGTTTCAGCAACACGTGTAATTCTATTTTCGCCCGGCAGTCCGGGCTCAGCGGGGCGTTTCCCCGGGTACCGGCCAGAATTCTCTTGTTCAGAGTCTCAACACCGAAAGGGGAACGGGGGATAGAAAAAAGAGTTGCCGCCAGGGTGACCAGCAGGTAAACCATGAGCATCGTCCCTGAAAACAGTAAAGTGCGCTCCACTGTCACGGGGGAAATTACCATTATTACCAGCGCTGCGCCGCCCAGTGAAGTGAAGGTCCGGGTCACCCGCCTTTCTCCCCGGACTTTTTGGATTTCTTTTATGCGCCGGGCTTTCTCCTTGAGCTCGATGTCGAGAGGGTACAACAGCGGGACAAAGGCCGCCGCCGCCACGATTTCGGTTATCGCCGTCACGGGTCCCGGCGGCGGTTGGAAAACCGGTATGGTGACCAGCGGCCCCAGGAAAAAAACCGCCGTGATGATGATAATGTTCGCTACCGGCGTGAGCTGGCGGAACAGGGTGAACAGTATAACCAGCAGCAGTCCCGAGGCCAGCGCCGCCTGGAACAGCGCCCTTCCCTCCGGCTGGCCGGGCAGCAGCACCGAGTCCGCCAGCAGTATTATAGCGATAAATATTTTACATAATATGTAGTACGGCGGGTTCTGCATGCTATTTGGGCACGGCGATTTTGCCGGCTACCTCCTCGATAATCGCCTCGGGACTGATTTCCTCCATCTGGGCCTCGGGATTTATCTGGAGCCGGTGAGAAAGGGCCGGGATAAGAAGACCCTTAACGTCGTCCGGTATGACAAAGTCCCTTTCCTGGATGAACGCCCGCGACCGGGCCGTTTTTAGCAGCGAGATACCGGCCCGGGTGCTGATGCCCGCCTGCACTTCCGGGTGATGGCGCAGGCTATCGATTATTTCCAGGATATACCTGCGGATGCCGTCGGCGACATAAACCCGTTTGACCTCTTCCTGGAGCCCTATGATTTCTTCGGGCGACGTTACCGGTTTCACCCGGGGTTCGGTGATGATGTCAATGTCTTTTAGTACACGCTCTTCTTCCTCCAGGCTGGGCAGTCGACTCCACGCGCGTAACATGAAGCGGTCGGTCTGTACCTCGCTCAGGGGAGATGTGCCTGGCCCGCCGTAAGGTATCTGGCTGGCGATGACGATGAACGGGCGGTCCAGAGTGTGGGTCTCGCGCTCGATGGTGACCTGGTGTTCCTGCATAGCTTCGAGCAGGGCCGACTGCGTGCGCGGCGTGGTGCGGTTCAGCTCATCGACCAGCAGTACGTTGGCGAAGATGGGGCCCGGCATGAAAGTTGCCGTGCCTTCCGGCCGGTAAAGATAGAATCCCAATATGTCCGCCGGCAGCATGTCCGGCGTGCCTTGCACCCTCTTGAATTGTCCGCCGATGGCCTGGGCGAACGTCCGGGCTATGGTGGTCTTGGCCGTGCCGGGCAGTCCTTCGATGAGCAGGTGACCCTGGCTTAACAACACCAGCAGCAACATCTCCTTGATGTCGTCCTTGCCGATGACCACCCGGGAAATCTCGGCTAAAATGCTTTTCATTATCGTCCGGTTTTTTTCCTGTAATATTGTCACGTAAACTCCTTTATATAAATAAATTGATACTGATCAGGAAGTCGCTTCAACATGCTATTCTATAGACCTGGTTTCCTTATCTTTACGCCAAAGGGGTGCCAGTGCGGCCGCCAGCACGATGCCGACCGCGGCCGTGGTGCCGGCAGGTCTGGAAAGAAAATCGCTGGCCCGCCGTATCCACCCCTTGGTCCGAACGAGCTCCGAGGAAGGCAGGTGGGACTGGTCGATATAAATGGCCTCCTGACCGGCCACGATATTTCGCAGCAGCTTGGTATTGTCCTCGAACATCATACTGTTCAAAAAGAGGCTCGCATCCGCGATAAGGACTACCTGTCCGCTTCCCATGGGATGAACGGAAATCACCGGCAGGGGGCCGCGGGGCTCGTCATCCTGGCTTTCTCCATCATCATTTGTATCCAGGAAGCTGAACGAGGACGAATAGGCAAGCGCCTCTTCGCCGGTGACTCCCTCCAGGCTGGTGGCATGGTTAAAGACAATCTCCGTGATATTATCGGTCAGAGGGCCGGACCGGAAATGGATGATACGCGGAAACTGCCCGTTTTTGTAGTTGATTACAGGGTCGAGCATGACCTGGCCCGTGAAACGCACCGCCAGCCCGAAGCTCTCGAGGACCTGGTTGCCGTGCCCGTAATCGTCTGCCAGGACCAGCTTCCCTCCCCCTTCGACGAAGCCTTTCAGCCGGCCGACCTCTCCGGCGGTGAAGGCCACGCTGGGTATCTCCATGACGGTCACTTCACCCGCCGGGGACGGCAGGTTCGCCAGGGAACTCAAGGGCCGGACCGGAAAATTCTCGGCCAGCGCTTCGTATCCGTTCCAGAACGGATTTTCTATGCGGAAGTCGTCGTTTGACGGGTAAAACCAGACCGCCAGCGTCAGCATACCCAGGAGTGAAGCAGTCGTAACGATGATAAACCTACGCAGTCCCATGGTTCGCTGCCTCCTCGATCCCGGCGGCAATTTTTTCCGCCTTTTCGACCTCTTCCGGGCGGGGCAACGCCGGCGAGTAAAGGCTGCTTTCGGCTATCCCTGTCAGTTCGGCGAAAAGCCCGGCCATTAGAATCGCCGGCAGCCTGGCCCGGACCAGGTACTCGCGCATGGTGAAATGGGACGCCATTTTCACGCCGGTGGTCCTTTCGACATGCATGAGGCCGTGGTGGTAAGCCAGCCTTATCTGGTCCCGGGCGCCGGATAGCTGCGGTCCGGATTCCCGCGAAGTGATAACCGTTAACCACGCGCCCTCCGCCGCCGGCGGTATTGACGTCGACGCCGGCCGGCGCCGCCGCTTCCGGCGGAACAGGGCAACCCCTGCCGACGCGCCGAGTGCCAGCACCAGTCCGGAGCTGAACGGGTTTATTGTGATTAGCCTTCTTTGGTATTTAAATGGCCCGGGGGTAGCCGGGTTAACCACGGAAATTTTAATGTTGTGGAAGCCGATCGGGGAAAAATCGCCGATGTTTACCGGTGAATAGCTGACGTAAAATGGGTTGCCGGCCAGAGGTGCCCCTGCCGGTAACGCCAGCACCTTGGCGCGGGCGGTAAAGCCCCCGTCGCGGTCCGTCCGGGTGATAAGCATCACCTCGCCGAGCCTGATTTCCACCGCAGCGTCAGCTGTCGGCCCCAGATCGTCGATAACGGTGCCTGCCAGCGGGAGCGCCGATGGAAGCAGGACTACGGAAGGCACCTTGGTGTCGATGTAATAAGTCATGATAGAGACGTGGACGGACTGTCGGGCGGCGGCCCCGGCGGACCGCTTCTCCGGCGGGACGACTACTTCGAGTTCGTTTTTCCCCGGAACTATCGACGCGGGGAGGTTAATGCTGAGGCTGAATCGGCCGGCGGCTTTCGCCGTTTTTAGCTCGATGTTATCCAGATAGACCCGGATGTCTCTTTCCCGGAGGCCCTCCGGACCGGTAATTTCACCGCTCACCGTAAACGGAAAGCCCGGGTATAACTTATCCGGTGCAGTCATTTTGAGGAGGGTAGGGTAAAAATAGCTTTCGATGGTGACCGGCGGACTCCGCCCGGCCAGGAAAATATCGGAGTCGTGGCCGGTTGGCTTGTATTCTGCCATCGCCGTCGTTTCTCCCGTATATTCGTAAGGTAGGGGAAACTCGACGGAGTACAGGCCGTCGGTTCCCGTGGACACGCTGGCTACCGTTCGTCCGTCGATTAGAATACCGAGCGTTTTTTCGGAGAGAGGTCTGTTTTTACCCCGGAGCTGACCCGTGGCGACTATGTCATCGCCGACGAAGGCCTGCCCGGGATTTATCTCGAGTGTAATTTCCGTGGGAGCGAGCATCTTTTTCTCGATGTACTGTGATATCAGGTCCCGGTTCAGGCGGTTCAGCCTTTCTATGAGCTCGTTGAGCCTGGCGATGCTGTGGTCCAGGCTGGCGAAAGCCTGCTCCAGCCGGGGGGTGGCCCCGAAAGAGAGGACGCCAAGCTCGTCCCCGAACCTGCTGACGGCTGTCTTGACATCGTTCAGCAGAAAGCTGGCAGTTTGTATCTCCTCCCCGGCCTCGTCGAGGACCGGTTTGGCCTCATCGACCTGATTCTGCTCCAGGAGTAGCGCCGACCGGTCGAGGAGTGAGTTCAAGTTATCCAGAGACGCGAAAAGCTTTCTCCAGAGACTGTCGAACCGTTCGATGCTGGTCCTGATTTCATCGGGGACATCGCTCCTCTCGATTTCGCCGAGCATATCCCCGGCGTCCCGGTACCGGCCTTCCGACGCCGCGGTCGCCAACCGGCTGTAAGAGAGGAGCAGTCCGGCCTTGTCCAGTATGCCGGTTGCCGTGTTTGGGTTTTCGTGGCGTGTATGGGTAGGATCGGCAAGGACGCGCCATCCGGGTAAAATTATTCCCGCGGCGACTACGGTCAGGACGATAAAAACCAGTCGTTTCATGGCGAACGGGCAGCACAAACACTCAGCGGAAGATATTCACGACCTGGAATAGTAAACTAACGGCGAATCCGGCGAAAAGCATGGCGCTGACATACGTCAGCCCGCGCCGCGCCCGGCTGTTAAAATATACGTACAGCTCGGTGATCGCCAGGGCCTCGATAAAATAGACCGTGAAGTAGAAACTCAGGGAGTCCTGCCCGATTCCCACCATGACAACCGTGGTCAGCAGTAGCACGACCGAAATGGTGATGGCGAACCGGTTATAGATTGTCACCGGTATATCTCGAGTTCAACGCAGTACTTTCCGTCAGTCTGCTCCTCCTGGCTGATAGTCATCGGCTGGTCCCAGGCTTCGGCCGCCACGGAGGCCACGACGGTCGCCAGTGGTCCCCCCAGACAATGGTGTGACCATCCTGAGCCGTTATCCAGGCGGGGCCGGGCGATTTCCACCTTGATGTGGTCGTTTTCGCAGATGACCCTTGTCCCGCCGGCAATGCCCAGCGTCCCGGCGAACAGTGATGTCAGCGCGCCTTCCAGCTCGAGCGGCGTGGCGCCGGGCTTCCGGTCGAGCATGCCGGCAGCCATGCTCCCGGGGGTGGAAATCAGCAGGCCGATGTCATCGGGATTGGTGCCGTACCTGGCGATGAGCCGGCGTGGCAGCGCCCGCGTGAGAACGGGGCG
>MGNQ01000045.1:63696-64190 GCA_001796865.1 Chloroflexi bacterium RBG_16_56_11
GCCGTTGGAATGAAGCGGCACGAAAGCCCGTGGATAATCGCTGGCCAGGGAAGAGGGCAGGTAGATGGCCTTGGACTTGATGCCTAGTTCCTCGATGAGTGAACTAATGTTATCGATGCCGGTCTCGAGAAGGAGACCGCAGACTTCTGGAGACAGCCGGGGTACGGCCGCGCCAAGGGCTAACAGGATAAAGGCCAGGATAAGGGCGCAGATCCCCAGGGCTGTCAGCCAGATGACCTGGAAGATGAAATAGGCCGGCGCCGTGATTATTACCCCCATAATCAACAGGCCCAGGCCTGCCCTGATGTAAGCGTTATTGTGAATCAAACACCTCATCTTAAGCATTAGGTGCTATTTGACACAATATTAATACTTTTTATGACAAATGTCAAGAATTGGCGCCGGAATTGGCGTAGAAAAAGTGTGCCGGGTGATTGAATCGACTGACAGTTGTGTTTCCGAGTTGGTGGAACGGAGGCAAAAAAGCCCGGGCG
>MGNQ01000045.1:64220-72292 GCA_001796865.1 Chloroflexi bacterium RBG_16_56_11
TCAGTTATCGGGCCATTGCTATCGTCGGCGGATCATTATCAACACGACCGCAGCCACGATAATTACCACCCCGATAATACCGCCCCAAAGCCACCAGTTGACCGCTGCTTCCTCTTCCACCGGCGGCACGGGAGCCGTCGGAGGTGTCGTTGCGGGCGGCGTTGCCGTCGGCGGTTTAGTGACCGGTGGCGTCGTCGTTGGCGGCGTGGTCGCTGGCGGTGTCTTGGCCGGTGGCGTCGTCGCCGGCGGCGTGGTTGCCGGTGGTGTCGTCGCCGGTGGCGTCGTCGGCGGCGGTGTTACGGTTGGCGTGACCGTCGGTGCCGGTGCGGGTTCCGGTGCCGTCGCCGCGATGACCGCAAAGGCGGTGAAGTGGCTGATGTTGCCGCTGATAGTATTGGCGGCGGTGTTTAACGTGATGCCCTCGATGTCGGTCCACGAGCCCTCGGCCGTGTCGTAGTAGGCGATGGTCAGGTCCTCTTCATTGAAACCGGTGGGTACCGCCGCGGCGCTGTAGGAGAAGGTAACAAGTATCGGCGGGACGAATGTGGCGCCGTCCGGCGTGAAGTTATACGCCAGGCCGACGATTGATGCCTGTTCCGGCGCGGCGGGCGGTGATGTCGCTTCCGTTATGCCTATCCAGCTCAGGGCCAGTCCGGTGCTGCTCCTGCCGATAACGTCCCGTTCGATGGCGAGGCTAACAATGTTATCGAACGACCTGGCCGTGACGGCCCGCGTGAATTTACCTTCCGGGGTTACCACGTCGGAGATAAAGGTCACGCCGGCCACTCCGCCGCCGCCGCCTCCTCCTCCCGGGCTCACCGGCACCGCCGAAAGCGTAAATGTGCTGCTGGACTTTGTGAAGGTAGTCCCGCCGCCGGGGCTCTGTGTGCTCGTGGTGAGCACCGTGTCTATCTTATAGGTGCCGGCCGGCCAGCTCGAAGGCGGGATCCAGACAATGGTGTAGGTAATCGAGGTGCTGCCAGTGCCTCCCTGGTAGCCGTAACCTCCGCTTGTAGCCGGGGAGAAGCTGTATCCGGTGCCCTGCCAGGCCACATAGCCTGTTGCGGACGCGGTATATCCCCAGGAAGCATCGGCCGCGGCGGCCACTGTGGCGGTACCGCTGCTGGTGCCTTCGGACGGATTGCGGGCAACTGCACCGCTTGTATTCAGGGGAAGACCGGCCAGTGTCGCGCGGTATGAGGTCGGCGCGTTTTCGTTGTATATCAGGACGCTGATGTCCTGCAGCGGGAGGTGTTCGGCGTCCTGTATCGTGACTTTTACCGAAAATGTATAAGAGCTCCCCAGAGTCCCGGTCAGGGGCTGGTTGGGGTATTCTATCTGCAGCGCCTGGGTGGGTGAGGCGAACCAGATAGAAACGGCGATAGCTACCACCAGGAAGACGGGAAGGGCCAGCCGGTATATGGCTTTGACGGGTACGGGAAACCTCGGGAGAGATATATTTTTCATACGTGCGCTCTCTTTCTTTGCCTGTTCGGAACGCAGCTTCTCGCGCGTCCGGCGGTCTTTCAGGATTTCGGCTATATCCGGAGGAATGATTCCGGCGAGAGCGAGGAGTTCATCTTGATCATAATGAAGCGCCTCGCCGAGCCGGCGGATGACCTTTTCGCTGGGGGGTGGCAGAGAGCCGCTCTCGATTTTACTGAGATAGGTGAAGCTGATGTCGACTTTGTTCGCCAGTTCCCTGAGTGTCAGGCCGGACTCCCTGCGTAACCCCCTGAGTCTTGTCCCGAACGTATTTTGATTGCCCATACCTGTCTCTCCCACCGTAGTTATGTTAATTATAAATTTTGTTGAGTGAAAAGTCAAGTACTTTTGGCATTAAAATTGGACAAAAAGACACTAGTTACATTGGACAATTATCTTGTTGAGTCAAAAATCGACATTAATACGTGACTATAGTCACTATTGTTATAGTTATAATCTTTGGTACCGGGGATTGGTGATGTTGTGGAATTGTGGTAAAATTCTATTATGGTCATCAAGACAATCGCCACGAACCGTAAGGCGTTCCATAATTTTCACATCGGCGATACCTTTGAAGCCGGACTTGTCCTCACCGGCTCGGAGATAAAATCTATACGTGCCGGCCGCGTTAGCCTGGGAGACGCTTATGTCCGACCTGAACGCGGGGAGTTATGGCTGGTCAACGCTCACGTCGCCCGGTATGAAGCGAGCAGCTACATGGGCCATGAACCGACCCGGCCGAGAAAGTTGCTTATGCAACGTAAAGAAATCGACAGCATTACGTCTCGCGTCGCCGAGAAAGGTCTGACGCTGGTGGCGACGCGCGTCTATTTGAAGGGAAATATAGCCAAAGTAGAGATAGCCCTGGCCAGGGGCAAGAAACTCTATGATAAACGCGAAGCTATCAGCCGTCGCGAGGTCGATAGAGAGCTCGCCAGGGCCTTGAAAAAGAGGTAAAATATATATGAGGAGGCCTTTACGGTCAGCCTCGAAATATGGGGACGCGTGGTTTCGACAGGGGAGGTGCGTCACAGGATTGCAGGTTGAGGTGCCGCTCCCTCATTAAACCGGTGGCAAAAAACAAACGCCGAACCAGTAATGGTTGCAGCCTAACAAATAGGTTGCCATCCAACCCGGTCTCTCCCTGACGGGCCGGGATTGGGTGCCGAAAAGTCGGGGTGCCGCCGCCCTGACGCCGATGCCGGGTGGCGAAAGAAAACATCGGCTGGCTTGGCTAAACTCGGTCAGTTGAGGTGAGCCGGGCAAGATTAAAGAGCTGACTACACCTGTAGCATACCCTGGACAGCTTCTTCTGGACGGGGAGTTCGACTCTCCCCCGTCTCCACCAGATCCTTTGACAGTCTCCACCGCACCATTTCCAGGGCCTCCCCCGCCTCCGAAACGGGGGAGGATTCGAGGACGGTGGAGACTTTTTGGC
Source organism: Chloroflexi bacterium RBG_16_56_11 (assembly GCA_001796865.1). Lineage (GTDB taxonomy): Bacteria > Chloroflexota > Dehalococcoidia > Dehalococcoidales > RBG-16-60-22 > RBG-16-56-11. The sequence continues at coordinate 67,144 of MGNQ01000045.1, forward strand.
TATCTGCCCCCGCATCGTTGCCCTTTGGCAGACCCTTCCCCGCCTGTCTGACCGGGGAGTACTTTTGCAGGGCTTCTACCAATTGGGCCATTGGATAGCGAATATAACGTTCGCCAAGGCCGGGGACGCGATCACGTATCAGGCGCATCGCCAGGAATTCATCATGGCTGGCTGTCGTCACCACGGTGGCAAAAGTGCGGCGTAAATCATGACCGGTGAAGCCTTTTATCCCGGCTCTCGCCAGCAGTCGCCCGATTAACTGGGACATGCCGTCTTCTCCCAGCGGCGCCCTGTGTCCGCGCCGCGTTTGCTGGGCCACGAACAGGAAATCGCCTGGTTCCAAATCCGTGGCCATTTCACGAAAACGGTCTGCTGTTTCCGGTAAAAGCGGGGCAAGCTCCTGTCGCTCTTTGCCATGGCACAGGATCAGCAGGTGATCAATCGCCGCTGTGTCTTTGGCCCGTACCCGTCTGAGCTCGATCTGCCGCCAGCCATGACCCAGGAGAAGATCGAGGGCGGTCCTTTCCAGCAAGTTTTCCGGTGTCTGATTCAGCGCCCGGATCTGTTCCAGGCTTAAAGTTTTCACGGGTTTGCGTGTGACTATCGGCCTCTCCAGTTCGGCCACCGGGTTTTTCAAGAGGCCAAAGCGGCGGGTGGCATGCAGGTAGAGCATGTTTAGCAGGTCCTGGTGGTTAAGTGGGTGCCGGCCGCTTTCACCATCGAAACGAGACAGGTAATCTATGATCGCCTCAGGGTTTTCCGGCAGGAAGGTAAACTGCTGCTGGAACAGTTGTAGCCGCTTTTTATAGGTAGCCAGCGTACTCTCTTTCGTCAGCTTGTTTTTCTTTACCCTCAATAAACTGGTGATGACGTCCGTAGTGGATATTTTGGATAAATTTATCTCAGGAGAGGAGGGTTTTATCGGCACGAAATCATCTTTCGCCGGCTTTTGGGGTGGACTGGATTCAGACTGAGAACAGAAATTTTTCAATTGTTCCACCACGTCCGGCGAAAGCAGGTTCGGGCCTGAGAATAAGGTGTGATCAGGTTCGTTCTCTGGTTTATCGACGTGGGGGAAATAATTATCCAGGGGTACCACTGTATTATCGGATTGGCCGGGTTTAGTCAGGGCGATGAAATTTTTCAAAGGCTCCAACAGTTCCGGTCTATACAGGTTCAGCCTGTCAAATAAACCGTGTACGCACGGGTTCTCGGAATCACTATCAATATGCAGATAGCGACCGTCGGGTGATTCTGACGGTTTTTGAGCAAGTGTCTTTTTCATCGTCTGGCCTCCCGTAAACATAAAATATTTTATCATTGCCCCATCTATATAGTAGACCACCCTGACCGCCTCTCATTTTTCGGGTTGGAGTCAGGCAGGTGTTGTTATCACTCAGCCTTGGACATTACTGTAAAAAATAAGTAATGGATCCTTCTGTCGTAATGTGACCTGGCCTTCATCTCCTGTCTTGCTTATTATTTTAAGATTGATTGGACAAGTCCGTAAATATTATAATATCATATAAGTTGAAAAATAATCTATGACAAATAGAATAGTAAATAATGTTTAATTGATTAGTGATTGTATCTCACCAAGGAGAACAACTGATGAACATCACCAAAGAACAAGCCGGGAAGCTCGGTAAATATTTCATCAATGCCGATCCATTCCTCTGGGGAGTGCTGCGAGCCAAGAATAAGAAGGGGCGGCTAAAAGAATTGAAACAAATGGGTTTCCTGGCAGCATATTCGGAAGGCAGTAACCCGGTATACAGTAAGATCAACAAGGATTTACTGGTTGAGCTGGGTATCGCGGGTATTTTAGAAAAAATCGTTATGCCCAGGGTTCATAATAGTTTTAGCGAAGAAACGTTACGGTATTTCCGGGACTGCTGGGAGCAAGGACAAAATCCGGATCTTAATTACCTGGTAAAAAATAAACTTTACCGTAGACGAACTTTTATTACACTTACTACACCGGAAGTATACGATAGTTTTGGTTCACATCCTCCCGTAGCGGGATACAAAGATCCAGCCTTTATCTTTGTCCAGATAGAAACGCAGCATAATTTCGTGGAGCGGTGGACGGTCTTTGCCGGGCTATGGTTTGAGGAAATTGAGCCCTTATTTGAAGAATCATAGTTACCATTCCCGCGAGGATTTCCCGATTGAATTACTAGGGAAAAGGGTTGAAAGCCATGAAAGTTGATGATGGGCATGAAGAAATATGATGGGGGAGGAGTTAATGTTAGAGGTGGAGATACACTGCACTATACTGACAATTACTCCCTTGGAAATACAAATTAATCCTTCTTTTACAGAAAATAGCGTTACGCTAAAGGCAATTTAAGACATGATGTCAGGCTCGGTTTTCGAAAATATGAAACATACTTCAAACGTACGCTCGCTTACACGTTCCATAATGCGCTTATTTGTCGCTAAAAAGCGCATTATAACCTTTGAACGTCACCCAGATGAGTATTATGGGAACTATTGGATTAATAAAAAAATATCTGACGGCATAGAACTGGTCGCCTCGATAGAGAATACCACTAAGAAACATGCGGCCGAGGAGCTAATAGCTGCCGGTCTTTCCAAATATATGGGCGCGAAAATCACCGAGTGGATCCAGGCCGAACGTGCTGCGGCGGAACGAAACGAAAAAGCCAAACGGAACCGGTTCATCCGGGAAGTGATACGATTTGCCCGGCTAAAGGTTATGGACCTGAAAAAAATATTTTAACGATATTCCAATTTAGTGGAAAGACTGTTTCTTTTTAGGTACTCAATAGCTCCTCGGTAGTGATAATATATATATCAGACTGATTTATTACTGATAGCGGGATATTATTATTCCGCTATTGGTGTTCTTATTATTTGGGATGTTAACTAATATCGGTCCTGGAGGTCGTGTATGGAATCTGGGAAGGCTAAATAAATGCCTGATCTGGAAGCTCGAATGGTAGTCGTTGGCGGAGGCGGGGCCGGGATGGCGGCAGCGCTCGCTGCGGCTGAAATGGGTATCAAAAATATCATCGTCCTGGAAAAGCGCAGCCGGGTTGGCGGCACCTCAGCGATGGCCTCCGGGATTTTTGGGGCGGAAAGTCCTGCCCAGAAACGGCAGGCGATTCTGGCGCCTAAAGAAGAATTGTTCAAACGCGCGATGGCCTGGTCGCATCTGAGGGCTAACCCCCGGATTGTCCGGGCCTTTATCGATAAATCAGGTGATACCGTCGCCTGGTTGGAAAATATGGGGCTTTATTTCCAGTGTTTACCTCATTCTCCGACCGATGATCCCCGCACCTGGCATGTCTCGAAGGGTCAGGGGGCCGAAATTATACAGGCCCTGGCCCGTGAATGCGCCAGGCTGGGTGTTGAAGTGAGGACCGAGACTACCGCCCGAAAACTGCTCCAGGATGCCCAGGGGCGCATCAGCGGGATTATCGCCGAGCAGGATAGCCGGACCATCACGGTCCTGGCTTCGGCCGTGGTAATCTCTTCCGGTGGGTTTGCAGGGGACAGGGAATTGCTGCGCCAATATTGTCCGGACTATCGTGCAGAGATGCGCCTGGCGGGAGCTGCCAATACCGGCGAAGGTATTTTTATGGCTTTGGAGGCTGGCGCGGCCTCGGATGGATTGGGTTATCTGATGGCGGCTGGACCTCTCGCGGGGGGTTTGCTGCGGCTGGGCCCGGATAACCTGCGTGTCGGTTTAGGTTTTATTTCCGGTGAACCTTTTTCCCTCTGGGTCAATCAAGAAGGCCGTCGTTTTATCGATGAAACCGAGTCTTTTAACTATTATCGCTGCATCAATGCCCTGATTCGTCAGCCTGGAGCCGTGGCTTATGCTTTGCTGGATGCGAGTATGATTCAGTCGATTGCAGAGCTTGGATTGTCTAATGTGCCGGAAGGCTACGGTTACGGGGCAGACCAGCGCAGCCCTTTGCCGGCCGGTCTGGTCGAAGCCCTGCAAACCGAAGCCGAAAAGGGGATCCTCAGGGTCTCTTCAGATTGGGCTGAGATTGCTCGCGGGATAGGAGTTGAACCTGCCACCCTACGATGTACAATTGAAGAGTATAATGCCGGTTGCGACCTTGGATATGATCCGGTTTTTACGAAAAACCGTCGCTATCTGCGGCCATTAAGGCAGCCGCCCTTTTATGCCTTGACCTGCGGGGCTTCCATCCTCAATACCATGGGGGGAATCAAGGTTAACGAACATATGGAAGTACTGGATAAGCAAGATAACCCTATTCCCGGTTTGTATGCCGCTGGTGTAGATACCGGAGGTTGGACCGGTGATACTTATTGCGCCGACTTGCCGGGGACAGCCTTTGGCTATGCTGTAAATTCCGGCCGCATCGCGGGTGAAAGCGTTACCCGTTATCTGAGGAGCTTGTGACCATCACGGTTTTGCCCTGAGTCGTTGCCGGCGTGGTTATGTTTATGGTCGCAGGTGGTAGTGTCTCCCCTGTTGGTAGTGAAGTCATTTCCTGGGTAGGTGCAGGAGCTTGCATAGATGGCAGCGGTTCAGGGGCGGCTGCTGTGGTAACCGTCGATTCTGATTCATCACATCCTGAGAGAAAAAGTAGAGTAATTGATATAACTAATAATAACCGAGATAGGTTTGGATAGTTCAAAATTTTGTTCATATCTACCCTGCACTCAAAATAAGGTACCAAACATTTTACTCCCTTTTATATATTAGAACAGGAGAGGCTATCTTAACAAGGACCCCGGCTATGAACTTCTCTCAAAAGACAGAAGCACCACGACTTAGGGTTCCCCTATATAAATGGAGATAAGAGGAGTAATTCCTCTGGAACTAGCTTTACCTACCACTGGACAAGCATCGGGATGTCCGCATGGACTTAGCTATAGAAAGTTCTCCTTCTCACTTAGAATGGATGTCACGTTATGAGTTAATGTTTAGGACTCTTTGGACTGCACCCCTATGATTGGACAGAAAGGGTTAGGAGGGTCTGGTTGGGTCTCCCGGTCTTCTCCTGGTTAAGCAGTGTCTGGCATAGTAAAGCCATGAATTAATTTTAGGGTAATATTCCCCCGGTCTTTATATGAAAATAACCTATAACGGAAAATAGTGGAAGATGGGTCATGGGCGGTTGAGGCGGCAAAATAATGAGGA
>MGNQ01000046.1:0-4417 GCA_001796865.1 Chloroflexi bacterium RBG_16_56_11
AATTCTATCTCAAAAACGAGATGACGCGCAAAACAACCTGGTTTTATTACGCACGTTTCGCTTTGCGGCAGAACGTGGAAAACCGGCGGCGCTCCTGCCAGATCGCCAGCCCGGGACTATAGCCTGGCCGACTGCCCGCCGTCCTCGACGAACACCTGCCCGGTGATATAGCTCGAGGCGTCGGAAGCCAGCAGCACCGCCAGCCCTTTGAGTTCGCTCGCCTCGGCGATACGCCCCATCGGGATTTCCTCGGCGCAGTATTTCCGTATCATTTTCTCGATTTCTCCCGCCGGCGGTTTGGGGCCCGGGTTATCGTGGCCCAGCTCCGATTTGTGCATCCCCGGCGCGATGCAATTGACCCGGATGCCGTCCTTCACGTACTCCATCGCCGCCACCTGCGTCATGTTGATAAGAGCCGCCTTGGCGGCCCCGTAGCTGGCCGGGCCTACCTCGGGCACCTCGGCGCGCAGGCCGGCGATGGACGAGATGTTGATGATAGACCCGCTCTTATTTTTCATCATCGCCGGAATCACGTATTTCAGGACCAGGAACGCCCCCCTCAGGTTGGTGTTTATCACGTCGTCCCAGTCCTGGACGGCGATTTCGTGTATCCTGACCATCCTCCTGGCGATGCCCGCGTTGTTGAAAAGGATATCGATTTTCCCGAGCTGCCGGACCGTCTCGTCGACCATGCGCTTCACGTCAGCTTCTTGCGTGATGTCCGCTCTGACGGCGATGGCGCGGCGCCCGTATTTCCCGATTAATTGCACCATTTCCGCCAGTTTGGCGTTATCCCGGCCCGCGCAGGCCACGTCCGCCCCGAACTCCGCCATCGCCTCCGCGAAAGCCCGCCCCAGCCCGCGACTCGCCCCGGTAACCAGCGCCACCTTGCCCGTCAGGTCGAAAATCCCTTTATCAGCCACTTCTCTCTCCCGTAAAATGTCTCCAGCACTATTCTATCATTTCGGGAGCGTAAAGGATATTTTAATGGGGGAGGAAAAAGAAAGAGGGGCTGATGCCCCTCTTAGATACCCTTACCTTAAAACTTGCCCGCCGTAGCTCTCGTGCAGACGGGTCATTCCCGCGAAGGCGGGAATCCAGCCACCTCACCCCCTAACCCCCTCTCCAAACGGTATGTAAGCTAGACTTCTATTTTTATCAGTTCTTCTTCATCCTCTGGTTCAACTGGCGTATTTAGAATATCCTCAGCCCCGATTTTTAACGACTCGATAAGCATTTTTCTGGTTTTTTCCTGTGCGTTGACGCCGGGTAAGTCTACCAGCCACCCGATCCACCAGCCGTCGTTTTTTTTTACCGCCCTGTATTGCATATAGCACCGTTTTTACTTCATGAGTGGTTTCATTATATCCCGCGACTGGAAATAATGCCACTAGTCTACCCCGCACGGAAAGGTGGAGAAAAAGAAAGAGTCACGACATGCGTAACTCCTAAACACCTATGTAAACAAACTATATTATTTTTTACTCTATTCTATCGCGTTTTCCGATATTGTGCCTGGCACACAGAATTTGAATATTTTCCTGAACTAAAGAAGAGCCACCTTTTGAAAAAGGTATAATGTGATCAAAATGAAGATTATCGGTGCTTCCGCATTTCACACATTTACCCTTGTCTCGCTTCCAAACCGACAATTTAACTTGTGATGGAATTATTCTGTCATGATGTAAATTAATTTTAGATTTGTCTCTATTGTCTTGGGGTTGACTTATTTCAGTTAAGCGTAATTTAAATTTAAACACTGTTCTATTGTTACTTTCTTCTTGCCATGCATCAATTAGTTCGAATATTCCGTTATATACCCACATTCCAGTGTGAAGTTTCTCATATACTTTTACCAACTCGGGATTTTTCTTTTCATTTTTATATCTTTTAGCTGAATCAAAAAACAAACCATTTTGAGTGAACGTTCCGCTGGGGTTTTTCAGCGGTTGGTCAACTATTTTGGGTATAGGAGTTTCTTTTGTTCGATTAACATCGTGACCCTCATAAATCAATATGTTACCATCATCCTCAACGCAATCAGAATAAGGGGCATTTAGTCTAAGGCTCATTAAAATTATACTAATTTGGCCGTTGAGGTGAAAATTCATGCCGCGTTGAAGATTAACGCCTTCTTCATGACACATCTCAATATACGAAATTACATCGCCTGACTTAATCATTAATAAAGGCTACCCCTTCCCCAGCATCTCCTTAACCTTCTTCGCGTACTCCGCGCTATCTTTATCACCAGTTATGAGCTCTATCTGGTCGGCGGACTTTACCCCCAGCCCCAGCTCCGCCGCCCGTTTAATCTGGTCCTGCTCGAAGATTTTCCCGCGGCTCACGTCCGGCGTCGTCCCCAGCAGCCGCAGTATCGCCACTCCCACCGCGTCGATAGCCACCCGGTCGCTGCTCCCCAGCATCACCTCGGCCTTGACGCGCGTCCCCATGTGCGGCCCCCCGTCCACGAACGCCTCCACCCCGTCCATCACGATGAGGTCCGGCGAGTAGGCCGTGTTTATCTCCGCTATCATCTGCCGCTGGAACCGCGAGCTGTGCAGCTCGTTCATGTAGGAGTACTCGCCCCCCGCCGGCCCCAGCCCCGGCGGCAGCATCCCCACCGAGCACTTCAGTGACAGCGTGAAATGCCCGCCGAACTGGTGCGTCTTGAGGCAGCACGTCTGCACGATTGACTCCGCTTCCCGGCAGACCCGCGGAAAAAGGAAACCGTCCTTCCAGTGACTATCGGGGGGACGGAAGAGGACCCAGTCGGACTTCGGCATCTCCTGGAGGTTGACGATGTCGAAACCAAGCTCCGTGGCCAGCCGGAGGACGCCCTTCTTTTCCATGATGTTCCGGCTGGTATCCCCCGGCCCGCTCCGCTCGGCCAGCGTGATTTTCTTCGCCCCCATTTCCTTCAGGGTCGTGATGAGAGTGCGCAGCGTGTCGATATGGGTGGAGCCGGGGGCGGGGTCGGCCGTGTTGAAATTGGGCTTGAGCACCACCGCCTTGCCCTTGACCGGGTTGATTTTCAGCAGCTTGATGGCCTGCCGCGTCCCCTCGACTCTATCGGCGGTTTTGACCAGGCTGACTTTTGTCATGGCGGTCTCCTCTTTCACCGGGCGGCAGGCCGGCAGGTAACGTGATACCAGGGCCAGTCCCCCCAGCAGTGAAATTTTCTTGATGAACTCTCGTCGTTCCATTTTTTTCCTCTTCCACGTCATTCCCGCGCAGGCGGGAATCCACTCCACTTTTTCCCCCGCTCACCCTGAGCCTGTCGAAGGGTCCTCATCCCTTGTCATTCTGAGCCGAAGCCCTGAGCAAAGCGAAGGGGCAGCGAAGAATCCGTATCCTCATAATAATTCTAAGCTATTTTATCCTTTTCTGCACCTTCGCCCAGGACTCCGTGATGAGGAAGCTCTCCTCCATGTTGTCCACCATCCGGGTGAACTTGTTGATGGGCGCGGCGAACGTCAACGTGTTTTTCGGCACGAACGGCCGCGCCGAGACGTCGAACATACCGATGACGCTACGGGGATTGGGCACGTTGAGCTCCAGGTACGGGTACTGTACTATCGTCGAACACCCGGAGCCGAAGGGGGCGGATATCATGTTCTGCCCCGACTCGTCGTAGCTGGCCAGCGTAAAGAGCCCGGAGAGGACGTCCGGCGGGGCGAAAAATATCACGACTTCGGGCCTATCCGCTTTTTCCAGCTGGTCCCACCTCTTGAACACGATGAATCGCCCGGGTGCCTTGAAAGCTGGCCACGACTTCATTGTCTCTTTCACCAGCTCCGGCGACTTCTTATAGCGTTCGCCTTCCATTTTGCCGGGGATGCCGCAGGACAGGAAATACTCGAAGTTGGGCATGAGAGTGTCCCGGAACCCCAGATACTTCTTGCCTCCCGGGCACCCCACCGATTCGGCGTCGAACGCGAGGGACTGCCCCCGCCGTATCCTGGCCAGCGCCCCGATGATACACCGGGGCACCGCCCCGGGCCTGGCCTGCTCGGCCCGTCCCTCTACGTTCGTATAGTAGAACGTGATGGGCTGCTCGGCCTCGTTGAAGTATTTCTTCCAGAGACTCAGGAATCTTTCTTTGAAGGTTGTATCCATATCATTCACCTCCCTGGTTTAGCTTCCTGGTATAAAAAAGCAGGTCGAACGGTCCCATTCTGCCGCCGCCGCTTTTAGTAAAACCTAGTTTTTCAAAGAGCCGCTGCGCCCGGTAATTGGTGGTCAGAGTATCCAGGAAGGCTTCTTTATATCCTGTCTCCGCCGCCAGTTTCATGAGTCGGCGCATTATTGCCTCCCCGTATCCCTTGCCTTGGCGGTCCGGGCGGATTCTTAAGCGCTTGAATTCCGCGCATTCCGGAGTTCTTCTCTTGGAAGCGCCCGTGGCGACCACTTCGCC
>MGNQ01000046.1:4430-8015 GCA_001796865.1 Chloroflexi bacterium RBG_16_56_11
GACGATAAAATCCCCGCCGTTAAGATAAACCCCTTCGATATCGTCAAAGTCGTCATCGATATGCGGTATGTGCCGGGGTCCGCCTGGCAGGTTCATTTGCGCGATGCCTGCGTCGTTTAACTCCCGGATGACCTTGTTGTCCTGCGGCAGGTAGCGGCGTATTTTGAGTGTAATCTCCATCTGCGCTCCGGTGGTGGGCTAAAAGACAGGCGGGCTGGCGCCGCCCGTTTGCGACGCTGTATGCCCGCCTTGCTTTTCGTTTGCCCTTAGCCTGTTGATAGGCTACGCCCTGGTCTGTTTGCGGTACTTGGCCGCGAAGAACATGTCGATAAACAATATCGGCCTGGTTACTTTCGTGAACTCCAGCGGGCAGTGGTAAAGACCTGCCGGGATATAGACCGTCGTGGCCCTGGTGATAATGTGCTTTTCCAGGTTCTTGCCGTCTTCGCTCAGCGTCAGCTCCACCACCCCGCCCAGGTCCGTGAGGTTGGTGATGTCCCCTCCCAGGAATATGAGGTACTGTGTGAACGGGTGCTGGTGCGGCGGGGCGGGATTCATGATAAAGGGCACCGTCACCGCTTCCCAGTACATCTGGAACCCTTCGTTGCCGTAGGTCTCGTCGCTGGTGAGCGTCGGTATCGGAGAGGTTACCTCTTTATGGTTCGACGGCCGGGTGGGCGCCTCCCGTATATACTTGGCCGTCTTCATTTCCGCCATATGACTTTAGCTCCCCTACATGATTTTCTCGTTCTGGTTGATATATCCGTGGTTCGTTAAGGTAACCTGTAACCCCCGGGAAGCCGACTATTCTTTTCTTTTATACTCGGGAGAAAAGAAGAGGTCGTGGAATAATATCGGTTTTTTGGGGTCGTTGATTTTTTTGAAGTTGAGCGGGCAATGGTACAGGCCGGCCGGCACATAGACCGTGGTGGCCTCGGTGATGACGAACTTCTCCAGCTTTTTACCGTCCTTGCTCAGGGTCAGCTCGACCACTCCGCCGAGGTCCGGCATATTGGTCAGGTCGCCCCCGACGAAAATCAGGAACTGGTCGAAATCGTGGGCGTGGTTGTCCTTGACCATCTCGAAGGGCGCGGTGATGGCCCACCAGCTCATCGAGAACTGCCAGTTGCCGAAACCTTCGTTGCTGTTGAGTCCCAGCCGTGGCGAGGAGACCTCGGAGTGCGGGGTCGCCGAGACGACGACGCTCTTCCTGAAATATTTCTCCAACTCTGATTTTGCCATTATGCCGCCTCCTTATTATTATGGATAGTGACCGGATTTTCTTACCGCTAGTATACTTTTATCCGGGGGTTAATTCAAGCGGCGGAACATCGCATTCCTGTCTTTGCGGGGAGCGCCGGGAGGCGGTAATCTAAACTATTTTTAAACGGGGCGTCTAAGAGGGGACTACGCCCCTATTAACAAATTCTCCCCCTCTCCATTGACGGAGAAGGGGACGCAGGGAGTAGACAACAAACACCGTCCGCCGCAGCTTTAACGCGAGTGGATCATTGCAGGGGTTCTGATTTTTTTCAGGACGACCATGTAATTCCAGATAATCCCCTTTCTTAGAGGGGGATGCAGGGGGATTTTGGTCTCGTCACTGCGAAGAAACATAACGAAGCAATCTCCCCGCTGAGTTTAAAAATGCTTCTGTTACTGGTGACGGGCCTTTATTCCCTCGAACAGGGCGTAGTTTTCGGCTATCATCTCCCGTATGGGGAGGTGGAAGGGGCACCGCGCCTCGCACTCGCCGCACTGGCTGCAATCGGCCGCGCGGGCCATCATCCCGGGCACCATCCCTCCCTTGATGTACCAGTCGGGCGGGAGACGCTTCACGAAGGACGGGAAGGTCATTACCATCGAGATGGGTATCTGCTGCGTGCACGGCTGGCAGTAATCGCAGCGGCGGCAGAAGCGCGTCCCCAGCTCGTCCCGCAGCTGCTGCATTTGCTCCACCTCGGCAGCCGTCATATTATGGTGGCCCCGGTAAATCCGCACGATTTCTTCTATTTCTTCCACCTTCTCGATGCCGGGGATGATGACAACGTCCGAGAACTGGAACAGGTATTTGAACGCCACGACTGGATTTTGCAGCATACCCCCGGCCATCGGTTTCATGACGACGAATCCGACGTTGTGCTCGCGGCAGAGCGGGAGAAGCTCGTCGGCCGGTTCGCAGGTGATAAAGTTGAACGGGAACATCAGGGTCTCGAACAACCCCGTCTTGACCTCCGCCTTGGCCGCGTCCATCTGGTGCGACGTGATGCCGATATGCCGGATTTTCCCGGCTTTCTTGGCCCGCTCGAAGACAGTGTAAAGCCCGTTCTCGGGGTCGGTGATTTTTTGCAGCGTCGGCAGGTCGTTCACGCCGTGGAACTGGTAAAGGTCGATGTAGTCGGTGTCGAGTCGCTTCAGGCTGAGCTCGAGGTTCTTTTCGATGTCCTCGGCCGTGCGGGCGCCGCTCTTGGTGGCGATGAAAACATCGTGCCGTCGGCCCTTTACCGCCTTGCCGATTCTTTCTTCGCTGGTGGTGTAGCCGTTGGCGGTATCGAGGTAGTTTATGCCCAGGTCGAGGCATCTCCGGATAACCTTTACGGCGTCGTCTTCGCTGAGTCTCTGGATGGGTATTCCCCCGAAACCCAGCCGCGTCACGTTCATACCCGTCTTACCGAACTTTATCTTTTCCATACGTGGCTCCTCGTCAACATGTCATTCCCGCACAGGCTGGAGTGACTTCCCCCTCTTAAAAACCCCTTCCCCTCTCTGTGTAAATGGAGGGGGACCGGGCGATGAGGTCAGATCGCACTTTTCCCGATCCGCCTCTTCATTTCCCGGTAAAAATCCTCCGGCCCCTTGCCCATCGATAGCTCCTCCATCGGGCAGAGGCCCTGGCCGTCGGGACGTAAAATATAAGGCACGATTTCCGTCAGGCGGTGCCTGATGCCGTTGCTGTCCAGTGTCCGCACCGCCAGTTCGCTGCCCATCGGGCTGGCCACCTCTCCGGCGTTGGCCTTGACCGCGAGCAGGGCGGCGGCATTGCCCATTATCTTGTCGAAAATGGCGACCGGCTCCCGCCCGATTTCGCAGTTCGCGATGTACTCCATCAGGGGCAGCAGCCGGTCTTTTTTTGAGCTGAATAGCAGCCTTCCGTCCTGGTATATCCGCAGCGTGTCACCGCTGGCCAGGAAGGCGTCGAACGGGTCCGCGGTCATGAGCTGTTAAGCCTGTTCTCGTTTGGTCCAGCGTCCGAAAATCCAGAAGGCGGCCGGTATCAGGACAATCTGGGCGAGCATGCCCGGCCAGGACTGGACAATCGTGTTCCCGACGGCGCTGAACGGCGTCGCCGTTGGGCCCAGCGGGCTGTAAATCTTGCCGGTGAAAAGCTCGACGAATATCACCGCCAGGAGCAGGGCCAGGCGGCCTCCCGCCATCGCCCCGAGCAGCGACCATGCCACCCGCAGGTTGAATTTCTGCCGCAACAGCCCGGCGATGAGCCCGTAAGCCGTGACCTCGACGGCAATCTGGGGCAGGACGGTGAGCGCCGGCAATCCGGACACGAAGTAGCTGGCAAACGGTGTGTGC
>MGNQ01000046.1:8023-11618 GCA_001796865.1 Chloroflexi bacterium RBG_16_56_11
GATAGCGCCGGTCTGCCAGCCGCCTACCAGCGCCGCGACGAAGATGAAGAAATGCATCGGCAGGTAGGTGGCGCCGGCCAGGTGGAACTGGTGAAACGCCCAGGGCACCGCCACGCTCAGCGCCACGAACGTGGCGATAACGCCATACGTGCGGACGTCCGCGAGTCTCAGGGTCAGCGGCATAGGCCGGGCGTTAAGGGCAATCCTTCTCATCATGTTGACCTCCTTGAAAAGTTAAAATAAGATGGGCTCTGAGAAGCACTACCTATAATGATATCTGGCCGAAAATAAAAAGTCAAAACGGCCCCCTGTGTTGACACAACCCGCCTGCCATTCGGGGTGAAACGCGGAAGCGATTTACACCATGTCTCAACGGGGCGTCTAAGAGGGGTTCATCCTGAAGGTTCACCCTGAAGGGTGCAGACCCCTCTTAAATAAATCCTCCCCCTCTCCAAACATGCTAATTTGAAATTATTCCGTGCCACCGTTTGGAGAGGGGGCCAGGGGGTAAGGTAAGGGTCTCACCCCTCCATGTTGACACACCCGCCGATTCGTTATAAGGTAAGAGTGAAAGCGTCATCAGGAAGGCAGGTCAGCATGGGAGTCTGGTCGTCATTTAAAAAGTTCATCATCGCTCCGAAGGCCGATGACGCCGAGCTGCTCAAGCTACGCGCCAAGCACGGTATCGACGCGGGGGACAAGTCCCGGGACGAAGCGGAAAAAAAGAAAGAACAACAGGAGGCCGCTGCCGCCTACGACCCCTGGGAAGAGGTCGGCAACATGCGCCAGAACTTCTGGTTCGGCAGCTTCGCCTCCCGCAGGTTCAAGGGCGTCATCGGCGAGGAAAAGCTCAAGGCCAGGCTCGCCGAGCTGGAGAAAAAGCGGGAGGCGGAGAAGATGAGGGGGGAGGGATGAGGATAATTATTTGATTCCACCGGAATTAAATTTCACCAGAGCATGCCAGTCAATTTCACCGTTTTTGACAAATGTTTTGCTGAACTCTTGAGTAAACCTGTTTATTATTTGAGCGTACGATTTCAGAAATTCATCGTTCTTCTCTTTCGCTGAATATCCGAGTGGTTTAATAATTTTTAAATATAAATCGGAACTTCCTGATATAAATTCCCAGAATTTCTGACCACAATATTTATAATATTCACCTTTATCAGGCTTGGCATTTCTGCCATAGCAACATCCATTAACCGCAATCACGTTCAGCTTTGAATTGCTGGTACGGATGGTTTGTTTGGCTTTGCGGAAATCATCCTGCATTTTTCTGATCTGGCTGCTATTTCCCCAGTTTGGGCCTGATTTTATTGCAACGATATAACGTATATTATCTTTGTTGAATTCTAAATCTATACCTTTGGTTGAAGATTTCCAGCCATTATATACTTTCTGGTTAATAAAAATAGCCAGATGTTCAAGGAAAGAATCAAGGAATGTTTCTTCTTGAGAATTAAGATAATTATCGACTATTGTTTTAACGAAGTCACCAGTCAACAATTTATTTTGAAGACTGAAAAAGTATGGGTTTTTTCCAAAAAGGACATCGTTCATTTTAAACCTTTTTACGCTATTAATTCTTCTATTAAGAAATTTGTTAAATTCCCCCTCAATATATTGACTGACTTCAGAAACATTAATTGCTTCCATTTTACCTTCTTAATATCCCAAGAGCTTTCTCCATATTTTTATAGTCTCGTTTCTTACCTAGTAATTCTTTCACTAGGCCAATTTCGATAAATTGCATTTTATCTGATACTTCATGGAAGGTTCCGGATAATAATTCTTGGTATTTTCCTCTTTCTTTGTTTGAAGCCACTAGAAATATGTGGCTATTCCAATAATCAAAAGCGTGCTTTAACTTAGACATTGCATGATAAATATCACCCTCAACCTGGACCTCAAACACATATGTGGGCACTGAACGTTCAACTCGGCGCCATACAACATCAAGACGCGTGCTATCAATTGGATACTCTTTGTCAGTTATGAATCCTTGAATTTGGCCTATTTCAGACAAATCGGCCATTACATTATTGTGAGAGATTTGAATAGTCTCCGGTGACGAAGGAAGATCGATGCGTGACGGTAAAGGTTCTTTAAAGGGCATCAACCCTAAAGCTGTTCTTGAAGCATTAACTTCCTCTATTGGGTAACACTGAAAAACCATCCTTGTTATCAGTTGTAAATCATGTGTCGTATATTTTTTCATTTCCCAAAGATCTGGAGGAAGACAGTATTCAATATCAAATTCGAATCTAAGTGGCCATATTACTTCGTTTCTTTTTAGTTCTTCTGGCCAGAGCGGTTTGCTCTGTTTGAATTTCGTTTCCACGCTCCCAAAACCGATAATCCCATGTACCGGTTTGGATACATAAAAAAGTAACCCGTCGCCTTCTCTTAACATATTCCATAAAGCACTTAATTCGCGGAAGTCTTTAAGTCCCCAGATATTATTGGTTTCAAAGGCAACTTTCCAATTCTTTTCGGTGCCTACCACGAGCCAGTATTGTCTCATGTTACCACCTTAGTATTATAAGTTTCCTATAGTTTACTAGAAAATTTCTCTTGTGCAAAGGGTTTTTTAAGATTTATTTGTCCTCTTCCTCACCGCATCCTCGTAAACCTTCCCCACCCCCTTCCCGTGCACCTTCATAGCCGCTTTCTTCTTGCGCAGCTTATCCTCCCGACGCGCCTGCCGTGTCCCGTCCGCGCTATTTCCCGCCGACCCGCGGCTGCTCATTCTCTATCACCATTTCCTTGCGCAGCTCGATTATCCTGTCCCGTATCAAGGCCGCCTTCTCGAACTCCAGCGCCTTGGCGGCCTGCTTCATCTGCGTCTCGAGGTCTTTGATCAGCCGCATCATATCTTCGCGCCTGGCTGGCCCCTCGACCTCGTATTTAGCCCGCTTTTCCGCTACAGCCGAGGCTTTCACGCGCTCGGTGATGTCCCGTATCGCCTTCCGTATGCCCTGCGGCGTTATCCCGTGCTCGAGGTTGTAGTCCTCCTGGATGCGCCGCCGCCGGTTTACCTCCTCTATCGCCTCGTGCATCGACTTCGTTATCGTATCGGCGTACATGATGACGTGCCCGTCGATGTGCCGTGCCGCCCGCCCCATCGTCTGTATCAGCGACCCCTTCGACCTCAAATACCCCTCTTTGTCGGCGTCGAGGATGGCCACCAGGCTGACCTCCGGCAGGTCGAGCCCCTCTCTCAATAAGTTGATGCCGACGACGACGTCGTACCCCCCGAGCCGCAGGTCGCGCAGTATCTCGACCCTCTCCAGCGTGTCCACCTCCGAGTGCAGGTAATGCGTTTTGACACCCATCTCCGCCAGGTAGTCGGCCAGCTCCTCGGCCATGCGCTTGGTCAGGGTCGTCACCAGGCACCGCGTGCCCTTCTCGACCTGGCTTTTTATCTGCGCCAGCAGGTCGTCTATCTGCCCCTTCGTCGGTTTGACCTCGATGGTCGGCTCGAGCAGGCCCGTCGGCCGGACCACCTGCTCCACCACCTGCTGGCTGCGCTCGTACTCGTAAGGCCCCGGCGTCGCCGAGGGGTAGACGACCTGGCAGATGTGCCCCTGGAACT
>MGNQ01000046.1:11633-12564 GCA_001796865.1 Chloroflexi bacterium RBG_16_56_11
CCAGCGCCGAGGGCAGTCTGAACCCGTACTCCACCAGCGTCTCTTTCCGTGAGCGGTCGCCGTGGAACATCCCCCGCACCTGCGGCAACGTCATGTGCGACTCATCGATGAACAAAAGGAAGTCCTTCGGAAAATAGTCGATGAGCGTCCACGGGGCGCTGCCCGGCGCCCGCCCGGCCAGGTGCCGGGAGTAGTTCTCCACGCCCGTGCAGTAGCCGGCCTCCCGCATCATCTCCAGGTCGTAGTTCGTCCGCGCCTCGAGCCGCGTCGCCTCCAGTATCTTGCCCTGCCCCCGGAGCTCCGCCAGCCGCTCACCGAGCTCCTGCTTGATAGCCTCGATGGCCTTCTGGAGCTTGTCGTGTGACGTGACGAAGTGCTTGGCCGGGTAAATGTCCACCGACTCTGTTTCGTTGAGGAGCTCCCCGGTAAGCGGGTCTACCGATATTATCCGCTCGATGTCGTCCCCGAAGAACTCGATGCGCAGCGCCAGCTCCTCGTAGGCGGGCTGTATTTCCAGCGTGTCCCCGCGGATGCGGAAGTTGCCCCGCGTCAGGTCGAGCTCGTTGCGCTCGTACTGCATGTCGACGAGCTTTCTTAGCAGCTCGTGCCTCCCGAACGTCTGTCCCTTTTTCAGGCTGACGATGAAGCTGCGGTATTCCTCCGGCTCGCCGAGGCCGTAGATGCACGACACCGATGCCACGATGAGGACGTCCCGCCGCTCGGAGAGCGCCCGCGTGGCGGCGTGGCGGAGCTTGTCGATTTCCTCGTTGATTTCCACGTCCTTCTCGATGTAGGTGTCCGTGCGCGGGATGTAGGCTTCCGGCTGGTAGTAGTCGTAGTAGCTGACGAAGTACTCGACCGAGTTATTCGGGAAGAACTCCTTGAACTCGCTGGAGAGCTGTGCCGCGAGCGTCTTGTTGTGGCAGATGAC
>MGNQ01000046.1:12586-16707 GCA_001796865.1 Chloroflexi bacterium RBG_16_56_11
TCGATGACGTTGGCCATGGTAAAGGTCTTGCCGCTGCCGGTCACCCCCAGCAGAGTCTGGTGCTTGTGCCCTTTTTCCAGCCCCTCCACGAGCTTGTCCACCGCCTGGGGCTGGTCGCCGGTCATCTTGAAGTCGGAAACGATTTTGAAGTCAGTCATGGCTCTCTATAGTATAGCTCATTTGTGCGGATTTTGAAATACTTACCGCAAGGCCCCGATAATCCACACCGACTCCGTCAGGCGCTCGCCCCGGAACAGGAACCCTTCCTCGTTGCATATCACCGTGAGTTCTTCGAAAAGGCCCGGGTACTCCCCCTCGAGCTCCTTCAATATGTCGCCGCGCCCGGCCTCGCGCAGCGCCCGCCGGGTGCGCTGTTCCTCGGCGGCGTTGCGGAACATCAGGTCGGCGATGACGATGCGGCCCTTGGGATTGAGCACCCGCTTCATCTCCATGACCGCCGCGACCTTTTCCGACGGGGTGAGGTGGTGGAAGGCGTAGGCGGAGACGATAAGGTCGAAGCGCGGCAGGTAGAGCGGTATGCTCAGAAAATCGCCGTCGACGACGACCATATCGGGGTATTTTTGCTGGCAGATTTTCCTCATCTCCTCGGACGGGTCGACCCCGAAGACGTGCATCCGCCGCGCCAGGAAGCGGGCCGCCAGGTTGCCCGTGCCGCAGCGGATGTCCAGGACGGTGTCGTAGCTGTTATCCGCCAGCTCTCCGTACTCGACGACCTTGTCCAGGACGCTCTCGTAGTCCTGGAATATCCAGTCCTCGGCCCGGGCCGCCCGGATAATATCGGCGTCGTAGGACGCCGCCCACTCGTCGAATCCCCACCTGTCCTGGGACATTTAGAAATAGTATATAACTTTGCGATGTTTCTGTCATTGCGAGCCCCCCTGTCATTCTGAGCCCTCACGCTGCGCTCAGGGTAAACTCCGCGAAGCAATCCGTCCCCCCTTGCATTAGCCCTTCCCCCTTTTCCCCCACCCACCTGTCATTGCGAGGAGCGTAGCGACGTGGCAATCTCATGGCCGGTGAGACCTCATTCCCTGTGTCCCCTCAGGGTGAACCCCCTCTCCAAACGGGGCGCCAAAACGCCCCCATAAATCTCCTGTTTGGAGAGGGGGAAAAGGAAAGAGGGGCTGGCGCCCCTCTTAGACACCTTGAGGTTATCAAACGGCATTAAAGGGGGCTGAAGAAGATTTACATTGATTCTGTAAAATAGTCTGAGTCTATCTTTTTGATTTCATAAATGAATTGCGGACTGACGCCAATATTGTAGTCAATCATAAATTGAGTCAATTGATTTCCATCTATTAGTATAATTTTTTTATCAATACGTGATGCATAATCGTGAGCTTCGCGAGAAAAGTCAGATGTAGTGATAAAAATACCCTTTCTTGCTCGTTGTCCCTCAAGAGCTCCAGCAAATCTTTGTATTTCTGGTCTTCCCACCGTGCCTTCCCACCTTTTTGCTTGAACATAAATCACATCTAACCCCAATCGGTCTTCTTTAATGATACCATCAATCCCTTCATCCCCGGACTTGCCAATAGCCTTCCCAGCATCTTCACGACTACCACCATATCCCATTTTTACCACGAGTTCTATAACAATATCTTCAAATAAACTGGGTGGGCTGTTTTTAATTTGTTGAAGCAAGTCTTTAGCCAGGTTATTCTTAAGGTTCTGATATACATTTGCCAATATCTCCTCAGGCGTTCCTATCTGCTCTTCTCCTGCTTCTTCTTGTTCTGCAGGTTTCTCTCTTCTAATAGTTCTAAATTCTCGAAATTCTTCATATTGTTCAAGAAAATTCACATCTATTTTCTGAGGTTTGAGATTTAATACATCTAATCCTCTCGAAGTTATCCTCAAAAACCCACGTTTTGTAGAGTCTAAAAGGCCAGCTTTTTTCATATACGTACGTGCCCATCCAACTCTATTATTGAATATTGCTTGTTGTCCGCTTGGCAGAAGCTCTCGTCGTTCTTCAGGTGTGAGGTTAAACTGATTAGCAAGAAAGTCGATTGCTTCACGCGATGAATGTTCTTGTTGGTCCCCAAGATATTTGAGTAGAGGTAATGTAATCGTCTGAAAAACTGGTATTCCCATCTAATGCCCCTCCTTTTTCAATAATAGTCCCCTCCCCCCTCACACCTCCATCAGCTCAAACCCGCTCGCCTTGTCCGGCAGCCGCCGGGCAGAGGTCCCCGTTATCTCGTAGATTATCGCCTCCCCCACCAGCCATGTCCTCACCCCCGGCCTCAGGCAGCCCGTCAGCGTCCGCCCCGCCCGCCCCAGCGCCGCGTGGATGTGCAGCCCCGGCCTCCCGTCCTTGTCCGGCGCGATAATTCCCACACCAACAACCTCGTGCGCCCCGTCCACCGGCAGCCGCAACGGATCGGGCGGCATCTCGTCGCTCTTCCGCGGCCCGGCTACGACCTCCCCGCCCCCTATCCCCCCGATTAAAACGACATGCCCCACCTTTATCTTCTTCTCCGCCGCGAACCGCTCCAGGCACTCCGGCACCATGTCCCCGTCCTCCAGCCTGACGACAAACACCCTCCCGATTTTACCCTCGGTCGCTTTCATCTGTTGCCACTACAATAAAAAATATTTGTCACGTCATTCCCGTGAAAACGGGAATCCAGTCGGGGGAAAGGGGGCTGGATTCCGGCTTTCGCCGGAATAGTAACTAAATTACTGGCTGCCGAGGTACTGCAGCGCCAGCTTGACCTTCTCTTCGAGCGGGAGGTCGGCGTCCGTAGGGAGCGAGCCGACCGCCTTGACGGCCTCGGCGGCGGAGTAGCCGAGCGTGGTAAGCGCCGCCAGTACATCCGTGTTCTCCCTGGCGGTCTGCCCGGCGGGACTGATAACCCACCCGGCGCCTACCTTTTCCTTGAGCTCCAGGATGATGCGGCTGGCCACCTTCTTGCCGATGCCCGGCACCATGTCCAGCATGTCGACGCTGCCGGTGGCGATGGCCATCGTTATCTGCTCCGGAGTCATCGACGAGAGCAGCGCCAGCGACAGCTTGGGGCCCAGTCCTGTCACCCCGATGAGCGTCTCGAACAGCCACAGCCCCTCGGCACTGGCGAAGCCGTAGAGCGAGAGGTAGTCCTCGCGGACGTGGAGGTGCGTGTAGACCTTGACTTCCCGGCCGGGCGCGCCCAGCGCCGTGAGGTCGCTCGTAGGCATGTACACCCTCAGGCCGATGCCCCCGACGTTGATGACCGCCCCGTCGGCCCCCAGTGATTCCAGCCGACCCCGCAGGCTGGTTATCATCGGGCGTCCCTCCGGCCGGACAGGAGCTCGATGACGTGCATCTCCTGGGCGTGGCACAGGGCCACCGCCAGGGCGTCGGCGGCGTCGTTGGGCCGTGGGACTTCCGCCAGCCCGAGCTGGAGCCGTACCATCTCCTGTATCTGCTCCTTGCTGCTGGCCCCGTAGTTGGCCACGCGCTGCTTGATCTGCGCCGGGGTGTATTCGAAGGCGGGGATGTTGCTTCTCGCCGCGGCCAGGAGGGCTACCGCCTGTGCCCGCCCGATGGCCATCGCCGACCTCACGTTCTTCGAGATGAAAGGTTGCTCTATGGCGACGGCGCCGGGACGGTGCTTTTGCATGACTTTGAGGAGGCTTTCGAAAAGGAGGTTGAGCCGGTCGCCGATTTCCGAGTCCTGCGGGACGGATATCGCGCCGAAATCGACCAGGACTATCTCGTCATTCTCGCTTTCGATTACGCCGTAGCCCATGACGATTGTGCCCGGGTCGATGCCTAGTATCTTCATTTCATACGTTGGAAAATCAGCGGTAAACGCTAGGCGACATGGTAGGCCGCCACCACGGAGTCGGGGATATCGGCGTTGGTATACACGTTCTGGATGTCGTCGATTTCTTCGAGACGATCGAGCAGCCTGAGGGCCTGGATGGCCGACTTCTCGTCGAGCTGGACCAGCGACTTCGGGGCCATGACCAGCTCGCTGGACTCGATGGCGATGTTTTTCTGCTCGAGGGCTTTCATCACCTTTTCCATCTGGGAAGGAATGGTGAACACCTCGACGTAGCCTTCTTCAATCCTGACATCTTCGGCGCCGGTGTCGATGGCGGTCAGGGCG
>MGNQ01000046.1:16783-19475 GCA_001796865.1 Chloroflexi bacterium RBG_16_56_11
TCTCCCCGAGGCTTCCCCCGTGACGGGTAAACGTGCTCCTGACTTCCTGAATGATGCGGTTGCGGTTATCGGTAAGGGCGCTGACCATGATGGCGCTGCCCCCGGGCCCGTAGCCCTCCAGGACGACCTCGGCCAGGCCGCCGGCGCCGCCCTCGCCCGTGCCTTTCTTGATGCCCCGGTCGATATTTTCCATGGGCATGTTGGCGTCGCGGGCTTTCTGGATGGCCAGGCGCAGCCGGAAGTTGCCGTCAGGGCTGCCGCCGCCTTCGCGCGCGGCCAGGATTATTTCGCGTGTTAGCTTGGTAAAAAGGTTGCCCCTCTTGATATCATCGGCACCCTTCTTGTGTTTTATCTTGGACCACTTCGAATGCCCGGACATCGCCGTACCCTCCTTACCTCGGTTCCCCCTGTCGCCATAATTTTAGCACTTAATCATCGAAGGGTCAAAGAGACTGTCATGTATTTTAGTATTCCGTTCCTTTACTTCAGTTTTGTTGCCAGCGCCTGGCGCCGCTGCTGGAGATGCGCCTGAAAACTATCCGAGTTGATATCATCGGTAGACATGATGATAGCATCCTCCCGGTTGTCCAGGTAGTAGCCGCGCCTCAGGCCGGTCTGCGCGAACCCGTATTTACTGTAGAGGTTCTGGGCGACTTTATTTGAAGCCCGCACTTCCAGTGTCATCGTGCATGCCTTCAGCTCCCGGGCCAGGTCTATGGTGGCGATGAGCAGCAGTTCCCCGATGCCTTTGCCCTGGTACTGCTGGCGTACGGCGATATTGGTAATATGTGCTTCATCGACGAGCAACCAGATGCCGGAAAAACCCGCGATGTAGTGCTGCACTTCCGGCGGGCTATCGTCTCTTGGAGAGCGATGCCTCAAGAGGGAACTCAACCAGTTAAATAGCCGGAAGGGACATTGCCGGGACAGTCCGGCCGGTGGGGTCACTTTCCTGGAGTCGTCATATACGACCAGATAGTGGGCTAGCTTGTTTTGCAGCTCCTGGCGATAGTTGGCCGGCGGCCACTGGGTAGGGAAGGCCTCCCTGTCTATTTCGTTTATCTGTGGCAGGTCTTCTCTGTCCATAGGGCGAACGGAATACGTCAAGGTCCTTCTCCCGGTGTCATCGCCGTTGCGTTTGTTTCGTCCAGCATTTTAGCACATTTCCCTCGCCGCGGCATATCACTCCCACGATTGGTTCACTATCTTTTTAGCCTCCCTTTCGTTATACTATATGCACAGGGTAACACCAATAACCGGCCGGAAAAATCGGTAACAATAAGATTAACTCCGGCCCTGGATGGGAGTTGTCAGGTGCAGCTTGAGGAAGGCCTGGTCCGCCGCGCGCAGCAGCGCGACCAGGTGGCTTTAACCCAGTTATACGAGGAGAACTTCGAGAGGATTTACCGTTATATTGCTCTCAAAATAGGCGACCGGACCGAGGCCGAAGATATGACGCAGCAGGTCTTTCTCAAAGCCATCCAGTCCATCTCCTCCTACAAGTGGAAGGGAATGCCGTTCTCCTCGTGGCTGTATCGTATCGCCCATAATCAGATAGTCGATTACCTGAGGAAGAAGTCGCGAAGGCCGACCGTGCCGCTGGAAAAAGTTGATGTGTCTGATAGCGACGACCCGGGGCGGCAGGCGGAGCGAAAGCTGGAGATTGAGGAGCTGGCGGTGGCGACCAGGAAGCTGACTAAAGCGCAGCAGGAAGTTATTTCGCTGAGGTTTGCCGGGGGACTATCCGTGGCGGAGGTCGCCAGAACCATGGGTCGGAGTGAAGGAGCGGTGAAGGCGTTGCAGCACAGTGCGATTCTGGCGCTGCGTAAAGTGCTCGCCCCGGGGGCGTAAAAATGACGAAGAAGAGAGAGTTCGATAATATCCTGGACGAATGCCTGGAAAGGGTGTTCAGGGGGGAGTCGATTGAGGCCTGCCTCAAGTCCTACCCCCAATATGCCACCGAGCTTGAGCTGCTGCTCCGCACCGCGTTCGATGCCCGTGAGGCAACTGCGGTGATGCCACGCCCGGAGTTCCGGGAGCTGGCCGGCGTTAAATTCCAGACGGCCGTCCGGGAACTGGCCCCGCAACAAAGGCGGGGTGGCCTTCTCGGCTGGTACCCTCGCTGGGCGGTGGCGGTGACGGTGGTGATTATCGTCCTGATGGCCGGCAGCGGCACCGTCGCGGCGGCCAGCAACAGTCTTCCCGATAGTCCTTTATATCCGGTCAAGCTGGTCACTGAAGACGTGCGGATAGCGTTAGCTTCGTCGGATATCGGGAAAGCGGGGCTGTACGCCGAGTTCGCTAACAAGAGGGTCGACGAGATAGTCAGGATGGCCGATAAGGGCAAGCTCGAAAAAATCGAGAGGGCTACCGAGCGAATGAGCGACCAGCTCACGGCGGTAGCCGACCTTGTTGGTCCCGCTGTCGAGACTGAGGCCATGAGTATCATGGCGGCGCCCCCGCCGGAGGCTGCGGGCGCCGGGCCCACGGCCATTGGGCCGCTGGTTGTTCCCCCATCGACGACTTCGCCTCCGGAAGTTTCAGATAACGCCGTCGGGATTGTCCCTCCCGCGCCGGTAGTCGCGGTACCGACGGCTACCGTACCGCCTCAGGAAACAGTCGGCTCGGAAGCTCCGGTCTCCGGTGAAGAAGGCGCCAAAAAGCGCACTACCACTATAGAGAAAAACGGTAA
>MGNQ01000046.1:19487-32081 GCA_001796865.1 Chloroflexi bacterium RBG_16_56_11
GGCTCTCTCGGCAGGCTGCGGAAAACGAACGTGAATTGAAAAAGCTGCTGGAGAGGTCACCCGGGTCCCTCAAGCCTTCCCTGGAAAAATCCCTCGAAGCCGCTCGTCGTGGTTACGAGCGCGCCCTCAGCGGTCTCGAAGACTAAAGCCTGCCGTAAAGCCCCCCTTTCCACATCCCCTTAAGTGACATTGATTACATCCACGCGCGTCTAAAAACGATAGTATATAGTCGTGTCCGCATACTTTTATCTACCGGAAAATATGAATTGACGTTGAAGGTGCCAGGTTCCGGCTGTTTTCCTAACTTCCCGACGGCCCGGTCGTTATATATATTGGACAGTGTCTGACAAGGAGGAAATGGTGAAAAACAAAATCTGGTTTCTACTGTTCGGGGTGGTGTTGCTGGTGGGGGTGGTAGCGCTGGCGGGTTGTGATAGCGCCGAGATAGCCGGGGGAACGCTGGAGCTCAAGGGCAATCTCAACAATCAGCAGGAAGGCATCTGGGTCAACGGCGAAGGTAAAGTCACCGCCGTCCCGGACGTGGCCATTTTAAGTCTGGGTATTGAGGCTCAGGAGACGACCGTAGCTGTCGCCCAGGCTAGCGCCGCCGCCGCCATGGACACCGTGATGAAGGCGCTCAAGGACAAGGGTATTGCTGATAAGGACATCCAGACCCAGTATTTCAATATCCAGAGGGTTACGCGCTGGGACAATGATAAGCAGCAGGAAGTGGTCATCGGCTACCGGGTGACCAACACGGTCACGGCTAAAATAAGGGACGTCGCCAAGTCCGGCAGTATCATCGACGCGGTTGTCGTGGCCGGGGGCGACCTGACCCGGGTCAACAGCATCGGCTTCCAGGTGGATAACCCGGCCCCCTTTCAGGAGCAGGCTAGGGACAAGGCCGTCGCCAACGCCGCCGACAAGGCTAAAAAGCTGGCGGACGCTGCCGGAGTTAAGCTGGGCAAGCCAGTCTACATTACCGAGTCGTCTTTCGTCCCCGGGCCTATCTTCCGGGCTGACCTCGCCAAGGCTGAGGGCGCGCCGGTGCTCGCCGTTGAGACCCCGATAAGCCCCGGCGAAACGGAAATCACGGTGAACGTCCAGATTAACTACGCGATAGCTGACTGACGGACCGCCGGCTGACAAAAAGGTTAAACGATGAAGGGGAGCGCAGTCTCCCCTTCATTTTGTTTTTCTATCTGAATAGCGCTCGTACTCGCTGTAGATACAGCCGCAGTACTGCTGGCGGTAGAGGTCCATTGGCTTGGTGATGTGGCGGCTGTCCGAGTAGCGTTTCCTGAGGTCGGCATAGAGGAAGGCCACACCTTTTTCTACGGCGATTTTTTCCGCGGTCTCCCGGATAAGCTCGTGTTTCTGCTGCGGGCTGATGAGCAGGGTGGTTGTGAACGCGTCAAAGCCGTTTTCCCGGGCGAACCTGGCAGTCTTCTCCAGCCGGAGGTCGAAGCAGCAGCCGCAGCGTCCCGCTTCCTTGCCGGCGACCCGCCGGAAAAACTCGACCATTTCGTAACTCTCGGGGACGACCAGCGGCATGGCTATCTTATCCGCCAGGGCTTTCACGCCTTCGAGTCGCTTCCCGTGCTCGGCAAAGGGATGGATGTTGGGATTATACCACAGCCCGCTGACTTCGTAGCCCTCCCGCCGCCAGTGCTCCACCGTATAGGCAGCGCAGTGGGCGCAGCAGACGTGGAGGAGGAGTTTTTTCATGGTTTGTATTCGCTTTTCAATATCCCGTATAGTTCGAAGTCCACGAAGTTTCCCATTTTTTTAAAGTGCTGTCGTAAACTCCCTTCGTATTTCATGCCTATTTTCTGCATGATGCGTCCCGAAGCCGGGTTGTGCTTAAAATGCCTGGCATGAATCCGATTTAAACCCATTACCTCAAAGCCGTATTTCAAAATTGCCCGTGCTGCCTCTGTGCCGTAACCGTTTCTCCAGTATGGTTTAGCAATCCAGTATCCGATTTCGGCACACTCCGACTCACGGTCAACATCATGGAAACCTATACCGCCGAGGAGTCGCCCATCCTGGCGGTCGGTGATGGCAAACTGGAACTCTCCTTTTTCCGCCCTTTCCCGGTGCTTACCTATCCATTCCTCGGCCATGCCATCCACGTAAGGGTGGGGGATATTAATCGTGGTGGCGGCGATATCTCGCTCGCCGATATGCCTTTGCAGATCCGGAGCATCGGCGAGAGTATACGGCCTGAGTAAAAGATGTTCCGTGGCGATGGTAGTTTGCTTGTCCATGAGATTATCCCGAATAAGAAATTATACGATGGATATTGTTAATGAGTAAAGACAGATTCCAGCCTGCGCCGGAATGACAGCGGTAGAGATTGCAACGTCATCCCGAGTGTGTCGGGGCTCCTCGCAATGACAGGAGGAATGTTCAGAATTTACAGCAGGCTCTGCTGCTGGTGCTTCTCTTTATTATAGGGCAGTCCCAGGTGCTCGTAGGCCAGGCGCGTGGCCGGGCGGCCGCGGGGGGTCCTGTCCAGGAATCCCAGCTGCAACAGGTACGGTTCGTAAACATCCATGATGGTGTCCGACTCTTCGCTGATGGACGCGGCGATGGTCTCCAGCCCCACTGGCCCGCCGTTGAACTTCTCGACGATTGTCCGCAACACCTTGTGGTCGATTTCATCCAGCCCGATGGGGTCGATTTCCAGTTTGGATAGGGCGGCCCTGGCCACTTCCGGGGTTATCCTCCCGTCTGCCATTACCTGGGCATAGTCCCGAACGCGCTTGAGGAGGCGGTTGGCCACGCGCGGGGTGCCGCGGGAGCGCCGCGCTATTTCTCTGAGTCCCTCTTCTTCCGCCTGTACCCGGAGAATGCCGGCTGACCGTCGGACGATTTTTTCCAGAGAGGCCTGGTCGTAGAAGTCCAGGCGGTACACGGCGCCGAATCTATCGCGTAACGGCGGACTGAGCAGGGCGTAGCGGGTGGTTGCCCCAATAAGGGTGAACGGGGGCAGGTTCAAACGCAGGCTCCGTGCTCCCGGCCCCTTGCCGATGATGATGTCCAGGGCGTAGTCTTCCAGCGCAGGATATAGTATCTCTTCGACCGTCCGGCTCAGTCGATGGATTTCGTCGATAAAGAGTATGTCATCGCTGCGTAGATTGGTCAGGATAGCGGCCAGGTCGCCGGTCCGCTCGATAGCGGGGCCGGACGTCGTCTTGATATTAACGCCTACCTCTACGGCGATGATGTGCGCCAGGCAGGTCTTCCCCAGGCCGGGCGGACCGTAAAAAAGAACGTGGTCCAGCGGCTCGCCGCGGCCTCTGGCGGCGGTAATGGCTATTTTCAGGTTCTCTTTGGTCTTGTCCTGCCCGATAAAATCGGTCAGAGATCGCGGTCGGAGGCTCGTTTCTAACGGGGCGTCCTCGGCGCTGGGTTTACCCGAAATAATGCGAGCTATCTTTCACCCCCTGGTCAGACCGCGGGAAAAATTACTCGTCCTGTTTTTCCCCGGATGTTGCAGCTTCCGGAGGTTCGGCTACCTGTTCGCCGGGTCCCAGTTGCTCCAGAAGGTTCTCTTCCTTTTCTTCTCCGGCCGGGGCGGTCGCGGTGCCGACAGGCTCGACCTCGCTGATGGCCAGGCTGGCTAGCAATCGTTGTGCCTCATCTTGTTCCGGGGCCTTGGGCGGCAGCAGTTCGGCCATTTTTTCATCCGTCAGGTAGCGGGCGGGAATGAGTTTACCGATAATCACGTTTTCTTTGAGCCCGACCAGCTTGTCTATCCGTCCGTTGGCGGCGGCCTCGGTGAGAATTCTGGTCGTCTCCTGGAAAGATGCGGCCGCCAGCCAGCTATCGGTGCTGAGTGAAGCCCGGGTGATGCCCAGCAGAACGGTGTGGGCCGTGGCCGGCTCACCCCCCTCGGCCAGCACCTTGGCATTCGTATCTTCGTAAGCGTATTTATCGATGAGCTCGTCCGGCACCAGGTCGGTGTCGCCCGCCGAATCGATACGCACTTTGGTGAGCATCTGGTGCGCGATGACCTCGATGTGCTTGTCGTTGATATTGACGCCCTGGGAGCGGTAGACCTTCTGGACCTCGTCGACCAGGTACTGCTGGACAGCTTCCTTGCCAAGGATACGCAGGATATCGTGTGGATTTACAGAGCCGTCGGTAAGTTGCTGCCCGGCCTTGATGGCGTCCCCGTTCTGGATCCAGATGCTGGCGGTGGACGGGACGACGTATTCGCGTTCCTCTTTTTCGGCGTAGCTGACAATGAGCTGCTTCTTTTTCACCGAGACCTCGCCGGAGAAGCGGGCCACGACTGGCTGGACATCGGTAGGGGCCTTCTCCTTTTCTTTCGCTCCGGGAGGTGCCGGCGCGGCCAGAACCATGCCGATATCCACCATCTGCCCGTTTTTCACCATTACCTGCCAGTGGGCCGGCAAGGGATATTCATCGTGGTAAGTCTCCGTACTGGCTACCTTGATTCGCCGGCCTCCCTCATCCTGGACTATCTCGGCGGTACCGTCTATTTCGGAGATTATCGCCTGACCCCGCGGCGTCCTGGCCTCGAATAGCTCCTCTACTCTGGGCAGACCTGAGGTGATATCCAGGCCGACGACGCCACCGGTGTGGAACGTGCGTAGCGTGAGTTGGGTCCCCGGTTCACCGATGCTCTCGGCGGCAATGATACCCACCGCTACCAGGGGTTCGATGAGTTTGCCGTGGGCGAGGTCGCGTCCGTAGCAGAGTCGGCAGGTGCCCCGCCGCGATTGGCAGGTCAGCGGCGACCTTACCTGGATGGTTGTCAGACCGGCAGCGGCGATCTTTTCGACTTTTTGCTCGCTGATTTCTTCATTCCTGGCAACGATGACCTCGTCAGTTTCGGGATGGACGATGTCGCTGACGGCCGTCCGGCCCAGCGCGCGCTCGGCGAGGGGGGGCAGCAGGCCTTTTTCTTTCGGTTCTGTTATCCAGACGCCATCGGTGGTGCCGCAGTCTTCGTCGGCGGTAATGACGTCTTGGGCGACGTCGATGAGGCGCCGGGTCAGATAACCGCTGTCCGACGTGCGCAGCGCCGTATCTGCCAGGCCTTTGCGGGCGCCGTGCGTGGAAATAAAATACTCGAGGATACTGTGCCCTTCGCGGAGGCTCGACTTGATGGGGAACTCGATAATCTTACCGGATGGGTCGGTCATCAGACCACGCATGCCGGCCATCTGTCTTATCTGTGAGATGTTGCCTTTGGCCCCGGAGTTGGCCATCATATACACGCCGCCATAGCGGTCTAGATTGTTGGAGATGGTATTGGTGATATTATCGGTGGTCTCCATCCACACGCCGACGACACCGTTATACCTTTCCTCGTCGGTAATAAGACCTCGGTGGTACTGGTTTTCGATGGTGGCGATCCTGGCCTCGGCTTCCTCCAGCATTTTCGGCTTGTTGGCTGGCACCTCGATATCGTTCATGGCGATGGTAATACCGGATTTGGAAGCGTACTGGAAGCCGAGACGCTTGATGTTATCCAGCACCTCGCCGGTGTCTTCGTCGCGCAGGATTTTACTGCATTTAGTGGCTATTTGTTTTAACGTCCCTTTATCGATGACTTTGTTATAAAAGCCGAGCTCAGCCGGCAGGACTTCGTTGAAAATGATGCGGCCGACGCTCGTCTTGAACCTTTCGCCCTTGGCGGTGTCCCTTACCTCGATTTCCTCCCTGAGGTCGATGACGCCGAACTCGTAAGCTAGCCTGGCCTCTTCAAAGCTCCCGAACAACCTGCCGTTTTCTTTACCACGGTGGCGGATGGTGGTCAGGTAGTAGCAGCCGAGGACCATGTCCAGCGTCGGTGCCATGGTCGGCTCGCCGCTGCTGGGCAGCAGGATATTGTGGTGGCTGAGCATCATGTCCCTGGCTTCCTTCACCGCAGCGCGGGACAAAGGCACATGCACGGCCATCTGGTCGCCGTCAAAATCGGCGTTAAAGGCCGAGCAGACCAGCGGGTGTATCTGGATGGCGCTGCCGTCGATGAGCACCGGTTCGAAAGCCTGTATACTCAACCGGTGTAGGGTGGGAGCGCGGTTGAGGAGCACCGGACGCTCCTTAATGACCTCCTCCAGGATATCGTACACCTCGGACTTAGCCCTTTCCACCAGCCTGCGGGCGCTCTTGATATTGGGGGCCAGTCCCTGGGCGACCAGGCGGCGCATGACGAACGGCTTGAAGAGCTCGAGGGCCATCCGCCGCGGCAGGCCACACTGGTGTAGTTTGAGTTCGGGGCCGCAGACGATTACGGAACGCCCGCTATAATCGACGCGTTTGCCGAGCAGGTTCTGGCGGAAGCGTCCCTGCTTGCCGCGCAGCATATCCGAAAGAGACTTCAACTTATGGTTGCCGCTGATGGAAATGGCGCGTCCCCTCCGGCCGTTGTCAATGAGCGAATCGACGGCCTCCTGGAGCATGCGCTTTTCATTACGAATGATTATTTCCGGGGCGCCGATATCTATCAGGTGGCGAAGGCGGTTATTGCGGTTGATAACCCTCCGGTACAGGTCATTGAGGTCGCTCGTGGCGAAGCGCCCGCCGTCCAGCTGCACCATGGGCCGCAGGTCCGGCGGCAGGACCGGCAGGACGGTTAAAACCATCCAATCCGGTTTGTTGCCGCTGTTGCGGAAGGCCTCTACCACCCGGAGCTGCTTGCTGGCTTTTTTTCGCCGCTGCCCGGAAGACGACTGGGTCTCCAGCAGGAGGTTGTTGCGGATTTCATCGAGGTTGATGCCCTTCATTATCTGGAGAATGGCCTCGGCGCCCATCCCGGCTTCGAAAACGTCCCCGAACCTCTGCTTGAGGTCATGGAACTGGTTTTCGGTCAGGAGTTCTTTAACGTGAAGGTCTTTGAGCTTTTCTACATCCAGCGCCAGGCCTTCCTCGATTTTATCTTTTTCATCGACGGTCTGCCCGCGGGCCTTGTTGACCTCTTCGACCGTGGCCTCTTCCTGTTCCATTGCGGCGATTTTATCTTCGCTGGCTTTCTGACTATCGCCGATTGTCTTGGCGGCGTCTTCCTCCAGTCGTTTCAGGGCCGCTTGTCTGGATTCTTCATCTATGGATGTGACGATGTACTGCGAAAAATAAAGCACGTGCTCCAGGGCGCGCGGTGAAAGGTCGAGAAGCAGGCCGAGCCGGCTCGGGATGCCCTTGGCGAACCAGATGTGGCTGACCGGGCATGCCAGCTCGATGTGACCCATGCGCTCCCGGCGTACCTTGGCGCGCGCAACCTCGACGCCGCACTTATCGCAGATGACTCCTTTATATCTTATCCGCTTGTATTTGCCGCAGTAGCATTCGAAGTCCTTGGTCGGCCCGAAGATTCGCTCGCAGAAAAGCCCGTCTCGTTCCGGTTTCAGGGTGCGATAGTTGATGGTCTCGGGCTTGGTCACTTCCCCGTAGGACCAACTGCGTATTTGCTCCGGCGAAGCCAGCGAAATTCGCACGGCGTCAAAATCGTTAATCTCGAACATCTTCTTCCTCTCTCCAGCGCGGCTCTTCGCTCTCTTTCAACCCGGCGTCCAGTTTGAAAGGCTCCTTCATCGTTTCTTCCGCCGGGGCTATCGTGGTCTCTTCTTCATTGATTACTTCCAGCGCCAGCCCCAGGCTCTGTAGCTCCTTCACGAGGACTTTGAACGACTCCGGCACGCCGGGCTGGAGGATATCGTCACCCTTGATGATGGACTCGTAGGCTTTGGCCCGTCCGGTAACATCGTCCGACTTAATAGTCAGCATTTCCTGGAGATTGTTGGCAGCCCCATAGGCTTCCAGTGCCCAGACCTCCATCTCACCGAAACGCTGGCCGCCGAATTGCGCCTTGCCGCCCAGCGGCTGCTGCGTTATCAGCGAATACGGTCCGGTGGACCGGGCGTGGACCTTGTCCTCGACAAGGTGGATCAGCTTCATCATGTAAATATTGCCGACCGTCACCGGCTGGTCGAAGGGCACGCCCGTTCGACCGTCATGGAGTATTACTTTTCCGTATGTCGGCGGGGCGAACCTTCCTTCGGCGTTGACTTTTTCTACTACTCTTTCGAGTTCGCCGGCAGCGAGGTTACGCGCCGGGATGTTCAGTGTTTCCAGCCATAGACGCAAGCTCGTTTCCCTGGCCTGGCCCCGCCGTGTTTCGTCGAAAATAGCCTTGCCGTCATATCCCTGGCTGTTCACCCAGGCTGTGGCGACGTCCTGTTTGAAGGGCTGGGCATCTTTTCCCGGATTTGGGTCGACGGCGCCGGACTGTTGGACAATCCAGGCACGGCAGAGCGCGTCTTCGATGGCGATATCGTTGGCGCCGTCGAAGACCGGCGTTAACGCCCGGAATCCGAGAATCTGGGCCGCCCAGCCCAGGTGGGTTTCCAGCACCTGCCCGATGTTCATTCGGGAAGGCACGCCGATAGGGTCGAGGATGATATCCACCGGTGTGCCGTCCGGCAGGAACGGCATATCTTCCTTGGGCGCGATGATGGAGATGACTCCCTTGTTGCCGTGTCTCCCGGCGAGCTTATCACCCACCGAGACGCGGCGCTTCTGGGCGATCCAGACCTGCACCCACTGGTTGACCCCGGCCGGCAGGTCGTCCCCGCCGTTACGGCTGTCCTTCCTCGTGTAGACCTTGACATTGATTACCTTGCCCCACTCGCCGTGAGGGACCCTGAGCGAGGTATCCTTGACCTCCCTCGCCTTCTCGCCGAAGATGGCGCGGAGCAGCTTCTCTTCGGCGGAGAGCTCTGTCTCACCTTTCGGCGTTATTTTGCCCACCAGGGTATCATCCGGATGCACCTCGGCGCCGACGCGGATGATACCGTCTTCGTCGAGCTCGCGGAGGCTTTCCTCGCCGACGTTGGGTATATCGCGGGTGATTTCTTCCGGCCCGAGCTTGGTATCGCGCGCCTCTACCTCATGTTTGTTGATATGGATAGAGGTGAACATGTCCTCCTCCACCATGCGGCTGCTGAGGATGATGGCGTCTTCGAAGTTATAGCCTTCCCAGCTCATGAACGCCACCGTCACGTTTTGCCCCAGCGCCAGCTCGCCGTCCTCGGTGGCGGAGCTATCGGCCAGTAGCTGGCCGGCCTTGATTTTCTCGCCTTTTTCCACCAGCGGGCGCTGGTTGATGCACGTCCCCTGGTTGGTGCGCACGAACTTCATCAGCTCGTATGTATCTGTATTGCCATCATCCCGCGTGATGATAAGACGGTACTTCGTGTTAAGCTTGTCATCGACGTATCCCGATAGCTCCGTGACTATGCCGGCGTTCTTCGCGAAGACGACCTGCCGGCTGTGTTTGGCTGCTTCCGTCTCCATGCCGGTGGCCACCAGGGGAGCCTGGGGGCGGAGGAGAGGCACGGCCTGGCGTTGCATGTTAGCTCCCATCAGGGCGCGGTTGGCGTCGTTATGCTCCAGGAACGGCGTCAGGGCCGTGGCGACGCTCACCACCTGCTTGGGAGAAACGTCCATCAGTTCGATTTTTTCCGGCACCTCGAGGATGTACCCGTCGGCCTGTCTCGCTTCGATTCGTTTCTCTTTGAACTGGTTATTTTCATCGAGGGGAGCGTTGGCCTGGGCGATAGTGTATTTGTCCTCTTCGTCGGCCGGGAGATAAATAATCTCATCCGACACAAAAGGGACCACTTTTATCTTGCGCTGCCGCATCTTGGCCAGTCTGGCGGCCACGTCAGGTGAAATGACCGTCCCCTCTTTAACGATGACGCTCTTCTTTTCGTCGAGCACGTCGCTTGTTACCGACCTGCCGGCCAGGTGCGCATCTTTGCTGCTGATCTCCCGGTGGACCTTGCGGTAGGGCGTTTCGATGAATCCATACTCATTAATAATGCTGTAGGTTGCCAGAGAGCCGATGAGACCGATGTTCGGTCCTTCCGGCGTCTCGATGGGGCAGATGCGCCCGTAGTGGGAGAAGTGCACGTCACGCACCTCGAAGCCGGCGCGCTCCCGCGAAAGGCCGCCGGGACCCATGGCCGAAAGACGGCGCTTGTGAGTCAGTTCCGCCAGCGGATTGGTCTGGTCCATGAACTGGGAAAGCTGGGAGCCGCCGAAGAACTCCCGCACCGCGGCGACAATCGGGCGGATGTTCACCAGGGCGCTGGGTGTGACCGCCTCCGTCCCGATGATGCTCATGCGTTCCCTGACCACCTGTTCGAGTCGCAGGAATCCGATGCGGAACTGGGTCTGTACCAGCTCGCCCACGGTGCGTATCCGGCGGTTGCCCAGGTGGTCGATGTCGTCACTGTGGTCCTGGCCGTTATTAATCAGGAGGATGCGTCTGACTATTTCGATGATATCTTCTTTAGTCAGGGTGCGCTCCTTGAGACTTACGTTCACGCCGAGCCGTTTGTTGAGCTTGTAACGGCCGACGTTCCCCAGGTCGTAGCGGGCCGCGTCGAAGAACAGGTTCTTTATCAATTTCCTGGCGTTGTCCAGCGAGGGCATCTCGCCCGGATGGAGCTTTTTATAGATATCCAGCAGGGCCTCTCTCTCGTCCCGGATGAGCGGCTCCCGCTCCATAGTGGTCTTGATATAGTCGTGTTCGGAGGTGTCAATATCCTTTGCGTAAAGCTTCAGCAGTTCATTATCGCTGCCGTAGCCTATGCCACGTAGCAGGGTGGTGATAGGGATTTTACGCTTACCGTCTATTTTGGCGGAGACGACGTCGCGGTTGCTGGTCTCGAACTCCAGCCAGGCCCCCCGGGTGGGAATCAGCTTGGCCTGGCACAGGCGCCGACCGGACACAGGGTCTTCCTCGGCGGTGAAGTAAACGCCCGGCGAGCGCAAAAGCTGGCTGACGACCACTCGCTCGGCGCCACTTGTGATGAACGTCCCTTTTTCTGTCATCAACGGTATGTCCCCGAAGAACAGGTCCTGTTCCTTGATTTCCCCGGTATCCTTGACGAGCAGCCTCACCTTGACGTAGAGGGGAGCGGAGTAGGTCTGGTCCCGCTCGTGGCATTCCTGCTCGGAATGGCCGGGACGTGGCTCGCGGAACTCATAGGCGACAAAGCTGAGCTCCAGCCGGTTGCCGGTAAGGTCGCGTATCGGCGAGATTTCTCCCAGCAGATGTTTGAGTCCGTCTTCCTGGAATCTCTGGAAGGAATCCAGCTGGACTTTGATCAGATTGGGTACATCGAGAATAGTGGGTAGCTTGGCGTAAGATTTACGGGCGAGGGGTTTGTTCCGGGACGCGGGCAATAACGATTCCAATACCATCTCTACTCCTTAGACGAACGCAACGATTCTCTTGCTTCAGCAGTTATCTTAGAATGAAGGCAGGCGTGCCAATGCAGCATTACTTATGGATGTATACATCAGGGAAGGTAAAAAAAGTAAAAAACACTTGGGGTATTATTACAAATATAAAGGATATCACTATTGTGATAGGTTTGTCAAGAGCGCGGGCCTGCCATTTTCTAAAAAATATTACGTATTTCTAAAATTTTGTTCAATACCGCTGTCCTGTCCTTGTTATAATATATACGGAAATGTTGAAAAAGCTGACATCGGCCCGCCTGTTACTGGCGATTATCAGCACCGGTGCCGAGGAAGTGGCCATCTGGGCGGTATGGCGCTGGCTCCTCCCCGAAGCCGGGATTTACCTGCCGGTTGCCCTGCTTGTGGTCGTTATGGTCGGCTGGGCTGGCATCGCCGCGTGGCTATTCGTGTTTACCTCCCGGACGCTCAAAAAGGACGTGCCGGCCGGATTGCCGTCCATGGTCGGTACCACCGGGCGGGTGGCCAGCGACTTGGACCCGGAGGGACTGGTAAAAATCGGTGGGGAGCTGTGGGGTGCCGTTTCCACCGGGGGTGATATCTACGCCGGTGCGAAAATTGTGGTGGTGGCTCAGGACGGCCTGAAGCTGTTCGTCAGTAAAATGGACGGAGATGGCGTCAGACATTGAACAGGAACGTAATGATGTCCCCGTCTTTGACGATATAGTCTTTGCCCTCCAGCCGGAGTAAGCCTTGTTTGCGGGCCTCGGCGATACTACCGCACCTGACGAGGTCGTCGAACCCGATCCCCTCGGCGCGGATGAATCCCCTCTCCATGTCCGAGTGTATCTTGCCGGCCGCCTTCACGGCGGTAGTGCCCCTTTTCACCGACCACGCCCTGACCTCGTTCGAGACGATAGTGAAGAAAGAGATGAGGTCGGATAGCTCGTAAGACATTTTGATAGTGCGCTCGAGTCCCGACTCTTTGATGCCGTAGTCGGCCCGGAACTCGGCCGCGGCGGCCTCGTCGAGCTGGGCCAGCTCCATCTCCAGCTTACCGCACAGGGCGATGGCACGGCACCTGGCCCCGGAATATTCCCGGTTAAGCTCGGCTTCGAATGTGCCCGCCCCTTGTAGCTCTTCCTCTCCGATATTTATCGCGATGAGAAGTGGCTTGGCGGTCAGGAACTGGTAGTTGCTTATTATCCTGGCGGCGGCCGGCTCGAGGGACATCGCGCGGATGGGCTTCTCTTTTTCCAGTGAGGCCTTGAGTCGCGTCAACGCCTCTTTTTCCTGCAGGAAATGCTCGCGCTCCGGGGGTTTGGTCGCTTTCATCGATTCCTC
>MGNQ01000046.1:32090-42373 GCA_001796865.1 Chloroflexi bacterium RBG_16_56_11
CCATCCTCCGCTCCATGATGGCCAGGTCGGAAAAAACCAGCTCCATGTTGAGCGTGTTGATATCGCGGAGGACGTCTACGTTGCCCTGGGGATGGGGAACGCCCGCGTCGTTGAAGGAGCGGATGACGCAGATGAGCGTATCGACCGCTCCCAGGCGATTAAGCAGCTCCCCGGCGATACCTTTCTCCTGGGCGAGAGACTTTACGGATGCCCCGACGTCGATATACCTCGCCTCGACGGGCGTGACCTTGCCCGGGTGAAGCAGCCCGGCCAGTACCTTGAGTCGTGGCTCCGGCACCTTGGCCACGCCGATATGCGAAGAAAGTCCGTCCCTGGCCCGGGTAGTCGTCTCGACTTTGCCGCCGGTCAGGGCGTTGAAGACGGTCGTCTTGCCGCTTTGAGGTAGCCCGATAATGCCTATTTCGATACTCATGTTCGCTGCGCCCGCTGCGATTATTCGCTTATAAAAGCGCTTTTGTCAACCCACGCGGGTAAACATATATCCGGCCGCAGCACGGACAGGTAAAAAAGATCGGTACTTTTCCGGTTTCTTTCACCTAAATGTCATAAATATGTAATTTTTACGTTTGGCATTTTATTACTATGTCATACCGGATTTATTAAAATTTATAGAGTTACCTGTGCGATAGAAGCGAACAATCCGCTGTGAACTCAGGGGGTAAAATGAAGAAAACCGGCTACAGCATGTTTTATCACCTGACGCTAATAGTTGTTATGATTATACTGGCGGCCCTTACCGCCTGCTCCGGAAACAAGACCACGACGTCCACGCCTACTTCTACGCTGACGTCGACACCGACGCCCACGTCTTCTCCCGCCATCACGATTACTTCACCGACCGGTAACGTCGTCCCGCAGATAGGAAACGTTACCATCTCCGTCCAGGTATCGGACTTTACCTTCGCGGATAACCTCGGGAAAGCCAACGCCCCCGGCGAGGGGCATATCCACTACTTCATGGATGTCGATGCCCCCACTACCCCCGGCAGGCCGGCCGTGACGGAGCCAGGCACCTACGCCGCTACTTCGGCTACTTCCTATACCTGGAATAATGTCGGGGGAGGCACCCACCGGTTTTCCGTGGAGCTGGTGAACAACGACCATTCTCCCCTCGTCCCGCCTGTCGTGGCAACCATCAGCCTCACCGTCCTCCCCGAAATAGGCCCTCCCAGCCTGATTATTACCGTCCCCAGGAATGGCGCAACTCTTGCTGGCGGTAGTGTTCTGGTGTCCGTGCAGGTCAGCAATTTCAATCTCGTGGAGAAACTGGGCAGCGAAAACGCCCCGCGCGAGGGACATATCCATTACTTCATCGATGTGCCACCGCCGACCGACCCGACCAAGCCGGCCGTGTCTGCCCCGGGCAGCTACGCCGCGACTGCTGATACCTCTTACACCTGGTCGAATGTGACCGTCGGTTCTCATAGTTTTGCCGCGGAGCTGGTGAATAATAACCATACTCCTCTTGACCCGCCGGTCACCGCCAGCGTTTTAGTAACTGTGGCAGCAACGACGCCGACGTCGACACCCACGCCTCCGCCGACGACCACTTCACCACCGCCGACGACAACCACGCCGCCCGCTCCTCCGCCGACCACCGGTCAGTCCGTCACGCTGGACCTGGTAACCAGGAACTTCGCCTTCGATAAACCCTCCCTGACCGTCCCCGCCGGCGCCCGCGTTATCATCAATTTCGATAATCAGGACGGCGGTATTCCGCATAACTTCGCCCTGTACACCAGCTCCAGCGCGTCTTCGTCGATATTTATCGGGCAGATAATCTCCGGGTCCAACAGGATTATCTATGAGTTCACTGCCCCGGCTACTCCGGGGAATTACTTCTTCCGGTGTGATGTGCACCCGAGCATGAACGGGACTTTCATCGTGCAATAAGAGCGGTTCATCAATGAATGTAACGGCGATAAAAAATGAGGCCGGTACGGGCATCCCCGGCCCCGTCATGCCCTTTCTCTCTGATTATTGATATAATAGTGCCGGGATACTCTGCTGATGGACGCCGTTTCTTTGCGTAAAATCCTCGACCTCGAAAAGAGGCGGGGCTATGGCGATACTGCGGTAATTGGAGGCCTGGATAGGTTCCTCGCCGGCTGGGTGTCTCAGGCCGCCGGTTTAATCTCCAAACGGTCGCTATTGGCGCGTTTCCGCAAGTTATTCGACGTGAGCTATGCTGCCATGCCCGGCGAAAAACGGCGGGATTGGCTCGAAAGCGCCATCTCTCTTCTCGATGAAATTGAAGCTAAAAATGGGAACGTCCCTGGCCAGGCTGTCCTACCTGCACCCGGAAAACCGCCTCGGAAGAGGGTGAACAGACCGGTTCCCCCTGCCGGTGACTCTCTCGACGCCCCGGTGACTGCCGTCAGGGGCATCAGCACCGTCCTGGCAACGAAGTTCGGCCGCCTGGGGGTGAAGACGGTGCGCGACCTCCTCTATTTCTTTCCCCGCCGTCACCTCGACTACAGTCATCTGAAGTTCATCTCGCAGCTTACCGAGGGAGAAGAGCAGACCATCGTTGCCAACGTCTGGCAGGCCCGTGAGACGAGGCCGGGCGGCCGTCGCAGCGCCGAGGCCATCGTCGGTGACGAGACCGGCAATATTCGGGCTATCTGGTTCAACCAGCCCTACCTCGTGAAAACTCTGGCCACCAATTCCCGTGTCATGCTCTCCGGCCGCGTATCGCTTTTCCGCGGCCAGCACGTCTTCCAGTCGCCGGATTGGGAACTCGTGGAAGGACAGGACCTGGTACACACCGCCCGCCTCGTGCCGGTTTACCCGTTGACACAGGGACTGCGACCGCGGCAGGTCAGGCGGCTGATGAAGGACTTCATCGATACCTGGGCGGGACGGCTGGCGGACTTTCTTCCGGGGGACCTGCGACAGCGGTTGGATTTGCTGGAGTTGCCCGCGGCAATAAGGCAAGCCCACTACCCGGAAAATGAAACGGCCCGGGACAGGGCCAGGGTACGGCTGGCCTTCGATGAGCTTTTTTTACTCCAGCTCGGCGTAATGGGAAGGAAGCGCGCCTGGCAGGAGACCCGGCCAGGCAGCCCTTTCGCCATCAACCGGCCGTTGCCCCGGCGTTTCCTGGATTCGCTGCCGTTCTCCCTGACCGCCTCCCAGGAAAAAGTCGTGCGGGAGATTATGGCCGACCTCGCCCTGTCCCGGCCGATGTCGCGTCTCCTCCAGGGTGAAGTGGGCAGTGGCAAAACGGTCGTCGCCACGGCGGCACTGCTGGCGGCAGTCGCCAGCGGCTTCCAGGCGGCCTTTATGGCGCCCACGGAAATCCTGGCCGAGCAGCATTTCGCCACCATTTGCCAGCTTCTCGCGAAAATGGGGGAAGTGAGCGGGGAGGGAAATCTGCGGAGCTTTACCGGGCTTACCGAGCTTTCGTTGCAGGTTGCGCTGCTTATCGGCGATATCCGGCAGGCCGGGAAAAAACAGCTCCAGAAGGCGATTTCTGAAGGCGAAGTCGATATCGTCATCGGCACTCATGCCCTCGTCCAGAAGGACGTCGGGTTTTCCCGCCTGGGACTGGTCGTGGTCGATGAGCAGCACCGCTTCGGTGTCGAGCAGCGCGGGGCTTTACGCGAAAAGGGATTCAACCCCCACATGCTGGTCATGACGGCGACGCCTATCCCGCGTACTCTGGCGCTGACGCTCTACGGCGACCTCGACCTCTCCGTTATCACCGAGCTGCCTCCGGGCCGCCAGGCCGTGAAAACGAAGTGGCTCCGGCCGGATCAGCGCCAGAGCGCCTACGCCTTTGTGCGGAAACAGGTCAAGGCGGGACGCCAGGCTTTTGTCCTCTGTCCCCTCATCGAGGAGTCGGATGCCGTGGTCGCTCAAGCGGCGGTCGCCGAATACGAGCGGCTCTCCCGCGAGGTCTTCCCGGACCTGCGTCTGGGCATTCTCCATGGCCGGCTTTCGTCCAGGGACAAAGACGGGGCTATGGCGAAGTTCCGTGCCGGCGAGCTCGATATCCTGGTCTCGACCCCGGTCATCGAGGTCGGCATCGATATCCCCAACGCCACCGTCATGCTCATCGAGAGCGCCGACCGCTTCGGGCTTTCGCAGTTGCACCAGTTCCGCGGCCGTGTAGGACGGGGTAAAGAGCAGAGCTATTGTATGTTGCTGGCCGAGAATCCTTCGGAGATAGGCCGCCAGCGGCTTGACATAATCGAGAACGTCCAGGATGGTTTTAAGCTGGCCGAGGAAGACCTCAAGATGAGGGGCCCGGGCGAGTTCTTCGGCACCCGCCAGAGCGGCCTCCCCGACCTGCGTATGGCCCGTATTTCCGACGTCGCCATACTGGAACTGGCCCGCCGCGAGGCCATTAAGCTCTTTGAGTCCGACCCGGGTCTTCGAAAAGCTGAGCACCGGCCCCTGGCAGCGGAGATGGCGCGTGTCTGGACCGGTGCCGGAGAATGGAGCTGATGGCAGTGGGTCATGATTAAGAGAATCGTTTTGTTAACGGTCCTGGGTATTCTGGTCGTCGCCATATTGCTGATATGGTGGAATTTCCGGGCGGGCCG
The DNA here is from genome assembly GCA_001796865.1 of Chloroflexi bacterium RBG_16_56_11. Classification (GTDB taxonomy): domain Bacteria; phylum Chloroflexota; class Dehalococcoidia; order Dehalococcoidales; family RBG-16-60-22; genus RBG-16-56-11. The sequence goes on from MGNQ01000046.1 coordinate 36,662, forward strand.
GACGCCGGCGCTTCCTACCGTCCCGCCGACTACCTCGACACAGACCGCACCGTCGGCGACGCAAACGCCCGCGGGTGGTCCTCTGGCGGTGGCCCTGGCGACTCGTTTGGAGGTGCCCTGGGCCCTCGATTTTCTCCCCGGCGGCGCCATCATTTTCACCGAGCGGCCCGGGCGTGTCAGGCTGATTGACGCCGGACGCAGGCTTTTACCTGAGCCTTTGCTCGTTGTCCGCGACGTGGCCGCCACGGGCGAGGGAGGTCTTCTTGGTATTGCCGTTCACCCTGATTTTTCCCGCAATAATCTTGTCTATCTTTACTATACGTATCAGGATGGCGGCAGTCTCTTTAACCGCGTGGCGCGGTACATCTGGCGGGGTAGCTCTCTGGTAAATGACCGGGTCATCATCGATGGTATTCCGGCTGGTAGCGTTCACGACGGCGGCCGGATAAAGTTCGGGCCGGACGGGTATCTTTATATCACCTGCGGCGATGCCGGCAACGCGGCGGCGGCCCAGGATATCTCCGCCCTCAACGGTAAAATCCTCCGCCTGGAAGACGACGGCGGCGTGCCGGCGGACAATCCCTTCCCCGGCTCGCCGGTCTACTCTTACGGGCACCGTAATCCGGAGGGCCTGGCCTGGGACGACCGGGGCCGACTCTGGGCCACGGAGCACGGCTCCAGCGCCACTGATGAGTTGAACCTGGTGGAGTCCGGTAAGAACTACGGCTGGCCGGTCATCCGCGGCGATGAGACGGCCGCCGGCATGGTCACTCCGGTCATCAACAGCGGCGCGGAGACCTGGGCGCCTTCCGGGGCGGCCTACTTCAACGGCAGTATCTTTTTTACCGGCCTGCGCGGCCAGAGCCTTTTCGAGGTGCCGGTTGGTGGCGCGGGGGTTACCTTAAAACGTCACTTCGACCGCGACTTCGGCCGCTTGCGCGAGGTGGTGATCGGGCCGGACGGATTTTTCTACCTGCTGACCAGCAACCGCGACGGCCGGGGATTACCGGTGGATGAGGACGACCAGGTTATCCGCCTCGACCCCGCCCGGCTTGATTAACCTATCCTCCCATTTTTTGATATTTATGATTTCATTATGATAAATTAATACGGTTTTAATACTTCTAAAATACGTCTATGTTATACTGGTGACAAATAATCAGAACGTTAACAACGCTTTAAAGTCGAGTGTATTTTGAGTTCTTACGCCAGGGTGATCGTTAATCCGGCCGCCGGTGCCGGCCGGACCGGGCGCAACTGGCCCCGCATTATGAGTCTCTTCCGGCGGCACGGGCTGCGCTTCGAGCATGCTATTACCGAGGCCCCCGGCCACGCCACCGAGCTGGCCAAAGAGGCCGCCCGCCGGGGATACGAGACGGTGGTGTCTGTCGGCGGGGACGGTACGGTCAATGAGATTGTCAACGGCCTCCACACCGCCGGCGATTCCCGGGATACCAGGCTCGGTATTATCAGCACCGGGACGGGCAGCGACTATATCCGGACTCTGGGCATACCTCGCCGCTGCGAGGAAGCCTGCCGCCGTCTTATCGCTGCGAAGCACCGTGCCGTGGACCTGGGCGTCGCCGAGTATAGCGTGGATGGTCACCGGGAAGTGAGGCTCTTCGTTAATTTCGCCGGCATGGGTTTCGACGCGGAAATCGTCCGGCGTACCACTCAGCAGTTCAAGTCGCTCGGGGGCCTGCCTGCCTACCTCTGCGGCGTTCTCGCCACGGTCGTGGCTTATAAGAATAAGAGCATCCGGTTAACCCTCGATGGGGAAACGATGGATAAAAAGGTCTGTACCGTTATCATGAATATCGGGCGCTATGGTGGTGGTGGCATGAAGACCGCCCCCGGCGCCATTGTGGATGACGGCATGTTCGATGTCCTGGTAATCGGTGACGTGAGCAAGCCCGACCTTTTACGTTCTCTGCCGCGGATATACCGGGGCACGCATCTTTCCCATCCCAAGGTGACCCTGAAAAAAGCTAAAGAAATCGAGATTGATTCCGGACAACCTGTACGCCTCCAGGCTGACGGCGAACTGCTGGGTCGTGTACCGGCCCGGTTCCATATTCTACCGTCAGCCTTGAATGTTATTGTCTAGAGTCATAGTTGAGAAACGCGGGGTAGCTGAAGTATGAAGATTTTTTCGACAACCGGCAAAAGGCAGATGATTTACCTGTTGTGCGCCCTGGTGGGATTTGTTATCCTGGACGGCATCCTGACGGAGTATCTCATCGACGGCGGCTTGGCCAGAGAGGGCAATCCCTTTCTGGAACCTCTGGTGGGTAACGTGGGCTTTATCTTATTGAAAATTGTCGGTTCGTTACTGTGCGCTTTTATTCTCTGGGATATTTACCGGCGTTTCCCCAGGGTGGCTGTGGTGGCCGCCTGGTGTTGCACCGCGGCTTACGCTATTATCGTCATCTGGAACACTAGTCTGTTCTTTCTGGCATAGTACCGGCGTGCTCCCGGCTGGCGGCCCGTGTCCAGATAGGGATTTCTGTCGGCATCCTGTCCACGAAGGCGATTTCCCGGGGCAGCTTGTAGTCCGCCAGCCGGCCCTGGCAATATTGTCTTATCTCCTGTTCCGTGGCCGTTTCCCCGGGTTTCAGGCGAACCAGGGCTTTAACGGTCTCGCCGCGGACGATGTCCGGCACACCCATGACCCTGACCTCGGCGATTTTCGGGTGGACCGCCATGACCTCCTCAATGTCGTCGGGGAAAATGTTCTGCCCTTTGAGGATGAGCATCCGCCTGGTGCGACCGGTGATATAGAGGAACCCTTCTTTATCGATTTTACCGATGTCACCGGTATGCAGCCAGCCGCGGCGCAGCACCCGCGCCGTAGCCTCGGGCTTGTTGTAAAAGCCGGTCATCACCGGCCCGCGGGCGACTATCTCCCCCTCGCTGCCCCGTGGCAATTCGCGGTCGTTCTCGTCGAATATCTTTATCTCCCAGCAGGGCATCGGCTTACCGGATGAGCCCGGTTTGCCCGTCCCGTCCACGGGAAACACGGTAATTTGTGAGACCGACTCCGTTTGCCCGTAGATGTCCAGGATTTTATGCCCGTAATATTGCTGAAAAAGGTCGATTACCTCCGGTTCCAGCGGCGCGCCGCCGCTGACCCATAGCCGCAGCGAACTTAAGTCGTGCCGGATTCCCTCCCGCCGCGCCACGTTTATCATCAGTGAGTAGATATAGGGGACGCCCATGTAGATGGTGCCCTTTTCCCGGGCTACCGCCTCCATGAAGCTGTCCACGGAGCGGCCTGTCCCCGGTACCACCACCACCGTGTTGCCGCGGTATATCGAAGCCAGCAGGACGGCGGTCAGCCCGAACTGGTGGTACATCGGCAGAGCGAACTGCATCATGATGTCTTTCTCCGTCTGCTCGAAAACGCACGCTGAGTTGGCTGCCTCAGTATATATCGCCTGGTGGGACAGCGCCACGCCGTGGGGTTTCTGCGTGGGGCCGCCCGTGTAGGAGATAACGGCGATGTCTTCGGGTCTGATGTCAACATTCAACGCCGACGGCGGATTGGTGGCGAGGAGCTTTTCGTAGTCGGTGAAATGCGTCTCTGTTCCTCCGCCGAAAGTGATGGTATGCCTGATATTGAACGAGGGCAGTGCCGCGACCAGCGACCTGAGCGGCGGGTCTTCGACGAATAGCGCCTCGGGATGGCAGTCTTCGAAAAGTCGGCTGAGTTCACCGGCAACGTACCGCGAATCGAGCGGCACGGCCGTTGCCCCGGCCTTCATAATCCCGAAAAAGACCGTGACGAACTCCGGGTTGCTGGCCTGTATCATGGCGACGCGGTCGCCCTTTTTCACGCCCATTTTTATCAGGGCGCGGGCGATTCTGTTGGAGTCTTCGTCAAGCCGGGCGAACGTGACCCGGCGCTCGCCCGACACGATGGCCGTTTTATCCGGGGACCGCCCGGCGGTATTCTCCAGTATCGATTTCAGGTTCGGCTGCTTTTTCAAGTTAGCTCTCTCTGGGCGCCGGTGTGCCTTGAAACAAGTCCAGTATAGCAGACCGGTATCCGGTTTGAAAAGAAAAAAGAGGTGAATTTAGTGCCCCGCCAGCAGGTCGCGTATCTCCTCCGGCCTGAGGCGACGTGTCTGCCCTTCCTTGAGGGCGCCGAGCTTCAGCCCGCCCATGCGCACGCGTTTCAGGGCTAAGGGGTAGTGCCCCAGACTTTCGAAAATGCGGCGGACCTGCCTTTTCCTGCCTTCGTGGATGACGATGCTGTACTGGAACAGGGGAGCAGACGCGACTGGTTTTATCCGGGCCGGTTGGGTTATGCCGTCATCCAGCCGGATGCCCCGTTCCAGCGTCCTTATCTCCCCCGCTTTTAGCCGCCCGTCCATCTGCACCAGGTATTCCTTCTCGTATTCGAATTTCGGATGGGTCAGCCGGTAGGTGAGGTCGCCGTCATTGGTCAGCAGGAGCAGCCCGGCGGTATCTTTGTCCAGCCGTCCCACCGGGTAGAGCCGGTGTTTCCGGTGCTCCGGCGGCAGGATGTCCAGCACGGTGGGGCGGCCCTTTTCATCGGAGACAGTAGAAACCAACCCTTCCGGCTTGTTGAGCATCAGGTAAATCGGCTCATCAGGCTTGAGTTGCACCTGTCGCCCACTGAGGGAAACAGCATCTTCCTCCGTATTTACCGGGTGATTGAAGGACTCGGCCGTCCGTCCGTTCACCGCGACCTGCCCCTGCTTGATGGACTCGGCCATGCGGCGGCGCGGCCCGATTCCGGCCTCCGTCAGCGCTTTGATGAGTGGTTTTATGGTCATATGTTTCCAGTATAAAGCTTCATCAGGAAAAAAGGCCAGCCAATTGACGCCATGACCGCGCTAATGTTAATTTAAATACAAGGAGTAGCTGATGACAGAGTCGGGTTTCGCCGCTTTTAATGAAATAGAGGCCCTCGTGGCGCAGTACCAGGCGGACTTTTTCATGAGCGGGAAGCCGGCCATTGGCTACTTTTGCAGCTACGCGCCCGTCGAGATACTTGAGGCGGCCGGCCTCCATCCGTACCGTATTGTCCCCGGGCCCGGCCGCGCCATGACGCGGGCAGATGCGCATATCGACCGCAATTTTTGTCCTTTTGTCCGCACCTGCCTGGGCGAGGCGCTGGACGGCCGCTACCGGTCGCTGCGCGGGCTGGTTATGGTCAACTCCTGCGACGCCATGCGTCGTATGTACGATGTCTGGCGCTATAACGTCGGCGGCGACTTCGTTCATTTGCTCGACCTCCCCCGTATTGATAATGAAGCGGCGATTGGTTACTATCACGAGTGCCTCTCCCGCCTCGTAACCGATTTGAAAAAACACTTTAAAGTCGATATTTCCGATGGCGCCCTGGCAGCTGCCATTACTGGCAGGAACCTGGTGCGCTCTCTGCTCCGCGACCTCTACCGCATTAACGGGTCACGCAGTATGCCCCTCGGGGCGGTTCAGGTGCAGCAGGTCGTCCGGGCGAGCGCGGTGCTGCCCGCTGATATTTTCACCGCCCGGTTGGAGCGTTTGCTGGACGAGGTAAGCGCCGCCGGTAACGATGGTACAGATTCCCCGCGCGTCCTCATTACCGGCAGCGTCCTGGATAACTTGCAGATTATCGACATTATCGAGCAGTGCGGCGCCAGGGTGGTTGGCGACGACCTCTGTACGGGGACCCGTCAGTTCTGGTCCTCTGTAGAAGTA
>MGNQ01000046.1:42390-44244 GCA_001796865.1 Chloroflexi bacterium RBG_16_56_11
GACCTGGCCCGCCATTACCTGGGGCGTATTACCTGCCCCCGCATGAAGGACAACCAGAGGCGTTTCGACCATGTTTTTCGTCTCATCGAAGAGTTTCGGGCTGAAGGCGTCATCTTCTATACCCTGAAGTTCTGCGACCCCTTTTTGTACGACCTGCCGCAGCTTAAGGAGCAGCTTGCCGGGAGGGGTGTGCCGGCACTGGTGCTGGAAGGAGATTATACCCCCGGGACGCTGGGGAGAGTCAGGACGCGCATCGAGGCATTTATCGAGATGTTGAGGCAATATGCTCGGGCAGCTTAGAGCTACTTTACGACCCAGGATTACTAACGGTTTGCTGAAACATGCCCTTACTTACCAGTTTCTGGCTAACCTGGGCAGGTTTGGTTATTCGAACGCCGGCCGGCGGACCCAGGGAATCTGGCTGGATTTCACCGCCGGGCAGCTCAAGTCGGCCTGGCAAGGGGAGAGCCTGGTGGTCTGGGGAAATGCCTTTTTCCCTTTCGAGCTTCTCTACGCGCTCGATGTTACACCGCATCGTCCCGAAACGATGGCGGCCCTGGCGGCCAAGTTCGGCCTGAACCGTGAGGCCATCGCCTGCGCTGAGTCCGATTGCTACTCGCCGGATGTCTGCTCCTTTTACCGCTGCGCTGTCGGCCTGGATATGGAAGGCCTCCTGCCGCGGCCCGACATTATTGTAGCCACCTCTTGCCTGTGTGATGGCGCCGGCAAGGTGTTCCATAACCTGAGCCGCCAGTACGGCTGCGATTTTTTCCTGCTCGATGTCCCTTACCACGACACGCCGGACGCCCGCCGGTACCTGGCCGGTCAGCTCGAGGAGTTGACGTTAACCATCGCTAAAAAGCAGGGCAAACCGTTCAAGATCGACCGTCTTATCGAGGCTCTAGCGCTCTCCAACGAAGCGCGTGAGTATCTTATTAAGGCCAATGCTCTGCGCAAGGCCGTACCCTGTCCGCTCCCCGGCGGCGATGCCATCAGCTACGTCCTTGATATGCAGTTCTTCGGTCCGGGCAGTCCGGCCGGGGCCAGGTTTTTCAAGACGCTGTATGAAGAGCTCAGGGGCAGGGTGGATAAGGGCCGCGGGGCCGTGTTGGAAGAAAAATACCGCCTGCTCTGGATGCACTATATTAAACCTTACTATCCTAATGACATCTTCAATTACCTGGAATCGAAGGGGGCCTCGGTCTGTTTCGGCGAGGCCAACCACGTCTACTGGGAGCCCATGGACCCGGGCCGCCCCTTTGAAAGCCTGGCGGCCAAGATGCTCTCCAATCCCAGCGTCGGGCCGCTGGAACGTCGCGCCGGGCTTGCCCTCAAGCTTGCCGAAACGTATAGAGTCGATGGCGTCATCAACTTTTCTCACTGGGGCTGCCGCCAGAGCAGCGGTGGCGAGTACGTTATCCGCGACGTCATGCAGAAAAAGGGGATACCCGTGTTGATTCTGGACGGCGACGGCGCCGACAGCCGCAACTACTCGAAGGAGCAGACCCGTCTCCGACTGGAGGCTTTCCTGGAAATGCTCGAGGCGAAACGATGATAACCGCCGGCGTGGATATCGGCTCCCTGACCGCCAAGGCCGTCGTGCTGCGGGACGGCCAAATCGCGGGTTATTCCATCCTGCCAGCCGGCTCGGACGTTACCGCCTCGGCCGACCGCGCCCTGACCGCGGCCCTGGAAAGCTCCCGCCTGACGAGGGATGACCTGGCCGCGATTGTCGCCACGGGCTACGGGCGGGCCAAAGTCCCCCGGGCTAGTAAGTCCATTACCGAGATTACCTGCGCCGCGCGCGGGACGCACTACCTTTTCGCCGACGTGAGGATGACCATCGATATCGGC
>MGNQ01000046.1:44257-47250 GCA_001796865.1 Chloroflexi bacterium RBG_16_56_11
AGGTCATCAGCCTCGACGCCGGGGGGAGGGTCGTCGATTTCGCTATGAATGACAAGTGCGCCGCCGGTACCGGCCGCTTCCTCGAGGTCATGGCCCGCGCCCTGGAGATTGAGCTCGACCAGCTCGGGCCGGTCTCCCTGAAGCACAAAAAATCGGTGGTCATCAGCAGCATGTGCACCGTCTTCGCCGAGTCGGAGGTCGTCTCCCTCATCGCCGAGGGCTACGCCCGGGAAGATATATTAAATGGACTTCATCAGGCTATCGCCGGGCGCGTGGCCTCCATGGCGCGGGGACAGAAAGTTGGCGATCCCCTGATGCTCTGCGGCGGCGTGGCCAAGAATACCGGCGTCGTGAAGGCAATCGAACAGAACCTGAAAGTTAAGGTAAAAGTCCCGCCGGAGCCGCAGATAGTGGCCGCGCTGGGGGCGGCCCTCTGTGACGGGGACATGGCAAAGCGGTAAGCAGTTCAAACTCCCAACTCTCCAAACTAACGTCATTCCCGCCCCGTATCAGGTACGGGGTAAACTCCAGCGGGAATCCAGTATCCGACCAGTGTTTAAAAAGCGTGAGCTGCTGGGAAAATAGCAGCGACAAAGAATGAAGCCTTTACCACCAAGAATCACTCGACTTGCGTTTCTTTTTTCTTTTAACTTGTGTTGATTGTTGTTTAGGTACGGAACTCAATTCTTTTTCAGTTATTATTCCAGAAAGCCTATTAATATATTGCCTTTTAGTGGGGGCTTTTATGGAAGAATCAAAGAGTGTTTCAACTACTGTCCCCTTTACTTTGATATTATGTTTTTTAGCAAGGAATTTTAGCTGCGTAATACCTAAAGCTTCTAAAGAGTTCTTTATTTTTATTTTCGGATCTAATATGCCCTGTTTCTTTAAAAATGTTGCCCAACCATCCGTTCCCTGTAGTTTGTTACATCTGTAACATAGACACACACTATTTTTTAATGTGGTGCTGCCTCCTCTTGCCCAAGAAGTTTTATGACCAACTTGCATTTCGTCAAACTCTATTTTCTTACCGCAAGCGGGATTTTCACATTTTTTATTAGCCCTTCTGTATAAAATTTGCTTGTCTCTTATGCCTAACGACCGTTTAGAGTCACGTTCATCATCGTCCCACATTGCTGCCCCTCGTTATTATTACACTGAAATTAGAATTACTTTAATGTTTTTTGAAAGGATTGTCAATATAGGACGTATAGATTACGTTTGCGTACACCCTCTTAATAATAGAATTCACCCTTCCTTTCATCAATACTCAAGTGAAGGTGGATAGGGGGATGGGTCACCGTAATTAGTTTACCCTTTGCTTACCTGGCAGAGCTGCGATTTGCAGGCCATGAACCCGGAAATGGGGTCGAGGTTAACGTCATCGACGAGGGCGTTGACGTTGGCCTCACCCGGCCAGTGGTGCGGCATCGAGACGACCCCGGCCAGTATCGTGTCCGTGATATTGGCCTTCATCCTGATGCTGCCCCGCGCCGTGCTGACCTTGACATCATCGCCGGACTTGATGCCGCGGGGGGCGGCGTCTATCGGACTGATGTCCACCAGCGGGTCGGGCATCAGCTTACGGAGTCGTGGTATATTCCGGAACTGCGAGTGGGTATAGGCCATGACCCTCGCCCCGGAGGTCATCACCAGCGGGTATTTTGCCGCCAGGTCGGGTCGACTCAGCGAGCTTTCGGCGGGCTCTTTATAGGTGGGCAGGTCGTCCAGGCCATGCTCCACCAGCGTGGCGCTGGCTATCTCCACCTTCCCGGACGGCGTGTGGAATCCGGTCTTTTCGTAAGGCCTCTCCGGCCTGTTGCCCATGGTTAGCCTGACACCTTCCGGGTTCTTCTGTAAATCAGCATACGTGATTTTCATAGGTTGGAGTATGTAATCAACACATTTGCTGAAATCGCCATCCCAGAAGAGCTCGCCGAGGCCCAGCCTTGTTGCCAGCCCGGCATAGATGTCCCATTCCGTCCGGCTCTCCCCGACCGGCGCGATGGCTGGTTGAATCAACTTTACATAACCCCCGTAGTCCGTCAGCAATATAGGACGCTCCAGCCAGGACGCAATCGGCATCACGATGTCGGCGAGTTGCGTCCCAGCGGTGTGGAAATATTCCGTCACGGCGATGAAGTCCAGCTTTTTGAAGGCTTCCTCCATGCGCCGTGAGTTAGGGAAGAACTGTACGTCCAGCCCTGACGAAAACACCGCCTTAATCGGGTAGGGATTACCGCTCTCAATCTGGTCGACGATGGCGTTCGACTGCATCTCGCGGTAGCGGGAAGTCCAGATGGGAAATCGCTTGGCTCCCACTCCCGGGGGCATCGCGGCCACGCGCTCGTGGAGGGTGATGTCGTTGGTCTTGCCCGAGGAAAAGCTGGCGAACCGGTTGCCGCCGTTGACCTCGAAGTTGCCGGTGATGGCCGCCAGCAGGATGACCGCCCGGTGGTTCTGCACGCCGTTGGCATGGTGGGTGGTGCTGTTGCTGCTGAGGTGGAGCTTGGCCGGCCGGGTTGTGGCGTAGAGTCGGGCGGCCTCGCGGATTTTCGCGGTGGGCACCCACGTTATCTTTTCAACGCGCGCCGGGGTATATTCCTTGACGAGCTTTTTCAACTCATCGAAGCCAACCGTCCATTTAGCGCAGAACTCTTTATCGTGGAGGTTCTCGCCGATGATGACATTCATCATGCCCAGGGCCAGGGCGCCGTCGGTGCCCGGTCTTAGCTGGAGGTGGATGTCCGCCTTCGAGGCGATGGTGGTACGCCGGGGGTCGACGACGATGAGTTTAACGCCTTTTTTCGGGGCATCCAGGTTGTCTTGCCACGCCCTCGTCGAGGAAATCACCGCGGCCCCCCAGATGAGTTTGCAGCGCGTCTCCGGCTCCACGGAGGCGCTCGAACCGGCCATGTAGGAATACTCGGGGCCATAGGTCAGGTTGGCCGCCAGCCACGTGGCGGAAAAGCAGTTGCTGCTCTCCGTGCAGT
>MGNQ01000046.1:47269-47591 GCA_001796865.1 Chloroflexi bacterium RBG_16_56_11
GTGCGTCAGCCGGTGAAAATAGGGTCGGGGTTCCTTGGTGTAGGCAATCCAGAAGACCACTGATTCCGGCCCGTATTTGTCTTTAATCCCTTGCAGACCGGAGGCGGTGGTATCGAGCGCCTCGTCCCAGGTGATACGATGCCAGTCGCCGGCCCCGCGCGGGCCGGTGCGCTTGACCGGGTATTGCAGGCGGTCGGGATGGTAGATGAAGTCGAGTTGCGCCCGCCAGCGCGGGCAGTGGGCCGCCGCGGTATCGGCGATTTCAACCTTGACCGCCCGGCCGTCCCGGACGTGGATTCGGGTAGGGCAGGAAGCGGTGCAC
>MGNQ01000046.1:47615-48755 GCA_001796865.1 Chloroflexi bacterium RBG_16_56_11
TTCGTTTGGCGTGACATTTTGCCCCCTCATTTCAAATCGGAGTCAGGATTATTATAGCACGCCCGGGATAGCGTCGGAATATCGCGTCAATCTGTAAAACGCGGCAGGCTGTGGTATAATCAAAGCAAAAATCAGGAGTATTGAAGGCTGGAAGGGATAGAGCTAGCCCGGCATATCGTAGACGTGGCCACCGATAAGCAGGCCGGCAACATCGTCTTGCTGGATGTCCGTGAGATCTGTAGTTTCGCGGACTATTTTGTCATCTGCTCGGGAGATAGTGCCCGGCAACTGCGCACCATCCAGGAAGAAATTGAAAAAGACCTGAAAAAAGAAGGTGTCGTGCCTCACCACCTCGAAGGGACGGTGGATTCCGGCTGGCTCCTGCTCGACTACGGCGACGTTATCGTGCACATCTTTGGAACGGCGGAACGTGATTTCTACCGGCTCGATAGTCTCTGGGGCCAGGGCCAGACGGTCGTGAGGATTCAGTAAAGAAACCCCCTCCCTGGCGATGGGAGAGAACCACTATTCGAAAATCTCGCCTTTTTTAAAGAAAATCGCTATTTCCTTTTCGGCGTTTTCCGGCGAGTCCGAGGCGTGCGTCGAGTTCCGCTGGATGTCCAGCCCGTATTGCTGGCGTATCGTCCCCGGGGCGGCCCTGGCCGGGTCGGTCGCTCCCATCGCCTTGCGGATACGCTCCACCGCGCCCTCGCCACTGAATACGGCCGCCACTATCGGCATCGATGTGATATAGTCCACCAGGTCTTTGAAAAACGGTTTATCTTTGTGAATTGCGTAGTGCCGCCCGGCGAGGGCCATGTCCATGTGTAGCATCCGGAGCGCCGTTAGTTTCAGGCCATCCCCCTGGAGCCGCGCCAGTATGGCCCCGGCCAGTCCCCTCTCCATCGCATCGGGCTTGACGAGTACCAGAGACCTCTCCATTTTTCTCCTTTAATCTTAGTTTGTCGGTGGCCGGAAGAGACGCTCCAGTTCGTCGACGCCGACAATCTCCAGCGTATCGACGACCATGTCGGCTTCCTTGAGCTTGACGACGGGGTGACTGTTGGTCACCGCGAGGCACTTCATCCCCGCCCGCTTGGCCGCCGCCACCCCGGCAATCGCGTCCTCGATGACCAAGCA
>MGNQ01000046.1:48772-56676 GCA_001796865.1 Chloroflexi bacterium RBG_16_56_11
CACGCCCAGCTTCCTTGCCGCCAGCAGGAAAATCTGGGGGCTGGGTTTCCCCTCGGCGACCTCGGTGCCCCAGGCGATGGCGTCGAACGTGTCCTGCAGGCCGAGACCCCTCAGTATAATGTCGATGTTTTCCGGCGGCGCTGAGGAAGCGATGGCGTTTTTTATGCCATGCTTTTTGAGCGCCTTTATCAGGTCGATAGCCCCCGGCAGCGCCCGGATATTCCCGGATACCCGCCGCCGGTAGCTGGCCTGTTTCTCATCGGTAATGGCGTCGAGCGACTCTGGTGAAATTTCCCGGCCAAGGACGAACCTGATGATGGTGTCGTGCCTTTGTCCGAAATGGCGCATAAAGTCCTGTTTCGTAAAGGTCGCGCCCCTCTTGCCGAAGACGTCCTGCCAGGCCTGGTAGTGGTATTCTCCCGTGTCGGCGATGACCCCGTCAAGGTCCCAGAGGACTGCTGCGAGTTTGCCTTCAGACATGTCTCCGGGTCTCCCTGACCCTGTCGGGCTTGCCCGCCTGGTTTTCCGCGATGAACTGCTTGGCGGTGGCTTCAGCGATGACAGTGCCGTCTTTCAGGCAGACCTTGCCTTCGGTCTCGATGAGCTTCTTGCGGTGCCGGGTCACCCGCGCCGTGACCACCAGGGTTTCCTCGACCCTCACGGGCTGTCTCAACCTGATTTCGATGCTGGCGGTGAGGCAGGTGTTACCCGTGTTGTAGGCGACGTTGCTCATGGCCTCGTCCAGCAGGCACCCCAGGATGCCGCCATGCAGCAATCCCGGCCATCCCTGGTAAGCTTTATCGGGCGTATACTCGGTCCGCACGGAATCGCCGTCCCGGGTGAAGACCAGCTTGAGGCCGATGGGGTTGTTCTGTCCGCACCCGAAACACAGCCCCTCGTTAAGGTCGGTATTGAGTGTCACTCTGGGTACCGCTACCATCAATTCATCTCCGGAAATATCGTTGTTTTTAGACGCGTTAAAAGTGCGCCCACCCCGCCCGTCCCGTTTTCACGGGCTTGCCCGCGGCGTCGACCACTTCTATATCGCCCGCTATTCTGCCCGTAATCTCCCCGATGATGGTGACCGGGCAGGCAAGCCCCTTTTGGACTTCTTGAACGATATTTCTTTTACCGGTAAAAAGGAGCTCGTAGTCCTCCCCGCCGGATAAGGCCAGCTCCACGGCCCTTTCCGGGAATGCCTCCCTGACCGCTTCATGCATCGGCAGCTTATCGGCATCGACGCGGGCGCTTACCCGGCTGGCCTCGCAGATATGCCTCAGGTCGGATAGTAGCCCGTCGCTGACATCGATGGCCGTGGTTACGCCTTTTTTCACCAGGAACTGTCCTTCGGCGATACGGGGGACGGGATGAAGGAAGGCATTTCTCAGGTACCCGGCGATTTCCGGTTTGAACTCCAGCTTTTTTAGGAGCATCTCCAGTCCGGCACCCGCGCTCCCGAGGTAGCCGGTCACCGCGATGACATCGCCCGGGCGCGCCGTGGAGCGCCGCAGTACCTCCCCGTTCACGTTGCCACCGATAACGGTAATCGTCACCGAGACCTCCCGGGCCGCGCTGATATTCCCGCCGACTATCGCTACGCCGTACTCCCGAGCAATCTCTATCATCCCCTCGTACAGGGCGGTGATGTCCGCTGTGTCGGTGTCGCCCGGCAGGGCCAGGGCCACCAGGGTGTACTCCGGTTTGCCGCCCATCGCCGCGATGTCGCTGAGGTTGATGGCCAGCGACTTCCACCCGATTTCTCTACAGGAGGCAGTGTCGGTGGAAAAATGGACGCCCTGAACCATCGTGTCGACGGTGGCGAGCTGGATTGAGGAGGCGCAGCGCCAGGCCGCAGCATCGTCGCCGATGCCAATGAGAGGCCGGCCCGGCCCGAGCTTATCCACTCCCGAATCGGCTATCATTTTCGCCAGGAGGTCGATAAGCCCGAACTCCCCCAGACCGGACACTTTCATAGGAAAATTATAGCATAACCCCCTTTCCCTTTCCTCCCGAAACCTGCTATATTATCCTTGAATGCGCGTCGCTATCATCGCTGATATCCATGCCAACCTGGCCGCCTTCCGCGCCGTCCTCGATGACGTCAGGGAGAAGGGCGGCGTCGATGAATACTGGTGCCTCGGCGACGTCGTCGGCTACGGACCGGAGCCGCAGGCCTGTATCCAGCTTCTTAAAGACATCAAAACCACCTGCATCGTCGGGAACCACGACCTCGGCGCTGTAGGCAAGCTGGACCTGGCCTATTTCAACCCAGCCGCCGCCACCGCCTGCGAGTGGACGTCCCGGCAGTTGACGGCCGCGGATACGCTTTTTCTGGGAAACCTGCCGAGGACGGTCGAAAAAGGCGATTTTCTCCTGGTGCACGGCAGCCCCGCCGCCCCCGTCCTGGAATATGTCATCTCCACCAGCGCCGCGCAGAAAAACTTCGAGTTTTTCAAGTCGAGTTTCTGTTTCGTCGGCCACTCTCACCTGCCGCTGGCTTATAAAGAGGAAAACAGCCGGGCGGTGCCCGTCCACCTCTCGCCGGATATCGGCCTGGTCCTCCAGCACCACCGTGTGATTGTCAACCCGGGCAGCGTCGGGCAGCCCCGTGACGGTGACCCAAGGGCCAGCTACGCCATCTACGATAGCGATGGGCACATGTTCCGTTTACACCGCGTCCCGTATGATATCCGCGCCACCCAGGACAAAATGATGCAGGCTGGCCTCCCGCTGCCATTAATCGCGCGGCTGGAAGTGGGGAAATAGGGACAGGTAGGAATCATAATCGCTTATTGTAGTAATAATAGTAGACCGAGCTAAGTACGCTGTTTATTACGATGAGCACCGCTAACACCAGGGAAATATATAATTCCGCATCGAACAATATAAAAACCATTACTGCCGCAAATATCAGCCACACAAATATATTGTTAGCCTTCGCACCAGCTTTATCCCTAATGATAGTATTTCGCTCGTCGTTTACTTCAATATCCTTTTTACGCTGGATTTCAGGGTGCTTTAATCCGATACGATAAACATAGAGCTTGCCGGAAAATAAACTTACCAGAACTGCTCCTAAACCGATACACACGCCGGATAAGCTCTTCAATTCCTCTCCTTTGAAAATGTTCAATAAGGCTCCGGCAATAATGAGAGCCGCCCCTATAATGATTATGGTAATATACATCCCCTTTTTATTATTAATTAGTTTCATTTTCATTGTCCTCCCCGTATAAAAATAAGTCCTCGATAGTAACGCCGAAAAAGCGGGCGAGCTTGAAAGCCAGCGTTATGGAAGGGTTGTACCGTCCGCTTTCCAGTGAGCCTATAGTTTGTCTTGACACTTCAAGGTTATCGGCGAGCGTTTCCTGCGTGATGCCGGCTTTCTTCCTCAACTCTTCGAGACGGTTTTTCACATCCGTTTTACCTTCGCATGACAAGTAAACTTGCCATCTAATAATATCATGACGATTTACTGATGTCAAGTATACTTTCCATATTTTTTTTACGCCTTGACAAATCACTCCCCCACCCTCTACTCTTTTTACTGAGGTCGTGCTAGATGGGGAGCTAGCGGTGCCCTGTACCTGCAATCCGCTATAGCAGGGTCGAATCCCCGTTTGAGGCTTGCATCTGGCGGGACTGCCCCGGTTAAGTGGCGTTGAAGGCCGGGTCCTGCGCGGCGGAAGGCTATGAACCCCGTCAGGTCCGAGAGGAAGCAGCGGTAAATAGTATTTTCCGGGTGCCGCAGGTCCGCCTGGCTGGAGCCGGCTGGCTGGGGTAAGCCGTTGGGTGGGGTCGAGGGCGGGTGCGCGGCCTCTTTTTCCACATGGATAAAAGTCAAGCCCCCGCTGACCTGCTCTCCCGGACGAAAAAGCTGCTGCGGAGCTACGACCTCCGGGCGAGAAAGGGACTCGGCCAGCACTTTCTTATCGACGCTGCCGTGCTCGAGGCCATCGTTGCCGCCGCCGATCTCAACTCCGCCGATACCCTCATCGAGGTCGGGCCGGGACTCGGTATCCTTACCGCCGAGCTGGCCAGGCGGGCCGGCTGGGTCATCGCTATCGAGCTTGATAATCGACTGGCCGAGGTCCTGGAAAAGACCCTCCCGGGTGATAATATTGTCGTCCTGAACGAGGATGTTCTCGGCACCGACCCTGCCGTAATACTGCGGGGAAGAGCCCCGGGCTTTCCCCCCGGCTTGCGCTCCTATAAGGTCGTGGCCAACCTGCCCTATTACATCACGTCGCCGGTCCTCCGCCATTTCCTCGAGGCCGCCGTGAAACCGGAGATGATGGTGGTCATGGTGCAGAAGGAGGTCGCTGAAGCTATCCTGGCCGGACCGGGCAAGCGGAGTCTCCTCAGCATCGCCGTGCAGTTTTACGGCAAACCCGGCCTGGTGACGGAAGTCCCCGCGTCTTCGTTTTACCCCGCCCCGGCGGTCGACTCCGCCGTGATACGGATTGACGTGTATCCCGCGCCGCCGGTGCCCGTGACCGATGTCGACGGGTTTTTCAGGCTGGTGCGGGCCGGATTTGCCGCGGCGCGCAAGCAGGTGGCCAACTCGCTCTCTCAGGGACTTAAATTGCCCAAGGCCGAAGCCATGGGATTGCTGGCCGCGGCCGGCATCGAACCCCAGCGGCGGGCCGAGACTTTCACCCTCGAAGAGTGGGCGGCCCTGTGGCGCGCCTGGAGTGGGGAAAAAGGGAACTAATATGCTGAAATTCGCTGCCCCGGCCAAGCTCAACCTGACTCTGGAGGTCCTGGGCAAACGCCCGGACGGCTTCCATGAAATCCGCAGCGTGCTCCAGGCCGTCAGCCTTTGCGATACCCTCTCTTTCGAAAAGAGCGAAAATACTATTGTCACCTGTGACCTGCCGGGATGGTCGGTGGAGGCCAGCCTGGTTACGAAGGCCGTCGACTTACTACGGGAGACGGCCGGTTTTTCCGGCGGCGTGAACATCCGCGTCGATAAGCATATCCCCTTGATGTCCGGCCTGGGCGGTGACAGCTCCGATGCCGCCGTCGTCTTGCGCGGCCTCAACGAGCTCGGGGAGCTTGGTCTGACCCGTGGTGAGCTCGTTGACCTCGCCGCGCAGCTCGGCTCGGACGTAGTTTTCTTTCTCTACGGCGGCACGGCCCTGGCCGAGGGCCGGGGAGATAAAATCACGCCTCTGCCCCCTATTTCCCCGATGTCGGTTGTCATCGTCGTGCCGGGCATCCCCCGCGAGCCCGGCAAGACCGGCCGGATGTACGCCGCCCTGAATCCGGGCCACTATACTGACGGCAGCATTACTTCCTCCGTCATCGAAATCATCCGCAGCTCCGGGAAATTCTATCCACGGCTGGTGTTCAATACCTTCGAAAATATCGCTTTCAGGGACTTTACTTTACGGCGCGTCCACGTCGAGCACCTGCTCAAGCTCGGCGCCGCCGACGTCTACCTGGCCGGTTCCGGCCCGGCCCTGTTCACCATGTTTGAAGAAGAAGAGAAGGCCAGAGATTTGTTCACCCGCTGTAAGATGCAGGGAATGGAGGCTTACCTGGTCCGCACGCTATGAAAAACCTGAGGAAATATGGTAAAAGCCCGTATACCGTCGCTATCATCCACGGCGGGCCCGGCGCCCCCGGTGCCGTAGCCCCGGTCGCCCGGGAGCTTTCTAAACTCACCGGCGTCCTTGAGCCGTTACAAACGCGCGACTCCCTGGAAGGACAGGTAGTAGAGTTGGCCGATGTATTGAAAGAGCACGCCGACCTCCCGGTTATCTTAATCGGCCATTCCTGGGGTGCTTTTCTGGGCTTTATCGTCGCTGCCCGGTACCCTGCCATGGTGCGAAAACTCATCCTGGTAGGTAGCGGCCCCTTCGAGCAGAAATACGCTGATAACATCGATGGCGACAGGCTGACCCGACTTTCTGAAAAGGAAAGAATCGAAGCCATTAATCTGATAGACGCTATCGACGGCGCGTCCGCCGGCGAAAAGGACAGGTCGATGGGGCGACTCGGTGAGCTTTTCGCCAAAGCGGACACATTTGACGCGCTGCCGCCGGAAAAAGAGCCGGACCCTCTGCCGGTCAGCGAAGAAATCAACCGTAAGGTCTGGGCGGGCGGCAAGCGACTGAGGGTCAGCGGAGAGCTCTTAAGGATGGGGGAAAAAATCAAGTGTCCTGTAGTCGCTATCCACGGCGACTACGACCCCCATCTGGCTGAAGGCGTCAGGTCGCCGCTTTCCCGCGTCTTGAAGGACTTTAAATTTATCCTGCTGGGAAAATGCGGCCACGAGCCCTGGCTCGAGAGGTTCGCCCGCGACCGGTTTTATGAGATACTTAGAGATGAAATACAATAACATCTGGTATCAGGAGTCCGGGATTTAGAAATTTAAAGGGGGATTATCCAATGCCTTACGAGACAGATGGGAATTTACAGCATGCCTTCGGCGGGGAAAGCATGGCCAACCGCCGGTATACATTCTTTGCGGAAAAGGCCGATAAAGAAGGTTATCCGGGGGTCGCCCGACTTTTCCGGGCGGTCGCTGAGGCCGAGACGGTGCATGCCCGCAACCACATGCTGGTGATGGACGCCATCGGGAACACGCGGGAGAACCTCCTCGCCGCCAGTATCGGTGAGCACCAGGAGTTCACCCGGATGTACCCGCCGTTCATCGAGAAGGCGCAGGAAGAAAGAAACGCGCGGGCGGAAAAGACATTCGATTATGCTAATTCCGTGGAAAAAGTCCACCACGCCCTATACGAGGCGGCCCTGCAAGCCGTCAAGGAAGGCAAGAACCCCGAGGAGAAGACCTACTTCGTCTGCCAGGTCTGCGGCAATACCGTGACCGGGGCAGCCCCGGACAAGTGCCCGATATGCGGGGCGGGAGCGAATGCGTTTAAGAAAGTAGAGTAACTGTCATTGCGACCGTCCCGGCTACCAGTTGTCATTGCGAGGAACGTAGTGACGTGGCAATCTCCAGTTATGGAAAAGCAATATTACGTCTACATAATGACTAATAACACGAATACGGTTACGTACACAGGCGTTACGAATGACCTGAATAGAAGAATTTATGAACATAAAAATAAATTAGGCGAGGGATTTACTCATAAGTATAACGTAACAAAACTTGTTTACCATGAGGTGAGTCAAAATATTGAGAGCGCCATTTTGAGGGAAAAACAGATAAAAAGCTGCTCAAGAAAGAACAAGGTGGCTATTGTTAACACGGTGAACCCAGACTGGCGCGATTTGTATGAAAGTCTGTAGAAAGCTGAAGTAGGGATTGCCACGACCCCGGTGAAATTGGGGTCTCGCAATGACGGGTTACTAATGAACAACAAGTAAAAACAAAAGGGGGAAATTATGAGGAAAAAGAGTGAAAAATTGCCGAGGGCTTTTGAGCGTTACTCTCAGCAAGAAGTCGATTTAATATTGTCACTAGTACCCACTTACGCAAACGTTAGAAATTTAGCAAAATCTTTAGGACGTTCAAAAGATGCGCTCGAAGTAGTATATCATTTTGCATATAGTGGAAAATGGCTAAAGAGAGACTTAGGTGAGATGGAAAAACATCAAGACAACATTATTACGAAAATAGCAAAATCCAAGAAAAAGCTCGGGATTTTTATTGGACACGAACCTAAGTAACTTTCCCCACCCACCCCCTCACCATCTCCTCCTCCTCTTTTTTGCTGTCCACTTTACCGTCCAGGCGCGCGTCCCGCAGTCGCTTTAAATAGTCCTTTATCTTCGGGCCCGGCGGCACCCCCAGCTTTTTCAGGTCGCTGCCGGTGAGGGCGGGATTGACGTGTCGCAGCACGTTCAAATAAAGCTCGATGTGTTCGGCGGCGGTGTTTGAGCCTGCCGCCAGAGAGGCGGCCATCAAGGCCGTCAGGCTATGACCGTGCAGC
>MGNQ01000047.1:0-4244 GCA_001796865.1 Chloroflexi bacterium RBG_16_56_11
TCATTCTGAGGAACGAAGTGACGAAAGAATCCCGGAGAGGGGTTATGGTATAATTCTTTGCACTCGCTAATTCGGGAAGAATATGGAAAATCTCTTCTGGTCTCGGCTTGACCAGCTAATCGCGTCCTCGGAAATCATCATCGACCGGCCGAAGGGCTCCCGGCATCCCAGATACCCCGATTTTACGTACCCGCTTGACTACGGCTATCTGACGGGCACGACGACCGTGGACGGCCATGGGGTCGATGTCTGGCAGGGCTCGGTGGAACACCGGCGCCTGACGGCCATCGCCTGCACGGTGGACATCGAGAAAAAAGACGCCGAGATTAAGCTTATTATCGGCTGCACCGAGGAGGATATCGGTATCATCGAGGACTTCCATAATGGTCCTTTTCAGTCCGCCATAATCATCAGGAGAGAATAAGACGACACCTTCTGATACTCTCGGTTCGATTCCCTCTTGAACACTCGCCCCCGAAACAGTAAAGTAGTAGTAGAGAGCGATTATGATTGATTCCAATATCATCGACCGCCTCCGGCGGATTGCCGGTAACGAGAATGTCCTCGCTGCCCGGGAAGACCTGCTGGCCTATTCCTACGACGCCACCAATACCTGGAAGCACGCCCCTGATGTCGTTGTCCTGCCCGTGAACGTTGCGCAGGTATCGGAAATCCTCAGGCTCGCCTCTGAAAACCGCGTCCCCGTGACCCCCCGCGGCGGCGGCACCAATGTCAGCGGCGGCTCCGTCCCTATCAAGGGCGGCATTGTCCTCTGCACCACCCGACTGGACCGCATCATCGAGATTAACCGCGCCAACCTCCATGCCGTCGTCGAGCCGGGTGTCGTCCTCCAGGATTTCAACACTGCCCTGGCCAGGCAGGGGCTTTTCTTCCCCCCCGACCCCCAGAGCTTCGCCGGCTGCACCATGGGGGGCGTCGTCGCGGAAAATTCCGGCGGCCCTTCCTGCCTGAAATACGGCGTCACCCGGCAATATGTCCTCGGCCTGGAGGTCGTTCTGGCGGACGGCACGGTGGTGAAGCTGGGCGGCCTGACACCTAAGAACCGCACCGGGTACGAGCTGGCCATGCTCTTCACCGGCTCGGAGGGCACTCTGGGCGTTATCAGCCGCATCATCCTTCGACTCCTCCCGGCGCCGAAGGCCTCCCGCACTATCGTGGCCGCCTTTGACGACGTCGCCACCGCCGGGGAGACCGTTTCCTCGATAATCGCCGGCAGCGTCTTGCCCTCTAAAGTGGAGTTCGTTGACAACTGGACCTTCGAGAAGTTCCGTGGACTCCTCCCGGATGAGACCCTGGATAGCTCGCAAGTTATCCTGCTTATCCAGGTGGACGGTCTCCCGGAAACGGTTGAGGCCGAGACGCAGCTCGTCGAGGCTACGTGCCAGCAGAATACCCCCTGGATAAAAGTAGCCGTCGACTCCACTGAGGCCGAGCGCTACTGGCAGGCCCGCCGGGCGCATTTTTCCGATATTTCGAGTCGTGCTCACACCATTGTCAACGAAGACGTGTCCGTCCCGCGCGATAAAATCGCCGAGTTTATCCGGCTCAGCCAGGAGAGCGCCCGTCGCCATGACGTTCCTATCAGCTTCGCCGGGCATGTCGGCGACGGCAATTTCCACCCGGTCGTACTCACGGACAACCGTGACAGGGAACACTACCAGCGTGCTCTCATGTGCGTGGATGAGATTATTGAAACGGCACTTTCGCTGGGCGGCGTCCTTTCCGGCGAGCACGGTATCGGACTCGAGAAGCAGCGTTTCTTGAAAAAGGCCTTGGACCCGGCGGCCATCAACATCATGAAAAAGATTAAAGACGTCCTCGACCCTCTCCACATCCTCAACCCCGGTAAAATCTGGGAAGAAGATTCCAAAATCCCCCTTAATCCCTTCAGGGTGAACCCTTCGGGATGAACCCCCTTTACAAAAGGGGGACAAATAAACCTGTTGAGAACGATGTTGAAAAAGGAAGTATGAAATCGGCTCCCTTTGAAAAAGGGAAAGTGAGAGGGATTTTATCCGTCGTGCTTCACCTACACCGCATTTGAACTAAAAACCTATGAAGAGCAACACTGATTTTCAGCAGATTGAAAGATTCAAAGAGGACCTTGACCGCTGCACCAAGTGCGGTTTCTGCATGGCCTCCTGCCCGGTCTATCGTGAGGAGCGCACCGAGGGCTCGGTGGCCCGCGGGAAAATCATGCTCGTTCGTGCCCTGCTTGACGGCGAGATAACCGCTGATGAAATGGCGGAGCAGTTGGACCGGTGCACCCTGTGCCTGGCCTGTACCGAGAACTGCCCCGCCGGCACGCGCGTGCCCTCGGTGGTCGCTGCCGCCCGGGCTGATAAGGTGCGACTGAAAGGGCTGTCCTTTCCGTACCGCCTCGTTTATCGCTGGCTGCTGCCCCGGCGGCGAATGTTCGGGTATACCCTGCGCCTGGCCTCGTGGTTCCAGGGTATCTTTCTCCCCAGAACAGAAGGGACCATCCGTCATCTGTCGTTTTTCCTCTCCGCCCTCGGTAAAGGCCGCCATATCCCTCAGATTGCCCCTCGTTTCCTCAGGCAGACGGTCCCGGAGGTGAATAAGCCGCCTGCCGGCGTGGCCGTGAAATATACTGTGGGCTATTTCACCGGGTGCATGACGGACTTTGTCTTCCCCGAACTCGGCGAGAAAATAGTCAGCTTTCTCAACAGGAACGGCGTGGCGGTGGTCGTGCCGCGGGGTCAGGGCTGCTGCGGGGCGCCTGTTTTCCTGGGCGCCGGCGACTTCGCCACCGGGCGGCGGATGGCGGATGCCAACGTCAAAGCCTTCAAAGAGCTGGACTATATTATCACCGATTGCGCCACCTGCGCCTCGGCGATGAAGGACTACGTCCGGTTCCTGGCCGATACCGATGAGAGGAAGCGGGACTATGCCGCTTACGCCGGGAGAATTAAGGACATTACCGAGTTCCTGGTGGACGTTTTGAAGCTGCCGCCTTCGGCCTACCGCGTGGCTCCAGAATACCGCGGCAAGACGGTAACCTGGCACGAGCCCTGCCACCTCGGCCGCTACCTGGGTGTCAGGGAGCAGCCGCGGCAAATATTGAAATCAATTCCGGACATCAAATACGTGGAAATGCCCGATGCCGCCCGGTGCTGTGGCATGGCGGGGACCTTCAGCATCAACTTCTATGAGCTCTCGAAGAAAATCGCCGATAAAAAGGTCGCCAGCATCGCCGCGACCGGCGCCGGTATCGTCGTTACCGGTTGCCCGGGCTGCGAGCTGCAACTGATCGACGGCACCCGGCGCCACAATATGCCGCAAAAAGTGATGCACATCATGGAGCTTTTTGAGTAGTTTTATCCCCCGGACGTCTGCGGAAAGGCGACCTCGGTGTAGAGCTTTTCTATCCTCTGCTTGTGCTCCAGCTCCTGCGAAGCCAGGTCTTCCAGCAGGTCCCTGACTTTTCCCGGGGGGGTCTCCGCTGCCAGTCCCATGTAAAGCTCGTGGGAGGCCTTCTCGCGACCGGCGGCCAGCAGCAGCACCTCGTCCAGCTTCATGTCCGGCCTGATTGGCGGCTGTTTGAAATGCTCGGCGATGCGGTAGTCGAGGACATGCCCCGCTTTCAGGGTGCCCTCGCCGAGTTCGCCGCGCACGTACTTTCGCAGCAGCTCCTCGTGCTTCTTCTCGACCTCCGAAAGCTGCCGGAACATCGTCCTGGCGGCGTCGTTTTTGACGGTGGCGGCGAGGCTGCGGTAAAGCTCCTGTGCTTCGATTTCTTTCTGTATCGCCCTTTCCAGTACGCTTTGTAGGGTCAGTTTATTTTTCATATCTCACCATCGGCTGTGTCGCGTTGTTTCAGAAGGGAAAACCGGCAAACCCTATAGCTATGACGGCGTGCACCACTACAGAGGTCCAGAATACCCACCAGATGTAGCAGTGGTATTTGAAGACGCGTTTATACGTGGTATTTTGCATCAGTTTGCCGGCTATCTTCAACCCGGGTATGCACCGGCAGGTGAACAGTATAAAGAGCCCGGATAGTAAATTGATCACGCCGAGAATAAATATTATTTTCGGGAGCGCCGCCGATTGGAAAATACTCATCTTTACCCCGTTTTCGTGCTCGGAAGACGTAAAGGTTCAGGCTTCGGGTCCGCCCGGGGTGGATACACTCAGTGCCCGCTTTTCCGGCTGGCTTCGAACCGGGTTTATCGCCACCCGGCGGGGTAAGGCTATTCCCC
>MGNQ01000047.1:4292-12485 GCA_001796865.1 Chloroflexi bacterium RBG_16_56_11
CGGTATAAGGGTACTCGCCCGGTTCGGTTAAAGTCTGGCTCAAACGGGCGCCCGTGCCGATGCTGCCCGTATCGGGTGTTTTAAACTTGGAATCGGAAGTAGGGGTCACCCAGTGGCGGCGGTCATCCTGGTTGAACCAGGTAACCTTGGTGCCGACCGGTACGGTAATCGTCGCCGGGACAAAGCCTTCGGCGGTGATGGCCACTTCTACAACGTTGGCGGTCCCGGTCGGTGGGGAGGTCGTGGCGGTAGTCGGGGGTGTTGTCGTCGTGGTCGTCGGCGCCGTCGTTGGGGCTGTCGTCGCTGTGGTGGTCGTTTCCGAGCCTCCCCCGCAACCGGCCGCGGCCAATATTACTGACAGCACTGACACGACTAAAATCATCAGGTAGACTGCCTTTTTCATGATTACCTCCCTTTCGTTTTTACCGGGTTCTGTCCAGGTATGAAGTGGCATGACAGCTGTCTATCCTAATTCAAATCTTGACTTTGATTATACCACTATCTCACGGCGCGTCAACAGGGTGCGTCTGTAATTTTATTCGCTCAGGCGCGGGTCAGTCCGGCCTCCTGGTGCTTCCGCGCGATGTTTTCCGCCAGCTCGTCGAGCGCGCGGAACTCCGCCTCTCCGGCCGAACCCTTGGCCAGTACCGGCGGCAGGAATTCGACCTTCAGGTTGGGCAGCATCGCGGCGATTTGCTCTACGGCTTTGCCGCCCCAACCATACGCACCGATGACGCTGGCGTATTTGGCCCTGGGCTTGAGGGCGTTGGCCAGGAAGACGGCGTAGGCGGCGGCGGGGTGCGGGCCGGTCAGCACGGTGGGCGTCCCGATGACTATCGTCGCGGCGTCCACCAGGGACATCGCTAGCTTACCCAGGTCGACGGACGCCAGGTCGACCTGTTGCACCGTTACACCCCGCCGGGAAAGCGCGTCAACGAGGTAGGAGACCATTTTACGCGTGCTCCCGTGCATCGAGATATAAGGGATGACCACGACGTTGCCCGGCTTGTCATCGGCCCAGCTCTGGTAGGCCTTTATCACCCACTCCGGTTTATCGTACATCGGCCCGTGGCTCGGCGCGATGATATCGATGGCGTAGTCCTTGAGTTTTTCCAGGTTCTTCTGGATGTTGCTCCGGAACGGCATCATGATTTCCGCGAAATACCTCTTCGCGGAATCGTGGACGATAGCTTCGCTATTGATATACATGTCCGTCGTGGCCAGGTGCGACCCGAAAAAATCGCAGGAGAACAGGATTCTTTCTTCCCTGAGATACGTCACCATTGTCTCCGGCCAGTGCACCCATGGTGTGTGCACGAACTCCAGGGTCCGCCCTCCCAGTGAAATTGTCGCCTTGTCTTCCACCGTCTTGAACTTCTCCGCTGACACCTTGAAACGGTCCGTTAACAAGCCCTGGCAGCGGGGAGAACACACCGCCACGGCTTCCGGGTATTTTGCCAGCACCTGGACGATGCTCCCGGAATGGTCCGGCTCGGCGTGGTTGAAAACAACGTAATCGACGTGGTCTACGTTGAGCTGGTCCAGGTTGGCGAACAGCACCTCGCGCATGCTGGGGTCGATGGTGTCAATCAGCACGGTCTTTTGGTTGCCTTTCACCAGGTAAGAGTTGTAGCTGGTCCCGTCCGGCAGTGGTATCAGTGCGTCGAAAAGACGCCTGTCCCAGTCCACCGCGCCGATACCATAGACATCTTTCCTTATTTCTCTGGGTCTCATGTCGCTCCTTCTAATCCCTTACGGGCTTCATTTATTTATCAAGACTCTCCATGTTATATTCAATCATTATTATAAAAGTTCTTCAACCGCGAGGCCAGTTTTCGGGCCGTGAAATGATAACATAATTATTACATCAGGCCGTGGCGCCCCCGGCGACCGGTGGAGTGACCATGGCGCTGTTCAATCCGTTATAATCGGAGTGGGCGTTCATCTGTGCACTGGCGTAAGTTGGTGGTGCCGGCCTGGCATTACGTTGACATTTCTTTACGTTTGGCATTATTATATTTCACGAAGGGTCAGGGACTGTTTTCATGAAAAAATTCCGCGTCCTGGTTGTCGACGATGAGACAAGGATTTTGAATTTCCTGGTAGCCAGGCTCAACGCCTCGGGGTATGAGGTGATTACGGCCGCCAACGGCGTCGAGGGCCTGGAGCAGGTCAAGGCGCAGGAGCCCGATCTCGTCGTTCTCGACCTCCTCATGCCGAAAATGGATGGGCTTGAGATGCTCAAAGAGCTCCGCAGTTTCTCCATGGTGCCGGTAATTATCCTCACCGCCAGGGGTGCTGATTCCGACCGTATCCGCGGCCTGCAGCTCGGGGCGGACGACTACCTCCCCAAACCCTTCAACCCCGATGAGCTCGTCGCCAGGATGGAGGCTATCCGCCGGCGACTCGGCCCCGGACAAAGACGCGAGCCGGCGGAAGTCTACCGGCTCGAAAACGTGACTATCGACTTTAAAAACCGTAATGTCCTCGTCGCCGGCGAGGTGAAATATCTTACCCGCATCGAGTGGCTTCTCCTGAGCCAGCTTATCAGCAATGCCGGCCGGCTCATGCTTTATGATGAGCTCTTGACCAAGGTCTGGGGGCCGGAGTACCGGGACGATGTTCAAATCCTGCGGACCTGGATAAGTCGGCTCCGTAACAAGCTGGAGAGCCACCCCGAAAGCCCCGCCATTATACGCACCATTCCCAAGACCGGCTACATCATCGACCAGGTGAAGACTTCGGAAGGGTAGTCACCGCCGCCGCCCCCTCGGCACAATGTCATAGATTTGTAACTTTTCCCACCTCGATTTTATAACTTCTTTATTGTCAAAAAGTTATCATTGTTCTGTACATTCCTGAAATATCCTGAGCCCTGTTATTGGTGGGCTTCGACAGCCGGGCAACCGGCAAGAGACCAGGATAGCGGGAGGGAGGTAACTTTAAAGTGATTCGGGGGTGGGAAGATGACTACGCCGGCGGCTAACCTGGAACGACCCGCGGAGAAAGCAATCGATATCGGGTTTCTCAAACTCAGTCCCATTTTTGCCGGAATCGATGACGGACTGCTCGAAAAAGTCGCCCGTGCCATGGTGGTGAGGTCGGTGGAAAAACATGAAATCATCTGGCTGGAGCAGGAGCCCGCCAGGACCATTTATATCATGGAGTCCGGACTCATTAAGCTGTTCAAGACCTCCCTCGGCGGCAAGGAGCAAATCCTCCGGCTCGTCCGCCCCGGCGATTGTTTTGGACATGCCGGCGCCTTTAACGGTGGCAATAACCCGGAAAGCGCCCAGTCCCTGGTCCCTTCGCTCCTTTACGGGATTACCCGGAGCAACCTCGAGAGTCTCCTTGCTGAATATCCGGCTTTGACCCGCAATCTGATTAAACTGATGGCGACGGAAATGCACCACTACATATCCCTGGTGGAAGACCTTTCCTTGAGGTGCGTCTCCGGTCGCCTCGCCAGGATGTTACTCACGGATAACCACCAGGCCGTCTGCGACGCCTCGCTGCTGCTTACCCGGTCTGACATGGCCGCGATGACCGGGACCGTCCGCGAGGTGGTCGGCAAATCGCTCAAGGCCCTCGAGGACCGGGGGGTCATCAGGTATGACCGCCGCAAAATCGTCATCAAGGACCGGGAAGCGCTTGAGACGATTATGCTTTCGAGCTAGCTTCATAAGCGTTCGAACCTGGACCGGTAACAGCCGGCCGCCCGGCAAGGTTAGAATCTGTCCTGGAATGTAAGAACTCAAGAAAAGCTCCGCCTTTAATACCTGGTTTCTCAATGTATTGACTTCGGGCCGTGCGGGTTTGTATAATTAGTATCAGGAACTGATACTGATAATGAGAAGACACACGAGACAAAGGGAAGCCATTGTTCGGCTACTGCGTGGCACCAACACCCATCCTACGGCTGACTCTATATATGAAATGGTCAAAAAAGAGATTCCCAACATAAGCAAAGGGACGGTGTACCGGAATCTCAAAGTCTTGCTGGAAACCGGAGAGGTTTCCGAGCTTAATATCAGGGGTACGGTAAGCAGGTTCGAGGCAAAAAAAGAGATTCATTCTCATTTCCGATGCGAAAGGTGCGGCCGGGTGTTTGATATAGATGAGCCGGTAGACCAGGGCATAGACCGGAGGGTAGCGGAGAAGACGGGATTCTCCGTCTCCCATCATCAGCTTGAGTTCCGCGGATTATGTTGTGAGTGCCGGAGTGAAAGCATTTAATAGTAGATATATAATATCAAATCGATTCCTAGTAGTAAGAAAATCAAGGAGGATATAAATGGCAAGGAAAAAGGAATCAAAATTAACCACTGCAGCCGGCGCTCCGGTCGTAGATAACCAGAACACGATGACTGCCGGTCCCCGTGGTCCCGCGCTGCTTCAGGACGTCTGGTTCCTGGAAAAACTCGGCCACTTTGATCGCGAGGTTATCCCGGAGCGGCGCATGCACGCCAAAGGGTCCGGAGCTTTTGGGACGTTCACCGTTACCCATAACATTACTCGCTATACTAAAGCCAAAATCTTTTCTGCGGTGGGACAAAAGACCGATTGCTTCGTGCGATTTTCCACCGTGGCCGGGGAACGGGGAGCTGCCGATGCCGAACGCGATATCCGTGGCTTCGCCATGAAGTTCTATACTGAAGAAGGTAACTGGGACCTGGTCGGCAACAATACTCCGGTGTTCTTCCTGCGCGATCCGCTCAAATTTCCTGATCTCAATCACGCCGTCAAACGAGACCCACGCACCAACATGAGAAGCGCCAAAAACAACTGGGACTTCTGGACGTCGTTACCAGAGGCGCTACACCAGGTTACCATTGTCATGAGTGACCGCGGTATTCCTTATTCTTATCGCCATATGCACGGTTTCGGTAGCCATACTTTCAGCCTCATCAATGCTAAAAATCAGAGATTCTGGGTCAAGTTCCATCTGAAAACCCAGCAGGGCATTAAAAACCTGACTGATCAAGAGGCTGAAGCGATAATAGGTAAGGACCGCGAAAGCCACCAGCGGGACCTGTATGAAAGTATTGAGAAAGGCGATTACCCCCGTTGGACGATGTATTTCCAGATAATGCCGGAAAAAGAAGCGGCGACCTACCACTTTAATCCCTTTGACCTGACAAAGGTATGGCTGCACAGGGACTATCCATTAATTGAGGTGGGTGTCCTGGAGCTTAATCGCAATCCTGAAAACTATTTCGCTGACGTTGAGCAGGCCGCTTTTAATCCGGCCAATATTGTACCCGGTATCGGTTTCTCGCCAGATAAAATGCTGCAGGGTCGGCTTTTCTCCTACGGTGATGCGCAGCGTTACCGGTTGGGAGTCAATCATCACCTGATTCCGGTCAACGCTCCACGCTGCCCCTTTAACAGTTTTCACCGCGACGGCGCCATGAGGGTTGACGGTAATCACGGCAGCACGCTGGCTTACGAACCCAATAGCTATGGCCAGTGGCAGCAGCAACCCGATTTTGCCGAACCGCCGCTCAAGTTAGAGGGTGCCGCTGACCATTGGAACCATCGAGATGATGATGATTACTACACTCAGCCTGGCTTGCTCTTCCGCCTGATGAGCCCCAAACAGCAGGCGGCACTCTTTGCTAACACCGCCCGCGCACTGGGCAATGCGCCGAAGGAAGTTAAAATAAGGCACATCGGCAATTGCCTGAAGGCTGACAAAGCCTATGGTAAGGGTGTCGCCGATGCTCTGGGCATAAAATTGAGCGAAATTCCAAGAAACAATTAAGACAATTCACCTCAGAAGGATTACGCCAATATGACGGTGGCGACGGTGTGATTTACGTTGCCTGCCGCGGTAGGGTGTAGATGTTTCCGCCAGCTACCACTGGCGCCGCGGCGTCCCCCACTACCGTCATCGTGCCGGCGTTGACCTCACCCTGGCATTGAAAAGCGGCCCTCACGGCGCCGACCTCTGGAAAAATTCCCCGTGGCTGGGCTTCTTGTCGCTGATGCTGGTAAATGAGTCGCTTCCCGCCAGTCTACCTAACATAACTCCAGACACGAATCGAACCTGCCCACCTCGACACGTGTCTCCAAAAAAAATAATTGCTCGTCCCGTATATCACCAGCTTTACGACCGACCCCTGAAAGCGTTACAATATAATCGTCAAGGAACCCCTCACCAGCCGGGAAATCGTAGATCTACAGGCTAGCATCTTGGATAAAAAAGTCCGCGACTGGCTGCTGGAAGGCCCCGCCTGGCTTAAGTATGCCGTTGAGCTTCAGCTTCTGGAAGGACAACCGGATGTCCGCCCCGTCCTCCAGGATGTCGCTATTAGTGAAATTATCGCCAGGCTGAAAAGCGCCACCGCCGGCATCGCCGCCCTGAAGTCCGGGAAGGTGCATTATACCGAGGCCGGCAAGGCCTACTGGGACCTCTTTTTCCTGGCGGATATCGGACTCACCGTTGAAGATACCGGCTTGCGCGCTGAGGCCGGGGAGATTTTCCGGTTTCAGACGCCCGAAGGCGCCTTTCAAATCCCCCCCAATGTTCAGCCGCACTACTTCTGCATGTCGTCTATCCTCATGGCGTCGCTGGCGAAGATGGGCTACCGCGACGATCCGCGACTGGACAGGTACATTCACGCTGTCATTGGCGCGCAGATGTATCACGGCGGCTGGGACTGCTACGCGGAGCTCATGGGCTCGATGGAGTCCTGCCCTATGGACGACATGAACGTGCTGATGCTCCTCGGCCAGTACGAGAAATTCCGGAACAGCCCGCAGCTGGAAGGTGCCCAGGACTTGCTCCTCCAGCACTGGGAAGACGGCGTGCATTTATACGGGTTCGGGGTGGGCAACCGCTTCCGGAGCCTGCAGTACCCGGCGGTGAAATACGGTATTCTCCGCGTGCTTGATGCCCTGTCATTATTTCCTTACGCTGTTCGCCGCAAGCCCTTCCGGAATATGCTCGACTTCGTCCGCCATAAGGCGGTGGAGGGGCAGTATTTCGCTGAAGCCTCGAGCCGGCCTACGCGAGCTTTGATTTCGGGCAGATGAAAGGGCCCAGCCGGTGGCTTACTTTCCTGGTTAACCGCGTGGATAAGAGGGTGGAAAGCAGTTGAGTCAAAATTGAGTGTGTCATTGCGAGCCATTCCGATGAAACCGGGAGGCTTCAGCCCGAGTTCACTTCGTGGTGACTCAGTGGAACCAGCCCGAAGGCGAAGCAATGACATTTTGTGTGTCTGAGACTTGAGATTTGACCATAAAATAAGAGGTTAAAAATGTATCGTATTGAGGTCTCGGTAAAAGAAGGGTTTATCGACCCTCGGGCCGGTGGACTGCAAAAAGACATCCTCGACCTCGGTATACAATCGGTCCGGAGAGTCAAGGTCAGCAATATCTATCTCCTCGAAGGGAAACTCGATGAAAAGGCGCTGCTGACCATTTGCCGGGAGCTACTAACCGACCCCATCGTGGAAGAGTTTACCTACCGGGAGTCGCCGGTCCCCGAAGGCGCCTGCCTCGTCGAGGTGGCCTATAATCCCGGCGTCATGGACCCGGTCGAGGAAAGCGTTAAAAAAGGCATCAGGGACCTGGGAATAGCCCCGGTCACGGCGGTGCGTACCGCGAAGAAGTATCTTCTCTGGGGCGACCTGTCCGATGTTATCCTGCAGTCTGTCTGCGATAAGCTGCTGGTCAATAGCGTCGTGCAGCACATTGTCGCCCGGAAAGAGGCCGTGGCCCTGCCTTCGGCCAGCTATAAATTCAGGCTCGAGCACATCGATATCGCCGGCATGGACGATGACGCCCTGGTGGAGTTGAGCAAGGGCCGGTTCTGGCTGAACCTGAAGGAGATGCGCATTATCCAGGACTACTTCCGGAAGCTGGGCCGCCCGCCGACTGACGTCGAGCTGGAGACCCTCGCCCAGACGTGGTCGGAGCACTGCATTCACAAGACGTTCAAAGGGAAAATCAGGCTCGGGAAAAAGACCATCGATAACCTCATGAAAAGCACGGTGATGAAGGCCACGCAGGAGCTTAACAAGCCCTGGTGTCTTTCCGTCTTCAAGGACAATGCCGGAGTCATCGATTTCGACGGGCGGTTTGCCGTCTGTTTCAAGGTGGAGACCCACAACCACCCCTCGGCGGTGGAGCCGTACGGCGGGGCGGCGACCGGTATCGGCGGCGTCATCCGCGACCCCCTGGGTACGG
>MGNQ01000047.1:12496-15511 GCA_001796865.1 Chloroflexi bacterium RBG_16_56_11
GGCCAAGCCGATTTTAAATACCGATGTCTTCTGCTTCGGCCCGCCGGACTTCCCCCATGAAAAGCTGCCCCGGGGCGTCCTCCACCCTCGCCGCATCTTCAAGGGAGTCCGGGCCGGCGTGGCCGACTACGGTAACCGGATGGGCATACCTACGGCCAACGGGTCCATCTTCTTCGACGACCGCTATGTGGGCAATCCCCTGGTTTACTGCGGCACCGTGGGGATAATGCCGAAAGATATGGGTCAGAAAGGCCGGCAGAGGCCCGGCGACCTGGTCCTCCTCGTGGGGGGCCGGACGGGGAGGGATGGCATCCACGGCGTCACCTTCGCCTCCGGCGAGCTCAATAAAGAGTCGGAGACGATTTCCTCGAGTTCGGTACAAATCGGCAATCCCATTGTCGAGAAAAAAGCCCTCGACGCCATACTGAAAGCGCGCGACTTGAGGTTGTATGTCCGCATCACGGACTGCGGCGGCGGCGGCCTTTCCTCGGCGGTAGGCGAGATGGCGGAGGAGACCGGCGTGCGTGTGAATCTGGAGAAAGTCCCCCTGAAATATGCCGGCCTTTCTTACACCGAGATATGGGTGTCCGAGTCCCAGGAGCGTATGTTATTGGCTGTACCCCCGGAGAATATCGACCGTATTTTAAAGCTTTTCCGCGATGACGATGTTGACGCCACCGTCATCGGGGAGTTTACGGACACGCGCCGCCTCCAGCTCTATTACAGTGGTAAACTCGTGTGTGACCTGGACATGGCTTTCCTGCACGGTGGCCTTCCCCAGCTGGAGAGGGAAGCCCTCTGGCAGCCACCGTGGTACCCCGAGCCGGACTTCCCACAGCCCGCCGACCTCGCGGAAGACCTGAAAAAAATCCTCGGCTCCTGGAACGTCTGCAGCAAAGAATGGGTCATCCGCCAGTATGACCACGAGGTGCAGGGGGCGAGCGTCCTCAAGCCCCTCGTCGGTGCCATGAACGACGGACCCGGGGACGCCGCCGTCATCCGGCCACTTCCGGATTCGGACAGGGGTATAATAGTATCGAACGGGATTAATCCCAGGTATAGCGATATCGATACCTACTGGATGGCCGCCTCGGCCATCGATGAAGCATTACGGCAGGTCATTGCCGTCGGCGGCAGCCTCGAGGAAGTAGCCCTGCTCGATAACTTCTGCTGGGGTAACCCGGAAAAGCCCGACCGTCTGGCGTCGCTGGTCAGGGCGGCGCAGGCCTGCTACGATATGGCCGTGGTTTACGGCACCCCGTTCATCTCCGGCAAGGACAGCCTCTATAACGAGTATGAGACCGGCAAGGAGAGCATCTGCATCCCGCCGACCCTCCTCATCTCCGCCGTGGCCGTGATGGACGACGTTAATAAAGCCATTTCCATGGACTGCAAGCAGGCGGGCGACCTCATTTATATCGTCGGTGAAACGTATGAGGAGATGGGTGGCTCGCATTACTACGCCGTCCGGGGTTATGTCGGCAACGGCGTACCCAGAGTCAACCCGGAGAAGGGGAAAAAGCTTATGGGCGCCCTATCCTCGGCCATGCGAAAAGGACTGGTCAGGGCCTGCCACGATTGCAGCGAGGGTGGCGTCGGGGTGGCCGCGGCTGAGATGGCCTTCGCCGGAGGATTAGGCATGAGACTGGATTTGAAACACGTCCCGTTAGGCGAAGTGATGGAGCGGGACGATTTCATCCTGTTTTCCGAATCCAACACCCGCTTCCTGGTGGAGGTAGCCCCGGAAAATAAGCAAAAGTTCGAACGGAGCATGGAGGGGGCCGCGGTAGCGGAAATCGGGGTGGTAACGGAAGACGGTCAGTTCGAAGTTTTCGGTCGTAAAGCGAATAAGGTGCTTTCCGCCACGATAAAGGAACTTAAGGAAGCCTGGCAGAAAACCCTGAGATGGTAGGGCAGACATGAAGAAAGTAAAGACGCTGATATTGAGGGCACCGGGCACGAACTGTGATTTTGAGACTATGGTCGCTTTTGAGACCGCCGGGGCGGAGGTTGATTCTGCCCTGGTCTACGAGCTTTTCCGGAGAGAAAAGCGACTGTCTGACTACCGTATCATGGTCATCCCCGGGGGATTTACCTATGGCGACGATATCTCCGCTGGAAAAATCATGGCCAATGAAATCAGGCTGCGTCTGGGGGAAGATATCCGTAAATTTATTGACGCGGGGAGGCTGGTGCTGGGCATCTGCAACGGCTTTCAGGTACTGGTGAAAACGGGCATCCTCCCCGGTCCGTCGGTCCCGGGCGCCCAGCCGGTGACGCTGACGAATAATGATTCCGGTAAGTTCGAGTGCCGCTGGATTCATTTGAAGGTCAATGAAAAAAGTCCCTGCGTCTTCACCAGGGGAATGCGGGGCATGTACATCCCGGTGGCACACGGCGAGGGCAAGCTCGTCGCCGGGCCTGGTATAGTCGACAAGCTGAATATCGTCGTGCAATACGCTGACGCTTCGGGAAATACGGGGACGGGCTATCCCGATAATCCAAACGGCTCCGAAAAAGATATCGCCGGGATCTGCGATGACTCGGGGCGGGTTTTCGCTCTAATGCCTCACCCGGAGCGCTTTATTCGCTGGACGCAATATCCCCGCTGGACAAGAGAGCCGCCGCGGGAAGGCGACGGCCTCCGGGTGTTCGTCAATGCCCTGGAATGGGCTAATAATATCTAGCAATGATTGAGAATGGACTGGAAAGAAAAAATCCGGCGGCTCCACGAGGAAATATATATCCTTTATCTGGCCCTGAGAGACCCCAGAGTAAAGTGGCCTGTTAAAGCCCTGGCCATCGCGATTGTGGCGTATGCCCTGAGCCCGGTGGACTTAATTCCCGACTTCATACCGTTGCTGGGATATATGGACGATTTGGTCATACTACCGGCGGGCATCTACCTGGTGAGAAAGATGATTTCCCGGGAAATCCTGGAAGAATACCGGCGCAAGGCTAGGGAGGCGCCGGTAGCCGGCCGGGGCCGGTGGATTGCGGCGGGGCTGGTAATCG
>MGNQ01000047.1:15518-21894 GCA_001796865.1 Chloroflexi bacterium RBG_16_56_11
GATGTTGTTGTTTTTCCTGGTGGTGAAGATTATCTGGCTCTAGCCGTTTCCCTGGCCGCGTTGTCTGAAGACAGGCCCTTTCGGCGGGGAACTAGTCCGCCACGCCATGCTCTTTCAAATAGTCGATGGCGTCCTGGATAGTCACGATTTTCTCGGCGGCTTCGTCCGGTATTTCTATCTTTTTATCCGGGGTGCTGAACTGCTCCTCCAGGGACATGATAAGTTCTACCAGGTCGAGTGAATCGGCGCCTAAGTCCTCAACAAAGCTGGCCGTGGGCACGACATCCTTTTCTTCAACCCCGAGTTGCTCCACGACTAAGCCTTTAATTTTCTCAAAGACAGTTGCCACTTTTCCCCCCTTTTTATGTGCTTGCTAGCGGCTGGCCAGCGTAACAATTGAACCCAGGACGCCGTTGATGAATCTGGCAGAGTTATCGCTTCCGTACGTCTTGGCCAGCTCAACGGCCTCGTTCACGGCGACCTTCACCGGCACTTTATTATCAAATAAAATCTCAAAGATTGCAAGTCGCAGAATATTTCGGTCGATTACCGCTATCTGGTCGACCGGCCAGGCCGGCGCAAACCGCCTTATGTTGCCGTCGATATCATCCCGGTTCAGCGCGACGCCGTTTACCAGCTCGCGGACGAAGTCCTTGTTCTCCGCGGACAGGTCCGCTTCGGCCAGGAGACGTTCCACCACCCCTTCCGGACGGCGCCCTACGGCATCTATTTCATAAAGACTCTGCAGGGCGATTGTCCTGGCCTTGTGCCTCGTACCTGTCATGCTATCCTGATTCCTGAGCAGATATTATAGCATATCACGTCGCTAACATTGAAACGCCGCCGCCCGGTTCTGTTGATCGTCTGGATAATACGCGTACATGACAGGCATATTCCGCCTCTCCTGCCCGGGAAGGGGGTTAACCCTGAAGGGGATTAAGGATAATGAGATATACCCTCAACACCCGCTACCAATCAAGCCGTCTTCCCGGCCGGCCATACTATCTGGGGAGGATAGGTAAGAATTAATATAATAGAGTTATTTAGAGTATATTACGGAGATAATATGTAATAATAGTAGCAGATATGCTCAGAATCGCTGCCAGCGTCCCTGGATATCTCTATTCTGAGTTGCGGTGGATATCGATAATACGGTATTATTTTAGTGTTAGCACTCTCATGGCGAGAGTGCTAATAATTGAAAGCACCAGGCTGTTAAATTTGAAAGGAGGAATGATATGGCAGCTAAACTGCAGCCAATGGCTGACCGTGTTCTGGTAAAACCCGTCGAGAAGGAAGAAAAAACAAAATCCGGCATCTATCTACCGGATACGGCCAAGGAAAAACCCCAGGAAGGCGAAATCCTGGCCGTGGGACCGGGTAAACTGACCGATGACGGCAAACGGATTCCCATGGACCTCAAGGTCGGCGACAGGGTTATCTACGCCAAGTACGGCGGCACCGAAATCAAGGTGGATGACGTCGAGATGATTATCCTGCGTGAGAGCGATATCTTGGCGAAGAAGGCCAAATAACAAGGGGAGTTAAGGAGGAAGAATTATGGCAAAACAAATTATTTTCGGAGAAGACGTAAGGCATGCCCTGAAAAAGGGTATTGACACCCTGGCAGACGCCGTGAAGGTCACGCTCGGCCCTAAAGGGCATACCGTGGCGCTGGATAAAAAATGGGGGGCCCCGTCGGTCATCGATGACGGCGTCACCATCGCCAAGGAAATCGAGCTTCCTGACCCGTTCGAGAATATGGGTGTCCAGCTCGTCAAGGAGGCGGCCAGCAAGACCAATGATATGTGCGGAGACGGCACCACCACCTCGACCATCCTTGCCCACGCGATCATTTCCGGGGGTTTCAAGAACGTGGCCGCCGGAGCGGACGCTCTCTCCCTGAAAAGAGGCATCCAGAAGGCCACCGCCGCCATTGTCGAGCAGCTCAAGAAGGCCTCGACTGAGGTCAAGGATAAAGAGCAAATAGCCCAGGTCGGTAC
This sequence comes from Chloroflexi bacterium RBG_16_56_11, assembly GCA_001796865.1. Taxonomy (GTDB): domain Bacteria; phylum Chloroflexota; class Dehalococcoidia; order Dehalococcoidales; family RBG-16-60-22; genus RBG-16-56-11. Next base: position 17,522 of record MGNQ01000047.1, read on the forward strand.
CATCACCGCCAAGGATAAAGAAATCGGCGAAATGCTCGCCGAGGTCATGGAAAAAGTGGGCAAAGACGGTGTTATCACCGTTGAAGAGTCCAAAGGCACCAAGTATGAAATCGAGTACGTCGAGGGCATGCAGTTTGACCGCGGCTACGTAAGCGCTTATTTTGTCACCAACGCCGAACGCATGGAAGCGGTCATCGAAGACCCCTATATCCTCATCACCGATAAGAAAATCTCGGCGGTGGCCGATATCCTGCCTGCCCTGGAGAAAATCCTCCAGGTATCCAAGAACCTCCTCATCGTCGCCGAGGATATCGACGGCGAGGCCCTGGCTACTCTGGTCGTCAACAAGCTACGCGGCACCATCAACGTTTTAGCCGTGAAAGCCCCCGGTTTCGGCGACCGGCGTAAAGCCATGCTCGAAGACATGGCCATACTGACCGGCGGCAAGGTCATTTCCGAAGAGGTCGGCCGTAAACTGGACTCCGTTACCGTGGAAGACCTCGGCCGCGCCCGCCGCGTGACCTCTGACAAGGACAACACCACCATCGTCGAGGGTAAAGGTTCCGCGGAGGAAATCCAGGGTAGAATCAAGCAGATCAAAGCCCAGATTGAAGAGACCACGTCTGACTTCGACAAGGAGAAACTCCAGGAAAGACAGGCCAAGCTGGTCGGCGGCGTGGCCGTTATCAAAGTGGGAGCCTCCACCGAGGTTGAGCTCAAAGAGAAAAAGCACCGCGTCGAGGACGCCCTGTCGGCGACCCGCGCTGCCGTAGAAGAGGGCATACTGCCTGGCGGAGGCGTCGGACTCCTCAGCGCCCTGACGGTGCTCGATAAGCTAAAGGTAGAAGGTGATGAGGCCACCGGCATCGATATTGTCCGCAAAGCGGTCTCCGAGCCGCTCCGCTGGATAGCCAGTAACGCCGGTATGGACGGCTCCGTCATCGTCGATGCTGTGAGAAAGAGTCCCAAGGGTGTCGGCTTTGATGCCGAGCACGGCGAGTTCGGTGATATGGTCAAGAAGGGCATAATCGACCCCACCAAGGTGGTGAGGGTCGGCCTGGAAAACGCCGCCAGCATCGCCGTCATGGTCCTGGTTACCGAGGCGCTCGTGGCCGATATTCCTGAAAAGGAAAAGACGCCAGCTATGCCCGGTGGCGGTGGCGGTATGGGTGGTATGGACTACGGCATGTAGGCTAAATCGCCGGGTCGGAAAATGTAGTAGCCGCTATCTGATGAGGATGGCGGCTACTTTTTTATGCGCATCACGCCCTTCTCCTATTGGGGCTGGTTAATATCCCCCTCGCGTAAAGGATTCTATCGAAAGCGGGAATACAGCTAAAACATAACGGGGCATCTAAGAGGGGTTCACACTGAAGGTCTCGACCAGAAGGCTCGGCCTGAAGGTTCACCCTGAAGGGTGCAGACCCCTCTTTCCTTTCCTCCCCTCTCCTGGCAGGAGAAGGGTTCACCCTGAAGGGGACGAGGGGGTGAGGTAAGCCTTCAATTTACCAAATGCAAAAGAAAACCTCGCGGCTGATTATTACCGGATTTATTTTTAGTGTGGTACAATGATATGATTTTACGTACCGCATTTCTCAAGGGGAGTCGACGTCTATGCCCGGTAAAAACACAAATGCCATTCGTCGGCCAGAATCGGATGAAATCCAGGACGTAGCCCATGATATAACGGATATTGATTTCTGGCAATGCGTCCGCTTTGCCGATGTCCTCATCCGGTACCTCGAAATCACCATGAAAACGGACGGTATCAACAGCCGTTTGCAGGGGACCGCCCTCTATTTCCTGCTCATCAAGGGCGGCCGGTCCACTCCCACCCAGCTCGCCCGTCTCATGCTCCGTTCCAAGCACAGCATCACCAAGATTATCGATGACCTGGAAAAAGAAGGCCTCGTGGTCCGGGACAGCACCAGCCGGGACAGGCGGGTAACCTCCGTAGAGCTGACGTCAGCCGGCCTGGACCAGGTGAAAAAAAGGTTCCTAAAGGGAAACGAGCGGGCCCGGAAAATAATGGCCTGCCTGGATGCGTCCGAGCAAAAGCTGCTCGCGAAAATGATGGAGCGGATGCGTAAAAAGATGACGTCGGCACTGGAAAGTCATTAGACTACACCGGCCGTCCCCTCCCAAAAGCCCCCTATCGAGAATAGAATCCAGAGCTCGACCCACGTCCTGGGAGCGCCGGGCGGGGCCGGGGTCTTCATATCGAGTACCGTGCCTTTACTGTTTGCTGGCTTTAGCCGCTTCGGGCAACTTGATGTCAGTGCCTTTATTATGCTCGTCGAAGTCCATGGTTACCTCGGCTACCAGGTGCACCTGGCCCTCCGTGGCGTCCATTTGCTCGGCTCCCAGGTCGAGGACCATTTTGATGTTGGCCTTTTTGAAGAACAGGGAGTCTTCCACTAACCAGTATTTCACGGTCATCTCTTTTATGGCATTGCCGATATTGTTGAAATCCGAGCCCCCGGCGCTCGGCCCCATCTGGCTCTGGACCAGGCTCCAGACGACACCGGGCTCGGGGTCGAGCTCAATGAGGTAACAGTTCGTCCCCTCTATCTTCTCGCTCTTAAAAGTTTTTATTACTGACGTGTCGAGAACGCCCATTAGCTGGCTGATTTGCTGTTGCTGGTCCCATGTCCCGCTGGACGTTGTCTGGTATTGCCAGGACATCTCGCCCGCACCCTCGGTATAGCCGATGTAGGTATCGTCCCCGATGATGTAGGTAGATATGCTGGTGACCTCGTCGATGGTCTCCGTGCCGGCCTCACCCTTCACGCTGCCGTTCAGGTCCAGGTATAGTTGTTTCTCTGCCGTATCTATGGCGCCTTTGACAACCGTGGACACGGATATATCCCCGGACTCTCCGTCGACCATGCCGTTCATCTCCAGGGTCATGGTCATGCCCATTTCATAAGAGTTCAGTTGCGACAGGGCTGACTGTATCCGCGAGGAGATATTTTCCGCCGTGACGTCATCGCCGCCGGTGGTGCCGTCTTTTCCCGAGCACCCGGTCACCGAAACGAGCCAGATACAGGTTACCAGCAATACCGCGGATATTGCCTTTGATTTTACCTTCATTTTTCCCCTCGCTGCCCGCTTTTGACCTGCGGTGGGTTACTTTTCCACTATCGTTATGGCGTTAATATGCACATCAACCGTCGGCTGCGAATTCTCCCCGCCGGCAACCCTGGTGGGCACCTCGCCGATTTTCTTAACGACATCGAGTCCGCCGGTGACGGTGCCGAATATGGTGTATTTTTTCGGCAGGCCGACATCGGCCAGGGTGATGAAGAACTGGCTGCCGTTAGTATTGGCGCCGGAGTTGGCCATGGCCAACGTACCGGTCACGTAGTCCCGCGTCACGGTCTCGTCGGCGAAGCGGTACCCGGGACTTCCGCCGCCGGTCCCTGTCGGGTCCCCGCTCTGTATGACGAACCCCTTGACGATCCGGTGGAATATCACCCCATCGTAGAAGCCCTCCCGGGCCAGGAACACGAAGTTATTTACCGCCAGCGGGGCTTCTTTGGGTAACAGCTGGACGGTGATATCCCCGAAGTTTGTCTTGATTGTCGCCGAATACTCTTTTTTCGCGTCGATACTCATTTTCGGCGGGCTGCTCCATTGCATGGTTTTAGCCTCCTGTGGTGTGATTGCCGTGCCCGGTGTCGTCACCGCCCCGGTCGTCAGGGCCGGAGATTGGGCCGGGGCCGGTGTGGCGCTCCCGGCCGTGCCGCAGGCCGCGAACGTTAATACCATCGTAATTGAAGCCATGATTAAAGTCAATCGGACAACCTTTTTCATGTTACCTCCCGGACATACTACCGGTGTTGAAAATCCCGGTAACAGTCTACTTTTTCAGCCTGTCGATAACGGCGTCGGCTACCCGCGACGTGCCGGCGGCGGTGGGATCGTCGCGGCGCGGTTTCATATCGTAGGAGACGTCCGTTCCTCCGGCGATTACCCCGGCGATAGCCTTTTCCAGTCGCTCCGCCGCCCCCGTCTCCCCGATGTGGCGGAGCATCATCACGCCGGAAAGCATCATGGCCATAGGGTTGACCTTGTTCTGGCCGGCGTACCTGGGGGCGCTGCCGTGCGTCGGCTCGAAAACGGCGATGCCTTTACCTATATTGGCGCCCGGGGCCAGCCCCAGGCCTCCCACCAGCCCGGCGCACAGGTCGGAAAGGATGTCGCCGTACAGGTTGGGCGCCACGATGACGTCGTATTCCTGCGGCCTCCTGACCAGCTGCATGCACAGGTTATCGATCAGGGCATCCTGGAACTCGATGTCAGGGTAGGCTTTTGCTACCTCGCGGGCTATTGCCAGGAAAAGGCCGTCGGAGAACTTCATGATGTTGGCC
>MGNQ01000047.1:21917-25006 GCA_001796865.1 Chloroflexi bacterium RBG_16_56_11
ACGGCTGTTGGCGCGGGCGTACTCGAAAGCGTACTTGACGATGCGTCGCGTGCCGGACTCGCTTATCATCTTGATGCTCAGCCCGGAGTCGGGCTTGATGACATTCCCTTTTTGGTTGTTGATGAATTTAATCAGTCCTTCAGCTTCGCCGCTGTCTTTTTCAAACTCGATACCGGCATAGAGGTCTTCCGTATTTTCCCGGATGATGACGATGTCCACGTCTTTATAAGGAGACGGCGCGCCGGGGTAGGTCTTGCACGGCCGGACGCAGGCATAGAGGTCCAGACTCTTTCTCAGGGCGACGTTGACGCTGCGGAAACCCGTGCCCACCGGCGTCGTCACCGGCCCTTTGAGCGCGACTTTGTTTTTCCGGATTGATTCCAGCACGGAGTCGGGCAGCGGCGTGCCGGTCTTTTCCATGACCGCGGCCCCGGCCTGGGCCAGCTCCCAGTGGAATCTCACGCCTGTAGCTTCCAGCACCCGCCTTGTCGCCTCGGTGATTTCCGGCCCGACGCCATCACCGGGGATTAAAGTTATTATATGTGACAATTCAAAACTCCATTTTCAGACAAAAAATAACGTCATTCCCGACCTGATCGGGAATCCAGTATCTAGTCGGTAATTAGAGAATACCCGCATACAAATCCTTCCATTCAGGGTTTCTTCTCTCAATCAATTCGAGCTTCTACTTCCTGTTCCATTTTTTTAATCGCTTTTCTTGCAGGATAGCAGATTCGATATTTTCAAACTGTTCATAATAGACCAACACATGTATATTATATTTATTAGTAAAGCCGTCGACAAGAATATCTTTATGCTCATAAATACGTTTTATCAGGTCTTCCGTCACCCCGATATAAAGTGTGCCATTCCTTTTGCTGGCTAAGATATAGACATAAGATGGTTTCTTCACATTATATTCTGGATTCCCACCTTCGTGGGAATGACGTATGTTAATTGTTCCGTGTTGTCATCAATCAGATGAGGCAATAAAATTATCGAGACTCTGGATTCCCACTTTCGTGGGAATGACGTTTTACACCCTGATATCCCCGTGTTTCTGGATATATGCTATTAGCCCGCCCTCGTTGAGGATACGGAGCATCACTTCCGGTATCTTCCCGAAGGTCAGCAGGCTGCCGTTAGTTTTATCTCGCACCGTCCCCGCCGCCAGGTCCACCTCGAGCTCGTCGCCGTCATCAATTTTGGTTGTGTCGCATATCAGCACGGGCAGCCCCAGGTTGATGGCGTTCCGGAAGAAGATACGGGCGACGCTTTTCGCCAGGATGGCGCTGACGCCTGCCATCTTGATGACCAGCGGGGCGTGCTCCCGGCTCGACCCCAGCCCGAAGTTGCTCCCGCCGACGATGAAGTCGCCCGGCCTCACCTTGGAAACGAAGGCGGGGTCGGCGTCTTCGAGGACATGCTTCGCCAGCTCCGGCAGGTTGCTGCGCAGGTGCGCGTACCGCCCCGGTATGATATGGTCGGTGGAGATGCCGTCCCCGAACTTATGGGCCCTGCCCTTGAGCACCTACATCACCTCCCGGGGGTCGGTAATCTCGCCCGTCAGCGCCGAGGCCGCCGCCGTGGCCGGACTGCCCAGGTAGATAAAGCTCTTCGGATTGCCCATGCGTCCCTCGAAGTTGCGGTTGGCCGTGGATATGCACGCCTCGCCGTCGCCCAGCGCCCCCTGGTGCAGTCCCAGGCACGGCCCGCAGCCGGGCGGCAGGATAATTCCCCCCGACTCGATGAATGTTTTAATAAATCCCATTTCGAGGGCTTCCAGCAAGACTGTTCGCGAGGCCGGGGCTACTATCAGCCTGACCCCCGGAGCGGGCCTTTTCCCGCTGAGAATCGTAGCGGCGATAGCCAGGTCTTCCAGCCGGCCGTTGGTGCACGTCCCGATGACCACCTGCTGGACTTTCGTCCCCTTAAGCTCCCGCGCCAGCGCCGTGTTGTCCACCGTATGCGGCCGGGAGACGGTCGGCTCCAGCTTCGAGGCGTTGATACGGATAGTCTTTTCATATGTGGCGTCAGGGTCGGCATCCAGCGGCCGATAATCATTCCCTCTCCCCACCTCTACCAGAAACTGCCGCGTCGTCCCATCGGAAGGGAAAAGCCCCACCTTGGCCCCCGCTTCCACCGCCATGTTGGCGATGGTAAGTCGCCCGCTCATGTTCATCTTTTTAATAGCGCCGCCGTGGAACTCCAGCGACTTATAGGTGGCGCCGTCGGCCCCTATTTTGCCGATAAGATGTAAAATAAGGTCTTTGGCGTAGACGCCTTTTTGGAATTCGCCGTTGACCTCTATCTTAAAGGTCTCCGGGACGCGGAACCAGGTCTTGCCCAGCCCGAAGGCCACCGCTACGTCCGAGGAACCCATGCCGGTGGCGAAGGCCCCCAGCCCGCCGGCCGTGACCGTATGCGAGTCCGCTCCCACGATGACGTCACCGGGGCGGGCGTAGGCCTCCGGGACAATCTGGTGGCAGACGCCGTCCCCGGCCTCGGAGAGGATGCAGCCGCTCCGCCGCGAGAAGTCCCGCAGCAGGATGTGGTCGTTGGAGAGAGAGCTAGCGGGGCTCGGCGCGGCGTGATCGATGAAGATGACCGTCCTTTCCGGCCTGGCCAACCGGCCTATGCCGCTCGATTGGAACTGGCGGACGGTCAGCGGGCCGGTGGTGTCCTGCACGAAGCTCAGGTCGACTTTAGCGATAACGATATCCCCGGCCCGGGCGTCCGTGCCGGACTTTTCACTCAATATCTTTTCCGCTAATGTCTTGCCCACTATCACTTACTCTCTAAAAATGTCATTCCGGCGAAAGCCGGAATCCAGGGGGATTTCCCTAAAATCCCTCTCATTCTCCCTTTACGAAAGGGAGACGCTGCTATTTTTTTATTCAAAGGATTGTCCCCCTTTCGTAAAGAGGGATACAGGGAGATTTTACCCCTACATCGGTATGTTCCCGTGCTTCTTGGCCGGGCGTGTCTCTTTTTTCTCTTTCAGAGCTTCCAGAGCCGCGATGATTTTCGGGCGTGTTTCGTGCGGCGGGATGACGGCGTTGATATAGCCCATCCGCGCCGCCACGTAG
>MGNQ01000047.1:25185-25378 GCA_001796865.1 Chloroflexi bacterium RBG_16_56_11
GCCCCGCCGTAGGCCTTGCGGGTGATCAGGGTAATTTTAGGCACGGTGGCCTCGGCGTAGCACCACAAGAGTTTAGCGCCGTGCCGGATGATACCGCCCCACTCCTGGTGGGAGCCGGGGAGAAATCCCGGGACATCGGCGATGGTCAGCAGCGGGATATTGAAGGCGTCGCAGAAGCGGATGAAGCGCGTGG
>MGNQ01000047.1:25511-27839 GCA_001796865.1 Chloroflexi bacterium RBG_16_56_11
GAAGTCGCCGCCGTCTACGATGGACATGATGACTTCCTTCATGTCATAGGTCTTGCTGGAGTTATCGGGGAGGATATCGTCGAGGGCGGCATCGGCGCGGTGGGGGGAATCGGCGGACTTCACGGACGGGGGTTTTTCCTCGTTATTCGAGGGCAGGTAACCCAGGAGCTTTTTGATTTCCTCGATGGCCTGTTCGTCATTTTCGCAGGCAAACTGGGTGACGCCGCTCTTGGTGCTATGCGTCAGCGCCCCCCCCAACTCTTCGGTGTTTATCTCTTCGCTGGTGACCGACTTGACTACGGCCGGCCCGGTGATGAACATGTAGCTGGTCTTCTTGACCATGAAAACGAAGTCGGTCATGGCCGGCGAGTAGACGGCGCCGCCCGCCGCCGGTCCCATAATGGCCGATATCTGCGGTATGACGCCGGAAGCGGCGGAGTTACGGAAGAAGATATTGGCATAGCCGTCGAGTGCGTTGATGCCCTCCTGTATGCGCGCCCCGCCGCTGTCGATAAACCCCACCACCGGGACTTTTATCTTCATGGCCGTGTCCATGATGCGGCAAATCTTCCGGGCGTGCATTTCGCCGAGGGTGCCGCCGCGCGCCGTGAAGTCCTGGGCGTAAGCGCCGACGGTGCGTCCATTCACCTTCCCGAAGCCGGTCACAACGCCGTCGGCCGGGATGGATACCTTGTCCATGCCGAAGTTAGCGGCGCGATGCTGGACAAAGAGGTCGGTCTCCTGGAAGGTGCCCTTATCGAAGAAAAGGTCGAGCCTCTCGCGCGCCGTCAGCTTACCCGAGTCGTGCTGCTTGTGTACGGCTTTGTCCCCGCCCCCGGCCTTCAGCTCAGCTTCGAGCCTGGCCAGCTTTTCCGATTCCTTTTTCAACTCAGCCTCACCTCACCCAATAGTTAAAAACAAATTTATGATAACATAACGGATTTACACGGGCAAATGAAATCTGGTTTTGCTCGGTTAGGGTGGGAGGGGGAGAGATTACTTGGGGAATTTTACCCTTTTAAGATTTCCGTTCTTTTTAACGGAGTAAATAAAAGGCTTAGCGGTATGAGTATTAGTGATTTCTATTTGTTCTAAAGCTTTAAAAAAGAGCTTAGCCTTTTCCCACCTTGTTGCCTCAGCCCCCCAAATGTAAAAACATCCAACGTGGTGTTGCTTGATTGCTTTGAGTTCGTTTTGGTTCTTATGAAATCGTCTGTCATGTCCTATAACAGTCCAATTTCTACTCCCGACGATGGGTAGCCATACATCGTCATCCTCATCAGGCTTAAAATATTTTTGGTGATATTCTATTTGAAATGGGGTTTTAGCTTTTGAAGAGCTATAGGTAATGATGTGCCTGTATTTTTATCAAAAAATAATATCATGATGCTAATTCAGGTAATTTTATACCTTCGAATTGAAGTGCGAGAGCAATATCATCCACTCCAATATTAAAATCCTCTTCTATTTCTTTTGGAGTTTCACCTGCTTCGGCACGTCCTTTAATAACCCACGTAGGAATTCCATTGATGGTAGGTGCTCCGAATGAAATACGAGGATTAATAGTTATTGGATTCTGAGTGCCTCTAACATGCCATATTAAAGCGATGCCGTTTTCATATTCGAATTGTTTGAAACGTTCAGCCATCACTGGTTTCCACGCCTCTTGCCCATGTTTATCTGCAACAATTAACTTGCCCAAATCAGATTCGCCGGATTCTCTTAATTCCAATAACAAATGTGTACCTTCAGTCTGCCACCTTAATTCGGCGAATGGATATTCAACTTTGAATGTCTGACGGGCATACTCTCTAGCGTTGCGTATTCTTTGAAGTGAAATATTTTCTTTACGCATTGTGGCTACGAAAGCTACTTCAATAAGTTCGTAATAGGATAGAGATTCGCCCTTTATTTTTTTAGGAATAGCAGGGGCTAGCCTACTCGTAAAATGGTGATGCCAATAGCTTACCGTTTGGGAGTACGTCCCTGCATAGTAAGCAGATTCTTTAATTGAGTAGGCAGGAAGATAAAGGCGTTTTTTCCACTTTGGACGTTGAGGGTTATCAATTCTCAAATCAGTAATCATGGTTTACACCCCTTTACAAGCATGTTATAATATACTTGTAACGGGGATTGATTTAAAGCTATGGGGGTAGCTTTAAATCCCATTACAGTTAACCTATATACATATTTGGCTAGATAATATCACGAAAGCCCGATTATAGCAATATAGTCGGGCTAAATAATTTCTAAAGGTTATCGAGCTCTTCTATCCCCCGTACCTCTCCTCTTGCCAGGGGTCCCCGTGCATGTGGTACCCTGCCCCCT
>MGNQ01000048.1:0-4295 GCA_001796865.1 Chloroflexi bacterium RBG_16_56_11
ATCACGGTCAACGCCCCGGTGACTACCTTCGGCCTGAACACCGGCAACCGGACCGGAAGCGTGTCCCAGAACCGGCTGCAGGCGATGAGGTTCCAGAACACGGCCGGGACGGGTACCCTGAACAAGCTCGAGCTCTCGTTTAATGACACGACGCCCAACGGCAAGGTGAGGATGGGAGTCTACGCGGATAATAACGGCGCCCCCGGGGCCAGGCTGCTGAATGCCGGAGAGGTTACCGTGACCAACGGGTGGGTAGCCATCAGCGGGCTGAACCTGGGGGTCACATCCAATACCTACTACTGGCTTGCCTTCAATCTGCAGAGCGCCAACAGCGTCCGGTACCAGACGGGCCAGGCATCCCGGTCACACTATCAGGTATATTCCACCTACGGCACGCTGCCGGCCCAGTACCCGCAGAGCAGAGCGTACTATAACACCAACCAATACGTCATGCGGGCCGGGGTCAGCGTCGGACCTTAAGATGACAAGTAACGGGGAGGAAACAGGACTTACACGGATGTGAGAAATACCCGCAGGACAATGGCGTTTAGCTATATACTCTGTCAAGCCGGAGGATTCTTGGGATAGGCCTTCCCATCTTTCAGCTCGATATAGTTGACCGTAACCATTTCGTCAAGCATGAGGGACACGTTTAAATCATATATCGGCGGATAAATCTCCTCGCGCTCGAACCTGGTGAACCTGGCGAGTATTTCGTCGACCGTCATGCCCGGCTGCTTCTTGATTTTCTCCAGTATACTCATGGCCCGGTTGTAATGGGTCTTCATGTCGCCGCCACCGGCGATGGCGACAGGCTCACAGGTGAAGTAGGCCCCGGTCCGGGTGTCATCACAGACAAAACCGCGGGTTCTTTTGATAAGGCTCTTCGGCGGCCGGGCCGGTATCGACCTCAGATATTTGGGGTCAGCGCCCTCAGGGGCCTTTTTCAGGGGCCGGAAACCGACCCCATCGTACTTTTTCATGCTGGGGTCCCGGGCGCTGAGTCCGGAGTAGATGTAGACCATTCGTTCATAGTCCCCCGGTCCGTAAAAGATAGTGTTCCACAGTACCGGTGCCATATTTTTCAATAATCCGTTGCATATCTTGCCTTCAAATTTCTCCCCGTCGTAGGTGAACTCATCACCAATTTGATAGTCGAAGTGGCAGGGGAACCTCTCCGGGTCCCCGGTCCACGAAACGAGCTTACACCTGACTTTAAACGGCATGTCTGTTTCCTCCTTTATCAGCCTCAGACATCAAACATCACATTATTTCCTGGCAACAGGCAACAGGTCATCCTGTCCCAGGGTGGACAGGGTTTCCGCCCGGGGAATCCCCGTCTGTTCGTCCCAGCCGCGCAGCCGGTAGTACTCCCGCAGCATTGCTTTGAACTTTTCCCGGTCGAGCACCCTACCGGCAACATTGACGGGTTTTTCGCCGGGGCCGGGGACCATCGCCGGTCCGGCAGGTTTGAGCGGTTCGGTAAAATTGTATGTGGCGGGGAAGTCATCTTCCGGGACTTTCCTGCCCTCCCTGAGCATAATCATCCTCTGCACGTTGACGATACGTTCGGCACAAAGGTCGATTTCCTCCCCGGGGACGCCGGTGACCGCGGTAAATATCTTCGCCTCCAGGTCGGGATCGCCGACGTGGTCCGGCTTGCTGAATGAATAGGTGAGCGGCCAGGCGAAGTCACACATGCCCAGGCTGTCCTCGGTATAAGACCGGTTTTGAATCTTCTGAGCCGCCAGAGCCTTACCCTCGTAGCTGGAGACGTCGGCGGCGGCGGCGCTGCCCCAGAACGCCCGGGCAATCTCCCGGAACACTTCCGTGGTAATCGGACTCATCTCCGGGTTCATTTGATGGAACATCCAGGCCGCCCGGGCAAAACCGCCGTGGACTATCGGCCGGCTCATGCGGGGCTCCATCGGATCGAGGAGGGCGTGGACCACCGACGAACGCGGTAGACCCGGATCCTGCTCGCCGACCGGGAGCACGGAGGCGTTGAGCAGGGCGCGGGCTCGCTCCGGGAGTTTCTCTCTGGCCCGGGCCAGACCTTCCGCCAGGATACCGCCGAAGCCTTCGCGGTAGGCTATCGAGTGGAGCAGCTTTTCTAAAAATTCCCGGGTGCCGATCCGGGAGAGCGGCAGTCCAGTCTCCGCCTCGGTAAGGCTACCCGTCTTATAGCACTCGTAGAGCCAGTTAATCATGTTCCGCAACTCGAAGGTACAGATGGAGTAATCATTCGCCAGGGTCGGGGCATTAAAAAATGTCTCCACCGGCTCATCTTCCCGGGAGTATTTCCACGGCATATAGTATTCCATCGACTGGCACCGCCGGTATCCCTCAAAATCAGAGCGCTGGCCGTACCGGTACTTGTTCCGGATGCAGTCCAGCCCGCACTGGTAGCAGGCGCCCTTGCCGATGCGTTCCAGGAGGTGGCCGTGACCGCTCATGGTCGTATCGGGCGGGACGGTCAGGTCGAGCCGCTTGCTTATCTGGATGGTGTACCGGTTGAGCTCCTTCAGCTTAGCGGGGTCGGCCACCGTCGGCTTGCCGGTGCCTTTCACCACCACCGCCTTCAAGTTTTTTGAGGCCATCACCGCCCCGAAGCCGGCGGTGGAAGTGGACTGGTGCGACCCGAAGATAATGGCGCTCCTCACGAGATTCTCTCCGGCGATACCCGTGGTGAGAAACCGCGCCCCTTCCCCGTGCGACGCCACGAGTATATCGGCGGTGCGGTACGCGCCATTCCCCCATAAAGAAGAGGCATCCTGGAACTCCACTTGACTGTCATTAATCCACAGGTAAACAGGCTTCGCGGCGCGCCCCGTGATAACTATCCCGTCGAACCCGGCATGCTTGAGCTCGGCTCCAAAGAAACCACCGATGTTGCCGTAGCAGTATTTTTCCGGGAAGGCCATGGGCGATTTGCCCGCCACGGCCATGCGGGTGGCCCCCTGGGCGCCGGTGGCCACCAGCGGGCCGGTCATGAAGACGAGATGATTGGCCGGGTCAAAGGCTGTTATTTCCGGTGAAACCGTCTCCCAATAGATACGTGAGGCAATACCGCGCCCGCCGAGGTACTTTTCGGCGTAGGGCTGCGTTGCAATGGTGGATATCTTCGACGAACTCAGTTCGATGTGTAAAATTTTACCCATCCAGCCGTGCATAAAAACGCCTCCTCGCGTTCCGCATTTACCACTCCAGAAGTCAAGTCCGCCGTAACGCGAACCTTTCCAGACTACATTCTCAAGGCCTTTTTCTCTTCAGCCGTCAGGCTTTTTTTGAAGGCCGTCAGCTTTTTCTTGCCCGCCTCGGTAATGGCAACTTTGCCTGTCCTGCCATCTTCCAGCTTCACGTAGTCCAGCACGGCCAGTTCGCCGACCAGTGTCCAGATGAGATTTTGGCCCAGCGATGGGTAGATATTGTCCCTCTCGGCATCATCAAACTCGTTAATGATTTTATCGACGGCGATGCCGGGTTTCTTCGGTATCTTGTTCAGTATTGACAGTGACCTCCTCGTGTAGGGAAGTCCGTCACCGTAGTCAACCAGGTCGAACGCCTCGAACTCCATCCGCATGTGAGTATGGCTGTCTCCGCAGACGAGAATCTCCTTTTTCCTGATGCCCGTGCCCGGCCCGCCGAGAAGCTTTAAACCCGGGATATTGTCGAAAAGCGTCACGTCCGGAATGAATTTATAGTTTTGCTCCGGCCTTTCCAGCGTCGGCCTGAATCCCACGCCATCAAATTTCTTATAGGCGGGGTCGTAGACGCTGTAAGGGGAATGGAGGAAGGGGGTGTAAGAGTTGGGGATTTCACCCTCCTTATGCCTCCCGCCTGAATTGTACAGGATGCTCACCTTCTCGGCGAAGGGACGCATGATGGACGGGCAAATCCTGCCGTTGAATTTCTCGCCGTCCCAGACGACCGTGTCGCCGATTTTATACTGGAAGTGGCACGGGTGCCTTTTTTCATCCTCATCGAATCCTATTACCGTCGCTCGTACTTTAAACATCCTTTTACCCTCCTTATTTGTATATTTCACTTAGCGAAAAGTTGAAATCATCGCCAGCGCTTTTGACTTTATTTATATGACAAATATCGTCCACAAGTCAATATGTGAGCCTATTCGATCCGAAATAGCGGCATCGATTTTTAAATACTTGTCCAGATGTTGAATTTACCTCACGGGACTGTATAATAGAAACTAATACATCACTTGTTAACGGAAGGGGTGATGAGGATGACTGATGCCATTGAAAAACCATCAAACAAACCCGTGGAGCTTGTCT
>MGNQ01000048.1:4347-7890 GCA_001796865.1 Chloroflexi bacterium RBG_16_56_11
GAGGTAGAGGCGCGCTCCGGCGGAGGGGTCAGGTTCAAAAAAAGCGCCGGTGAAGACCGGGAGGCGATTAAAGCCGCCGATTTGGTCCGCGACGTACCGGCGATGGGCGACCGTTACCCATTGCTCAGCCTCATCCAGATTCCTTTCATTTTCCCCAGTTCGACCGTCGGTAGCCGGGTCATCGCCCAGCTTTATGCGGAGTTCCCTGAACTACGACAAGAGTTAAGCGACCTCAAGGTAGTCGGCCTGGGAATCGGCGCGTTACTGGCCATCTTTTCCAGCAAAGCCTGGGGGCCGATACGTACTGTGGAGGACTTCCAGGGCGCCAGGACGAGGTCTTTACCGCTGATAGACGGGATTATCGAGTCGCTGGGGGGCAAACCGCACCACGTCGGCTGGTTCGAGATGGCCCGCCTCCTGGAAACCGGCGGGCTGGACGCGGCGGTCCTGGGGGTATTACCGGCCCACATGTTCAAACTGGCGGACGGAGCGGCGCCGTACTGCACCCTGGCCGGCGACCTTTCGATAACCATGCACCCGATGCGAATTTACATGAAGTGGGAAACCTGGAATAGACTCCCGGAAAAAATACGTAATGTGATAGAGAAAATAGGCCCCTCCGGCAGGGACTGCTGGTTTGCCGTGCAGAGCGGCCGGGACGCCGACAGCCATTTGCACGAAGCGCTGGACTACATCCGGCTAAAGGGCGAGCTGATCACCCTTTCTCCGGACGAGCTGAAACGATGGCGCGGTATCATACAACCTCATCGCGATGCTATTGTGAGCTCCGTCGAGGCCAGGGGGATGCCGGCCGGGAAATTCTTCGAAAGGATGCGTGAGCTTGTCGGCGAGTATGCCTGACCTTACCAGACGACGCCACACAGGAGGCAACAGAAATGACACAGGAGCTGATTAAATACGCCTGCCCTTACTGCGACCAGGAGCTGGATGACCGCGGCACTCTGAAGACCCACATCGAGACGGCCCATCCGTCTTCTCCGGTCTGGGGAAGAGAAATTTACCCGGCACCGAAGGGAGTCGCTTTCATCGACGCCGACGTGATGAGATGCACCGGCTGCGGCCTTTGCGCCGAGGCCTGCTCCATGCGGCACTACGGGGTCATCAACAAAGACTTCGCCCGCATTTACGTGCGCAATTTCCTCCTGCCGTTGCCCAAAGCCGTTATCGTGACCTGCAGCCAGTGCCAGGCGGAAGAACGACTTTGCGAGAAAGCCTGCCCCGAATCGCCGCCGGCCATCTATTTCGACGAAAAGACGCAGCACATGATTATCGATAATGACAGATGTACCAGCTGTATGCTGTGCCGGGATGCCTGCGCCACCGAGGCCATCCGCTTTAACCCGGACGCATCGGACAAACCGCTGGTCTGCGACCTCTGCGACCCGGAAAACAAGGGGGAGAGAGACCCGCGCTGCGTGAAAATATGTCCCACCACCGCGCTCTATTACCACAACCGGGTCGAGCGAATCCGGCCCCTCAGGGACAGCTCCCGGAAAAGCTCCGATGAAAAGGCCGGCATGATTGCCCGGCGGCTGTACCCGCTGACCCGGGAGAGTATCGCTTACCCGCCTTGGCACCCGTAGTCCCGCCGAAAAAAGGAGACGACAAAATGCCTGGAATAAAATTCAACTTGTTGGAAGTCGACCTGACGACCGGGACAAGCCGGACGCTGGATGTCACCGATGACGTAAAAACATACCTCGGGGGGTGCGGGCTGGGGAATAAGCTGGTCTGGGACCTCGTGCCGCCGGGCACGGACCCCCTGAGCCCGGGCAACGTGCTGCACGTCGGGGTGGGGCCGATAACCGGGCTGGTAGGCACCAAGGTGAGCTGCTCCTTTCTATCACCCCTTACCGGCTGGGCTGGCGAGGCCAGCATCTCCGGCTGCGTCGGCGATGAGATAATGCGGACGCGCTACAATGCCGGAGTCCTGGTCCGGGGCAGGGCCGACCGGCCGGTTTATCTCCTTATATATAATGACCGGGTAGAAATCAGGGACGCCGCCGACCTCTGGGGGCAATATCTGCTGAAGACGGAAAACACCCTCCGGCAGCGACTCTACCGGGAAACGGGACAGGAGTTCGCCGCTTTGTGTATCGGCCCGGGGGGCGAGAACCTGGTCAGATTCGCTAACGCCACCTCGGAAAACGTGCACAGCGCCTCTAACGGCGGCATCGGGGCCGTGTTCGGCTCCAAAAACCTCAAGGCGATAGCCGTCAAAGGGACCCGGACACTGCCCTATGCCGACCATAAGAGAGTGTGGGAGCTGAAGCAAACATATGCCATGCATCCAGCGACCATGGTCCAGAAAAGGTCGGAATGGGGACGGTACGGGGCCAACGATGGCATGAGGGCCTTGCTCAACTACGGCGGCGACTCGTTTAAAAACGGCCATTCTTCCTGGGACCCCATCGCGGATAAGAGTGACGGCTATATTCACGAGCTGAGCTACCGTGTCTGGACGCACGGCTGCCCGGGTTGCGCTTCTGCCTGCTTTCAACCTTTTTTTAAAAACACTTCACATGGGGCTTTCAGCGGCGAGCTGCGCCACGGCAACACCTGCGGGCTCTGCGGCAACGCTATGATGGGCTTCGATGAAGTCGAGGAAATCAACTCTTTGCTCGAGGAGCTCGGCGTGGACGCTGAGAATGTCCACGGCCTGATGGCCTGGGCGATGGACCTCTACGAACACGGTGTCATCACCCGGGCCGACCTCGGCGGGATTGACCTGAAGTGGGGCGACCGCGACGCCACGCTGGAGCTGCTGAGAAAAATTGTCTACAAAGAAAGCCGCGCCCCGGCCGCCCTGGCCGGAGGGTGGCGGTACGCCATTGATATCTTCGGGCCGGAGTCCCGACCCTATGCCTGGTACTCCAGCGCCAACCAGTCCATCGCCCGATATGAACCGAGGAGTAAAGGGCACGGCCTCGGACTGGCCCACGGCACGGGACACGGCGGCGGCAGCGGGCTTTTCGACGCGGCCACCATGTGTCTCTTCGCGGCGTTCCCGTTCTTCGAGATATGGGGGCCTCCCCAGGAAGTAGCCCGCACCTTTATCTCTGCCGCCGCCGGCTGGGAGCTCGGCTTCGAGCAGATTAACGACATCATACAGAGAATCAGTCTCTTCAGTCGAGGACTGAGCATGCGGGAAGGTTTCCACCCGGATAAACATTCGTTTTTGCCGGCGAGGGCTTTTACCGAGCCGGTGACCAGCAAATACGGCGTGACCTCCGTATGGAAAAAGGAGGAATGGGAGGCAGCCAGGAAAAACTATTATACCCAGGCGTTGAAGCTCACCGAAAGAGGCCTGCTACCCAGGGGAGAGCTGGAGCGGCTGGGGCTCGAGTTTATGATTCCGGTACTCGAACCGAGACAGGTAATCGCCTGAAGCATGAAAAAGAGCCTGTTCTCGATGATATTTTGAAAAAGGAGGTTGATATGGACTTGAAACTGACCGGCAAAATTGCCCTGGTAACCGGCACGGGTAGCCGGATAGGCTATGGCCAGGGGATAGCGCTATCC
>MGNQ01000048.1:7923-9390 GCA_001796865.1 Chloroflexi bacterium RBG_16_56_11
CCTGAAAGGGGCTACCCGGACGGCGGCCGAGGTAGAGGCTACGGGACGGAAAGCCCTGGCGGTGAAGTTCGACGTGAGAGACCGCGCCGCGGTGGACGACATGGTCAAGAAAGGCCTGGAGAAATTCGGCAGGATAGACATATTGATCAACAACGCCGGCGTTAGCAGCAAATGGAAACCTTTCTTAGAGATGACCCAGCAGGACTGGGACTATGATATCGGCGTGAACCTTTACGGGCAGATGAACGTCGCACAGGCGGTCCTGCCCCACATGATATCGCGCCAGTCCGGCCGGATCATCAATACCTCCGGCGGCCAGGGCATACCGGGAATATCGTTGTACGGCGCGTCCAAAGGCGCGGTGGTGCAATGGACGAGGGCGCTGGCCAGAGAGGTAGCCCCTTTCGGTATCATTGTCTCGGTCTACTCTCCCGGCCTCGGGGCGACCGGTCTCACGGTTAATGACCCGCGCGAGATGGAGAAACTGGCCAAGGCGTCGCCGCTGGGCAGACTTTGTACGCCCGATGACGTGGGACCGCTGGTGGCTTTCATGGCCTCGGAGCTAAGCAACTATTTCGCCGGGTACTTCGGGGGAGGGGGAGGCTAATAGGAAACTAAGGCAAAGCCCCGGCCGCACCAGAAAAACGGATTTTTTCATTTAATAAAACCTGTACCCTGATCGGGGTTAGATTAAAGAGTAAAGGAGAAATGATTTATGCTGCTGGCAAACAAGGTCGCCATCATTGCCGGGGGCGCCCGGGGAATGGGTGGGGCTATCGCCCTTAAGTTCGCGGACGAAGGTTGCGCGTCGGTGTTAGCGGACGTCCTGGACGAGCCGGGCGCGAAAACGGCGGAGGAAATCAAGAAGAAGGGAAAGGACTCGCTCTACATACATTGTGACGTTTCCGATAGCCGCCAGGTCAAGAACATGGTCAACCAGGCCATCGCCAAATTCAAAAAGATAGATATCATGGTTATTTCCGCCGGGATAGGCTCTAACCCTACTCCTCTCGAGGAGCTTACCGACGAAAAGTGGGACAGGATGATGGACATCAACTGCAAGGGGACTTTCCTGTGCATCCAGGCGATAGCCCCCCATATGCAGATGAACAAATCCGGTAATATTATTTGTATAGTGTCCGTAGCCGGCACTGTCGGCAGCCGCATAAACTGGCACTATCACGCCTCTAAAGCGGGGCAGCTGTCCATCGCCAAGTCAGCCGCGGCCCTGATGGCCCCGTTCGATGTCCGCGTCAACGTGATTCACCCGGGGATGGTCCTCACGGACATGTCGGCCGTATTTTCCGGTCCGGGTGTGAAAGACGTCGCCGCCTTTCAGTCGGGAATGGCCCAGCGCGGCGTGCCGTTAAAGAGAATCGGCACGACGGATGATATCGCCAAAGCGGCCTTATTCCTGGCGTCGGAACAGTCCTCTTATATCACCGGAGACAGCATCTTCGTCAGCGG
>MGNQ01000048.1:9418-36253 GCA_001796865.1 Chloroflexi bacterium RBG_16_56_11
CCGGCCCCCGCCACGATTAACAACGTGGTAAGAGAAACAAGCTAGCTCCGCCGGTTTACCGGACGGTAAAAGGCTATTTCCGTCCGTCGATATTTTTTCTGACGTCAGAGAATATTGATTACTATTCTTTGGCCGTGATGTAGGTGGACGCCTCCGACGCGTTATTGGGATCGAACGTTTTCTTTATTTTCCTCAGCCACAGGTGGTAGTTTGAGGCGTTCGGGCCGTACATATCATGGAGGGTATCGCTCCAGACGTGCTGGGGCACTCCAAAAAACTCCTTGATGGCAATTTCATTGGAGGCGTTGTTGATTACTCTCTGAACCTGCCTCGGGTCTTTGACGCGGATAGATATACGGGCCAGGACCTCGCCGTGGCCGGTATGCCCGTGCTCGATGGACTGGATGAACGGGGACGTGCCGTCGTCGAAAAGAGAGCCATCCGCGATGAGTTTCGCTTTAACTTTAGAGCAGCTTTTGATGAAGTAGCTCATCAGAGGGAAGGAATCGCCGCCGCCGACCATGCCGGCCTGCGGGGCCAGGACCCGCCCTGTCTCTTTAATCGAACCGGTCTCCCGGAAATAGCGCCAGACGTAGCCCCCCTGGTTCTCGGGGTCTTCAACCTCCTCTAGGGCCTTGCCTCCGGTCTCATCAACGATAAGCTGCAGGACACGTTTCTTGTATTCGAAGTCGCGCGCGGAGTCGGCGGCGATGAGGACCATGAAGCCGGGACCCAGCACCGAATCCTTGAATTTGTTGTAGATTTCAATTTCTTCTTCCATGTTCTGGGTGGCCAGGTTGGAAGCCATCATGGCGGCATTAAAGCACATCAGCTCGGTGGCGATTTCCGCCTCGCCTATCTTGAGGACGGCGTCTATCATCAGGTCCAGCGTTTTAAAGGAAAAATAGCGGACCAGGAAACCCGGCGGGATATAGGCTGGCTTGTATTTCGGCGAGACACCTTCCATGGGGAAAGTGGCGGGACCCGGCCAGTGGTAAAGCTTCTGGGCGGCCTTGGTATAGACGCCGAGCCCGCCCAGCGGCATGGTATTGCCCCGGATGATGCCGCGCAGCGACGGCCCGGGACCATCGCCGCAGAACCACTCATCAATCGAGCCGAGCGAGCCCAATCTCACGATTTCTCCGTCGCCCGTGACCCATTCCAGGGCCAGCTGGTTCCTCTCGCCGTAGCTGCCGCTCTGGGAGAGATGTCCGAGGTTAACATGGGCGGCGAGGGGGAGGGCGGAGCAGTTGCTGCCGGCGCCGGTGAGGTTGCAGTTGAGGCCTCGTTTCATGCATTCAGCCTGTAGCTGGGCGCCGATGACATATGGCTCGACGACGGCGTACATGCTTTTCTCGTTGATTTCGATGATATGGTTCATCCGCCGCAGGTCTATCTTGATGCAATTCGGCCCGGCGGGGTCGGAGTAAAGCCAGCCGGTGCTTGAAGCCTTGTACTGGACTTTGTGCTTGTTACAGAGCCGGACAATCGCCTGGACTTCCTCGGTGTTTTTAGGTAGGGTTATCGCTTCGAACCGCGCGCCCGTCGGCAGGCCCGCCCGGACGGGATTGGCGTAGGTCTCGGTTATCACCGGGTCATCGGAGACGAACTCCGGGCCGAGGATGTCTTCTAATCCTTTATAAAAGTCTCTCTTCAAAGCCATGGTTCATATCCTCCTTCAGACCGCTTTCTCCAGAAGCTCAACGATATCGTAGACAGCGAGATTACTGCCCTTGCTTTTGACGGACTGACCCAGCATCAGCTCGCACCAGGGGCAAGCGGTGGCTATCGCTTCCGCCCCGGTGGACCCGGCCTCGTCGATTCTTTCGTTGGCCGTCCACATGGCGAACTCAGGATTGGACTCTATAACACCGCCTCCGGCTCCGCAGCACCAGGCGTATTCCTTAATCCTGTCCATCTCGACAATCTTGAGCCCGGGGATGCTCTTGAGAACGTCCCGCGGCGGCTCGTAAACACCGTACATACCCCGGCGGTATAGTTTCGGCGGTTCGAAGGTACGCAGGTCGCCAAGCACCTCTTTTCCTTTCCAGTGGATGTAGGGTTCTCCCTGCCGGCCGAGATAACAGGGGTCGTGGTAGGTGACCGTCATATTGACGGCTTTCTTCGGTTTGAGCTTGCCCTCCTTAATCAGCCGGGCGAAGTATTCGGTAATATGAAGTACCTCCAGTTTGCCCTTCAGGCCGAACTTGTCATAGAGCACCTTGAAGGTGTTATAGCCGTCGGCGCAACCCGTAACCAGGGTTTTCGCGCCGGACTTCTTAATCAGCACCAGATTTTTCTTGGACTGATCAAGAAAGTCCTGTTTGTAGCCCATGTGGTAGGCGCGCCCGCCGCAGCATGACTCGTTTTCCCCGCCGATGCCGAAGTCTACGCCGGCCTTTTTTAAGATTTTAGCCGTGGCCCTGGCGACCTTCCACATGTTCTTGTTATAGCTCGTCTGACAACCGACGTGGAAGAGCACTTCTACTTTCTCCGCGGAACAGTCCTTGAGGTTGAGCCCCGCCGCCCAGTCACCGCGCTTGATTTTAGCGCCCGGGACCATGGTTCCCTGCTTACGCAGGCTTTTGATAACTTTATCCAGGGCCGGGTTGGTGTGGCCGGCCTCGACACAGCTGATCCTTATCTCATCCAGGGATTCGAAGACCTCCATGTCCATGGAATACTTGCAGGAGGTATCGCAGGCGCCGCACATCTGGCAGTTATAGATTACCTCCAGCAGTTTATCGGTGTAGTCGAGCCTCTTTTCCAACAGGGCGGTGCCCATGACCATACGACCGCCGGCGGAGTAGCTGTGAAAATCGTACCGGCTGATGCTCGGGCAGACGTTAATGCGGTCGAAACCCGTCACCTTTTCCAGCGGCATAAATTTGCATGGCGAGCACCGGCGACACGTCTCCATATCTCTCCGATAGTCTTTTAAAGCCATCGCTTTCCTCCTTAAAATATCCGTTCAGGAATTTCCGGGCACTATCTAAAAACACAGTTTACCCGGGTTCATAATCTTGTCGGGGTCGAGTATCATCTTGACTTTATTAAGGGCCATGACGGTGGCGGCGTCTTTATTCATGATTGTCCTGGAAATTTCCCCGTAAGGTCGGGAGAAGAAGGCGCCCCTGGCCATCAGGCTGTTGATGGTGCCGGTAGCCAGCGCCCTGACACGGCCGGTCTCTCTAGCATTTTCCGGGTCATAAAACAGGTTGAACTCGCAGTGGAAATTAGCGCCCTGGACTATCGGTTGAATGTAAATACCCATATCCGGGACCGGATAGCCGGCTTTATCCGCGGCGCCGGACATGGTGTCTGTCAGCTCGCCGACTTTCTGGAAATTGGAGATAAAGAACGTATCATGACAGGCCCCTTTAGCCCGTAGCTTCCAATAGGGTTCAGCCGAGGCGGCCTGAACTACTTTCAACAGCTCAAAAGCCGAAACGCCGCCGAGGGTGTGAGCGGGCTCCACGCCGGCACGCTGGGCTATATCCTTGATATCCTCTACCTGCGAGCTGATTCTCTCCTCCGGCAGGTAATCATAACCGGCCAGATTGTAAAAGAGAATCCAGGTCGGCAGGCTTTCTTTGATGGCTTTGTAATCTTGCGGCCATTTCTCCGCCATGATGGCGGCCAGGTTGCAATTATTCAGGATGAGGCACTCGTTGGGTATCCTCAGACGAACGAGCCAGTGGACCAGCTCCATGAGCCTGTCGAGCTGTGAAGAACCGACCAAAAAGGGCTCTTCAAGGCTGGGAAGCAGTTCGCACCTGGCCGAGGCCCAGGTGACGATACCCATCGTGCCCTGGGAGCCCTGGATAATACGATACCAGGACGCCGAAGAAGGTCCGGCCGCCTCGACCTGCGCCCCACCGGCCGCCCATTGCTCCTCCAGGGAACCGGGCCCGGCGGCCGCCCCGGTCCGGAACATTTCACCCGACCCGTAAATTATCTCCACACAGTTCAGCGGGTCGGCGATATCCCAGTGGTATTTCGGCATCAGCACCGGCTCACGTTCCAACATGCTGGCGGCGACCGACTTGGTTTTACGCGGCAACAGAGGCATGTTGAGCCTTAGCTTCTCCCTGGTCACCGCCGGAATCAGCTCATCGAAGGTAACCCCCGGCTCGAACATGGCCACGCGGTTCAACCGGTCGGCCCTGATTATATATTTCATGCCGCTGAGATCGACGACGACAGCGCCGCCGACGCCGGGGACGGTATCGCCCCTGAAGTGGGGAGCACCGGAGCTAACCGGCACCAACGGTGTCGAGGTCTCCCGGGCGAGCTTTATCAACTTCGCGATATCATCGGTCTTACGCGGCTTGACGACGTAGTCGGGCTTGACCTTATTAACGAAACTCATATCACCGGCGTATTGTTCGAGAGCCGACGGCTCGCTAATGACGTTACCAGCGCTGACGATACTTACGAGCTTCCTTTTTTCAATCATACTTAATCCCCTTTCAGTCTGTTAACCGGATATAACAAACTACCTTTCACGGTGTAAATCTTATCTTTACCTCCTCTCATAATTCGGTCTTAATATATTTGTCCCAGCATGTTACCAGCGCCTGGCAGGTTGGCCGGTAGTATTGTACCACAGGTGTTAACTTAATATTAACCGGAAACCATACTTTCACACGTGTAAAATCGATTTATGTTGAAAACCGTTAAGAACCGGGTTCAGTCTGGTTGAACAGCGTAATCCTTTCTAACGGGGGAGGACAGGGCCAAAGGGCGTGAAGTCGGGTCGGCTAATGCTGGAGGTACCGGAAGGCGATAAAATACCCGTAAAAAGTAAGGTTGATACCGGGCCGGGGGTATATTTTCGGATGATTTTTTCAAGGGTGTGAACGCTAAAGAGGAACGTTAAAAATCCCGTGATGATGGTTGTTATCGTGGCGACTACCAGCGCAAACAAAACGATACCCGTACGGCGCGATTGAAAAAGGGGCGTTTTACACGACCTTCCTGGCCAACTCGTGAAAAATTGTACAAAAGAACGGAACAAACTTGACAACGATTTTTTATCGATGTAGGATGACCTTGGCTTAAATGAAATCCCAACTCGATAGTGTCATGAAACCGTACGTCTGCGCCGATTAACCAAAGGAGAGTGCGAACGAATGGCCGCCACAGAATACGAAAAGTACATTATTAGAGAACCGCTTTCATGGAATACTTTTACCCCCTTCACACCAAGACTCCTCTTCGACACGAAAAACTATTTCCCCGAAATGAACTTCGGCATCAGGTATACCTATATCAACGAGCCGATTCACATGGAACGTCCCCATGCCCATGACTTCGACCAGTTCTTTTGTTTCATGGGTACCCCCGAGGACATGAGGGTTTTCGACGGGGAAGCAGAGCTGCACCTGGGCGAGGAAAGCACCAAAATCATCATTAATTCGACGACGGTGGCGTTTGTTCCCAAGGGGATGGTCCACTGTCCCATTATCTGGACGAGGGTCAGCCAGCCCATGATGTTCATCAACATCGTGCTCGCTTCATCCTACACACGCTCGGACCAGCGGACCGGGTATTACGACAGGCTGGAAATGTCCGCCAGGAAGGTGTCCGCCGCAGAGGCAGGTCGCGTATTAGGAACCGCTTTGCCCCGACCCGGCTATTTGCCCGAAGGGTGCAAAATCCAGGAAATCTACGCACTGGGCAATTCTATAAAAATGCTCATTTCTGACAAAGCGATAGAGAAGCGGTTGGTTACCGTCGGTGACGCTACCCCCGACTCCCGCCAGCAGCATGCTTTTGATTGCCGGATGGGACTTAATATTAAGGTATATTCCAAGGAAAAAGGAGAACCGGCGAAAGCCCCCGGCGAGCCGGTAAAAGTGGGGAAATACGAAGGCGTCCTGGCCGACCGTGAACAGCACGTCGAACTCCGGTGGCTGCTGCCGTCGCAGGGCACCCGCAAACAGGGGATGCAGTATGAAATGGTGCTTTCGGCAGGAAAAAGGACTTCTAAAGAAGAACTCCTGAAAGTCGCCGGGTCCGTCGCCTGACCAGGAACCGGAAAGTTGTCCGGGGGCGGGTACAGGAAAAGGGAATTTGCCTGGCTACGCGATTTACATCGGTAGTCAGGCCGCGGGGCTCCCCGGATAGTAACTTGTTGGAGTGGTAAATGAATGTCATCTGGATTATCGCGGATACGTTCCGGCGCGATGCGCTCGGGGCTTACGGCAACAAGACTATCCGCACCCCGTCATTGGACAGCCTGGCCGCGAAATCAACGCGCTTTAACCGCCACTATGCCGCTAACTTTCCCACGGTCCCGGCCCGCGCCGATTTTCTGACCGGCCGCTGGACAATGTCCTATATGCAATGGGAGCCACTCCATGATGATGAAGTGACGCTCCCTCAACTGCTTTCGGCAAAAGGCATACCTACCTGCGCGGTTGTTGACACTCCGTTCTATCTACGCCGCGGCATGAACTATGATCGTGGTTTCAAGAACTTCTTTGAAATACCCGGGCAGACCGTGTCCACGGACGAGACATGGAGCTACGAGTCAGACCGTTTTGCCCCCCGTACGTTCACCCAGGCAATGAAATGGCTCGAGAACCATCACAAAGAAAATTTTTTCCTGTATATCGACACCTGGGACCCTCATGAGCCCTGGGACGCTCCGTCATATTACACCGAGCTTTACTGGCCCGACTACGACGGAGAGATAATCGATCCGGTCTACGGACACTGGAAAGACGTTCCCGGTTTCACAAAAAAGAAGATTAAAAAAGCCCTCGCCACTTACTGGGGCGAGATTACCATGGTCGACACCTGGATCGGTCATTTACTCAGACACATGGAAAATTTAAACCTCATGGATAACACGGCCATCATCTTCACCACCGACCACGGCTTCTATTTCGGAGAGCACCCGGACCTTTTCGGAAAGGTGACCCGGGCCAGGGACGCGTCCGGAAAAAATATCATGCTGCAACAATCAAAACCGGACGGTCAGCCCAGGGAACAGAACGATCCCAAGCCCACGGACGTCCTTGGCGAAGCCTGGGACCATTCTCCCCTTTATGAAGAAATAGCCGCCATCCCGCTTTTAATCCACGTCCCCGGCTGCAAGCCCGCCGCCTACGACGGTTTAACTTCGGCCGTCGACCTGATGCCGACCGTTATGGACATCATGGGGCAGGAGATACCAGGGTTTGTCGAGGGTATGTCACTATTGCCCGCCGTCAAAAACCCCTCCGTTCCGGGTCGGGACTTCGTGCTTACCACTCACCTGTTCGTCAATCCCGGCGAATGTGTCCGTTCTGTCGACGACGTATCCCGGATTATGGCCAAATCTTCGGCTACTACGGTCACTACCCGGGAATGGGCTCTGCTTTACGTCGTCGATGCCGGCCTTTCGGAGCTATACCACCTGCCCACCGATCCAAAGCAGGAAAAAAACGTCATCAAACAACACCCGGAAATAGCGCGCCAGCTCCACGAGCACATGGTCAGGTTTATGCGTGAAACCGGAGTCCCGAAACAAAAGCTGGAGCCGCGCCTTCAACTGCGTTTGTAAACGGGAACTAAACGTTCTGCAAGTAAAAGACCAGTTAATGATAGGAGGCACGAAATGAAAAGGCCAACATCAGGTTTCGGATGACACCTGCCTGCGATTGCCGGCGCTATGCCAACCGCGAAAGCGGAATCTCAGGAGCACGGTACTATTATAAGGAGGGATTAGCCAGCAATGAAAAAGGTCACACTTTTTATCCTGTCGGTTGTACTGGTCAGTAGCCTGTTACTCTCCGGAATATTGCTCTCGGCCTGCGGTGAAGAAGAGACAACAACACCGGCGACAACAGCTACGGCGACCACTCCGGCCACGAAAACTCCGAAGTACGGCGGCACCCTAACTGTAGCCGAGCCCATCTTCCCCGGTCAACCACTGGGCTATCCGCCGGAAGGCCGCGGCGCGGCGGTCCTGTTCCAGCAGCCGGCCCTCGAGCCGCTCCTGCAACAAAGCATCGATGGTAAATTCTCCCCGCGCCTCGCCACGGAATGGACGGTGGCGCCGGATGGCTCCTCAGTCACTTTTAAACTCCGGAAAGGCGTAAAGTTCCATGACGGGACGGACTTCAACGCCCAGGCGGTGAAGTGGAACTTCGACCTGGAGATACCCACCGGAAAATCCTCAAGTAACAACTGGGCCTCAATTGACGTGGTGGACGATTACACTGTTCGCGTGAACCTAAAAAAGTGGGCTAACTACGCCCTCGGCGATTTTTCATTCGAGGGCGGCAATTTCATCGTGTCGCCCACGGCGTTTGAAAAGAACGGCATCGAATGGGCGAGGTTCAACATGGTAGGGACCGGGCCGTTCAAACAGGTAAGCTACGAGCGCGACGTACAGGTAGTATACGAAAAGTTCACCGATTACTGGAATAAAGGCCGGCCTTACGTTGACAAGATAGTATACAAGATGGTTTCCGACCCGATGACCCAGGTAGCCGCCCTGAAAAGCAAGGAGCTTGATGGTATGGCCTCCGGCGCTGATAAAAGGCTCGCCGACCTGGTAGCCGACGGACTGGTCGCCGTCACGGGCACCCTGGGTGTAGCTGCCTATTTCCCGGATAGCACTCACCCCGAGTCGCCGTTAGCCAACCAGAAAGTGCGCGAGGCCCTGGAATACGCTATCGACAAGGAAGCAATCGCCAAGGCGCTCAGCTTCGGCTTCTGGGGACCCTCCTATCAATACGCCCCACCCAGCTCCGCCGCGTATGACCCCTCCCTGCCGAAACGCGCTTACGATAAGAACAAAGCCAAGCAGCTGCTAACCGAAGCCGGATTCGCTAACGGGTTCGAGATAAACTTCCTCGTCTCCGGTGATGAACCTGGCAAATCGATAGCCGTGGCTGTACAGGCCGCCTGGCTTGAAATCGGCGTCAAGGCGAATGTCCAGATGCTGGAGAGCGCCAAGTTCGAAGAGTACCAGAGGACGGGTTGGAACAACGGCCTGCTCTATGGCTCGCCCACCGGGCCCAGCGACTGGATCAGGACAATATCGAATACCCTGCCTCCTGACGCGAGCAACTATATCAGCGTGGCCAAACCGCAGCAATACATCGACCTCTATAACGCGGCCGGCCAGTCTTTCCAGAGAGACCCCGTCAAGCAAAAGGCCGTGGTCAAATACATCTACGACAATGAGATGTGTATTCCGATATGGAATGTCGTCCGCGCCTGGGTCACCCAGCCCTACGTTAAAGACGGCGGATTCCTTACGCATGCGGGTGGTTTTTTCTGGAACGCGGACACTATCTGGCTGGATAAATAGCCTTTAAATTAGATAGGAACTAAGACAAAGACGGGCAGGCTGAACTACCGCTCAGCCTGCCCGTGCAGAATACAGTTACCTGTCATATCTCAATCAGTGTTCGGGGAAGCGCCCCGGTTGTTTTTGGTTGGCTGAGATTCTTACATCTCCGGAGAACGGATTAGTGCTACCATGACGGCGTACATTTTTCGAAGATTTTTACAGGCTCTATTCGTCCTGCTGCTGGTCAGCATTATCGTCTTCCTGGCGTTGCGCCTCCTGCCGGGCGACCCGATTTACCTTTTACTTACCTCGGAAGAGGTGCAAATAAAAACCGAGGAAGAAATCCGCGTCCTCAGGCACGAAAACGGCCTGGACAGGTCTTTGGTCATCCAGTATTACACCTGGCTCACGGGTGTGCTCCGCGGCGATTTCGGGACCTCGCTCAGGTTCCACTTCAGCGTGGGAGCGCTGATGCTGGAACGGATACCCCTCACCCTCCATTTAGGCATACTCGCCTTTATTCTGGCCCACCTTGCCGGCATAGTTGCCGGCGTGATATGCGCGGTGAGACGCGGTAAGTGGCTGGATACCGCCGTCACCGTGTTTGCCAATATCGGGATTACCGTACCCGTTTTCTGGCTGGGCATCATGATGATTTACCTGTTTGCCCTCTACCTAAATTGGCTGCCCGTGATGGGTTATACGTCACCATTTGATAACTTCTGGCTGAATACGAGACAGATTATCATGCCGGTTATTTGCCTGGCTATCATGCCCATGGCCTCCACGACCCGCCAGACCCGCTCGAGTATGCTCGAGGTTATGCACCAGGACTATATCCGGACCGCCTGGTCCAAGGGACTGAAGGAGCGGGTAATAATCATCAGGCACGCCCTGAAAAACGGACTCATCCCCGTGCTGACGCTGGCCGGACTGCACCTGAGCTCGATTATCGGCGGTTCGGTCCTGGTTGAGACCGTTTTCAATATTCCCGGCATGGGCAGGCTGGCGGTATACTCCGTCCTCAACCGGGACTACCAGGTCACGCAGGGCGTTACCGTAATCGTTGCGGCAGCCATCATTCTCGTCAACCTGGTGGTGGATATTTCTTACGGGTGGCTCGACCCCAGGGTCAGGTATAGATAGGAACACTTTTCATGGCAGAAACCGAAAGACCCGTAACCGGCATCTTAGAGATACCACCGCGTATCAACGAGTTCCGGCGCTTCACCCGCGTTTTCCTGGGACGGAAAGTGGTGTTGTTCGGCGTGGTTGTAATCGTGATATTCCTGATTACCGCCGCGTTTGCGCCCCTGATAGCTCCCTACGACCCTTATAAGCCGGACCTGGCGAATTTCCTGGCCAGTCCGTCCAGCGCACATTTACTGGGCACCGACAACTTCGGGAGAGATACGTTAAGCCGCATCATCTACGGCACCCGGATTTCGCTCATGGTAGGCGTGATTGCCGTGGGCATCGCGGCAACGACCGGCATGATACTCGGGCTGATCGCCGGATACTTCGGCGGGTGGCGGTACACGATTATCATGAGGCTGATGGATGCCCTGATGGCGTTTCCCATGATATTGCTGGCCCTGCTTATCACCTCGCTCCTCGGCGGGGGACTTGTTAACGTCATGATTGCGCTGGGGATAGCCCTGATGCCGGGATATGCCAGGATAATGTGCGGCCAGGTCCTCTCCATCAGGGAAAATGACTATGTCCTGGCCGGAAAATCAATGGGTGCCAGTGACCTGCGGATGATGTTGCGCCACATATTCCCGAACAGCCTCCCCCCGATCCTGGTGATGATAACCATGATGATGGGGACGACTATCCTGGCGGAGGCGGGGCTGAGCTATCTCGGTATCGGCGTCGAGCTACCGACCGCGACCTGGGGCGGCCTGATCAACGAGGGCTACCAGTATCTTATCAGCAACCCCATCCTTTCCTTTGCGCCCGGTATCGCCATCATGGTGGTCGTGTTCAGTTTCAACATGGTGGGAGACGGACTACGGGACGCCATCGATCCCAGGCTGAGGGGCATATTATGAAGGCGGACCCGGAAAACCGGAGTAGCCTGGGTACAACCATAACATGAATTCTGCCAGCATCGATTTCCGCAAGGGGAACACGCCGTCTTCTCGGGGCATGCCCTGAAGCAAAATGACATCCTGAAAGAAAAGCACGCGCCGGCGCGATTGTCCCTGATTTCTTGAAAACTGAGGTCAATCCCGAAAAAGAGAGCGCTTTCACCGGCGGACTGGCGAAGAAACCGGGAACGTCAAGCGGCCGGAAAGAGAGATGGGGATGACCGCGCTCACCTTGCCAATACGACCCTCGGCTAGCCGGACCATAGGCGCCGCTCTGATAGCCGGAGCGATGGTCGATCAAGCCGGGGCATCCGGATAGTTTATTGACTGTCCCTTAATACCTGGCCGGTGGCCTTGTCTTTCCAGTAAGCCCGTTGCTGCACCGGCCAGTTGAAAGTGATTGACCCGGGGCGGGGACAATCGTTAACGCAGCAGCCGCAGTACCAGCATTCATCGGGATGCAATATAACCGGCGGTTTGCCTTTCTCGGGATTGGGGATATAGACATCCACCTGGCAGACTTCAATACAGTGATTGCACCCGTTACAGATATCGGCATGGAAAATCACCGGCCTTGATGGTGTTGTAATATTAGGTAAAGCATATACCTTTTTCTCGGCCATCGCAGTCTCCTTATTTCCTTTTGTACACTCCGGCATAGTCTTTATTGCAGGTCTCGTAGCTGGCTTTCATATCGCCCCAGTAGGCCTGGGGCAGGTCTCCCGTCGTGACCTTGCCGTTCTCCAGCCTGACCGTGACGTATTTGTTCCATTCCGGCGGGTCGACGGCCGGATAGTCGATTCTGAAGAAGTTGAGCATTTGACTGCTCGCCCGGCGCGCCAGCGCCGCATTCAGTATGATCTGGCCGTGCGCCAGCAGGCTCAGGTCTTCGATGGAGCGCATTAGTTTATGCGGGTCGAGGGCGTAGAGTCGCGGGACGAATACCTCTTCTATTTCTTTCAGGGAGTCCAGCCCCATTTTAAGCAGCGACTCGTTTTTGAACTCGCTGCTAAAGTACTGCATGGTCCTGGCGATACCGGCATGCAACTCTTTCCAATCGATGCCGTCGCTACGTTGTATCGGTCCGTAAACACGGGCTTTTTCCAGGGTAACCTGCTCCCCGTATACCTTGCCTTCGCTTATCTGTCCGGCGTAGGCGGCGGCCTTCCGGCCCGCATATCTGCCCGTGGCGGCCGCGTAGCTGTGGTCACCGGCGGAAAAGGTTTGCTCCCCGGCGACATATAACCCGTCCAGGGTGGATTTCAGGTCCCAATCGACGACGGGTCCGCCGCCGCCGGCCGTCCGCCACTGCGAAGGGCTGGTCCCTTCGATAAAGTTGTAGTTCTGGAGCAGATGCCTGGCCGGATCGAAGCCGGCTCGGCCATAAGAATCGATGATATTCCTGGTGGTG
The DNA here is from genome assembly GCA_001796865.1 of Chloroflexi bacterium RBG_16_56_11. Lineage (GTDB taxonomy): Bacteria > Chloroflexota > Dehalococcoidia > Dehalococcoidales > RBG-16-60-22 > RBG-16-56-11. The sequence continues at coordinate 22,218 of MGNQ01000048.1, forward strand.
GATTCTTCACCGAGCATCATATTCCAGGTGACTCTCCGCTCGACGTCCGGCATGTCGGGGAAATCACCGTAAAAAGGCAGGGCATATTTCCCCGACATCACACCGTTACGTATTTCTTCCATGACCGCGGGTGGGGGCCTCATGGCGCCGGCGTCCGCCCAGCCCTGCGTAGGCCAGGGCAGCTTTTTGCCGTTAGCATCGACAAGCTGCACGTTCTCGTAGCTGGCGTCCCCGGCGCCGCCGTACCAGGTATGCTTATAACCCGTGCCCAGCATCAGGATACCGGAACGTTCCATCAGGGTGAGGGCCGCGCCGGCCCTCCAGGCCATGGCGGCGCCGTCGCCGGTGGTCGTCCGGGAGCGGAAGGTGTTGTAGCCAGCCAGTTCCGTGTTCAAAATGTACAGCGACCAGTCGCCCGCCGTGGCCAGCACTGCCGCCTTCGATTTAAAGACCAGGAACTCTCCAGTGCGGTTATTGAAGCCGGTGGCGCCAATTACCCTGGCGCCCTGGGCGCCACCTTCGGTCAAAAGGCCAGTAACCATGACACGGTCGTAAATCTTCACGCCCAACCGCTTGCATTCCTTTTTCAAGGCCGGCTTGAAGGTAGTCCCCCAAACGCGGATGACGACGTTGTTCAGTTTTTGTTCCGGATTACTTTTAAAGACTACCGGTTTTTGTGACCCCGGGATGTAGCTGTGTACTCGGGTATAGCGCGGGGATATCATGAACTTCGTTTTTTCATCGCGGCCCCGGGCGCCGGCATACTCGTCACCGGTGTCCCTGATTTTACCGCCCATCTGCTCCATCTCCAGCAAGGCGTCATAGTCCTCGCGGCACTGGATCTGGATGCCGATACCGTTACAGTACGGGAGGTCGGCCATGTGCCGCGCCCACTCATCCGGGTCCACATTGGACAACGGGTTGGCAGGGGCGTTGCACCAGTGGTCGCAGCCGGGGCCGCCGGCGCCACTCCTGATGGTATCGCCCTTTTCCACGAGGGCTACTCTAAGTCCGGTCCTGGCCGCGCTGATGGCCGCCCAGCACCCCGCTATGCCTCCCCCGATGACCAGGACATCGGCACTGATTTCCTGCTCTTTGTCATACCGTATCGGGTAAGGCCAGGGGGGCGCCTTGCCATCTTTTTCCAGCAAATCATGCCATTTCGTCATTTTAGTACACTCCTTATCTGCTGCATCGATATCAAGAAAACAACGTAATCTGTTTTTGATTTAAAAAACACTCATGACGTTTTAACATTTCCACTACCACCGCCCTGAGAAAAGAGGAAATTTTCAGCTCCGACGATGGATATTTAAAAGTGGAGATAGGGGGACAATAGGTAAAACTTTTAAATTGGTTTTTAATCTCACAATATAGTGTCAATCCATTTGTAGATCATTGTTAGCATATTCGTTGGCTTACTCTTTTGTCAACTTGAGGTTACGCTTGCACTCCTTCTCGCGGGGCGCAGGCATACTCTGCCACATACCGAAGGAAAGGGGATTTCCTTCCTGGTGAGGTCAAGGGCTTCCTTAAACTTGCCCTGACCGATCAGGTCAATGTAGCCCTGAACATCACCCCGACGACTATCGGGGACGTATTTATCGCTAAGGGAGTCATTGGCGCTGTCCTGGCAATCATTATGGGTGTGCTTACTTTAGCTATCAGCACGAGTTTCGGCAATTCGCCTGTCGCCATGGTAGTCATATTGGGATTAGGGGCAATACTTGCCGCAGAAATTGGGTTGCTGGCCGGTGCCTTCATCAGGGACATGAACACCCTCTTTGCGTTCTGGAAATTTGGTGGACTCTTACTCTTTGGCCCAGCGGTGGTATTCATGTTCCCGCAGGTTCCTTCCTGGGTTGGGTACATTTTCCCTACATTCTATGTCATCAAGCCGGTAACGAACCTGAGCGTCCTCGGGGTGGGTTTTGGGTCGGTGGCATTTTACCTGGGAATCCTCGTCACCATCGTCGTATTCATGGGGCTGGCGGTTATGAACATCGTGAAGCGTTTAAGCACCCAGGCGTTAAGGATTTGATTCACTTGATTGAGGATTGCTAGGCAACGGCGTGTTTGAATCTAGCGTTTAAACAACCAGTTTCTCAGAATCAATGGAGGTATGATTGTTGTTAAAAGACTCATCAGGATAAGGGCGGAGTAGGTACTCTGACTTATCATATTCTGGCTGAGTCCGATCAACGCCACAATCATAGCTACTTCACCACGCGGCACCATCCCCATGCCGATAATCATTGAATCTTTCAGGCTCATATGCTGGATTTTAGCCGGTAGCCCGCATCCGATAAGCTTGGTGATTATCGCGACAGCAGATAAAGCTAATACGAACCACAGAATATTCAAGGTCATGAAGTGGAGGTCCATGATGACTCCGAGAGAAACGAAGAAGATAGAGGCGAATATGATCTGAAGGTGTTCGGCCCCCTCTCTGAAGATATCGCCACGTATCAATTTGATCCCCGCAAACGATGCTCCTGCTAGAAATGAGCCGATGATGGCAGATAGTCCGACAAACTCGGCGACCATGGCATATAAAAAAGCCACCATTATCGTGAAGATGAAAATGGATTCAGGGTACTTCCCGCATATTCGAGTCCGGTCTAGCCGTACTAAAAAACGGCCTAGCACCGTCTTGCCGATAAGAATCCCGATAGCGATAAACCCGATGGCTTTTGCCCCGGTAATTAGCAGTGATGCCGCTGACAGTTCTCCAGAAACGAGTCCCTCCGAGACCGATAAAGCCAGCAGAGCGAGAACATCATCTATTACGGCTGCCCCGATAATGGCTTTCGCGGTTTCAGTTTGTAGCTTACCCATTTCCCTGAGCACATTCGCCGTAATAGCAATACTCGTTGCAGTAAGTGCCGTACCGATGAACACTGATGCTTCAAAATCGAAATCGAATAGCCCAGCCAGAAAGAAACCGCCTATGGCCGGCACGATGATGCCAAACAGAGCTATCACGAAATATCGGATTTTAGCGATATCTTTTATATTGAACTCAAGCCCGATGGTAAAAAGTAGGACAACCGCACCCAGGTGGGCGAGAGTCGACACAAATTCGGTATATGTAACCAATGAGAGTAGACTCGGACCTACTATTATACCGGCCAAGATTATTCCCACAACCGCAGACTGGTTAATCCTGTATGCGATTAGATACCCTGCCAGAGCTACAAACATTAGCAGGCTCATCTGGAATTCTGTGCTAGAAAGAATCGACTCCCCGCCTGTCATACCTTTCTCCCTAGGTGTATGAATAATAACGAGCTTTTTGTCGTGTAAAATCAGTATAACGGAAAACTGCGCAAACTAACAATAACAAATGGGGTAGAGAAAAACTATGGTCAGAATTCCTGTTTTCAAGGAATCATAAGCGCCACTCGCATTCGCCTCGAAAACTTCCTAGAAGGGGGTTTAAGGTCTCTTTGAGTGCTCATAGGAGGGTTACAAAAAAGCTTATTCTCAAAATCTTGCTTTCTGACTTAATGTGACATAGGGATGAGACTAAACAAACGTCAGTTTCGCGCATTAATTTCACGCGGAAACACATAGTCTCAACCTAAAGCCGGGTTTGTCAGTTGAACGGTACGGAGGCCGATATTGACTTGCTGCACTTTGAAAGCTAAGGTAAAACAAGAGCTTGACCGTGATCAACCTCTCCCGAAAATGCGGAAACGGAATTAAACTGCAATGTGCTAGCCGGAATTGGCACATTTACTGGCTATTGTAACATTCATATGAGTATATCTGGGGCATCGGCAAACGCAAGCTATCTTCAGACAGTTCACCCTTCAAAGGGCACGACAAATGCCACACCTTTTTCATAAAACAGAAGGTTTTTGAAGGAAATACCATCAAACAGGGACATCGAATACTCTATCGATGCTCCCGTTCTCTGGACCGGACTTGAAACGATGTATTTTCTTTTCCACCAGCGGCTCTATGGACTGCATCGTATACAGATGTAAGGCAACTATATATCTACACTTCTAACGAACCTGATTTTAAGATGATGAGTCGGTTTTTTCAGGTTCCTTTTTTTGAGTATTTCTTAAATGACCTTGAACGGATTTCTCTCTGGTCACTAAAACTTCTTCTATTTTCACTCCATGCATCTTGGTGATGACTAACTTTAAATCTTTATATCTCAGATTCTCACCTAGCCTGGGAATACGTTGCAGAAGATGGAGGATAAAGCCTGCCACCGTTTTATAATTGCCCTCAGGTAAACCAAGCTCCATCTCTTCATTGGCTTCTTCAACACGCATACTACCATCAATCTGGAAAGTATAATCGTTAATTACCTCGAAGTCCTTCTCCTCCCCTGCCATCTCATCCCCCATAGGACCAACAATTACCTCGATCAGTTTGTTAATGCTGACAACCCCGACCGTGCCACCAAACTCATCAACAACAACAGCGATATGTTGGTTATTATCACGCATTTCGGTAAAGAGTTTACTAATAGGCTTGTTCTCGGGAGTGAAATAGGCGGGGCGGATTAGCTCATCCATTGAGCTTTTGTCATTTATATTACCTTTAGCCTGTGCCATCAGCACATCTTTTATAAGTAGAATGCCAACAACATTATCCCTGTTTTCTTTATACACAGGAAATTGAGAGAGAGGGTTCTCGGCATACAAGTTCAGGAAGTCGGACAACCTGGCACCATTCTCAATAAATATTACTTCCGGACGCCGTATCATAACCTCGCTGACTGGACGATCTCCGAACTCAAAAACATTGTGCAGCATTTCAGCAGCTTCTTTCTCCACCGTCCCCTCCCTATGCCCGACTGTTATCATGGTATGTAATTCCTCTTCGCTAACTGTTGGCTCGGGATTACTTCCCTCAGGCAAAGAAGATAATTTAATGCCCACACGGTTCAGTAAATATACTAAGGGATAGGAGATGGTCGAGATAAAGACTATAGGTTGTGCATAGCTCAGAGCGATTTTCTCTCCGTGGCGGGCGGCTAAACTCTTAGGTATATACTCGGCTGCAACTAGAGTTACCAGAGTAATTATTACAGTGGCAAGCGCCGCTCCCAGGTTCTCGCCCCAGAGTGAAACGGCAATTATCGTTCCCATGGTTGCTGCCAGTGTCTCAAAAAGATTAATCCCAAGGAGAACTGTGGCTAGGAACTTTTCTGGGCGCTCCATAATCTTGGCGACGATTTTAGCCCTGGGATTTCCTTTTTCTATCAGATTCTGCAGACGGAGTTTTTGAATTCCGATAAAAGCTATTTCAGCACTGCAAAAAAATGCAGCAAGTCCCAGAGAAATGAGGAGTAATACTAAGAATATAATGTGAATACCACCCATACGTTACCTGGTCACGAACGGTCAGACTGCGTTCTCCATACTAGCAGTTATCAATAATTAATGTCAAAAAGGGCCCAGCCAGTGACAGTGTTATTGTGGTTACAAAGAATATGGCCTCGATACCCCCTAAGGGCATGGTTAGTGGAATCAGATAAAAGTTACGCGAGGAGTTGGCATTCAACTCGCTCTATACAGGGACTGGTCAATATCTGGTCTCTAGGTCACAATATTTGTGACCTTAAAGAGAGGAACGTGGCTCTCTGGAGCATCTTTCGCGAGGCTGTCATAAAACGATGAAGCAAAGATTTTGGAGCAAGAATCTCCCATCCTGGGTTGACTAACGTGACGAAACAGAATAGGATATAGCAAGATTAAACGGAGACTAACGGACATGTCCGAATTAAGGCAAGATCCGACAACAAAAGAATGGGTTATTTTCTCGATCGAGAGGGGGAAAAAACCTCAAGACTTTATCCGTAACCCTGGTACAAGAGAAAAGGCTGCCTACTCTTCTTCTTGCCCCTTTTGCCGCGGAAACGAAGCGATGACTCCCCCTGACAAGATCTGTTACAACGACCAAAATAACAAGGGTTGGCTAGTTAGGGCTTTCGCTGATAAATTTCCCGTTTTGGTCCTCGGCGGTGATACCCCAAGGAGAACCCATGATGGTTTCTTTCTCGCAATGGATAACGTAGGTTATCACGAGATTATCGTCGAGACTCCTGACCACAATGTTCCTCTCTCTCTCTTAAACGGTGATCACGTCGGTTATGTACTTGACGCTTGGAGGCAGAGGTATAATGCATTAAGCCAGATATCACATGTAAAGTCGATTATTATATTTAAGAATCACGGACAGGCAGCAGGTACTTCACGCAAACATTCATATTCACAACTAATAACTACTCCTGTTGTTCCAAGACATGTCAGGATACGATATGAGATGGCTATTCGGCACCATGATAATACTGGTCGATGCCTTTATTCTGACTTGATCGATCATGAACTAAATGTTGGGAAACGAGTGATTACAGACACCAAGAGTTTTTTGGTGTTCCACCCTTTTGCCTCTCATCATCCTTTTGAAACATGGATTCTACCTAAGATGCGTCAAGCTTCCTTCGGTCAACTTCAATCTCCAGAATTAATGCATCTGGCATATATCCTTCAAGAAAACCTCTTGAAAATACACCAAAGCCTCCATAATCCCGACTATAACCTTGTCGTAGAAAGTGCTCCTGTAAGTGAAAACGATAGAGATCAATATCACTGGCAATTAAAAATTATTCCCCGTTTTTCCGATACAACGGGATTTGAGACCGGCTCCGGTGTCTATTTGAATACCGTGTTACCTGAAGAGACTGCTCAATTTATACGAGACTTTAAAATCAAGCAATATAAATCGCCCAATCGATAGTCTAAAAATTCATGGACTCTTCGTAGAATACAGGTAATTCGTTATGTAAAAGCCTATAAAACAGGTTAGAATAATACAAAGCAAAAGATGAAAAGGGATTTGTATTATACCTACTTTAGCTTGTAAGAATAGAGGAATTACACGAATTTGAAAATGGAGGGGGACAATGGAAGATAAGGTCATCGTTCTTAACAAAGATGGAGAGTGGCTTGAACTGTCAAATTGTTTCCTTGTCGGCGCTGTTGAACATCCAGATAAAGTGATTTACTACAAGTTCTTGTTTAGCAAGTGTACTAAAGAAATGCGGGATGAAATGCTTAAAAGAGCTGAACAGTATCTTACCGAGTTAAAAGGGCAGAAGTAAGAACGATTAGCTGATGTCGATGAGTAGCCTTTCATGAGAAAAAAAACAGCAGTTCCACCATTCCGAGATGATCCTCTCTGGTATAAGGACGCGATAATTTATGAACTTCACGTACGATCTTTCTTCGATAGTAACGCCGACGGCATCGGCGACTTCGCGGGGTTAATACAGAAACTTGATTACCTCGAAGACCTTGGAGTTAACACTTTATGGCTGCTTCCTTTCTACCCATCACCACTCAAGGATGAAGGATATGATATTTCGGACTATTATAATATTAACCCCGTATATGGTCAGATGGCTGATTTTGAGACTTTCCTTGGTGAAGCCCATCGCCACGGTTTGCGTGTCATAACAGAACTGGTTATTAATCATACCTCTAACCGCCATCCCTGGTTTCAGAAGGCACGTGGCTCTGCTCCCGGAAGCCGCGCGCGTGATTTCTACGTCTGGAATAGTAATCGCGATAAATATAAAGGTGTGCGTATTATTTTCAAAGACACTGAATATTCCAACTGGACATGGGACGAAATGGCCCAGGCATATTACTGGCACCGTTTTTATTCCCACCAACCCGACCTTAATTTCGATAACCCGGCCGTTCGCAAGGCTATCTTTAAAGTCGTTGATTTTTGGCTTGGCATGGGTGTCGATGGACTGCGGGTTGATGCTGTGCCCTACCTCTACGAACGTGAGGGTACGAGTTGCGAAAACCTGCCGGAATCACATGCCTTCTTAAAGGAACTCCGCGCCTATATCGATAAAAAGTATAAAAATCGTATTATTTTAGCTGAGGCAAATCAGTGGCCTGAGGATGCTGTCCCGTATTTTGGCAAAGGGGATGAGTTCCATATGGCCTTTCACTTTCCAATCATGCCGCGATTATTCATGTCCATAGGCATGGAGGATCGTTTCCCTATCGTTGATATTCTCCGGCAGACGCCGCCTATACCAGAAAACTGCCAGTGGGCTATCTTCCTTCGTAACCATGATGAATTAACACTGGAGATGGTGACTGATGAAGAGCGTGATTATATGTACCGGGTATACGCGTCCGATCCTAATGCACGTCTCAACCTCGGTATTCGCCGCCGCTTAGCTCCCCTTCTCAACAATGATCGTAGGAAGTTGGAAATGATCAATGCCCTGCTTTTCTCTTTACCTGGAACCCCGGTAATTTACTACGGGGATGAAATAGCTATGGGCGATAACATCTATCTCGGGGACCGCAACGGCGTGCGGACGCCAATGCAGTGGAGCGCTGACCGTAACGCCGGCTTTTCTCATGCCAATCCCCAACAGTTGTATCTTCCCACGATTACTGATCCGGGTTACCATTTTGAAGCGGTTAATGTGGAGACTCAACAGGCCAATCCAGATTCCTTTCTTTCATGGATGAACCGTATTATCACCCTCAATAAACGGTACAAAGCTTTCGGGCGCGGGAGTATTGAGTTTATTCAGCCGGAAAACCATAAAATCCTCGCATTTCTTCGCCGTTACCAGGACGAAACCATTTTGGTCGTAGCTAACCTCTCGCATCTAGGGCAACAGACCCAGCTTGACCTGAAAGAGTACACGGGTTACAGGCTTATCAATGTCTTTGGCCCGGTTGAGTTCACGCCGGTCACTGAGAGCAAATATCCATTTACACTTAGTCCTTACGCATATTATTGGTTTTCACTCCAACCGCGGCAGGCGGAACCGGTACAACTCAAGACATTGCCGGCGGAGGAAATAGCCAGGGTCCCGACCATAGTTAAAGCTGCGGACGAACTATTTGAGAACGAGAATCTGGCTTCGATGGAAACATTACTGCAAAACTATTTAAAGGGCCGCCGCTGGTTCCGCAGCAAAGCTCGGGATATCCAATCGTCCCAGATAAAAGATGTCATTCCGACACGTTCGCCGGAGTGTACCGCCTACTTCGTCCTGATTCAGGTTAATTACGTCGAGGGTGAACCGGAGACTTACGTTGTTCCTCTCAGCATTGCCTCTGCCGAGCGGATGCGTGAGATTCGCAGTGAACATCCTCAAGCTATCGTCGCCCGCCTGCAGGCGCCGGACGGCAGTAACGAGTCGTTGCTCTGTGACGCCATGCTGGACAAAAAATTCTGTAAGTTCCTCCTGCAAAGTATCGATAAAAGACATCGCTTTAGAGGGGAAACTGGCCAGATCGTAGCTTCATCGACTCAAGCTTTTTCCAACGCTCTTAGTCCGGGGGAAGCTGTTCCGGAACCAACTCCCGTTAAAGCTGAGCAGACCAATACATCTATCGTCTATGGCGATAAATTAATATTCAAACTCTTCCGTCAACTTGGTGAAGGGATTAACCCAGAACTGGAAATAGGCCGCTTTCTTACAGAAAAGACAGCCTTTACTAATGTCCCCCCGCTAGTCGGCGCTCTTGAATATTACCAGACGAACGCCAAGCCGATTAGCCTGGCCGTTCTCCACGGTTTTGTACCCAGTGAAGGTGATGCGTGGCGTTATACTCAGGATTCCCTGGAACGTTATTTTCAATATGTACTTGCGCAACCTGTAAAATCCAAGCCGCCGCTTCCCCAGGAACATCTGGTCTCCTTATCAAAGGAACTCCCTCCTCTTGCCAGAGAGGCTATCGGTCCCTATCTTGTTTCAACACAACTCCTGGGACAGCGTACGGCAGAACTTCATATGGCCCTCGCTTCCGTGCCGGATGATCCGGACTTTGCCCCGGAGCCATTCACATTCGTCTATCAGACATCGCTATACCAATCGATGCGCATCCAGACCGTTCGTACACTCCAAGTCTTGCGGGAAAAACTCGCCGGATTACCCGAAGACGTCGGAGGAACGGCGCGTAAAGTCTGTGAGTTGGAAAAGCCCATCATCGAACGTTATCGTTTAATCCAACATCAGAACATTCCCGCAGTGCGTATCCGATACCATGGAGACTACCATCTCGGGCAAATACTTTACACCGGCAAGGACTTTATCATCATCGACTTCGAGGGTGAAACAGCTCGCCCCTTGAGCGAGCGGCGTTTAAAGCGCTCACCTCTCCGGGATGTTGCGGGAATGATACGCTCGTTCCATTACGCTGCGGAAAGTGCCCTGCTGCGCCAGGTATCGCTTGCACCACGCCCGGGGGATGAACTGTCACTTCTCCAGAATTGGGCTCAATACTGGTATACCTGGGTCTCGGTCACTTTCCTGGCAGCCTATTTGGATAGTATAAGGGTGTTAAACCTGCTGCCTGAGGATACTGGGCAATTACGAATACTCCTGGATGCTTTTCTTCTGGAAAAGGCGGTATACGAAATCGGCTATGAACTCAACAACCGGCCGGCTTGGCTAAAGATCCCTCTTCAGGGCGTGTTACAGCTCATGGAGACTGGAGCGTAAAAATCAATATCGGAGGGGTGTCTTAGCAGTCGCCTTATAGAATGAAAAGCCGGTCTACTATCTTATTCCTGATGTCGCGAGCAGCAACGATTTTGTGGTAGTAGTTAGACTTCGTTTTATCATCAACTCCACTCTTATTGATAGCCCGATAAGCGTTGACAATGGCCCGCCACTGGTCAATTAAACCAAGTTGAATGAGATTCATATCCCACATTGGTCGACGGCTCGCCCACCAGAAGTGACAACTATATTCCGCCATATCGAGCAGTGTACGGGCGATACTACTAAGGGACTTACTCTCATCGTTATCAGCACACTCCTGCGCTTTATTCACTATTTCAATGCAAAGGTAAAGGTGCTCCCACTGGAGGCGATGGGTTTCATTATCTTTATCCCGCCAGAGCGGGTAGGGATTCCCGGCAAGAATATCATCGGCCGTTGTGCTCCAGGATGATGCCTTAGGGATGACTACCCCTCCCAGAGGGAATAATCGCGTAAGCTCGCTTATAGTCACCATCTCCATTTCTTGTCTTGAAAGGTCGGGGGTCTTCGCTCCTTGTGTTGACTTACTTGTTTTTCCCTCATCTTTCTTTGCGGTTTCTTTAAAACTTACTGTTAATTCGGTATGACAGTTCGGGCAGGTGACTTCCCCTACCTTTGGTAATTCGCCTGAGAACACCAGTAGAAATTTCGTACCACAGACAGGGCAAATGGTAACCGGCTCCTCTTTGGTATATTCTATCCTGGTTTTTTCAATTTTATCTCTGGTCTGCCGGGCAGGATCGATTTGTTCGTAGACGGCTCTCAGGAAAAGATTTTCCCAGTTTTTAATGTGATGCCCAAAGGTTTCAGCATCCATAGCCGTTATAACATAGATGTTTTCTGCGTTACCTCTCATTTGCTTTAGTTGTTCCAAGAAATCATGAGCGCTGGTCTGCTGGAAGCTGATCTTATTGCTCAGAATATCGTCCCTGAAGAAGACTGAAATCTTTTTCTCCCTGTTCTCGACCTGATAAATTTTGTCTAGCGGCCACGGGTTCGGACAAGCAACCCCGCTTAATATAATCCACTCGTGGCCGGCGGCAATAACTTCGGGTAGGATTTCGCTACTGTAACACATCTCGGGAGGGAAAAAACCCTTAGTCTCGTATGCCTTACCCAGAAATTGAGTACCTGTGGCGATGTTCGATTCTATTTGTCTTTTTCTCTCAGCCAGAGGCAACAGGGGCAAGATGGGATGGTATTTGCCACTTCCGGTGAACTCTACGTTGCCTTTTTCTCCTAATGACTGGAGGCTAAAAATGATGTCTCTGTGTCCGTGATTTTGTAACATTTCCAAAAGGACACCGTTGATATTGAGCGTCGCCCTGACATGGGGATACTGGCGTAAAACCTCAAGAAGAGGTCTATAGGATTCATTACAAATTTTCTCCAGGACCTGAGGGGTCTGGGTCGGCGGTTGATAAAAATGAAGAAGCTGCGCCCAATATATCACCGTCGCTCCTCGCCAGTAAGAATCTATTTCTGTAAGGAATTATAGCATACGCCGTGAGATGGGGATACTTCATGAACCCACAAAGGGAAAAAACAGTAATACGTATGTTTAGTTGCAAAATATGAGGTAGTTCATTTATCTTATTTCCATCCCCCTGGGAACGACTACAATGCCACCCTCGGATATTGTGCAACCCTTACTCTTATCTGCTTCTTTATCATAGCCGATTGACGCACCCGCCCGGATCCTGCTTTGCTTATCAATAATCGCCCGCTTTATCCTTGCACCTGGCTCAATAATAACATCGTCAAATATTACTGATTGCTCCACTTCAACCCCTCTTTCCACAACCACTCCCGGCGAAAGAATGGAGTTCCATACAGTCCCGCCGCTAACAATACAGCCATCACACACAATGGTTTCCAGTGTCTTTCCACCGAGGACGAACTTGCTTGGCGGTAGCGGCCGCTGATATGTTCTCAGCATCCACTTCTCCCCGTAGATATTGAATACAGGGTCTAGACCTACAAGGTCCATGTTCGCTTCATAATAGGAATCAATGGTACCGACATCCTTCCAATATGATGAATCGCGGGTACGTTCGACCAGTATCTTTTCTCTGATACCGGCTTTCACTTCGATCTTAAAATCCTCTATTCTATTCTCTTTTTCATAGTCATAGACATAAACATTCTGTCGCCTACCTATCATTTCCGGGATTATATGATGTCCAAAATCGTCGCCTTGACCCTGCAAGACTTCAAGCAGCATTTCCGTTTTAAAAATATAGATACCCATTGAAGCTAAAGCAAAATCCGGTGCATCAGGTAGAATCTTCGGCTGCGCGGGCTTCTCTTCGAAGCCGATCAATTTATAGTCTTTGTCTACTTCGAGCACGCCGAATACTTTGGCAGCCCTCTCTTTCCTTTCTCTGATGGCAGATACCGTCAAAGCCGCCTTCTTTTTCCGGTGATAAGCCAGCATCTGAACGTAGTTCATTTTATAGATATGGTCACCGGAAAGAATTAAAATATCGTCGGCGTCCTTCGTATTTATCAGGTTCAGATTCTGCCGTACCGCATCAGCCGTTCCTTTATACCACTCTGCCCCAAGTTTTTGCTGTGCAGGCACGCAGTAAATAAAGTCGCCCAGGCCAGAGCTTGAGATGCCCCAACCATTCTGGACATGGTGATTTAATGACTCCGAACGGTATTGTGTGAGTACATACACTTTACGGAGGCTGGAGTTGATACAGTTACTCAATACGAAATCTATGAGCCGAAATTTACCACCAAAGGGTACCGCAGCCTTGGACCTATCTCTGGTCAAAGGTTGGAGCCTCTCACCAGCTCCTCCTGCCATTATTATCGTGATAACGTTGTCCATTCTTTATTATCCTGTGTATTTTATTGGATTATCAAACACAAATTATATATTAATATAAACTACTTATATCCTAATATATCAGAAAAGCGCATTTTCTAGGAACCTTGGCCAGTGCCTCCTCGAGTTCTCCAACAATAAGCCTATCCTACACATCCGTACTGAAGCAATAATACGGGTTTAATTATGATGTACTCACTAAATAATATTGCCCATAGGTGTCTTATACATGTTTGAGCCATAGTATAATTAAACTGATATGACTTATCAACAAACTCAGAGATAAGCCTATGTTCCCCTGCATGTATGATGGCTATTTTACTAAAAGTAAAAAGTGCAGCAGAAGTCACACAAGCGTCCAGACGTGTGCCACCACACACGCGTCGGATCAGAGGTCTTCGGATCCCGAAGCCGCCGTATTACTTATCAGGGGTCATCAGGCGGGAGCGCCCATTCATTCCAAAGAGGTACACATCGTCCCCGGTGCAACGTAGAGGTCTCCCAAATGCCCAACCAATTATAACAAGTCCCAACAAATAATATACGTGTGTAACCCGGGTCACACTATTATAGACCAAGTGTTCCATCAACAGCATCTTATATCAATTGGCAGTCTGGTTCGGGTCTGATAGATCCCGAATA
>MGNQ01000048.1:36298-56519 GCA_001796865.1 Chloroflexi bacterium RBG_16_56_11
ATATAAGATTCACAAGTCATTAGCGTTTCTTAAGAGCCTAATCCCGAAATTCTTAGCACATAAAAAGCATTTATAGAGTCCACATAAAGCTGACAGGTCCAGGCTAATAACACGACCAGTAGATTCGAAGGGATACAGTAGGATACTTTAGCTAGAAAAATGACAGCTTAACACAGTGTATTGGCCTTAGTTAAATGGTAATTAATGAGCCCCTTGTTTTAGTTATTGTCTATTAACCGGTAGTTCTATAATAAATGTGGCTCCCTTATCTGGTTCACTATTAGCGTATATCCTGCCGCCATGCTCGGTTATCATCCCCAGACAAATGCTCAGACTGAGCCCCGTGCCATTTCCTACCCCCTTGGTAGTGAAAAAAGGCGTGAAAAGGCGTCTCATATTCTCGCCGGAAATACCCGGTCCGTTGTCGGCGAATAAAGCCCGGACGGAACTGCCCGCTTTTTCCGTGGTAATGGTTAGAGTGCCCTTGCGGTGGGCTTTGAGCATGAAGAATTCGGCATTGATAACGATGTTGAAAAATACCTGCTCGAGCTGGGGGCTATTCCCGTTGACTAGCGGCAGGTCGGGGTCAAAGTGGACGTTTACCTGAATATTGTTTACCTTTTGCTCGTAGGTACGCATTTCCAAAACTTTCCGTATACATTCATTTATATTGGTCGGCTGTTTCTCCTGCGGCTGCGCTCGGGCGAAAGTCAGCAAGTTTTTCACGATCCCGGCTATCCTCTGCGCCTCGTCATTGATTATTTTTAAGTCCTGTTTAGTATCTTCACCGAATTTTCTCTTTAGCAGGAGAGACGAAAAGCTGATGATACTCGTGAGAGGATTATTAAGCTCGTGGGCCAGACCTGAAGTCAACTGTCCGATCGATGCCAGCCGGTCCTGCACAATAAGCTGTTCTTCCATCTTCTTGCGCTCTGTTATGTCACGGGCAACTCCGACGATTCCTTCCGGTTCTCCTTTTTCGTTGTACACGAAACTAGAATGAACCTCAAAAGGTATTATCCGTCCATTTTTATGAAATAATTCTAGCTGGAGGGTGCTGGAAGATGCATGATTCTGTAGGTCTTTTAGCATCTCGCTATGCTGTCTCTCGTATGATTGAGGGGTAAGTAATTCTCTCAGTTCTACCGCCAGTGCTTCCTGATTTGTGTAACCCAGTAATCGTTCAGCAGAAGGGCTGACATAAGCGAATTTCTCTTCTTTTATGGTTAATTTGTAAATAATGTCCGCGGAGTGTTCGGCAATGAGCCGGTACTGTTCTTCTGCCTGTTTCCGCTCAGCCATCTCTGACATTAGCATCGCCGATTGATGCCTGAGTTCGGCGGCAGTTTCCTCGAGGCGTTGTTTCATTTCCCCCTGGTTGCCGACGAGCCAGCTCAATAAAACGCCAACCGCAATATCGCCGAAGTCTATCCAGGCATTCGGAAGCCGAGAATTCACCAAAACACTCGATATTATGACTGGCCCTATTAATAGACAGACGACCAACCCTCCTTTTACCCCAAACCGCCAGGCAGCCAGAAGCACCGATAGTGGAAACAAAAGGCGATAAGCGGCTAAATAATAAGCAATTTGCCAGTCCGTTTGAATAGGGAATCGCATTAACGAAGTAAATTGTGGCGCATAAGAGAAAATACCGGCGAGAAAAGCCATTATCGCTACGTACCAGAAATAACGAGTCCTCAGTAGATTTCGAATGTCCATCATAAGTTCCTCAAAGAATAACAACTCTTATGTTGATATTCCCGGTTCATTCAACAGATAAAAATATTTGGTTGGCTTAATATTAATAAACATGCCGGACAAACGCAAGCCATATTCACGTTCACTCTTGCTTAGCGTCGGGATAAAAATTTCCAGCGTTACCACGGGGAATTCTTGTTTAGAAAAAAATTAATGCACCAGGATTTGTTTGTTGAAACTGACAGTTGACAGTTAAATGTGAACCAGGTGATACGTTCCTACTTATGTGTAACCTGGTAAAATGTGTTGCTACGAACCATTCTATCCTCCAAATCTCCGGACTGCCCGGGCACGGGCTTTAGCGGCTTCAATCTCGCGGTTCCTGGGAGGCGCAGAGGTAACAAGCGAATCGAGTAGAGCAAAGACAACTCGCGTAATCTCGCCAACGGCGTAGTCAAACGCCTCCTGGTTCGCGGTGGACGGTTTGTGGAATCCAGTTATTTTCCTGATGAATTGTGTTGCCGCCGCCCGGATTTCTTCCGGGGTTGCCGGCGGTTCAAAATTATACAAAGTCCTGATATTTTTACACACTCTGAACTCCTCCGACGGGATTCTCAAACAATCATTCAAATGAATATAGTATGAAGTATTTTGTATCCAGAAAACAACCACCGGATTGCGCTTCATACGCCATCCAGCTGTCATCCCGCAATCCTGGAATCACGCACATATAAGCCATTTATAAGTAAATTCTAAGCCTGGTCTAAGGGTCGGCTGCTAAACTCGAAGGAGAAAAATCATTCATTACTGCCTTTGTAGCCAACCGCTACCGTGGCGAAGGGTTTTTCTTTCAAGGATATTTCGGATGTCTAGACTATTGAAAATATCGATATTCCTGGTAGCGATACTTATACCGGCCTTTATAGTGGGATGCTCTTCGCAGTTCAGGGCAGTCGGGGAAGACAGTGCATCAACCCGTGAGTATACCTCTCAACCAGCGGTGGGAAACAAGCGAACCAGCGTTCAAGGGGGCGTGACCATCGAGGTGGAGTGGGTGCGTTCACAGGATGCCGCGGAAAACAATAACGCGGTCTTTCAGGTGGCCATGGACACTCACTCGATAAACCTGGATGGATATGACCTGAAGGAGTTGGCGGTGTTGCGTGATGATAAGGGGAATGAATATACCCCTGCCTCCTGGGAATCGGGCCCCGGGGGACACCACCGCGAGGGCATACTGACTTTTTCTCTGGCTTATTCTCCCGAGCGAAGCGGGCAGAAATCAATAGAAATGGTAATTCGCGATGTCGCTGGTGTGAGCGAAAGAGTGTTGCGATGGCAGCTTTAAAAAAGCCTATTCTGGTGGGGATCATAGCCGCCGTATCGCTGATGGGTTTTTCCATCGGGATAATAAGTCTGGCGCAGGGCTGGGACCATGCCCTGGAGCGTAGCTCTGAGCTCTGGTACTGGTTGCTGCCTCTGGACATCGGCTTCGGGATACAGGCCGGCCTGTTCTCTTTCATCAGGCAGGCTTTAAAGGAGCGTCGTGCCAGTGCCTCCGCGTCTATGGCTGCCTCGGGCGGCCTTTCCGCTGGTTCCATGCTGGCATGTTGCGCCCACCACGCAGCTGATATATTGCCGCTCCTCGGACTCACAGGGGTGGCTGTTTTTCTGGCCACTTATCAGGTGCCCTTTATCATCATTGGTATATTTTCCAACATCGTGGGTATCACCATCATGCTGGAGACGATACAACGCCATAACCTTTGCCCGGTTGTGGCAACGTGGCGGTGGAATATCAGCCGTGTCAAAAAAGTGACGATGGTGGCGGGGGCGTTTGTAACGGTTACCGCTTTTTTAGTTGCTGCCTGAGCACTTTTAATACAGAAATATATTCGGGGGACGCAACGTTTGAGTAGAACAAAAAGATGGGTGCTGTTGGTGGGAGTGATATTATTTGCGGGATTAGTTTACCTGGCATACTCCCTCATGACGCATGCCGGCTCCGGTGCCCTGACCGTAAGTGGAGTGAAACAAATAACGGGTACGCTGGGCGATTTGCAAATAAAAGTTGAGGGTAAAGTAGCCCCGGGGTCAATTAAGTGGAATGGCGAATCAAAAACACTGGACTTCGTCTTGACTGACGGGCAGGAAAACCTGGATGTCGTTTATAACGGCGTTGTACCTGATGAATTCACTCCGGGAACCGAACTGGTCGTGACCGGACGGTATGACACGGGTGATGCCTTTCAGGCGACGGACTTCGGCAAACCAGCTTCCTGGTGCAGCGTATGCCATTAGGCAGGTGGGAATGAGATGACAAATAGCACGGATAGACGCCGGTTATCGCCACCCATCAGACATTCCCTGATCATGGTATTGTGCTGCCTGATACCGCTGGCGGTGCTGGCGGTACTGTGGGCGGTCGGCGTTTCTAAAAATTATCTCACGCTGGGGCTATTGCTTTTATGCCCCCTGCTGCACGTCGTGTTGATGAAAGACATGTTCAAAAGCCGGGACAATCGGGAGGACCATTACCACTAAAACGGATAGGTAGGACCACATGTTGAAGAAAAAGAAATTCATCATCGGCGGGGTGGTATTGGCCCTGGCCGTGGCTTATCTGGGCTATACCGGCCTTTCGAACGCGGCGACGTATTACTACGAGGTCGGTGAGCTCCTGGCGAAAGGCAGCGCTGCCTACGGTGAAAATGTCAAGATTAACGGTCAGGTGGTGACCGGTTCCCTGCAACGAGAAGAGGCCGGACGCCTCCTGGCCTTTACCATGGTGGATACCAGCGGTAATGTCAGCCTGCCCGTCGTCTTTCGCGGTGTGGCGCCGGACACTTTCAAAGAAGGTGCCCTCCTGGTGGCCGAAGGTCAGCTCCTCACCGACGGTATTTTTCAGGCAAATACATTGTTACCCAAGTGCCCTTCAAAGTACGAACCCGAGAGCTAATTCTTAACTGGATAGGAGACTGTATTCATGGCGGATATCGGCCGTATTTCCCTCCTGCTGGCGCTATTCGCTGCCGTCTACTCGGCAGCCGGCTTTTTTATCGGGGCGAAAAGGGGTCACCCGGGACTGGTTCGAAGCGCGCGAAACGGTGTCCTGGCCGTATGCGGTTTAGCCACCATCGCTACAGCCAGTCTCGTCTACGCCATTGTCACCCATGATTTTCAGCTGGAATATGTGGCTTCCTACACCAGCCGCGACCTGTCTCTCGTTTATCTTCTCAGCACCCTGTGGGCCGGCAATGCCGGTTCGCTGCTTTTTTGGGCGTGGTTACTTTCGATATTTTCGGCGGTGATGGTGTTCCAGAGACGCGACACCGGCCGGGAACTGGTGCCCTATGCCGGTTCGGTAACCATGATAACCGCAGCGTTCTTTTTCATCCTGTTGCTCTTTGTCGCAAGTCCGTTCCAGAGGCTCTCCTTCGTCCCTCCGGATGGGCGTGGGCTTAATCCGTTGCTGGAGAACCCGGGCATGTTCTTTCACCCCCCGTTCCTGCTGGCCGGTTACGTCGGCTTTACCATCCCCTTCGGATTTGCCGTGGCTGCCATGATTACCCGCCGCCTCGGCGATGATTGGATTATCGCGGTGAGAAGGTGGGCCCTGATGGCCTGGCTGCTTCTCGGTATCGGCAATCTTTTCGGGGCCTGGTGGGCTTACGTTGAGCTCGGATGGGGCGGCTACTGGGCCTGGGATCCCGTGGAAAACGCCAGCCTGATGCCCTGGCTGGTAATCACCGCTTTCCTCCACTCCATCATGATGCAGAGAAGGCGGGGCATGCTGAAAATCTGGAACATGGTACTAATTATTCTGGCCTTTTCGCTGTCGATTCTCGGCACTTTTCTTACCCGGAGCGGGGTAATCGCCTCGGTGCATACCTTTGCCGAGACGCCTTTGCTGGGGACTCTTTTCCTGGTGTTTATCGGCATTTCGCTTTTAGGCTCCCTGGGGCTGCTTTTTTACCGGAGCGATAACCTCAAGAGTGACGCGGAGATGGAGTCGGTGGTCTCCCGGGAGAGCACGTTCCTGTTAAACAACCTGCTGCTGGTCGGCGCCGCTTTCGCCGTGCTGCTGGGGACTTTCTTCCCGATTATTTCGGAGGCGGTCCGTGGGGTTAAAGTCAGCGTCGGGCCGCCGTTTTTCAACCAGGTGAATGCCCCAATTTTCCTGGCCATCATCCTGCTGGCGGGCATCTGCACCCTTATCGGCTGGCGGAAAGCCTCTGTAAGGAACCTCTGGCATAACTTTTTCTGGCCGCTGGTCACCGTGCTGGCCATAGAGGTGTTCCTTTTCATCATAGGAATTCGGCAATGGTATGCCCTGATCGCTTTCGCAATTTGCGCGTTCGTGCTGGCCACCATCATCTACGAGTGGTTCCGTGGTACGCGCGCCCGTCACCAGATGAAAGGAGACAACTATTTCCGGGCGTTCTGGGGTCTCATCGGGTCTAACCGGCCCCGCTACGGGGGCTATATTGTGCACCTGGCGGTTATTCTCATGGCGGCCGGTGTCATCGGTTCGTCGCTGTATGACGCCAGCGTGGAAGCGACTTTGCAGCCGGGTGAGTCCGTGAGACTCCAGAGATATATCCTTACCTATGACAACATCGACCAGTACGAGACAGAGAGCAAGCAGGTAGTCAGCACCAGTCTCTCGGTTTATAACAGCGGCCACCTGCTCGGTCAGCTGACGCCGGAAAAATATTTCCATCATAACTACGACCAGGCCGTCAGCGAAGTGGCCATACGTTCCACCCTGTTGGAAGACCTGTACGTAATACTGGTCGGCTGGGAAGATACCGGGGCGACGTCCTTCAAGGTTATCATTAATCCGCTCGTGAGCTGGATATGGCTGGGAGGCATCGTCTTCGTGCTTGGGGGCCTCCTGGCCTTCTGGCCGGAGCGCCGGCGACCGGCCTCACCGAACGATGAAAGCGGGAGAAGCACTTGATAAAATCGAAGGTCTGTTTGTTGGCTGTCCTGTTGCTCGTCCTTTTCCTCGCTCCGGTGGTACCGGTAAAAGCGGATGCCATGACGGTGGACTATATATCCGGTCAGCTCATCTGCCAGTGCGGCTGTACCTCGGTGCTGAACAACTGCACCCACGCCGAGTGCCATTCCCGCGAGTCTATGACCAATTTGATTAGACAAAAGGTCGACCAGGGGGAATCGGCGGCAGCGATAATACAATATTTTGTCGCCCAGTACGGGGAGCAGGTGCTTTCGTCGCCACCCAAGAAAGGTTTTAACCTCACCGCCTGGTTGTTACCGTTCGCTGCCATCATGGCTGGTGGAGCGGTTATTTATTTCGCCCTGAAAAAATGGGTCAAGCGCGGGACTCACCAGCCTGAAGGCGTCGTCCCTGTTAATGAGACTGATAAAGAATATGAAAGACGGGTGGAAAATGAGCTAAGCGGATTCACCCATGGAGGCTTTCGATGATAGTCATCGCGGCTTTAGTTATCACCGTGGCGACCTTTGCCTTCGTTATCTATCCGCTGTTCCGCAGGAAGCCGGTCTTATCGGGGGACTTTGCGGCAGATGCCGGTATTGAAGAACTTCGCTCCCGGAGGAACACCACCTATTCCATGCTTAAGGAACTGGAATTCGATTATCAGGCGGGAATTCTCACCGAGGAGGACTACCGCACCCTGGAGTCCCGGTACAAGGGCAAAGCCATCGGTATCCTCAAGAGTATGGACGGCCTGGCTAACCGGGGTGTTGTAAATGATACCGATGAAATTGAGAGGCTGGTCGCCGAACGCTCCCGTGTGTCCAGACACCGCGGCAAAACCGCGGCTATTCCGGGTGGCAACGGCGACACGGCTGCTGGCGGTATCGAGGATGAGGAGATAGAGCGGCTGGTAGCCGCCAGGCGTGGCGGAGAAACAAGGTTTTGCCCGCATTGCCGAAAAAAAATACGGGAGACGGACCGCTTCTGCTACTATTGCGGTGCTTCCCTGGGAGGAAGGTAACCATGAAACGTTACTTTATGATTCTCACCGGAGTAATTTTCCTGAGTCTGATTGCCGGAATCCCCGCGGCCGCGGCGGACTCGGGTGTTATCTCCGGCACTCTGGTCAACGGCACCGCGGGCGGCGGCAGCGTGGCGGACCAGGAAGTCACCCTGAAGACCTTCCTGAACGGTGCCGAGATGACCTCGGCAACCGCCAGGACGGATAGTGAGGGGCGCTTCACGTTCGAAGGGCTGGCGACCGGGTCGGAATACGGGTACCAGGCGAACATAACCTTTCAGGAAGCCGACTATACCAGCGACGAAGTCAAATTCGGAGCGGGGGAAACAAAACAGATAGCCGATATCACGGTTTACGACAGCACCGATAGTAGTGAGGCTATCGTGGTAACATCAGCCCATACCGTTATCTATATCGAGCCGGGCAAGCTTCTGGTAAAGGAATTGGTCCGTATTAGTAATGGGGCCGACCGTACCTATATCGGTTCCGGAGAACCGGCCCCGAACGGGCAAAAACCCACGCTGGACTTTTCTTTGCCTGAAAGCGCCACGGAACTGCAGGCCGGCGACGGCCTGATGGGATGCTGCATTTATAATAATGACCAGGGATTTATCGATACGATGCCTGTTCTGCCGGGAGAAAAACAGATGGTCTACTCCTATGAAATCCCATATAAAGCCGACTCTTATGGATTTACACGGACATTCAACTATCCCACCTCGGCTTATGATCTCCTGGTGCAGGGAGAAAGCACGATAATCGACAGCGACCGACTCGCGCCGCAGGAGACAATTGACGTCCAGGAGACAGCGTTCCGGCGTCTTTCCGGCGCGGATTTTGTAGCCGGGGACCTGGTAACCGCCCGGCTCTCCGCCCTGCCCCGGACAGCCGGGGGACCTGAGCGCTGGGTCGTCCTGACGGTCGGGGCGCTCATGGCGACGGCCGGGGCCGGCTATATCCTCAAGCGGAAGAAGCGGCAGCCGGCGGTGGTGGTAAACGGGGAGCAGCTCAAGCTGAGACTGATTGATGAAATCGTCCGGCTGGACGACGATTTTGCCGGCGGCCGTATCGCCGAGGAAGTTTACCGCCGGCGGCGGAACTCCTTAAAGTCGCGCCTCGCCGAAGCTCTGAAAAGTGGTACGGACAAGCGCATTCCTAAATAAATAAAAGTAAATTCCGGAGACCCCGTCAGTTTCGTTGGCTTCTAAACAATGCCGTTCTGTTATCTTTGTCACATCATTATTGCCTAATAAAGAGATACTATATCACTAGATATCAGTTGCCGGCACATGAGGGGGGATTCATATGATGTTTTTCGGCGGATGGATGATTATATTCTGGGTAGTAATCGTGGCATTAGTAATCTGGGGAGTTGTCTCTCTGGCGAGACGCGGTATTTCTACGTCCGAAGCTCCACCCAGGCGTGACCCCCTCGATATTGCCAGGGAGCGCTACGCCCGGGGTGAAATCAAGAAAGAAGAGTTTGAAGAATTAAAGAAAAATCTGTCCAGGTAGTGATGATGATGGAAAACAAAGCTACTCAGTTAGCGAGGCGACGGTACAACCGGATTGCTCCGGTTTACGATCTGATGGAAGTCCTGATGGAGAGGCGCCACCAATCATGGCGTAAACTCCTGTGGAGCAAAGTCGAAGGAAAGAAAATCCTCGAGGTCGGAGTAGGAACCGGGAAAAATATTACCTTCTATCCCGGGAACATCGAAATCACCGCTATCGACTTCAGTGAGAAGATGCTTGGCCGCGCCCGGGAGAAGGCCAAAAGACTTGAAACAAGGGTAGACTTGCAACAGATGGACGTGCAGGACCTCCGTTTCGATGATAATACGTTCGATACAGTGGTGGCGACGTTTGTGTTTTGCTCGGTGCCTGACCCCGTTAAAGGTCTGACGGAAATAATGCGAGTCTGTAAACCCGGAGGCAAGGTCCTGCTCCTGGAACACGTGCTGAGCGCCAACGGTATCCTGGCTTTTTTCATGAATCTGGCGAACCCGCTTGTCGCGGGATTAATGGGCCCGAATATCAACCGGAAGACCGTGGAGAACGTGGTGAAAAGCGGCCTGACGATAGAAAAAGTCACCGACCTTTCCGTGGGCATCTTCAAGCTGATTGAAGCGCGCGTTCAGAAATAACCGACGCGCTATTCCTCGGGCACGCTTGGCTCACATTTAGTTCAAGGACTTGACCGGTCCGGTATCTCCGCCTATGATTAAACGAGTTGAGATGATTGCCGGCAAGGTCGTATTTTATGCGCATTCTGGTAGTTGATGATGACCCCGAGATATTAAGCGTCGTCCGGCGGGGGCTGGCGTACGAGGGGTATACCGTTGATACCGCTACCGATGGCGCCGAGGCCCTGAGCAAGTCCCGCGAAAAAGAACCCGACCTCGTCTTGCTGGATGTCATGATGCCCGGGATGGACGGTATCGAAGTCGCCAGGCGCCTGCGCCAGGGTGGCGACGTACCTATCCTCATGTTGACGGCCAAAGGCACGGTAGCGGATAAGGTGGCCGGGCTGGAGAGCGGCGCCGATGACTATCTGGTCAAGCCTTTTGCCTTCGATGAGCTTTTGGCCCGGGTAAAGGCTTTGCTGCGCCGTCATCAGCCGAGGGGAGGAGAAGTGCTGAGCTTCAGCGACATCTCCCTCGATACGACCACCCGGGAGGTCAAGCGCAGTAACTGTCCCATCGAACTGACCACGCAGGAGTTCAACCTGCTGGAGCTATTCCTGCGCCACCCGCGCCAGGTCCTGAAGAGGAACGTTATCTATGAGAGAATCTGGGGATACGACTTCGAAGGTCTTTCCAACGTTATTGAGGTCTATATTCGCTACCTGAGGTCCAAGCTCGAAGCGGGCGGACGGCCCCGCCTGATTCATACGGTAAGAGGCGTTGGTTACGTGCTCCGGGAGTGACCATATGCCGATACGCTGGCGACTGACCCTGTGGTTTGCCCTCATCCTGTTTATCATCCTGGTGCTTTCGGGAGTTGTGCTCTACATACTACTGCAACGCTACCTGAATAATCAGGTTGACGATGACCTTAAAATATACTCGGCGCAGGTGCACGGCACCCTGAACCCTCAGGAAATGCCCGAGCCACCCGACTACGAGGTCATCCATTCCCGGCTGCCGCCGATAAACGAGTTCGTTTCACCTGGCACTTACATCCAGTTGACTGATGCCGACGGTAACGTGCTGGTCAAAAGTAGCAACCTCGCCGAGCAGGAACTGCCGGTCGACCCCGCTCTCTTGTCCGAAGGCTTATCGGGAAAGACCGTCATCGGGACGGTGGCGGCCGGGGGAGGTTCTCGCGTTCGTATCATGGTCTCCCCCCTGTACTTGAAGGAACAGGTCCTCGTCCTGGAGGTCGCCCGGTCTTTAATTCATATTGATGCCACCATGGCCCAGGTCAGGTGGGCTTTGCTGGCAAGTATCCTCCTGGCCCTCGTCCTGGCGACAGCCTCGGGGGGAGCTATTGTCGGCGGCGCCCTGGTCCCGGTGAGAAAAATTACCCGGACCGCCGGGGACATCGAAGCCGGGGCCGACCTTAAACGGCGGGTAGCTTACCGGGGCCCGGCCGATGAAATCGGTAAGCTGGCTAACACTTTTGATCACATGATTGAACACCTGGAACGTGTATTCCAGTCTCAACAGAATTTTATAGCCGACGCATCTCACGAGCTGAGAGGCCCGTTGACCGTCGTCCGGGGAAATCTTCACCTGCTCAAACGCAAGCTGAAGGAAACGGAACGACGCGAGTCACTGGCGGCCATCGAGCGGGAAACGGTCAGGATGGCCAAGATAGTGGAGGACCTTCTCTTCCTGGCGGAGGTCGAATCAGGCGGACCGATAAAAAAAGAGGAAGTGTCCCTGAAGGCGATTCTCAATGAAGAGGTCGCGAGGGCCAATAGCATCGCGAGAGAACGTAAAATTGTTGTCGGCCGGCAGGAGGACCTGAACGTAATTGGTGACACTTTACGCTTAAAGCAGCTCCTGGCCAACCTCGTGGATAACGCGATAAAGTACACCCCGGAAGACGGCACTGTAACGCTTTCGCTGTACCGGGACGGCGACGGGGCGCGCCTGGAAGTGGCAGACAACGGCATCGGGATAGCCCCCGAGCACCTTCCGCATATCTTCGACCGCTTTTACCGGGTCGATAAGGCCAGGTCCCGGGCGAGTGGCGGCACCGGCCTGGGGCTGGCCATCGTCAGAGGAATCGTCGACCAGCACGGTGGCGATATCACGGTCACCAGCCAGCCGGGTAAAGGTAGCACCTTCACGGTCATTTTAAAACTCTAATATTTTTCTAAGCTTCCCTTCATTTTCTTATAATCCGCGTGTGTCACCATGGATAGTAGGAGAATCAATATCTATGGTGTCTTCTTTTTTCCGTACTTCACGAACGAAGACTAAAATCTTCGCGGCTGTCATCGGGCCGGTCTTTGCTGCGTTGGTACTATTCGGCCTTTTCGTTTTACGGGGCCAAACCAGCGAGGCGGCACCAAACGGGACGGGCCAAACCGACCAGGCTTCCCCTGGACTGGGAATCACCTATCTGAACGTGACGCCGGCGGTTTCGGCCTATTACCGCCTGGGGGTCCAGTACGGGGCGCTGGTCACCGAGGTTGTCCCGGGTAGTCCCGCCTGCCTGGCCGGCGTGGAAACCGGCGATGTTATCCTCAGTTTCAACGGCACGAGACTCGGTGAAGACGTGTCTTTGCTGGGCATGATGATGGCCTGTCCGGAGGGGGATATGGTACAGGTGGAGGTTTGGAGGGTCGATTACGCCATGCCCCTGGAGCTATTACACGTGTCAGAATGGGAGGCGAAACGGTGACGGATTCGTATGCTTACGGGATGTGGCTGGCCGTGGCGATCAATACCGGCGTTTTCATCTTTTTTACGTTCGGCTTTTTAAAGCCGAAAAGACGTTGGGAGTGGCGCTCAATGGGGACTTTCGGCGCTTTTACGGTAGCCCTGTTTACCGAGATGTACGGATTTCCCTTGAGCGTCTACGTCCTTACCTCGGTCCTCGGGAACCGGTATCCGGTAACAAATCCCTTCACCCACACTAATGGCAATCTCTGGGCGGTCTTCCTGGGAGGCTCCGGGTTTGTGTCCGGTCTTTTCATGTTGCTCGGCAGCGTGGCGATGATTACGGGACTGGTGTTGATGGGAAAAGCCTTCCGGCAGATTCACCGGGCTGGAGGCGGACTGGTCACTGACGGTCTTTACAGCTGGATAAGGCATCCCCAGTATTCGGGGCTTTTCCTCATTACCGTAGGCATGTTCATCCAGTGGCCGACACTCGTGACAGCGGCCATGTGGCCGGTCTTGATTTTCATGTACTACCGGCTGGCGTTGAGAGAGGAAAAGGAAATGGTGAACATCTTCAATGAAGATTATATTGAATACAAACGGAAAGTGCCCATGTTCTTTCCGCGGTTGAACAATGGCAGGAGGCGACTGATTGCCT
Organism: Chloroflexi bacterium RBG_16_56_11; assembly: GCA_001796865.1. Lineage (GTDB taxonomy): Bacteria > Chloroflexota > Dehalococcoidia > Dehalococcoidales > RBG-16-60-22 > RBG-16-56-11. The sequence goes on from MGNQ01000048.1 coordinate 49,483, forward strand.
GATAATTCTAATTCCGATATAAGGGTGTTCTAATCGCAGTCTAAGGTTTAGCGGGTAAGATAGGTATAGAAGCTATGATAGCAGGAGTAAGATGGCTGAGTTTCTACAGACATACGGAATCTGGATAGTCTTCGGGCTGTTCTTCTCTTTCATGGTGTGGCGGAGTGTTCGCGGGCAGGGAACGGGATGTTGCGGCGGCGGGCAGCACAGCCATGAAAGCGGGCATAATGAGCAGCCGGGTGCCGGGAAGAGGGCCGGTTGCCATTAAGGTGAAGGTTGAAGAATGGCTGAAATAAGGTTGAAAAAAGCCACTCTCTCTATTGGAGGAATGAGGCGTCGTTCCAAGCGCGACTCGTTGATTACATACCAGCCTTCACACACAAGACACGAACAGCTATCACCGGGGGGTACCTCATGAAAAAAGCAGGTCCAGTCAGCGCGCTTATCTATACCGGAATATCGGTTTTTACCGCCGGCCTTTTTCTTGTCAGTACTCTGGTTGGTAAATATACCGCAATCGAAAGGGTCGGCGGGACAGGTTGGGGTTTTCTCCTCTCGATGATTATTCTGATGCCGGTGGTCACCCCGCTGGTAAAAAAGAGGCCTGGTGCAAGGCCGTGAATTTAATAAAGCGGTTGATAAAAGGTGATACTAAAAACGCGGCTACGAACCTGTTAACAACACTTACGAGACAGGATATATTTCGGTGAACGGAATTACCATTAACATCGACCCGGTAATTTTTCAGCTCGGGCACTTTGAAGTCCGCTGGTACAGCGTGGCTATTATGCTGGCGGTGGTGGCGGCGGTGCTGATAACGATGCGCCGGGCCGGAAAAAGGGGCATACCCGGGGAGCAGATTTTCTCCCTGGCCCTTTGGGTGGTACTGGGCGGTCTGCTCGGAGCACGCCTGTTCCACGTTATCGACCGGTGGGAATATTATGCGGGCAATCCGCTTCAAATAATCCAGCTTCAGCAGGGCGGCCTGGCGATTTGGGGCGCGCTTGCCGGTGGCGGGCTGGCGCTACTGGTCTACGCCCGCATTAAACAGCTGCCGCTAGGCCGCCTTGTTGATGCCGTAACTCCCGGCCTACTTGTCGCTCAGATAATCGGCAGGTTCGGCTGCATCGTTAACGGCGACGCTTACGGGGGCGTCACCGGACTGCCTTGGGGATTTATTTACGTGAATCCAGGTGCCTCGATACCCCCCGACCTCTTCGGTCTGCCGACGCATCCTTACCCGGTATATGAAATCATCTGGAACGGCCTGGTCTTGCTGGGCGTGCTCAAGCTGGAACGGCGATTCACCACCAGCGGCGTGACGTTCCTGGGCTACCTGGCGCTATATTCTCTCGGGCGCTTCATTCTTACTTTTGTGAGGCAGGAAAATTTGACTCTTGGCGGTTTGCAGCAGGCCCAGATAATAGCTCTATTAGCGATGGCCGTCTCATTACTGGCGATAGCGTTCATTATGGTAAAAAATCGATTCACCACGAAGGTAGCCCTGGAATGAAAAAAGGTGCCAGCCGGAAAGTCATACCGTTGAGACCGCAAGTAGAAGAGGATGACCGGCCTCGGGGAAAAAATAAGTGGCTCCTGCTGGCCGGCGTCTTTCTGGTATCGTTCAGCCTGCTGAGCTTCGAAATCAGCTTGGCCAGGGTCCTGTCCGTGATGCTCTATTACCACTACGTGTTCATGGTCATTTCCCTGGCTTTGCTGGGACTGGGCGCGGGAGGTATCTACGTCTACCTTTTCCGGCGTCATGTGCCCGTCGGGCAGAATCGGTTCCGCTCGCTGTCCCTATCTATCAGCCTTTTTTCGCTGTCCATTCCCCTGTCGGTGATAGCCATGTCCAGGCTCGTGACAGGGAGTCTTTGGTTCTACGGCTTTTTCCTGTTCATGCCGTTCTTCTTTGCCGGGGTTTTTCTCGCCGGAGTCTTTCGAGCCTTCCCGGCATTGAGCTCCGTGATTTACGGAGTTGACCTAATCGGGGCCGCCCTCGGCTCCCTTGGCGTGGTCCTGGCCCTAAACATGCTCGGCGACATGAACACTGTTCTAGCTCTGGGTATTATCACTTCGATAGCGGCTCTCTTCTATGTAATCGGGACAACCCAATTTGCTCTAAAAAAACTTCTCATGCCGGTCGGCACCTTTCTCGTGGCGGCGAGCTTGTTAGGGATAAACTTTTTCGGCTCATCGATCATAGACATTCCGGTAGGTAATAATCCGACCAAGGAGCTTACCAACGCCTTGAAGTCTAACGGAGCCACGGGAACAATCCTTGAAACCAGGTGGAGCGCTTTCGGGCGCACCGACCTGGTGTCTTCAGGTAGTAACCCGGAGCAGATGAACCTTTTTATCGACGGTACCTCCGGCACGTCGATGTACCGTTTTGGCGGTGATATCAGCCGGTCGGAAGGCGCGGTCAATCGCCTGAAGACAGGTTTTCCAGGCTATCTCGCCTTATCTTTCCTGAAAGAAGGTGAGAAAGATAACGCCCTTATCATCGGGCCGGGGGGTGGCCGGGATGTCCTTCTGGCGTTGATGGGAGATGTCGGTAAAATCACCGCTGTCGAAGTGAACCAGGACCTGGTGGATATCGTGCGCGAATACGCCTGGTATAACGGTGGTATCTATACCGACCTGGAGAACGTTACGGTTTACGTTGACGAAGGCCGCAACTTCCTGAAGAGCCGGTCGGAAAAGTACGACATCATCATGTTAAGTCTTCCTATTACCAAGACCAGCCGCAGCGTCGAAGGGTTTTCTTTGACCGAGAACTTCCTTTTCACGTCTGACTCCATCAACGATTACCTGGAACATCTAACGGATGAGGGACGGCTGATAGTTGTCGGCCATGACCCCATTGAGATAATGAGACTGCTTTCCCTTTCAACGTCGGCTTTGAACCGGAAAGGCGTTGCTGAAAAAACAGCCATGGAGCAGGTTTACATCGTGGGTTCGCATCACTTCCCCGTTTTTGTTTTGAAAAAGACGCCGCTTGAAACTGCGGAGATGGTTTCGATTCATCAGTCGATACACGAGCTCGGGTACGAGCCGGGCCTATCTTACCTGCCGACGATAAAGCTGGGCGGTGGTACGGCACACGTTGCAGAAGCTAAATTCAATGAATGCGCCATGTTTTTTCCGCCGGCGATAGCCTTAAGCCTGGGGGAGATAGGGCTGGGCGACATCCGGAGCGCCCTCCAGGAAGAGAGACTTGACATCAGCCCCGTGACCGACGATAGTCCCTTCTTCTACAAGTTCGAGGCCGGGATACCGCAATCTGTTTCCCTGGTTTTCTGGGCCTCGGTGGTGGTGCTGTTCCTTGTCATCATGGCGCCGATAATCTATCTGAAAAAAAGACAGATTAGTGAATCTAAGCCTAAAGATAAGGCTGGCCTCGACGAACGACTAATTCGTTTTGTTTCGCTCTTTTCTATGCTGGGCGTCGGTTTTATGCTGGTGGAAATCTCGACCATTCAGAAATTCATCCTCTTTCTGGGCCAGCCGGTGCTGTCAGTGGCCGTATTACTGTTCTCCTTGATGGTCGGTGCCGGACTGGGCAGCATCTACAGCGCCCGCTTTAACACGGAAAGATTACCCCGCGTATTAGCGTTTACGGCGTTGCTGGTCGTCTCCCTGCTGGTCGCCTACGCCTTTTCCCTTTCGGTCATCCTCGAGCGGCTGCTGGGACTGCCTCTGGCCGTCCGGCTTCTGGCAACGGTTGTCATGCTGTTGCCTCCGGGGTTTTTTATGGGCTTCTTCTTCCCTTCCGGAATAAAACTGTTGAAACACGCGGGGATGGAAGAATTTGTGCCCTGGATGTGGGGCCTAAACGGGGTGGCCTCGGTGGCAGGCTCGGCGGCAACCATAGTTATCGCCATCACTTCCGGTTTCACCGAGGCGCTCTTGGCAGGTGCCGCCGCTTATTTCATCGTTTTCCTGGTATTTTTTATACCCGGTAACCGGTCGAAGGAGGCCGTCCAAATGTGAAATTTTCCGGCATAATACGAATATCTAATCTGACCTATGAAAGGAGTTGGAGTTGAGAAAAATTCTGTTGATCACCGGGATAATAGTCGTTTTAGGTCTGCTGATAGGGCTGTGGGCCGTACCGGCGCTGGCCGAGGGTCCGGATGACCCGGTGCCTCCACAAGTCGGTCAGGAAACGTGGGAAAAAATGCACCAGGCTTGCGCGGACGGCGATTGGGAGGCGATGGCGGAGGCCGCCGAGGAGGCACACCAGGGTCTGGATTATGCCCCTTGCCACGGCGATGACAACCAGGCTGATGTTGCCGGCGACCAATCGTTTCCTGGCCGCTGGAGTGGTATGGGAGGGCATATGCAGGGCGGCATGATGGGCGGTTACGCGGGGGACAGCAGCCCCATGATGCGTTACTAGTCAGTCAATAATTGGAATACGGAGGAAATAATGGCCTAGGATCCTGTTTGCGGGATGACCGTTGACGAGAAAAAACCGGCAACTACATCTCAGTATCAGGGTAAGACCCACTACTTCTGCTCTCCAGGTTGCAAAAGATCATTTAATGCCAGCCCGGAAAAGTACCTCAAGAGCTCCGGCGGACACTAGGTCGCACCCTTCGTCAGGAGAATAACCGGCGGAGGGATTATATACTCCGGGAGTCGACCGTCCCTCCTACCACCCTGGTATTTCAGCCGGCCTTGACAAGTTTTTGAGGCACCCGATACCGGGGAGCGCTAGCTTTCGACCTGGCTGTTTAATGGAATCACCGGGACCGCCTGAAAGACGCGGAAACCGGGCTAAAGGTTACAAAGGATAAAAATACTCTCGCTGCGGAAACAACCCCGGTAAACCGGAAAAAGAAACCGGTCGAAAGCGTATTCCAGAGGCTGGATGTGATTTAGTTATAGGTTTATCGTTAGTATCGGGTTATTACTCATGGTTGAATCCAATCCTGCTCCAACACTACTGGATAACGTTGATTTTCTGTAATTTTGGCTAGAGATAACTTAGTTAAGCAAACAAGCGGATTATTTTCACCGGGTAACATTTGTCAATTATGTTCTGTGGCTAGGGTAGGCCGAATCTGGGCTGTTCATTCTTCGTGGATTCCAACGGTCTTGAATGCCGTTAGATCTTTCTTTTTCGATAATAATGGAATTATTTCTCTAAGTCTGCATCAGGCAAAAACCACAGCGAATTTCTTGCTAATAATTTGCTAATGGATTAAAAGAGACATGATGTTATTGTTTGGTATTTTACGAACAAATCAGATTCTTCAGTAGTAACACTGGAGTTCTAATTGGAACGTAAAATCACTGTCTGGGAGTATGGCAAACAGATTAGGAAACCGCTGCTCTGTCCGTCTGAGCTACAGGGGCTCGGTAACCGGGGGTAAAGCCAAGAGTAATTTTAGCAACTCGGTGCGTGGACTGCAACCGCAGGCCTATTTTAAAAGGTCCCTGGCCTTTAAATCGGGGGCGATATCGGCCAGGCCGAGGTCATGCAGCTTTTTCTCCGTGAGCAGGCCGCTCGGGACGTCCCAGCCGCGCAGGGTGTAATACTCGCTTTTGAGGTCCTCGAAGTCTTTCCTTTCAATCCGGGCGCCTTTCCGGGTGACTACCTCGCCATTCTTCCCGGGGACGATGCAGTCCGGATTGAAAAAGGTGAACTCCAGCGGCTCGTTATGCAGGTAGTCCAGGAGCCTGTCGCCACGCCTGCCGCCCCATCCCTGGCGGAGAAATATCGCCCTTTGCAGGTTGAAAACCCTCTCGCCGATGGCGTCCAGCCCGGCGCGGTCGATTTCCCGGCCGGTGATGGCCGAGAGGACCTGGCTCTCGAGGGTGGGGTCGCCGGTATGGCTGTCGGCAAACCTCACCCAGATAATCGGCCAGAGGAAGTCGCAGAGGATAAGGCTCTCCTTGGCGAGGGCGCGGTCCTGGATTTTCTTGGCCGCCAGGGCTTTACCCTCGTAGGTGGAAAAGTCGGCGGCCGCCTCGCCGCCCCAGAAAAGCCTGCCAATGTTAATAAAGTCGTCGGTGGAAATAAAACCGTGCTCTTCTCCTCTCGTCCAGTTGCGCCACATCCACAGAGCGTGGGTGAGTTCGTGCACCTGGTTGATAGGCCTCCGCTGCTCGGTGGCGTAGAGGAGCGAATTGGTGATAACGAGCCTGGGGTCGTAGTCCCGGGACTCGTTGGCGCGGGTGAGGATAGAGGCGTTAAGCAGCTCCTGGGCCCGCTTCCCCAGTCCCGCGGCGGCCCGGGCGGTGCCCTGCGCCAGCTGCCCCCCGAAGCCCTCCCGGTAAGCTATCTTCCGGGTCAGACCGTCGATGAACTCCAGGCTGCCTATTTTCGAGAGGGGGAGTCCGCTCTCTTTCTCTGTGAGGACGCCTTCACGGTAGCAGTTGCCCAGCCACTCGATGAGCGGCTGCATGACGGTCGTGTCCAGCCCGTAGCGGTCGCACAACCTCACTGCCTCCAGTCCCACCTCGGTGCTGTCGCCCCCGTACTGCTCGGCCGCCCCCCAGTAGACATGAACCGCCTGGCAGAAGAACTTGTAACGCCGACCCTGGTGCTGGTAGGCCTTGCGGAAACAGCCGATACCGCAGCCGTAGCAGGCGCGGAGACTGGTCCGGCCCGGCAAGTCATTCAGCCAGTTTTTCCAGGTATCCTTCCTCAGCTGGAGAACACGGCCGGCCAGCTTGTCAAGTCGCGCCGGATCAGCAGCCACGGGCTTCTTATCACCCGCGACGACGATCGCCTTGAGGTTCTTCGACCCCATGACGCTGCCCAGGCCGGAGGCCCCGGAGGCGCCATCGTCGGTAATCATGGTGGCGAAGATGACCCGGTTTTCGGCAGCCGGCCCGATGGTCAGCACGCTGACTCCCTGGCCGAGCTCCGCCTTGAGACTATCGGCGACTTCAAAGGTGGGCTTGCCCCAGAGAGCCGCGGCGTTCCTGATTTCCGCCGTGCCATCGTGGATGTAGAGGTAGACAGGGCGTTCGGCATGGCCCCGCACCACCAGCCCGTCATACCCGGCGTATTTCAGCCA
>MGNQ01000048.1:56545-57796 GCA_001796865.1 Chloroflexi bacterium RBG_16_56_11
CATCGCCGCCGACTTGCCGCAGACTTGCCAGCGGCAGCCGGCCAGCCGGTTGAACCCGGTGACCGGGCCGGTGGCGAATATCAGGCAGTTCTCCGGGTCGAAGGCTTTTACTTCCGGGGGCGCCATTTCCCAGTACAGCCGGGCGGCCAGGCCTCTCCCGCCCAGGAACCGCCTGGTGTAAGGGGCGGAAGGCAACGCGGCGATAGTCCCGTTCGACAGGTCTATTTTGAGAATTTCTCCGGCGTAACCGAAATCAGTCAAGATTGTCCCCCAAAGAATAGATTGATAAACACCTAGTCGGACCTCTTCCCGGTAAGGGAGACGGCCATGCAGACGTAAGGTTTATCGATTCTTTTGGTGACTATCGGGCAGTGGTACAGGCCTTTCGGCGCGATGAGCACGGTAGGCTTATCGAAAGTGTGTTTCTCTTCATGACCCGGCTCGCCGATGGACAGCTCGACCTCGGCGCCGAGGTCGTCCAGGTGGTAGGGGTCGGAGCCGATAAAGAAAACGGCCTCATCATACTTGTGGACATGGGGCTTGGTGGACATCCCGGTGATGCCGGTCTTGTAGGCGCAGGCATAGATGATGTTCACCTCAAGCCCTCCGAGGACATCCGCCCCGGTGGAAAAGAGCGCCCCCTGAGGCGTCTTGTGGAAGGGGATGGTAACCAGGTTTTTAGCGTACTTGGATTCGGCCATTTCACTCCTTTTGAGCTTTTAGTTCTATGCATGCTATTAATCCGCTGACAGGTAATGATTGATGACTACTTTTCTATCTTTTTCCTGATATCGGCCATCAGCCGGTTGACGCGTTTACGGTGGGCGGGGCCGCCGGGACCCGGGCCGGCCGGTCCGCGCGGCGCCGGCATTTCTTTCAGGTTATCCAGCATGATGGGAAGAAGCTGGAAGGGCACCGATATAAGGAAAAGGCCCGGTGGGAAGATGTTGAGCGCCTGCATACCCAGTCCCAGCCCGGTGATATAGTAGTTAAGCTCGCCGCTGACGACGGGGTAGACAAAAATCCAGGAGCAGGCCACCACCGGCGTCGCCTTGCTGACGAAAGGCCGGCCGGTGGAGTAGTTAATCGACCGCAGGAGCGTCTGGGCCTGGAAAAGCTCGGCGGTGATGACCAGCACGTCGGGGTCGAAGGTGAGCTTATCCAGGGGGGCGAGCGCGACGTACTTTACCGAGTCTTTAGGCAGGCGGGGGAGGAACTCGTACATGGCCCGGCAGGGGGTCGCCTCCCCGA
>MGNQ01000048.1:57826-58396 GCA_001796865.1 Chloroflexi bacterium RBG_16_56_11
CCCCGCTAATGAGGACCGGCTCCGGGTCTTTCATACCCAGTATCATCTGCTCAACGCCCACGCAGACCCATTGGTCAGGGCCCACGTAAAAGGCGTCGTTCTCCTGGGCCTCTTTAAGCATCTCGCAGAAATTGAGCTCTTTGGCCAGCTTCTTAATCCCCGGCGGACGGGTGATGAGGAATTTAACGCCGACGGGTTTCCTTTCGAATTTGAACTTTTCCAGGGCAGAGTAATCTCGCTTTTTAGCCGCCATATTTACCTCCAGGATGTTTTTTCCAATTCGATTGAACAACGATATGAGACGGAAGTCGCTATTTCCGCTCCGGCGGCTTCATCGGTTCGATTTTACCGCTGAGCTTGATGGCCATTTGCATATGGGGTCTTTCAAACTTTTTCCAGGAAACCCGGCCGTGCGGCACGCGCCGGGGTATAAAGAGCGCCGTCGTGGCGGTAATCAGTTGCCGTTCGTCGCCCATGTAGCCTTCGATTTCCCCGCCGAGGTACTCGGGATGCTCGGGGTCCGCCCCGATGTTCAGGATTATTTCATCGTAGTCGTGCGATTCCATGGCC
>MGNQ01000048.1:58406-64062 GCA_001796865.1 Chloroflexi bacterium RBG_16_56_11
GGTTGGGCTTGGGCTGCTCGCGTATCCAGTTATACATGATGTTGATGTTACAGCCGGGGACGAGCTCGTTGCTCATCAGCCAGACCCCGGGCTTCTTTCCACCGGACGACAGGGTCACCACGTACTTTTCGTATTTAGGGGCTGCCATGATATCATGCCTCCTTTTTCAGCTCTTCGACGATGCTCTGGACCTTCTTTTTATGGCCTTCCGGACCCAGGGTATAGGACTCCGGTACCCACTCCATCTCCTCGAGGTTTTTAATGATGCCGGGCAGCTTGTCCCAGGGAATGGAAAGGAGTATGCGGCCTTCCGGGAACAACCGCCGCGATTTCATCCCGAAACCGAACCCGGTGATGGTCAGGTTCATCTCACCGGTCTGGTAGGGATAGAGATAAAGCCAGGTGCACCCGGCCACCGGCGTACCCCTGGCCGTCCACATTTCGCCGGTGGTATAGGCTTTGGCCCGGATGAATATCTCCGCCTGGCTCACGCTGGCCAGGATAATCAGCAGGTCCGGCTCGAAGTTTAGTTTGTCGATAGGGGCGAAGGCCAGGTAGTCGACCGAGCCCCTGGCCAGCCTGGGTAGGTACTGGTAAATGCGGCGGTTGGCGCGAACGTCCTTAAAGGCGCCCAGCTTCGGGCCGACGCGGCCGCTCTCGAAAATGGGGTCGGCCTCGACCATTCCCAGCATAAGCGGGCCGATGCAGGTGAAATCTTCCTTCGTGACGTAGAAGGCCTTACCCTGCTGCGCCTCGACCAGCATTTCACAGAAGTCGAGCGTCTTACCCGGCCTTTTCAGGCCCTTCGGCCGGGTGTTCAGGAATTTGACGCCAACGGGTTTTCTCTCGAATTCGAATTTACCGAGCACAGATAATTCCGGCGGCAACGGGTTCATGGAGACCTCCTCAATCGATGAAATAATTTGGAATCTCATCATTATAATAGAATTAGTCGCCGGTAATGTTCAAGTTAGAAAGTTGCCGTTGTTTCCGCAGTTTTCTTATAATGTTGCCGATAACGACGTGCGCCGGGCCGAAAGGAGAGTGGCAGATGCTGGACTTTAGCTTCACTGAAGAGCAGGAGATGATACGCCGCATGGTCAGGGATTTCGGGCAGAAGGAGCTGGCTCCGGGTTACGCGGCCAGGGTCAAGGCCGGGTCCGTGCCTCCCGAAATGATAAAAAAGATTGCCGACCTCGGGCTAATGGGGCTGAATATTCCGGAGCAATACGAGGGGCAAATGAAAGACGCTGTTACCACGGGCGTCATTCTTGAGGAGCTGGCACGGCACGCCGATGACGCCGCTTACCTGGTCTTCAACAATTATGCGCAGGCGAACTTCGTGGTGCTGGGTAACGATGACCTCAAGCGGGAATGGTTGCCGGCCATGGCCCGGGGCAGGAAGATTGTGCTCATGGCGGCTACCGAGGCCGAGGCCGGCTCCGACCTGGCCAATTTGAAAACGATAGCCAGGAAAGACGGCGACTATTACATTTTAAACGGGGAAAAGAACCGCGTGACTTTCCTCCAGCAGGGGCACGCCGCCACGGTGCTGGCCAGGACTGACCCCTCCTCCCGGAGGCTTACCCCTTTCCTGGTGCCGCTGGACCTTCCCGGGGTGACCCGGGCGCCCATCGCCGACCTCGGGACGGAGTCGACCGGCGGCGGGATTATGTCGCTGGAAGATGTGCGCCTGCCCGGTAAGTACCGGCTGGGCGATGAAGAGGGAAAAGGATTTTATGCCGCCATGCGCACCTTCGACTGCGTCCGGGCTTTCGGCGCGCTGGAATCCCTGGCCAAGGCGGATGTCACCCTGCAGGAGACGCTCGACTACGCCCGGCAGAGGGTGCAGTTCAACCGGCCCATCGCGCGGTTCCAGGGGGTTTCCTTCCGGCTGGCCGAAGCGGCCACTCGCATCGAGCTGGGGCGGTGGCTGTGCTACCGCGTCCTGTGGCTGAAGGATAAGGGACTGCCTCACAGCAAAGAGGCCGCCATGGTCAAGTGGTGGTGCCCCAAGACGGCGTTCGATATCATCCACGAGTGCCTGCTCATCCATGGGCACTACGGCTACAGCAAGGACCTGCCGATAGAGCAGCGGCTGCGGGACGCCATCCTGCCGGAGATAGGCGACGGCACCGCCGAAATCATGAAATCGATTATCGTGCGTGAGATATTGGGCCGGGAGTACCTGGACTTTTAAAATTGATTTCCCGCCAGGCTAGTGCTTAGTTGCAATTGTTGGCGCTCAAGTAAACCGCTCACCCTGGTTCCACTGAGTCACCACGAAATGAGCCTGTCGAAGGGTGGTTTGAAAGGCCCATCACGAGCGGTAAATGGCAAAGCTCATTTCGGCAACTAAATATTAGGTGATGTAGCCGCTCTGTCCCGTCCCGGTGTGTCCGAACGGCCTCACGACGGCGAATATCCAGGGCCTGTCCTGTTTATTGACGATGAGCGGGCAGTGCGGGTGGCCCTTGGGCTGTATGGCCACCGAGGGGGTGGTGATGACGTGCTTTTCCATCTCTTTACCCATGTACATCTCGCACTCCGCCCCCAGTTCGGAGAGATTGTTACCGTCCGCTCCTATGAAAAGCAAGAACTCCGTATAGGGGTGCACGTGCGGCTTGTCCGGCACCGGGCCGAACCGGTAGGGCGCCTTGTTCATGCTTTCGTAAGACATGTGGAAATCGAAGTCCTTGCCCTTGATTTCCGTGATGGCCCCGCCGTGCGTGTCGGCGTTGTTGGGACCATAGTGCCAGGGCCCATTGCGTGTGAAAGCGAGGTGCTGGACATTCTCCCGGTATTTCGCCTGGAACCCGCCCGGCCATTTCGGGGTAATGTCCGAGTGCACCGGGGTCGACTTCGTTTCCCTGGTCATGGAAACACTCATCTGGATGAACCGCCTGTCCATTCTCACGATGCTGGCCGGACCGTGCTGAAAACCCTTTGGAATGGCAATGGCCGTCGAGGTGGTGAGCACGTGCTTCTCCATTTCTTCCCCGACCATCACCTCGACCTCCGCCCCCAGGTAACCCATATCGTACGTATCGGTCCCCATCCAGATACTCACCTGGTCATAGTCGTGCGTCTCGGCGTCGAAGGGCGCCCGCCCCACTTTTCCCGCGGCGTAGAAGGTCCCGTATTCGATACAGACATCGAATCCCAAAAATTCACCGTTCATCCGGGTGCCCTGCCGATAGAGGCCCGGCCCGAAGTCCTGGAAAGAAAAACTCCTGATGAAATGTCCGTAAGCGGTCTTCGCCATTTGATTTCCTCCTTCCGGCATCGGGGCGTTGAGTTTCGTTGATGCCGGATAATTGTTCCGTAATTACAGAGTGCCCCTTAACCGGGGGTCGAGGGCGTCTCTGAGGGCATCTCCGACGATGTTGAAAGCGAAGACGACAAGCATGATGGCGGCCCCGGGGGCTACCGAGAGTATCGGCTGCCTCACCAGGTAGCGATACCCTTCGTTGACCATGGCGCCCCAGGCGGCCCCCGGCGGCCGGATACCGACGCCGAGAAAGCTAAGCCCCGCCTCGGCGAGGATAAGGAATCCCAGCTGCAGGGTAACGACCACGATTATCGGGGCAATGGCGTTCGGCAGGATATGTCGCCACATCATGCGAACGTGGCTGGCCCCCATGGAACGCGCCGCCAGGATATAATCATTTTCTTTGATGGAAAGCGTCATGCCACACATTATCCGGATATACCCCGGAATAGTGGCGATACCCAGTGCGATGATGACATTCTGGATACCGCCGCCGAGCACGGCCGCCAGCAGGAGCGCCAGCACTATCATAGGGAAGGGCATGAGGATATCGGTGAACCTCATGATAAGCACATTGGTTATACCCCGGAAATATCCGGCCAGAATACCGAGCGTCACGCCGAGAACTGACGCGATAGAAACACTCACGAACCCCACCAGCAACGCCGTCCTGGTGCCGAAAATGAGCCGGCTCAGGGTATCTCTACCGATGGGGTCAGTACCCAGCAGATGCTGACCGCTGGGCGGCTGCAGGATGATTTTTAGATTTTGTTTATAGGGGTCATAGGGCGCCAGCTGGTTGGCGAATATAGCCGTCAATACCAGGATTATCAAGACCACGAAGCCGAAGATGACTATCCGGCGCTGGAAAAACACCCTGACGAAACGCCGCCACTCGCTAACCTTCGCAGGAGATTCTGAAAAGCTGGCGTTGGTGGTAACATCTGCTGCCATATCAAAATCCTAGGCGTACTGTATCCTGGGGTCGAGCCAGCCGTAAGTGATGTCAACTATCAGATTCGCGACTACGACGACCACGGCAAAAACTAGGGTGCATGATTGTACTACCGAATAGTCCTGGGCGAAGATACTGGTCACCATCAGGGAGCCGATACCGGGAACAGAGAACACGGTTTCGACAATGACCGAGCCGCCGAAGATAAAGCCAAGCTGCAGACCGAGAACGGTGACTACCGGGATAAGGCTGTTTTTCAAGGCGTGCTTGATAATGACGACACGTTCGCTCAGGCCCTTGGACCAGGCAGTACGGATGTAGTCCTGCCGGACAACTTCGAGCATGCTTGACCTGGCCTGCCGGGCGATGCCGGCCAGCGCCCCGACGGAGAGACAGATAACGGGCATAATCGCCTGTTTGGTACTCATCCAGAAATCATCAAACGGCGAGGTATAGCCGATTATCGGCAGCCATCTAAACTGGAGGCCAAGGACATAAATCATCATCACACCCAGCCAGAAGACAGGTATGGTGATGCCGACATACGAAAGGGGCGTCACGATTCTATCGGCCAGTTTGCCGCGCTTCACGGCCGCCAGCGCCCCGGCCCCAATGCCAAGGACGGTGCTGATGATGAATGCTTCCAGTCCCAGGTTCAAGGTTACCGGATAACGCTCGCGGAGCAACGTGCTTACCGGCATATGGTAAAATATCGACCTGCCAAAGTCGAACCTTACCACCCCCGACACCCATTTCAGGTACTGTGCGAGGATGGGTTTGTCCAGTCCGAACTCCTCCCGCAGCTTTTGCACACCTTCCTCGGATAAAGTGGACAACTGCGTACTCTGGCCAATGTAAATGATGATGGGGTCGCCGGGCAGCAGTCTCATGGCGAAGAAGATTATCAAGGTTATCATAAAGAGGCAGAATATCGCCAGAAGCAACCGCCTGATAATATACGCCGTCATTATGAAACTCCGGAAAATTATCGGTTAAACATAGCCGGACTCACGATATCCATCGGCCGGGCGTCCCTGAGCCAACCGGAAATCAGGAAAATTCAAGAGGAGCAGGGCGATTTACACCGGAGCGGTATTCCTGCCCGGGCGAATCGCCCTGCTCTCTACGTTTTTACTTTTCCATCCAGTCGTCCCAGATAGACCAGTAGGTCCAGTCAAGGTCGAGATAGTAGCCTGTGTGTAGCTTGGACTGATAAACAGCAGCCCCCAGGTTCAGGGTCAGCGGGGCAAACATGACATCGAGGCCGGCCTGGGTGACCATTTCCTGGGTTGCCGTCCGCATGGAAGCTATGTTCGGAGCTATGACCAGCTTGTCAGCCGCTGCGAGATATTCCTTGGACTTGGCCATGGAAGCGAACTTCATGAGCGGCTCCGGTCCGAAATGGTGGAGCCAGGCGACGGCGAATTCCG
>MGNQ01000048.1:64080-73990 GCA_001796865.1 Chloroflexi bacterium RBG_16_56_11
GCCGTTGATAGAACCCCAGAACCTGCCGACATCGGCGATATCTATCTGGGCATCGATCCCGACATCCGCCAGGTAGCTCTGGACGATGGCCCCGGCGTTATCGGCGCCCTGCATGATTATCAATTTGGTCTTGATGCTGGGGAAGCCCGCCTCGGCCAGCAATTGCTTCGCCTTGTCCGGGTTAAAAGCGCGCACCGGGTAGTTAGGGTTGTAGCCGGCGGTGCCCTTATGGGTCGGCTGGTCTACGGGGATCTGGAAACCGAATCCCAGCGCCTCAGCCATGGCAGGCCGGTCGATGGCATACTCAGCTGCCTCCCTCACTTTTTTATTGGCGAACGGCGAGGTAGGGTCGGTGCTATCGAAGTACAAAGTATTGTAGGTGGTAGGGGCTTCGTTGGTCTTGAAGCCGGCGGATTTCAGCTCGGAGGCTTGCTGGGAGGGAACGCCCATCCAGATATCTGCCTGTCCCGCCTGCATCATCGCCGAGGCCGTCGTGGCGTCCTTAACGGTTATCAATTCCACGGTGTCGAAGTAGGGAAGGCCTTTGCGCCAGTAGCCGTCGAATTTTTTCGCCTTGACGACGACATCACGCGTGAATTCGGTAACTTCGAAAGCCCCGGTGGATACCGAATGATTGATGGCCCAGTCTTCCCCGTTTTTATCATAGGCAGTCGGAGAATACATGTAAACGCGGGCCAGGTCGTAGATAACCTGGTTGTTGGGGACGTTAAGGGTGACTTTTACCGTGTATTCATCGGTAGCTTCAATCTTGTCGATACGCTTACCGCCGGCGAGGGCGCCCGCATCCTTGGCTCTCTGGAAGGACCAGATAGCCGCCGCCGCATTCCAGGGTGTACCATCCTGGAATTTAACGTCTTTTCTCAGGGGAATGGTGATGGTCTTCAGGTCGGCGGACATGGAATAACCTTCGGCGATATTGGGTTCAAAATCGCCGCTCGGTAAAAGGTTGAGTATACGCTCCGCCCATATCGTACCGACGGTGGCATCGGCGAATTGCTGCTTGGGATAGTAGCCGACGTTCTGGGGAGTTCCCCCGGCGCCGATGATAATCCTCAAATTACCGCCGGTCTGCGGCTTGCCAGCCGTGGACGTCGGAGTGGCGGTGGCCGCCGGAGTCGTGGTCGCAGTCTCGGACTTGCCGCACCCGCTGATGAGCAGGGCAGCGAAGATAATCCCTGTCAGAAGTATGAATATTAATTTTTTCATATTGTACAGTACGCCCCCTTATAATAATTTACGAACTGGTTATTCATTTTATTATAAAGCTACAAATATCACCTCCTTTGCTTGGTTGCGAATAATTTCCGCGATATTGGGCCGGAGGGGTAAGCCGGACCTCTGGATAATAAAAATCACCAGCAGCTACCATACGTAGTGTTAGCCAGTGCTCTAATTTCCTCATAGTGACAAAGTGCTAAAAATATTCTAAACACGGAGATTCAGATGCGGTAGTTGAAGACTAGTTTAAAACAATATTTCGGCAAATGTCAATACTTGTTCAACTCATCAGTCTCAGGTCATATTCCCGCAACCGGGTGGCCAGGGCCCTGGCGTCGCCAACGTATTTATCCAGCTCCCTCCAGAACGCTGGGCTGTGGTTATGTATCCGGGTATGGACGAGCTCGTGCAGCAATACGTAGTCCTGAAGCTCTCCGGGTAATATCACCAGTTTCACGTTGAGGCTGACAGCATTGTTATGGGAGCAGCTGCCCCATCTGGTCTTTTGATTCCGCACTGAGACGCGGTGACAGGCAAACCCGTATCGCCGGGCAAGACGGAGGAGTCGGGCGGTCAGGGTTTTCTCCGCCCTGACCCGGTCAATGCCTTCGAGGAGACCTGCCAGAGCCTTCTGGCGACTATCGAGGCGCCGGATAATCTCGAGATGTTTCCGGATCCACTCTTTTTTCGTGTGTACGAAATCGACGGCCTGCCGGAAGGGCACGCGCGCCGGGACGGCCACCCGGACCCCTTTCCGAGGGCGCACCGAGATGACAATACGGCGCGCCCGGGCGCTCCGCTCGAGCAGAACCGGGCCGATATGGTCTACGTTGATGACACGAGAATTCGCCATAATGTTTTAACAAAGAATAGTTGTTAACATAACATTAATCAGGGTATTGAATGAAAAAAGATAAATCGATGCGGCGTAGGATAGCGGGACATGTCCCATGGAAAACGGTGTCACTCATGAAAGGTGCCGGAGGCCCGGCTGATATGTTTGTTGGCGAGTAATAGTCTTTTGTCACCAGGCGGTCTGGTGTACCCTTTGCCGGCTTTTACTGGGACGGTTGCCGGCTCTGATGCTGATGGGGGGCAGTCCCCTTTTATCAGATAGAGGCAGGGCTTCGATAATGTTGACCGCCATGTTCTTTAGTTTTTTCCCGTTAAGGTTGGAGATAGCAACGGTGCCTTCGGATTTCAGGGTCATCTCGACGAAGCCGTAGCCTCTGGCCTGGCCGCTGCCGATGTACTTATCGTTCATGATGGTCACGGAAATTACTTCTCCGAAGGCGGCGAACTCCTCGCGAAGCTCATCTTCAGTCACTTCGAACGATAGATTGCCGATGTAGATATTCATGCTACCCCCTTTTCAAACAGGCTGCGCCACGCCGATTTGTCGCGGGTGAGACAGCCGCCGGTCAATCGTTGAAGTCTGGCCGGCTGCTCATGTGGATAGCTGGTTGGTTCAGAACCGCCGCGGTCCTCGTCCTCCGGGCCGCCCGCCCCGCCCGCCGCCGTAACCGCCGCTCTTTCTTCCGCCGTAAAAGCCACCGCCACCACCCCGGTTGTCGGTCCTCGGTCGGGCCTCATTGACAACGATAGTCCTGTCTCTGAGTGATTTACCGTTAAGCCCGGCGATAGCGGCTTCGGCTTCGGCTTTTTTTGCCATTTCTACAAAGCCGAACCCTTTGGGCCGCCCGCTGAATTTGTCGGCAGGGATGGCCACGGAGTCCACCTTGCCGAAGGTCCCGAATTCCGCCGCCAGTTCATCTTCGGTGACCTCATAGGACAGATTGCCAACATAGATTTTCATTGTCGGTCTCTCCTTATCGCCGGGTGCACCAGGGCCGGTTGCCCGACCCTGATGCTATCCGGGTTAACCTCACTTACCTACTCGGGCGGACTTTACGATAGCAATCGCTGCAGTAAACCGGTTTATCCCCGCGAGGTTGAAAAGGAACTTCGGTAGATTTGCCGCACTCGCCGCATGTTGCGGGGTACATCTGGCGTCTGGCCCCGTAACCGCTGGTTCCATAGCGCTCCGTTTTTCTTGCCTGGCGGCATTCCGGACAGCGCTTCGGCTCGTTGGTGTAACCTTTAGACTGGAAAAACTCCTGGTCTTCGGCACTGAAAGTGAAGCCTTTCCCACAATCAGCACACTGGAGAGACTTGTCCTGAAAACTCATCTGGATGACCTCCTCTCTTTAATATTAGTTAGAGTTTGGGTCATCCAACAGCTTAGATAAATCAGTGAAACTGGATTCTAAGGAGATTGTAATAACCTAAACCTGAACCATTTTCATTATACAGGAAAACGGTGTCAAACCGCAAGTGGATAGGATTGAAAGAGGGGAATAGATTGCAGACGGACAGGACCGGTTTACCGGAAAAGAGTGATAAAACCCATCCACAAAGTACTTCTTTTTACCTTTCAAATAACGAGGCCCGGCCTTTCCATCTCTCCGGAAATATCATCCAGCCCGAGCTCCCGCAGTTTGGAACGGGTGGGAAATCCGGTCACGGCGTCCCAACCGCGCAGTCGATAGTAGTCGGTCTTCATGTTTTCGAACTCGGCGCGGTCAAGCACGCTACCCAACCGGGAGATAATCCGGTTGCCCGGCCCGGGCATAATCGCGTCCGGATTAAAAAAGACTTCATCTTGTTTTAGAGGACGGTTAAAAAAATAATCCAGGACCTTATCACCGGGCCGCCCTGCCCAGCCATCCCGCAGGAGTATGGCCCGCTGCAGATTGTAGATTCTTTCGCCGGTGCGGTTGAGCTCCTTTTCATCGATTTCCTTGCCGGTGATGGCGGAATAGACGCGGCTTTCGAGTGTGGAGTCACCGACGTGTCCGGCCGGGTCAGCCGCCGAGGTGACGACCATCGGCCAGTGGACGTCGCAGAGGACGAGGCTTTCCTGCGCGCAAGAACGGTCCTGGACTTTTTTGGCGGCGAGCGCTTTACCGGCATAAGTAGAGAAATCGACGGCGCCGGAACCGCCCCAGAACCGGACCGCAGCCAGCCGCAGGTCATCGGTAGTAAAAAACGATCCTTCAAGCTTTCTTGCCCAGCTCGTCCATGATATAAGGATATTGCCGCTGATGCCGTGAAGCTGGCTGACCGGCCTTCTCGGCTCGGTTGCCAGCAGGAG
The DNA here is from genome assembly GCA_001796865.1 of Chloroflexi bacterium RBG_16_56_11. Taxonomy (GTDB): domain Bacteria; phylum Chloroflexota; class Dehalococcoidia; order Dehalococcoidales; family RBG-16-60-22; genus RBG-16-56-11. The sequence goes on from MGNQ01000048.1 coordinate 68,474, forward strand.
GGCTGTTGTCAAGATGAGGCGTGGATCGTAGTCCTTGGTCTCGTTACCGGGGGTGGCGATAAACTCAGGGGTGAGCTCAATAGCGCCGCCGCCGAGTGTTTGCGCCGCGGCAAGCATGCCCCGGGCGAGGGAGTCACCGAACCCTTCCCGGAGGGATATCTTACGGGTCAGAGCTTCGATGAATTCGGCGCTGCCGGCACGGGACAAGGGCAGACCTGCCGATGTTTCAGTGATAATGCCTTCCTGATAGCACTTGATAAGCCAGGCAATCAGGGGCCCCAGGACTACGGTATCCAACCCGTAGCTATCGCAGAGCCGGGTGGCGAGTAGAGACGCCTCAGTCGCATTACTGTAATAGGCCGCGGCCGGCTTCGTGTAGACGCCGCTCGCCTGGCAGAACAGTTTGAAACGCCGTCCTTTTTCCCCGCGGTACGATTGTCTCGAACAGCCGACGCCGCAGAGGTAGCAGTTTTCCGGGTTGGTGACCCCGGGTATCGCCCAGGGCGAAAGGCCGTTGAAGGTCGAGCTCCTTAGCCGTTTAACCAGACTTTTTATCTCTTCGAGCTTTTCCGGGAACGCGGCCCGATATCGTTTTTCGCCGCTGACGGCGATGGCCTTAAGGTTTTTGGAGCCCATGACGCCGCCCAGCCCTCCGGACACGGAGGCCCCGCCATCGGCCAGTGCGGTAGCGAAGGATACCAGGTTCTCGGCCGCCGGGCCGATACAGAGGACACTGACTCCTTTACCCAGTTGCTCGCGGATTATTTCAGAGGTATCGAAAGTCGATAGTCCCCACAGGGAAGAAGCGTCTTTGGTCTCGACGATACCATCATGGATGTAAAGGTAAACCGGTTTTTCCGCCCGACCCCGGACGGCGAGGGCATCATAGCCGGCGGATTTCAGCGCCGGTCCCCATTTACCCCCGAGATTGCCGTAGGAAAAAAACTCCGGCTGCCGCAACAGCGATTTCCCGCAGATTACCCACCGGTTGCCCGCCAGCCCCGAGAACCCCGTTACCGGTCCAGCGGCGCAAACCAGGCAGTTGTCCGGCCCGGTGGCCGACGCCCCCGCCGGGACCATGTCCCAGAACAGTCTGGCGGCGATGCCCCTTCCGCCCAGGAACCGCCCGGCGTAGTCTACGGTGTCTGACTCAGTGGTCTTGGCCGCCGAGAGGTCGACCTTTAAAATTTTACCGGCATATCCGAAATCGGCCATAAAATCATCCTGAAAAAGCGGTTTCGATAAAAGTATAACAGGAATCATGGTTTGAACCAAAGTGGTGTTGACTTGAGCGGGCATAATGTTATAGCCTCTTACGGATGGAATAGCACTCAATGCTATGCGGTCTGTATAAAATCCACGACCCAGCAAACAAAACTATCAGTATTAGTTTTTATTTTTCAGGAGGGATTGATGAAAGCTGCCGTATGTTATGAGTTCGGCAAACCCCTGGTGGTCGAAGAAGTTGACCTGGCCAAGACAGGAAAAGGGCAGGTGAGAGTGCGCGTGGCGGCGACGGCGGTTTGCCACAGCGATGTCCACGATATTAAGGGAGAACTCCCCGGACCCGTGCCATTTATCGGCGGACACGAAACAGCCGGCTATGTCGAGGAGACCGGCCCCGGCGTTTCGGTAAAAAAAGGCGACGCCGTGGTCATTTCACTCCTGGCTTCCTGCGGGCAATGCTACTACTGCGTTTCCGGTTTGCCCCATCTTTGCCAGGCCAAGTTCGCCCCGCCGAAAGATGTGAAGCTGCATAACAAAAAAGGCCTGCCGCTCGTTCAGAAAGCGGGAGTGGCCGGCTTTGCCGAGTACATCCTGGTAGACGAGTCGCAGGTAGCGAAGGTCCCCGCCGACATGCCGCTGGACCGGGCCGCCCTCCTGGCCTGCGGCGTCATCACCGGTTTCGGCGGTGTAGTCAAACGCGCCCGGGTGAAACCTTTTGAAAGCGTTGTGGTCATGGGGGCCGGCGGCGTGGGGATAAACGCCATCCAGGGAGCGGCATACTCGGGCGCCTACCCGATTATCGCGGTCGATGTCCTGGACGTAAAAATGAAGAAGGCCATGGAGTTCGGGGCGACCCACATGGTTAACGCGAAGAGCGAAAAAGCCGCGGAGGACATCAGGAAACTGACATCCGGGAGGGGAGCGGACTACGTCTTCGTGACGGTCGGCAGCATCGCGGCCATGCGCCAGGGGATAGCGATGGCCGGCCCGCGGGGCACGATCGTCCTCATCGGCCTCCCGCCGGTAACGGAACAGCTCTGCTTTTCCCCGCTCGAGCTGATACCATTTGAGAAGAACGTCATCGGGGGCTTCATGGGAGCGGCTAACCTGAAGATAGACATACCTAACCTGGTGACCCTGTACCAGGCGGGACGTCTGAAGCTGGACGAGCTTATCACCGGGCGTTACCCCCTCGGGCGAATCAACGAGGCGATAAAGTCCACCGCAAAAGGCGAGGGACTGCGTAACGTCATTATGTTCGAGTGACGTCCGGTATTCGCTGACCTCACAGGAAAGGTTAGTCTATGCTCAGTTGTTATCGCGTCCTCGACCTGACCGATGAAAAAGGTTTTCTCTGCGGCAAGTCCCTGGGAGACTTCGGGGCGGACGTCATTAAGATAGAGAAGCCGGGGGGAGACCCCGGCCGCAGTATCGGGCCGTTTTACCATGACTCGCCGGAGCCGGAGAAGAGCCTCTACTGGTTCGCCTTCAACGCCAACAAGAGGGGAATCACCCTGGACATCGAGACGGCCGACGGACGGGAAATATTCAAGAGACTGGTGAGGACGGCCGATGTCGTCATCGAGTCTTTCAAGCCGGGGTACCTGGATGGACTCGGCCTCGGCTACCAGGTGCTCAGCAGTATCAATCCGGCCGTTATCCTTACCTCCATCAGCGGTTTCGGGCAGAAAGGGCCGTACCGGGATTTTAACGACCGGGACCTGGCGGTCTGGGCCCTTTCCGGCTATATGTATATCACCGGCGAACCGGACCGTCCCCCGCTGGCGCCGAGCTACCCTCACGCCCACCTTGTCGGGGCGATGAACGGGGCGGTCGGGACGATGGTGGCCCTCTGCCAGCGAAGGCTCACCGGGCACGGTCAGCAGGTCGACGCTTCCTCCCACCAGGGACTATGTTTCGCCATATCGATTGAGACCAAGCTCCCCTGGGCCTTCCAGCGGATAAATGTCTCCCGGGAAGGCAGAGATCGCGTCAGGGTAATGGCCAGAGACGGCCAGGTCAAGTTGCCCCTTCTCTGGGAATGCAAGGACGGGAGCATTGCCTTTTTCTTCTGGATTGGTCCCAACTTCGTCAAACATAACCAGGACCTCGTCCGGTGGATAAGGGAGTCAGGCATCGATCCTGGCCTTTTAGCCGGATGGGACTGGGAAAAAGAAACCTGGAGCCGCTTCACCGTGGCCGAGGTTAAGGAAATACGCCGTACCCTGGAACAGTTCTTTATGAAATATACCAAGATGGAGCTCAATGATTTATCCCTGGAAAAGAGGATCCAGCTCACACCCGTCTTGGCGCCTAAAGACCTGCTGCAGTTTCCCCAGCTCGTGGAAAGGGGCTTCTGGAGGCAGGTCGAGCACCCGGAGCTCGGAGAATCAATTACGTATCCGGGGGGGTTCGTTAAAGTCGGGGAGGGGGACTGCGGTATCCGTTTCCGGGCGCCCCTCATCGGCGAACACAACGAGGAAATATATAAAGGCGAGCTACAAATGTCAACGACCGACCTGGTCAATTTGAAAGAGCGGAGAGTTATTTAAAAAGGTACATCATGGCCAAGAGACCGTTTGAAGGATTGAAAGTCCTGGATTTCACCTGGGGCGGGGTCGGGCCTTTCCAGTCCAATTTTCTGACCTACTACGGGGCGATGGTGGTGCGCATCGAGAGCTTCTCAAGGCCGGATGTGACGCGGCAGGGCGGCGGCTTCAATCCCCGCGCCGCGGAACACGCTGAGGAATTTAGAGACCCCCGGAAGCGCCTGGAGTTCGGCGCGGCCTTCGCGGTGACCCATCCCGTGAAGAAATACGGTATCAGCCTGAACCTGAACCATCCCGAAGGCGTGAATATCTTCAAGAGGCTGGCCACCTGGGCGGACGTCCTGGTGGAAAGCTTTACCACGGGCACACTGGAAAAACGGGGGCTGGGCTATGAAGATTTACATAAAATAAACCCGAGGCTTATCATGCACCGCACCGCCGGCTACGGGCATACCGGCCCGATGGCCAGCCAGCCCGGTTTCGGGCAGACGGTGACCAGCCTCACCGGGTTCTACACCATCACCGGCTGGCCGGACCGGCTGTCCGTCCCCATCTCATCGTTCTACACCGACCACCTCTCGCCCCTTTTCGGTGGGATGGCCCTGATTACGGCCATAGATTACCAGCAGCGCACCGGAAAGGGTCAGTGCATCGACCAGGCGCAGATTGAATCCGGTATCAACTACCTTTCGCCGCTGGTGCTCGACTATGCGGCGAATCGACGCGAGCTGGCCCTGAAGGGCAACAAATGCAGCTACGCCGCCCCTCACGGCCCTTACCGCTGCCAGGGTGAAGACCGGTGGGTGGCCATTACAGTCCAGACAGACGGTGAATGGGAGGGTTTTTGCCGGGTGGTGGGAAACCCGGAATGGACGAGAGACAGCCGGTTCGGCACGCTGGAAGGCCGGGTCGCGCACAGTGATGAACTTGACGAACACGTTAATCGATGGACGGCGGATTTCACGGCGGAGCAGGTGATGACGATGCTGCAGGCAGCGGGTGTCGCGGCCGGGGTTGTGGCCACCGCCCAGGACTCGGAAGAAGACGCGCAGCTTAAGGCCTATGATTTTTTCCGTGAGCTGGAACATCCTTACCTGGGAAAACAGAAATTTTTCCATCCGCCGGGTTTCACGCTTTCCGACGCCACCGCCGAGATACACCGCCCCGTGTTCCTGGGCGAGCATACCGAGTATATTTGCACGGAAGTCCTCGGCATACCCGCCGCCGACTTCAAGCGAATGGAAAAAGACGGGGTATTTGACTAGTAAAAATGTAAATGTCATTGCGAGGAATGCAACGACGAAACAATCCGCCCCATTTGTCGTTACAGCGCCAGAATGACAGGTAAAAAGTTTCACGGATTGCTTTGTTTCGCTCGCAATGACAGATTGTTAAAAGGGAAATGAGTATTAAGGACAAATACGCATTTGTCGGCCTTGGTCTGACCCGGCTGGGTAAAATCCCGGACACGACCCCGGACGAACTGGCGGCGGAGTCCATCACCCTTGCGCTTGAAGACGCGGGGATGAAGAAGAGCGAGGTCGATGGCTACATCTTCCAGCAGGGGATGGGCGGCGGCCTGAATGATACACTGCCCTTACAGATGGCCGGGATTCCCGCCACGCTGGTCTGGCAGGTGGCCAGTCTGGGCTCGTACGCCATCGTGATGACGACGATGGCCATCGGTGCCATGGAGGCCGGTCTTTGCCGCACCTGCATCCTGGTCTACGCCTCGAGTGCC
>MGNQ01000048.1:74025-77310 GCA_001796865.1 Chloroflexi bacterium RBG_16_56_11
GACGGGGAATACTCCGGGGGCCTACGGCTGGTACGGGCCGGGGGCGACTGCCGCCTGCATCGCCCAGAGGTACCGACATCTTTACGGACTGACCCGCGAGCAGCTCGGGTCGGTAGCTGTCACCCTCCGGGAATACGCCAACCGGCGCCCGGACGCAATCATGTGTGATAAAAAGCTCACCATGACGGACTACCTCAATGCCCGGATGGTGGTCGAGCCGTTATGCCTGTATGACTTCTGCCTGGTCAATGACGGCGCCGTCGCCCTGATAATCACCTCGGCGGAAAGAGCTAAGGGCTACAGGAAAAAGCCTGTTTACGTCATGGGCTACGGTGTCGACCACTCCCTGCGGGAGATGCGGCATTCTCCGGAGGCTATCCACCATTTTGATGGCTTTGTCACGGCCCGGGCGGGAGAGCAGGCGTTCAACATGGCCGGGGTTTCCATCAAGGACATTGACGTCGCCGAGATATATGACGCCTTCACCATTTTTCTCCTCTCGCAGCTGGAGTCCTACGGGATATGCAAGCGGGGGGAGGCCGGGCCTTTCGTGGCAGCGGGAAATCTCAAGCCGGACGGTCAATTCCCATCGAATACTTCGGGCACCGGCCTGTCGTGGGGATACCTCATGGGCTTCACGCAACTGGTCGAAGGGATAAGGCAGATGAGGGGCGAGGGCGGCGCCTGCCAGGTCAAGGATGCCGAAATCTGCCTGGTGACCGGGCTGGGCGGCATGGTGGACAGCGGCAGCGCCGCCACCTGCTGCATTCTGAGGCGATAAAATGGCGGAATACGATAAGCAGCTACCCTTAATAACAGCTTCGAACCGGCCTTTCTGGGCTGCCGCGAAACGACACGAACTGGTCGTTTACAAATGCCTGAACTGCGGCTCGGCCTATTTACAGGATTCTGACTGCACGACCTGCGGCGGACCGCGCATGGCCTGGGTCAGGGCCAGCGGCCGGGGGCGGGTATTTACTTTTTGCGTCTTCCACCAGGCGTTTCACCCGGCCTGGAAAGGTGATATACCTTACAACGTGGCCTATGTTAAACTTGACGAAGGCCCGCTGCTGGTGAGCAACATCGTCGGCTGCGAAAGAGGAGACATATCAATCGGGATGCCGGTGGAAGTAGTCTTTGAGGATATAACCGCCGAAGTAACCCTGCCGAAGTTCCGGCCGGTGAAGTAAAAAGGTGATTCCGTGGACACTGTGAAGATGACGCTGGACGAGTTCGAGGCCGATTTTAAAAAAGGCATCGGCATCGAGGTGGACTTGAACGACCAGAGGTTCCTCATCGAGGCCACGCGGGACGGCATCAGGAACTTCGCCGAGGCGGTCGGGGACAGCAACCCCCTCTGGATAAACGAAGATTACGTGCGAAAAAGCCGTTTCGGCATGGTAACTGCCCCGCCGACCTTCCTTTTCAACGTCAATCACGGCACCTCGCCGGCGCTGGCGGCGCCCGGGACCCCGCCCGTGACGGGGTTGAGCCTGCTCTACGCCGGGGCGGAGCTGGAGTTCTTCCAGCCCGTCCACCTCGGCGACGAGCTCTCGGTAAGGGGAAAATCGACGGGCACCGCCCGGAAACAGAGCCGGTCGCTCGGTCAGCTGCTCTTCACCACGGGCGAGGCTTACTATCACAACCAGAGAAATGAGTTGGTGGGAACAATCCGCACGACCATCTGCCGCTTCGGGTCGCTGGAGAAGCAGGCGGTACAGCTGGACAGGAAGTTCAAACCGGGCGTGGAGGTGAGGTCGCCGGATATTCTGGCCTTCGAGCGTCAAAGGCGCGGCGCCGCGCCACGTTTCTGGGAGGACGTGGAGGTCGACGAGGAGATGACGCCGCCGCTGGACAAGGGGCTTCTCACCATGATGGAAATCGTCCGGTTCGGCCTGTTCGTGCCGTCGGTCCCCCGCCGCATTGAACGACGGCGGCCCAACCTGGAAATCGGGTTTTCACGGGAGGAAATGCAGAAAAGGGCCGGACTGGAAAGCGCCTCCGACTACGGTCCGCAGAGGGTCTGCTGGCTGGGCCAGCTGGTGACCGACTGGATGGGCGATGACGGCACGCTGAAAAAGATGTCATGCCAGGTACGCCATCCCAGTATCATGGGCGATATCAATATTGTCAAGGGAAGGGTGAAAGACAAAATTGTCCGGGAAGGGGAGCACCTCGTGGACTGTGAGATATGGGTGGAAAACCAGGCGGGGCTGGTGACCGCCCCCGGCGAAGCAACGGTCGCTCTCCCTACGAGAGACGCTTGTAAATAGACCGCACGTCAAGACCGCGGGAGACTGAATTATGGCTCTAAAAGGTAAGGTTGCGCTTATCACGGGAGCCGCCAGCGGCATCGGGGCGGCTACCGCCCGGCGACTCGCGGCGGATGGGGCGAAGGTCGTCATCAACGATATCCGGGAAGACGGTTTGAAGGAGACTGCGAGCTCTTTGCCGGCGGGTTCGGTGGCTGCCGCCGTCGGAGACGTCACCAGCGTTAAAGACGTCGAGCGCATGGTCAAGACAGCCCTGGAATTCGGCGGACGGCTGGACATACTGGTGAACAGCGCCGGTATCGACCCGCCGGAGAGGGAAACGGACATTAACCTCGCGCTGGAACTGTGGCATAAAATTCTAGAGGTCAACCTGACCGGCCCGTTCCTGACGATGAGACTGGCGATACCCCGCATGATTCAGGGTGGAGGCGGTTCGGTCATCAATATCTCCTCGCTGTCAGGGATACGCTACATCGCCAGCCGGGCCGCCTATACCGCCTCCAAGGCCGGCCTGATAGCGCTGACGCAGGAGGCCGCCGTCGAGCACGGGCCTATGAAGGTACGCTGCAACGTTATCTGCCCCGGCCCGGTCAGGACGCCGCTATTCGAAAAAAATACCCGCCCGCTGGCCGAAGCGATGGGAAAAGACCCCGAGTGGGTCTTCGAGAAGTTTACCTCGTTTTCACCCCTCCGCCGTATTGGAGAGCCGGAGGAAATCGCCGCCATTTGCAGTTTCCTGGCGGGGGATGATTCCTCGCTGCTGACCGGCGCCGTGCTGGTCGCCGACGGCGGGACATCGCTCCTCGACGCGAACGGCCTGGCCATCAGCAGCTATCTCCGGGACCGCCGCGGTCAGGTATGAACCAACTCTTTTTCACATGGCCATCGGGTGCTGGTATTGGCTCACCGGCTTATCGATGTCCCCGGTAACGGGATGGGGGAAAGAATAGGGGAGATGATAGCCGGACGGGTACGGGAAAAAAGCCGTCGGGGGGTGGTCGGAGTTGGGCAT
>MGNQ01000049.1:0-8590 GCA_001796865.1 Chloroflexi bacterium RBG_16_56_11
ATATTTTGCACGATAGCGAGTGTCTTGGTCTTCGGGATAGTCACATTTAAATCGATGGATTGGCCGACAGTGGTGGAAACATTGGAAAAGTAGATAATGGCGCTCAAGTTGGGGTCGGAAGTGGGGTTGGGGTTGAAAGCGGAGCCGTAAAGAGTGATGACAGCGCCAACCTTACCCTGGGGCGGCGTCAAAGTCAAATCATACCAGGCGTAAGCCGGCAGCGCCGGAATAGTAAGCAGTAAAAGGGAAAGGGCCACGGTGAGAGCTAGAACTCTGAAAAAAATTCGGTGTTTCATTTTACCTCCCGGTCTGCCAGGTCCGTCAGCGGGGGCAGGCTTATGACGACTACCCGGACTATTAATAATTGTCCAACCATATTTTATAACGTGCGAAGAGACGAAGGGACAGGAGTTTTATCACAATTTATTTATCTTCGCCCGCCTTTCACTTTATCAGCCTTTTCCTGGCGCCGCGGTGGGGATTGTAGGTGCCGGCGAAGTTGTCCAGGATATTTTTATCGATGAGCCAGGTGTTGTGAATCTTGGTAGCGGGGAGGTCACCCTGGCGGCAGAGTCGCTTGACCGTCTCCGGATGTATTTTTAGTCGGCGGCTGGCCTCGAGGACGTTTAAATAGTGTTCCAGGACGGGCATCTAAAAGTTTCCTAAAAAATAATATTGCTTTGTCAAAGCAATTATAAAGGGGGCGAGGGATATTTGTCAAGGCTCACCATGCGGCGGGCCCAGGGTGAGCGTAGACGGATTGCTTCGTCGCGGTGCGACTCGCAATGACGGGAGGGATCACCATGCGGCAGGCCCAGGGCGAGGGGTGACGGATTGCTTCGTCGCGGCGCGACTCGCAATGACGGGTGGGCTGTACCTTCGACGGGTCCAGGACGAGGGGGTGAAGAGTCGACAAAAAACCGTTGACAAAATAGAACATATGTACTATTCTTGGCATGTTTGGTTAGAGAGGTGCGAAATGGATTTTTTGACGCTTGAGATTGGCGGAGATGAACCTGAGACCGGGGAGGAAATTCACGATGAAAGGACTGATTTACCGCCGGAATACTGCCATTACCGGGACGAAGGGTGCGAGCAGGCGACGTCATGCCTGACCTGCCCGTTCCCGCAGTGCCTTTACGACGAGCCGCGGGGGAGACAGCACTGGCTTAAGGGAATGCGTAACAAAGAGATAAACCGTCTTTTTTCCGGCGGCCGGGGGATCAGGGAACTGGCATCGCTTTTCGGGGTGAGCCAGAGGACGATACAGAGGGCAGTGAAGGGGAAAGTAACGGGCATAAAGGGAGTTTTACCGTCAAAAGGAGAGCGAGACCGATGAATGAGAACTTGCCGGCGCAACTGGCGCGTACTGACCTGGAGAGGATGCGGCGATACCGGGAGATGCTCGATTTCTACAACGGAGGGCAATGGGCAGGACGGGAGAGGCGCAGCGAGAGGCGGCTGATATTCAACTACGCCAGGGCATTTGTGGAGAAAGCAGCGTCTTACCTCATCTCCGGCATCGGCTTCACGGTGGAGCCGTACAACAATACGGATGAAGCTAAGGAAAGGGCGAGGAAGGCCGAAACGGCCATCCGCAGGGTCTACCAGGAAAATAACCTCGAACAGCTCGACCTGGAGACGGAAATCGACGGAGCAGTGCTGGGCGACGCCGGCTACAAAGTTACCTGGGACACAGTCGAAAAAAGAGTAAGGGTCACCTCTCCGGACGTCCAGGGTATATATGCCTGGTGGGCCGGCGACGACATGTCGCGGATATGGCGCATCGCCTCCAGGTACAGGCTATCAGCGGAGGAGGTCGAAACGGCCTACGGGGTAAAACCCACCGGAAAAGCAGCGACAGTAACGGAGGTATGGACGGACAGTGACTTCGAGCTGTACCTGGACGGCGGGAGGCTCGAGGCCAAACCGAATCCCTACGGGTTCATACCGTTTATCGTCTTCCCCAACCTGCGCGAGCCCAAGAAGTTCTGGGGCACATCCGACCTTGCCCAGATAATGGAGTCACAGCGGGAGCTTAACCGGGCGATGAGCCAGCTATCCCGCATCCTGGAGCTATCCGGCAATCCCATCGCGGTGCTGGAGAACGTGGAGGAGTCCGAGGACATCGCCGTCAGGCCGGGGGCAGTGTGGAGCATCCCGGAGGACGCCAAAGCATACCTGCTCGACCTGCTGCAAGGGGGCGGCGTAAATTTACACATTCAATATATCGATTTAATATACCGCGCCATGCACGACCTGTCGGAATCGCCGCGGTCGGCGTTCGGCGGGCTGGAGCGGGACATGTCCGGCGTGGCCCTGGAGATAGAGCTCCAACCGCTGCTGCAGAAGATAAGGCGGAAGAGGATAATACGCGGGGCGGTATACAAACGGCGTAACGAGATGGTCTTGCAACTACTGAAAAAATACCGGGGCGAAGACTACGGCGAGAACCAGACAAGGGTGGTGTGGGGCGCGGTGCTGCCCAGGGACATGGAGAAAAAAGTGGACAGCGAGCAGGCCATGGTGCAGACAGGGATACACTCACGCCGCACGGCCATGGACGAAATAGGGGTAAAGGACCCGGAAACGGAGTTCAAGCGGTGGCTGGAAGAAAGGGAGACCATCCTCAGAATGAACAGGGAGCTCAACGCGAGGTCGGCCAGGAACGGGGCGAGAGAGAGCGCTTTTATATCCAGGGCGGACGGCGCCGAGGAGTAACGGCAGGAGGAACAATGGTCATGGAAAAAGAACAGGAAAACGCGGAAGCCAACGAGGGGGTAACAGAGGCCGATGCGCTCAGGAAAGAAAATGAAAAACTGGCGCAGGAGATCAAACTAAGGGAGGCGGCGATTACACGGCTGGAACAGATTACGGCGACGCAAAACACCGAAATCGAAGCCCTGAAAAAGTCGATAGAGGGGGCCGGGGAGCGGCGGGAAGAGATGGAGAAGTTCCTAGCGGGGGCCGTGGCGGCCTACCGGAAGGTCCTGGTGGGAGCAAATCCCGGGGTAGTGGCCGAACTGATAACCGGGGACAGTATCGAGGCGATGGAGGAGTCCGTAAAAAGCGCCCGGGCGCTGGTAGAGAGGGTGAGGCAGGGGATGGAGGCGGAGATAGCGAGGACAAGGGTGCCGGCAGGGGCGCCGCCGCGGACGACGCCGGACCTTGCGGGGCTAACGCCGAGGGAGAAGATACAGTACGGAATAGGGGGCGGTTAATAGAGACGGATTGCTTCGTCATTGCACGCCTCGCAATGACAGGGGGTAAATACCCCTTTAAAAAAGGGGGGACAAAATGAAATCAATATTGGATAACGGGAGGTAAATATTAAATGGCAATGACATTAGCGGAAGCAGCCAAGCTATCGAACGATATGCTGCTGCAGGGAGTGGTGGAGACCATCGTCAAGGACTCGCCGGTGCTGCAGAGGCTACCGTTCATTGAAATCGTGGGGAACGGGCTGACCTACAACCAGGAAAAGACCCTGCCGAACATCGATTTCTACGATGTGGGGGATGAATGGGCGGAGTCCACGCCGACCTTCGAGCAGATAACGGCGAACCTGAAAATCATGGGCGGGGATGCCGACGTGGACAACTTCCTCAAGGCTACGCGCAGCAACATCCAGGACCTGGAGGCGGCGGTCATCGAGCTCAAGGCCAAGGCGCTGCGGACCAAGTTCGAAGAGATATTCGTCTACGGGGACGCAGCGGTCAACTCCAAGCAGTTCGACGGCGTCAGGAAACTCATCAACACGGGGACGGCGGGAGGCCAGGTGATAGCCATGAGCGATACGGGGGCGACGCTTACCCTGGCCAGGCTCGACGAGCTCATCGACGCGGTCAAAGGGGACAAGCCGGACATGCTGCTGATGAGCCGGCGCTCCCGGAGGAAAATCAACGCCCTGGTGCGGGCGGCCGGAGGGATGACGGAGACGGACCGGGACCAGTGGGGGAACTTCGTGCACCTGTGGGACGGCGTGCCCATCGGGGTGAACGACTGGATACTGGACACGCATACGGTGGCGGGTGGAGTGGAGACGGGCACCACGGGCGGCGACTGCTCGACGATATACGCGCTCCGGCTGGGGGAGGGCGCGCTGTGCGGCCTGACCAGCCCGGGGCACCTGCACGCCGAGCCGGTGGGGCCGCTGGAGAACAAGGATGCCACGCGGACGCGGGTGAAATGGTACGTGTCTCTGGCGCTGTTCAGCGCGGTCAAGGCGGCGGCGCTAATCGGGGTCAAAGACTAACTGGATTGACATAACGATATACACGGGGAGACCTCGGTAACAGGGGGTCTCCTCCGGGGGGAGGTAACAATGATAATGGCAGTTGTCGAACACGTCGAGCACCCCTTCGGGCGGGGGAACCTGACGGCAGATGGTGTGCAGTGGAGCACCGAACACGCGACGACCACGGATGACTATGAAGAGGTGGAGAGCGTCACGGTGACGCCACCGGCCCTGGGCAGCGTCCTTGAATACGAGTTCGGGCTGACGTGCGCGGTGAAGTCGAGCGGGTCCGGGGAGTCCGTCCTTTTCAAGTGGCAGGCGCGCAACCGCGGCGGGACATGGGTAGACCTGCACGGGGCGGTGACCTACCCCGCCAACGCCTCGGCGTACCGGGAATACACCTACAGCGGGCGTTTCCAGCCGGTGCCGAACTTCAACGCCGTGCCCTTCGACGTGCGCCTGGTGGTGAAGTCGGGCGGGGCGGGGGGCGAGACGGCCACCGGCAAGACCAAGAACTCGAGCTACGTTCGGGTAGTCTATGCGGCTTCGTGAGGACGTCATGGAACTGATGCATAGTCCTTCTCTCGTCCTGTACCTGCCGCTTTACAAGGATGACGGCGCGACCTTCGCCTCCAGGGACGCCTGCGGGCACCAGTGTACCGTAACGGGGGCGGCGTGGGGACCACAGGGACGCCAGTTCGACGGGACCGACGACGATGTCGTTATACCGCACCACAACGCCTTCAACGTGACCGATTTCGTCACCATGATTTTCTGGCTAAAATGGACGGACAATGCCACGTCACAAATAGTGCTGAATAAGAGCAGCTCGATGCTGCACAAGATATATATCGGTACCACGGCCAAGATAGCCCACCAGTTTTACGACGGGGTCACTTACCTGACGACAACCAGCAACGGCGGGCTGGTCTCCAGGGAGATGGCGCAGGTAGCCCTGGTCAGCAACTTCCAGACTCCGTCCCAGGGCATAAAGGACACCTACTATATAAACGGAATCCTGGACAGGGTAACAACATCCGGCGCTTACAGCGCGATAACGACTTCAGGAAATCTGGTCAGGCTGGGCTGGGCAAGCGCGTCCGGACATTTTTTCGGCACCATGGGCGAAGTCATGGTCTTCAACCGGGGGTTGACACCACAGGAAATAGAACATATCTACCTGGGGACGAAGAGGAGGTACAGATGAAGCACAGGGTAAGGATAGACATGAGCTTTGAAAACGAGGCGGACGCCAAGGAGCTGACGGGATATGCCAGGAACATGGCCGGCAAAGCGGTCAGTATCAACGAGGGAGAGGCCAACGAGGAGATATCCTTTTACGACCACGAGCTCTGCAGACATGACGAAAGCCAGCCTTGTACCCGGCTGGAGAGAATCGAAATTAGAACGGGACGGGGGGAGCAACGATGAACCTGGCGGAGATGAGAGCGGCGGTCAGGCGGGACCTGCACGATGAGGACGAGAACAACTACCGGTGGAGCGACGACGAGCTCGAAAGGCATATCCAGCATGCCGCCAGGGATTTTTCGGAGCATGTGCCGTGCGAGAAGAAGACCACCGTGGCGACGGCCTCGGGGTCGCGGGAGATAGATATCTCCACGATAACCGACAGGGTGATGGTAGAGGCGGTCGAACACCCGGTGGACAAGTTCCCCGGGCGCTACCAGCCGTTTTCGCTCTGGGGGGACACGCTCACGTTGCTCGGCGACGAGGTGCCCGACGGCTCGGATGCCAGCGTTTACTACGGCCAGCTGCATACTATCGACGCCGGGGGCTCGACGATAAACGCGAGGCATGAAGACCTGGTTATCACCGGGGCCGGCGGCTACGCCGCGGTGGAATGGGCGCTCTACGCGGTTAACCGCGTCAATACCGGCGGGACGAAGACACCCGGGGACTTCCTGGGATGGGGCAACGAAAAGCTGAAATATTTCCGTCAGGAGCTGAGGAGATTGGGGAGGAGAAACCGCATCAGGAGCAGTAGTCTTTACGTGCCTTACTTTCCCGCGGTCTCCCGCACCGCGGACTTCGGCCCTTAAGACCGGAACCGGGAGGAGGTGAAAATGAAAGAACCGACCGAGCTCATCAAAGCGGCCGTGCGGCCGTTTATTATCGTGTGGGGCTTCATCGTTTACGGCGTTTGCGTCATGAGCGGCGTTGAGGTGCCGCCGCTGCTGACCGGAATGGTCATGGCGGTCATTATCGAGTACTTTGGCGAGAGGGCCATCCTGCGGCTCCGCGAGGGCCGGGTGGAGGAGAAAAAAGAGGGAACCGATGAGACAGCTTAGCGCCACGCTGCTGGCAGCCCAGAAACAGGCGACTTCGACGCCTTACGTGCGCGTGGAGGCGATCAAGAAGGTGGGTGGAGTGGTCCGGCTGGACTGGGCGCGGCTTTACGAGGGGACCGAGGACGACTATTACCACGCCGCGACCATGCCCGGCGACGGCTCGCTGGTACGGGCGAGGATAACGCCGCCGGCGGACTCCCGGAAACTCTACCGGCAGCGGACGGCGGACCCCGGCCCGGGAAGCGATTTCAGCCAGTGGGTAAATACCGGCGAGTACAACGCCGTGGTGGTAGCGGCGGCATCCCTGGGTGCCGAGGTATCGATATTCTGGATAAAGACGAACCGGGAAATCAGGCGAATCAAGAGCACCGACTACGGGGTCAGCTGGGGCGGCCCGGAGCTAATCGACTACGCGCCGAGCTCGGCGATTTACGGACTGGCGGCAGCCTACAAACCGGGCGGCGACCTCGCCATCTTCTTCGCCGACCAGTCCACGCTTTACGTCAAGAAGCACAGCGGCGGGCAGTGGCAGGCGAAAGCTGCCTGGGACAAGGCCACGGGCAACCTGTCCGGTGTGGCGGCCATTTACGACGGCGACTGGGACCTGATAGTCAGTGGCAAAGATTCCGCGGGCAACTTCAAGCTGTGGGGACTGGTCTACGGGGACGGCGGCAGCGTCCCGGCCGGGAACTGGTCGGCGCTGAAGGAGCTGGCGTCAGCCCCGATGAACGGGGCTTTCGAGTACCGCCAGCCATTCCTGGACAAACCGGACGTGTTACGCTGTTTCTTCGTCGAGAAGTTCACGGGGACGCAGGCGTACAGTCGGCCGTTCTGGACGCATACTATCCCGGGGACGACATTTATCGAGGGACTGTGGCGGGAATCCGTGCCTTTCAACCTGTCCGCTGAATACGGGCTGGCCCCGGCGCACCACGGCGATACCGCCTGGCTTTGCGGGCCGGACGGCGTCTGGACGGCGACGCTGGCCGCCCCCGGACTTGACCTGACAGCGGACGTCGTCAGCGCGCGGCAGGAAATCGGAGAGGATTCCGGGAGGCTAACCGTCGAGCTGAGGAACGATAACGGCCAGTACGCCAGTCCGGGGCAGGGTGACCTGGGCGCCCTGGACATCGGCTGCCAGATAGAGTTCAGTCCCGGCTATGTCACCGCCGAGGGCAACGAGTATAGTCCGGGGCATGCCTACCGGCTGGAGGCCTGCGAGCACACCAGCTCGGGCGGACGCGCCACACTGGTCCTCCACGCCCGGGACGGGTGGCACGGGCTGGGGGCCTGGCGGGCCAGACAGCAGCTGCGGTGGAACAAAGCCGCGCCGGACACGTGTGTCCGGGACATCATCGCGCATATCCTGGCCAGGGCGGGGCTGAAGCTGGAGGTAATCACGCAGTCGGCGACGGCCACCGGATTCTACCCCGACTTCACGGTGAGTCCGGGGAATGACGGCGCGGCGGCCATCGGGAAGCTGCTGTCTTTTGTCCCGGACGTGATTTTCATCGAGGGCGAGAAGGCCTACATGGTCAATCCGCAGTCGACGGATAACGCGATTTACAGCTACGGTGACGACCATCCCGTAATGGAAGGCAGATATGTGCGGGGCGCGCAGGCGGCCAACCGGGCACAGGTGGAAGGCGCGGACGCCGGCGGCGGTATCATCATGGCCGAGAGCTTTACCTGGGGGGAGATTGACCGGGTCTACGACCGGCTCCGGCAAATCGCGGACAGGAACATCACCACCGTGGCGGGGGCCCAGGAGCGCGGGCAGGCTATCCTGAGGCAAATGGAAATCAGCGCAGCCGCGGGGGAAATCCTGGCGCCCGTGAACTGCGGGCAGCAGCTGTACGACGTTATAGCACTGACCGATCCGCGGGCGGGGCTGGACGCGGTGAAAAAGAGGGCGCTCGGCATGTTGCTGGTCTACCAGCCGGGGCGCGGGGAGTACAGCCTGCGCCTGCGGCTCGGGGCGGTATAGGAAGGTGAATAGCGATGATATTACGCAAGGCGGAACTGAGGAGCTTTAACTCGGGCA
>MGNQ01000049.1:8603-9071 GCA_001796865.1 Chloroflexi bacterium RBG_16_56_11
CTACAAGGTGTACCTGGAGGACATCACGGTGGCCAGGAACCTGCCGGCGGCGGAAATGGTGACCGGGCGGAAGGTAGCGGTGCTGTTTTTCGACGAGAACAGTCCCAAAGAGGCGGTGTTGGTGGCGGTGTACACGTGACGCAACAAGATAGAAGGCAGGGGACGGATTGCTTCGTCGCTACGCGCCTCGCAATGACAGGGGACGGATTGCTTCGTCGCTACGCGCCTCGCAATGACAGGGGAAGGATTTATTTGAGTTCGCCGAGGAAGGCCTTGAGGCGGTCCATGAGATTTTCCTTGAACTCGTTGAACTCGGTGCGGGTGATATACTCGGCGGGCTTTCCCATCCTTTTACCGACGCCGCGGATGATGGCGGGCAGGCTCCGCTGGGCGGCATCGATGATGGCGCGGGCCTGGTCGTTGGCGACGAGCTTGTTCAGGACGAGACGGAGGTTACGGCGGACGGCC
>MGNQ01000049.1:9095-9862 GCA_001796865.1 Chloroflexi bacterium RBG_16_56_11
ATGATTTGCTCGAGGCTGCTGCCGGTGGCGATACTACCCAGGATCTGCGACTCTTTGGGGGTGAGGCCGGCCAGGAGGTTGTCCACCTGCTCATTCAGAGTGGCCAGGTCCTCGAACTCCCGGAGAACCTGTGAGGCCAGCTCCGGCCTGAGGAGGTCTTCGGCCAGGGGGACATTACCCTGGGCCACCGACCGGATGGTCTCGAGGAGGCGGTCGGGGTCGATGTCCTTGGTGAGGAAAGCGCTGGCGCCACTCCGCATGGCGGCGAAAAGCGACTCGTCTTCTTTCCGGTCCACGGTCAGGACGACGGCGACCGAAGGCAGGCTGCGCTTGATGCGCCGGGCGATTTCCGGTCCGTCGAATTTGGGGTCGTTCATGGCGAGGATGGCGACATTGGGGATATTGGCCTCGATGAGCTTGAGGGCCTCTTCGTTGTTAGTGGCCTCGCCGGTGACGTCGAAGTCTTCCTCGCCGGAGAGGATGAAGTGGATGCCCTCGCGGAAAAGGACCTGGGGGTCGGAGAGGAACACCTTCACTTTATCCATCGAACGCACCCCCGGCAGGTCATGGTACTTTTTTCCTATTACTAATTTAGCACAGATTCATAAAATTGGGTCTAAGAAACATAAAGAAAGTATAAAGGATTTGTAAACTTTTGATAAAGAACGTGACGAAACGGTACGGAAATTGCAGGTTGGTGGGGAGTGGTGACCTCACCCCCTGGCCCCTCTCCTTACGAGGCAGGATGAAGGAGAGGGGGAATAAGA
>MGNQ01000049.1:9950-10282 GCA_001796865.1 Chloroflexi bacterium RBG_16_56_11
TAAAGGCCGGTGCCGTCCAGACGCTGGCCGGTAAAGAGCTTATCCGTAGCTATTTCTCCCTGACTTTGTAAGCAATCTCCGAATGGGGCGTATTTAATTGTGCTGAGTAAATTCCCACTGACATCAGAAACAAGTGCTGTGCCCGTAAGATGGTCTTGATGGAGGTATTTAAGGGTAGAGTTTTCACTCATGGCTACCAGCCTGTCTCCCAGGTAATAGTATGACGTCACGTTGCCGGGGGTTTCTTTAACCGCCCGTGGGCCGGACGAACTTGTAGCCGATGCCGTGCTCGGTGACGATAATGGCGGGGGACTCGGTGCTGTCTTCCAGCT
>MGNQ01000049.1:10315-19779 GCA_001796865.1 Chloroflexi bacterium RBG_16_56_11
GCGGGCATCCACGTAAGTATCGCCCCAGACCTTGGTGAGGAGGCTTTCGTGGGAGAGGATACGTCCCTCGTTGCGGATGAGGTAGTAGAGGAGCTTACGTTCGGTGGAGGTGAGCTTTACCGGCTGGCCGCCGAGGGTCACCTCGTTGCGGGCGAAGTCGACGGACAGTTTGCCGCTGGTGAAGGGCCGCTCTTCGTCGGTGACGGCCAGGCCCTGGGCGCGGCGCAGCACCGCCTGGACGCGGGCGATAAGCTCGATGTGGCTGAAAGGCTTGGTGATATAGTCGTCGGCGCCGAGCTCCAGTCCCTTGGCGACGTCGGTGTCCTCGCCGCGGACGGTGAGCATGATGACCGGGACATCGGAGAAGCGGCGGATTTCCCGCAATACCTGGTAGCCGTCCATATCGGGCAGGCCGATATCCAGGATGACGACGTCGGGGCTTTCCCCCTCGACGAGCTCCACTCCCCGGCGGCCGTTAGCGGCGGAAACGACGGCCGTGCCGCTCCAGCGCAACTGGAAGCACAGGGAGACAACCTCGATGATTCCGGGGTCGTCCTCGATAACCAGAACTTTCATAAAGCTCCTTATTGCGGACGTTCTCTGGCGGAACTCCGGGGCAGGAAGAAGGAGAAGGTGCTGCCCTTGCCGGGCTCGCTTTCCACCCAGATACGGCCGCCGTGCAGCTCGACGACCTGCTTGGCGAGGGCCAGGCCGAGGCCGAGGCCGGGATGGCGCTGCCGGTCCGATGAGAGGCGGCTGTAAGGCTTGAAGAGCTTGCCCTGCTCCTCGCGGGCGATGCCGATGCCGTTGTCCTGCACGTCGACGACGAGGCCGGAGTCCTGGCGGCGCACGCGGACACAGATGTTGCCGCCCTCCGGGGTGAACTTGGCGGCGTTGGTCATCAGGTTGAGGAGCACCTGCTCAATCCTCTGCCCGTCGCCCTGGATGATGGGCACCGAGTCCGGCATTTCCGTGCTCAGCTTCTGGTCCTTGTTATGCAGTATCGGGCCGACCTGCATGCAGGTGCCCAGGACCAGGGATTTCAGGTCCACCGGTTCGACCTGGAGCTGGAGCTTGCCGCTGCCTGTCTTGACGATATCGAGGAGCTCCACCAGCCTTTTCTCCAGGATATTAGCGTTGTGGATGATGGTATGGCCGAGCTTCTGGCAGGACTCGTCGCCGCGGGCCTGCAGCTCCTCGGCGAGGAGGCCGGCGGCGGCGATGATGGTGGTCAGGGGGGTCTTAAGCTCATGGCTCAGGGTATCGATAAAGCGGAGCCATTCTTCTTCTTTGGTTTCCATAAGGGGCATCATCCTGCGACCTGCGGGTGTTATTCAAGATAAATGTAACACGTTTCAGGGGGCGTATCAAGTGGAAAAAACGCAGAAGCAGCAACCCGGACGGTAACCCGTCCGGAGCAAGTTAAAATCAGGGGCGAAAGCAAAGGGGCAATTCAGTCGGGGCAGCGGTCAGGTCTTTCAGCGGAAGAGGACCAGCCCCTATCTGGGCAGGCTCCTGGCAATGCTCTTGATGAGGCTGAGCACGCCGATGACGGAGCGTTGTATCTCGGGGGGTTCTTCGGCCAGCATCCTGGCGACATACGGGTCAAGCTGGCGGCCGGAGTACCACGAGCTTTCTTCGGCAACGCCGGGTGTCTGCGGCGATAGGAAGCCGGCCAGGGTGAACAGCTCATCCTCGTCAAAACCCAGCGGCCGGGATATCTTGCGCAAAATGCGCGCCGAAGGGAAGCGCTCGCCCCTTTCGATGCGTCCCAGGTGTGACGAAGAGACTCCCGACTGGGCGGCGAGCTCCTGGAGGGTCAACGGTACGGTAATTCTCTGCTGCTTGAGAATTTTGCCCAAATCATTATCCATATGGCTATTATAATTTGCCAAATGGCAAATGTCAACACTTTAACCTCCCGATTTTATCCAATTTGTCCATTTCTGGCCCTTCCGGGCATTTTATCATTCAATGTCCGGCGGCGCCGGGACAGCACGGCGGTTTCTTGACGGTTGAGCAGACTGTCGATATAATTATTGAGGTCTGCAGTAAAGTCGGGTGAACCCTAAGCCGGGAGGCCGTCTTCAGCGATAGTCCTTCGCGGCTTTTTATGTGTTCGCGGGAGAACGAAGGACCAATAATGGAAAAGTTCGATGTCATCGTCGTGGGCGGAGGGCCGGCCGGAATCTTCGCCGCCCTGGAGCTTTCCCAGGACGAACAACTCAGTATCCTGCTCATCGAAAAGGGCAAAGACCTCGGCGAGAGGCAGTGCCCGGTGCGGGACACCGGCAGCAGCTGTATCCGGTGCCAGCCCTGCAACCTGGTCTGCGGGCTCGGGGGCGCCGGGGCCTTCAGCGACGGCAAACTGGTGCTGACCTCTCAGGTTGGAGGCCATCTCAGCGATTATCTCGGCGAAGAGCGCGCTGGCGGACTGATTAAATACGTCGATGAGATTTACCTGAAGTTCGGGGCATCGCGGAAGCTTTTCGGGGAGGACGGGTTCATCAAGGACATCAGCCGCCGGGCGGCCGAGGCAGGTATGCGCCTCATACCCACGCCGGTCCGGCACATGGGCACGGAAAACTGTTTCGCGGTGCTCAAGGCAATGCAGGACTACCTGTTCCCGAAGCTGAAATTCAAGCTTTGCGCCCAGGTCTCCAGGGTGCTCGTGGAGGACGGAGAGGTGAAGGGAGTGGAGACGGAGGACGGCGAAAAATATTTATGCAGATACCTGGTGCTGGCGCCGGGCAGGGAGGGGGCGGACTGGCTTTCGCGTGAGGCCGAGCGATTACGGCTGACGATGCGCAATAATCCCATCGACGTAGGCGTGAGGGTGGAGGTGCCGGTGGCGGTGATGAAAGAGCTGACCGACGTCATGTACGAGGTAAAGCTGGAATACATGTCCCGGAGCTTCAACGACCGCATCCGGACGTTCTGCATGTGCCCGGCCGGCGAGGTTATCATGGAATCGACGGGCGGGACCGACCCGGTAGTGACTGTTAACGGGCACAGCTACGCGCGCCGGAAGAGCCAGAACACCAACTTCGCCCTGCTGGTGAGCACTGATTTTACCCGGCCTTTCCACGAGCCGATTGCCTACGGCAAGTACCTGGCCCGGCTGGCCAACCTGCTGGGCGGCGGGGTACTGGTGCAGCGCCTGGGCGATTTGCGGGGGGGGCACCGGTCTACTCCGGCGCGGATCGCCCGGGGCAAGGTCAAGCCCACCCTGAAAAGCGCCGCGCCCGGGGACATCAGCTTCGCCCTGCCTTACCGACACCTGACGGGGCTGGTGGAAATGCTGCAGGCGATGGATAAACTCATGCCGGGTGTGGCATCCCCGGATACGCTGCTCTACGGGATAGAGGTCAAGTTCTACTCGTGCCGTCCCCAGCTAACCGCCTCGCTGGAGACGGAGGTCCGCAACATGTTCGCCGTCGGTGATGGCACAGGCGTCAGTCGCGGTCTGGTGCAGGCCTCAGCATCCGGCCTGCTGGCGGCCGTCGAAATACTAAGAAGGAGCGGGGAGGGCCGGTTATCGGGCGATCGTCCAGCTTGACAGGGCGGCTAACGCCGTCTACAATAGAAAGGTGTGTTTTCCGTCGGGAAAAGCACGCACTGACTGTGTTTTTTATCTGGGGGTGAGACCGGTCTAGAGGCACCCCCAAAATATTGTCGGCAAACAAAGGGCAGGAGATTCTGGAAGGGGAGTGATGCTCATTGGCTGAAGTGACAGCTAACGAAGAAGAAAGTTTTGACAGCCTGTTGAAGCGTTTCAACCGGAAGGTACAACAGGATGGTATTCTGGCCGAGCTACGCCGGCGCGAACACTATGAGAAACCCAGCATAAAGCGTAAGCGAAAAAAGGCGGCTAAAAAGCGCGGCTCCGCGAGAGGGACCCGGGCATTCCGGCGGGCAAGCCCCCGCTAGGATTCAGTCGAATAAACGTCGGGAATAACAAGATAATCTATGGAGCAGGAAGCAGAACTCAGCCGGAAAATGGCCGAAGACCTCAAACAGGCGATGAAAAGCGGGGACGTCGTGAAGCGAGACACCCTGCGCATGCTGATATCGTCGGTGAAATACGCGGAAATGGCCAAGCAATCTCCCCTGGCCGATGTCGATATCCTGGGAGTCATCGTCAAGGATGTGAAGCGCCACGAGGAAAGCATCGAGGCCTTTAAACAGGGAAACCGCCAGGACCTGGTGGCGAAGGAAGAAGCGGAGATGGCGGTATTGAAGTCGTACCTGCCACAGCAGGCGACGCTCGAAGAGATAATCGCCGCGGCCCGGCAGGTAATCGCGGAGGTGGGGGCGGCGGGGCCGGGGGACAAGGGGAAGGTCATGCAGCGCCTCGTGCCCCTGCTGAAGGGCAAGGCGGACGGGAAAGAGATTAACGACGTGGTGACGGGGCTGCTGAAGACGTAGGGGGGGGTTAGAGTCCCTGGTAGATATCACGACGGTGGCCGATTCTGACCACCGTTATTTTTTTATTTTCATCGTTGATGTGATAGACCAATCTATAGTCGCCCTGTCTCACGCGCCAGAGTTCCGTTCCCCGGACTTTTTCGACGCCGCCCGGTCGTGGGTTTTCAGATAGTCTTAACAGGCTTGAGGCTATTCTGGAACGTGCTGTCTTAGGTATTTTGTCCAGCGCCTTGATAGCATTGCGGCGGAGTTCGATTTCATACATGCTTCGTGCCGGAACGGGAGAGATAGTCTTTCAAGGGGACACTGCCTTCGGTTTCTCCGAGGGCGGCCAAGCCTTCCCGAGCGTCGATATCATCTTCCAGTTTTTCCACGATGGCTTCCGTAAGCCATTCCTTGATAGTCTTGCCCTGTAATGCCGCGACCGCTTTAACACGGTTACGGAGAACCGGGTCAATGTCGAGAAAATATCTTGACCTTTTTATTGCAGTGACCATTTTTTTATACCTCAGATATTATTATAGCCATTATAGCCAATATAGCCAAACCTGTCAAGCGCTTAGGCATTATTGCCTTAATGCCCGCTCCAGCTCGGCGCATAGTCTTTCAACCCCAGTCCGTGAATCGATGAAAGACCAGGGCAACGGCCGGGCCGTGTCCCACCTCTGATTGACATAATAATCAATGTCCAGATGGTTTTTCTCGACGGCCCGGCGCCAGCCGGCGAGGGTGATATCCTTGACATCGGCGATGGCGCGGGCTACTTTCGTATCGCCGCGTGCCAGGACGCCCTGCACTTCGCTCCAGGCCGGGCTTTCCTCATTGAGCCTCACGCCTTTCCTTGAGACGGCTTCCCTGAGCAAGGAAAATCGCCGGCGCAATGTTTCCCGGGGGGCCATGGGCAGCCACTGGAAGGGTGTCCCGGCTTTAGGAACGAAAGGGGCTATATTGACGACAATGCGCGCGCCGCTTTTACGCTCTTCCAGCGTGTTTTTTATCTTCAGGATGAGTTTGATGATATCTTCGGTATCATCGTCGGTCTCGGTGGGCAGCCCGATAATGAAGTAAAGCTTGAGCTGATGGAAACGGTGGGCGGCAATCCTGTCAGCGACTTCCAGGATTTCGTCATCGGAGATTGTTTTATTGATTACTCGGCGCAGGCGGGCAGAGCCGGTTTCCGGGGCGATGGTAATCGTGCGGGTCTTGCCCCGCGCAAGCCCGTCAATGATATCACCGGAGAGGGCGCTTATCCGCAGAGAGCTGGCGGCTATTTCCGCCCCCATCCGGTTTAAAGCATCCAGCAGGTCCTTGATGCGGGGATGGTCGGTAACGGCCGGCCCTACCAGCCCGATGCGTTTACGGTAATGCAATCCTTCTTTTGCTTGCACGACCAGCATATCGAGGGAGCGGAATCGCATGGGAGAAAAGGCCGCGCCGACCAGGCAGAAGCGACAGCCGCGCTGGCAGCCCCGCTCCACCTCGATGAGGTACATATCCCCGAGCTCGGTATCCGGCGTGAACAGCACCGAAGTCGTGGCGAAATCGTCCAGGCTGGCGGCCCATTGGCGGGCGACCGTTTTTGGCGGGTGACCCGGAACATAGATGCCAGGTAATGCGGCCAGCGATTTGAGTAGTCCCTGACGCCAGCCGCCGATGCCTTCGAACAGGACGGGCAGCATAGCGGGAAGAATCGGCTCGGCCTCGCCGATACAGAGGCAGTCGAAGAAGGGGGACATTGGCAAAGGGTTGGCGGTAATACACGGCCCGCCCGCGATGACGAGGGGATGCTTTTCGTCACGGTCAGCGGCGTACAGCGGGATACCGCTATTCTCAAGGATTCTAACGACGTTGAAATAGTCGAGCTCATAGGAAACGGAGAAAGCCAGCACAGCGAAGTCGGACAGCGGCCGCCCGGACTCCAGGGAGACGGGAGGTGCTTTAACACCCGGCTCCAGGAAGATACGCTCGCAGACCACCATGGGGTGATTGTTCAAAATCCGGTAAATGGCATGGATTCCCAGGTTGGACATGCCGAGAAAATAGGAGTTGGGATAGATAAGGGCCACGGGCAGCCGGCCGCCCCAGTCCTTGAAAATCGTCCCTTCTTCACGATGGGACTGAATGCCGGGCCGGTACCCCGCCGGCCGGCGTTTCCCGGGCGTATCCTTCATGGACATTCCGGACGTAAGCCCGATCCGACTGAGGGATTAGCTGATAAAAAATGAAATATCATCCCGGTCCCTTCATTTACACTCAGGTCAACGCCGCGAAAGACGTGCGGGGAGGAGGTAAATTTTTTCTTTTTCCTCCCCGCCACGAGACACTTCAGCCGTCCCGTAAGGAAAGAGCTCCTTAAGAACAGCCTTAGAAAAAACCTATTTCCAGCATTCCTTGATGTACTTAGCGGTAATCGGGACGACCATATCAGCGACGGCGCGTAACTGCTGCGAAGTACCCTGCTTGCCGAAGAGGGCGACCTCAACGTGTTTGCCGTTATCTTTCACGGCCTGCACGGCGCCGGCGAAATCGTTATCACCGGCTACCAGAATACCGACGTCATAATTATTTTTGAAACTGTGGACCAACATATCGGTAGCCAGCTGTACATCGGTGCCTTTTTCATAGGGCGGCACGCTGGGCCAGTTGGTATAGACCAGACGCCCGAGCCTTAGCTCGGTATAAGGGATGTCCTTGATTCCCGAAAAGAAGGCCTGTTGCTGTTTGTAAAGCTCCGGCTCCTGCTTCTGTCCCACTCTGGCGTTGTAATAATAGATTCTAATCAACTGCCGTTTCCGCAGCAGTTTCCGGCAGAACTTGCCGATGTCCAAATCGGCGCGGTTGAAGTGGTTTTTCAGGGAATGGTATAGATTGCTGCCATCGATGAATATCATTACTCTCTCCAATTTATCTCACCTCCTTTCGCAGTAAAATATAAAGTATATACATAATATTATATCGCCTTTGACGGCAAGAATGCGACATTATGTGCAGTATGTTTGCCCGCTTTTGAAGCTGAATGTTATAATGACGTGTAAAATATTTCTTAATAAGAAGGGACAATCCATGAAGCTAAACCGTGAAGAGGTACTGCACATCGCCCGACTGGCCCGGCTAGCCCTGACCGAAGAAGAGATAAGCCGGCTCGGCGAGCAGCTTTCCAACCTGCTGGAGAACTTCGAAATACTGCAGCAGGTGGATACCACGGATGTTCCCCCGACGGCGCAGTCAGTCGACTTGCAGAGCGTCATGCGGGAGGATAAGGTCGCCCCGTCGCTGCCGGCGGAAGATGTTCTGGCTAACGCGCCGCGCCGCGAGGCTGATTTTTTCCGGGTCCGGGCTGTGCTCGAGTAGACCCGGGCAGGAGGTAATGGTGAAAATGGAAAGAATCTTTAATATCATTCCGGCTTCGGGGGGCGCTTACACTTTCATCTGGATTTTCAGCCTGGCCATCGTATTGATTCTCCTCGGTGTCCTCGGCCTGTTTATCTCGTTAGGCTATCAGGCGGGACACCTGAAATACACGGTCAACGACGAAGGATTGCGTATAAGTCCCGGCCTTTACGGTCGGTTCATCCCTCGTGAGAAGATCGATTCGGCAGGCGTCAAGGTCATTAACCTGAGCATCGATAATGAATACCAGCCGAAGGGGAAAACGAACGGCTCTAACCTCCCCGGTTTCTACTCCGGGTGGTTTAAGCTGGCCAACAAGGAGAAAGCCCTGGTCTTCCTGACGGACCGCTCCCGGGTGGTCTATATCCCTACCAACGATAACTACGCGGTGCTGCTGAGTGTCCGTGAAGCCGAGGAGTTCGCCGCGGTTTTGCAAAGATGGGAGTGAGATAGTGACGCTGATGAGCCGCGCCGGACTCGACCGCCTGTATCGAAAAGGACTTTTCCTCGAATACCTTACCGTCGGCTATAACGTCGGCGAAGCGATTGTCTCGATAGGTTTCGGCAGCCTGGCCAACAGTATCGCCCTGATAGGATTCGGGCTGGATAGCATCATCGAATCGTTATCGGGCATGGTGCTGGTCTGGCGGCTGAAGCAACGGGGGAAGGTCACGGAAGAAGAAGAGGAACGGATTGAGAAGAAAGCGATAAGGCTGGTGGCCGTTTCGTTTTTCGCGCTCGGGGCATATGTCCTGGAGGAATCGGTACGCAGGCTGGTCATCGCGGATGCCCCGGAAACATCGTTACCGGGGATGATTATCGCCGCGACATCGCTGGTAGTCATGCCGGCGCTGGCCTGGCAGAAAATAAGGACCGGCAAGGCGATAGGCAGCCAGGCCATGATAGCCGATTCCAAAGAGACGCTGGCCTGCGCCTTCCTCTCGGTCGCCCTGCTGATAGGGCTGGGGTCGAACTATCTCTTCGGATTCTGGCAGGCCGATCCGATAGTCGGATTGATAATTGTAGTCTTTTTATTCAGAGAGGGATGGGAAGGCTGGAAAGAGGCAAGCGAGGAGGAACATGACCGGAAAAAGAAACCTGACAGTACATGAAGCCAGCGAGCTTTTAAGGCAAAAGCAGATTTCGTCGGTCGAGCTGACGAAGGAGTACCTGGCTCGCATCCGGGAGGTGGAGCCGCGGGTACGGGCCCTGGTCACGGTTACGGACGCGCTGGCCCTGGAGCAGGCGCGCCGGGCCGACGAGCGGATTGCCGCGGGTAAGGCTACGTCCCTTACGGGCATACCGATCGTCATCAAGGACGTCATCTGCACGAAAGGGGTGCGGACGACCTGCTCGTCGAAGATGCTGGAAAACTTTATCCCGCCTTATGACGCGACCGTGGTGGAAAAGCTGAACGCCAGCGCGATGGTGATGGTAGGCAAGTCCAACATGGACGAGTTCGCCATGGGGTCGTCGACGGAGAACTCGGCGCTGTTCGTGACGCACAATCCCTGGGACCTCAGCCGCGTGCCCGGCGGCTCGAGCGGGGGCTCGGCAGTGGCGGTGGCGGCGGGCGAGGCCGCGTGCGCCCTGGGCTCGGACACAGGCGGGAGCATCCGCCAGCCGGCGGGCTTTTGCAGCGTCGT
>MGNQ01000049.1:19858-20194 GCA_001796865.1 Chloroflexi bacterium RBG_16_56_11
GTCACCGACTGCGCTCTTTTACTCGGCGGCATCGCCGGACAGGATAAACGCGACTCGACATCGGTGCCGGAGCCGGTGCCGGACTACACGCGATGCCTCAAGGCGGACTTGAAGGGCATGAAGCTCGGCATCCCCAGGGAATACTACGTCGAGGGGATGCAGCCGGGCGTGGCCGCGGTGATGGAGTCGGCACTGAAGAAGCTGGAGGAGCTCGGGGCCACGCTGGAAGAGACCTCGCTGCCGCACACCAAATATTCTCTGGCCGTCTACTACATCATCGCCCCCAGCGAGGCATCGGCCAACCTGGCGCGGTACGACGGGGTAAAATACGGCTAC
>MGNQ01000049.1:20202-23363 GCA_001796865.1 Chloroflexi bacterium RBG_16_56_11
GATACCATGTGGGACTCTATGGAAAAGACGCGCGGCTACGGGTTCGGGCCGGAGGTGAAGCGGCGCATTATGCTCGGGACGTACGCACTCTCCGCCGGATACTACGACGCCTGGTACGTCAAGGCGCAAAAGGTGCGCACGCTCATCCGGCGGGAGTTCGACACGGCTTTCCAGAAATACGACGCCCTGATAACGCCCACCTCCCCGACCGTCCCCTTTAAAATAGGGGAAAAGACGGACGACCCCCTGTCCATGTACCTGAGCGACGTCTGCACGCTGCCCATCAATATCGCCGGGGTGCCGGGGCTCTCGGTGCCGGCGGGCTTCGCGGACGCCCTTCAGGCCGAGCCTTCTGGCCAAGGGCTGCCGGTAGGGATGCAAATTATCGGGAAGCATTTCGGGGAGGAGACCATATTAAGGGTGGGGTATGCATTTGAGCAGGCGACGGGGGGGTGGAAGAAGAGGGCGGAGATATATAAATAGGTTATGGAGGTGAAAAATGAATAACGAATCCGAATACAAAAGACACTTTTCAGTGGAAGAAGCATATGTGTTCCTTCGAGAAAACAACTTAAAGAGTATAGCTGATGAGATTCAAATTTCCAAAGATAGTTTTAAGTCTTACACTACCACATTAAAGCGGGCAAAGATTGTTAAAATTCTCAAAGATAATAGCCTTCTAGACCAGTTTGTAGATAAATATTATCCATCGGGTAAAACCAAAAAGGGACAAACACGCATTCAATTCTGGCTTAAGCTGTATGACCGTTCTGCTGGGGGTGAGGAACCAGAAGAAGAAGAGGAAACGGAAAGTAATGATGAGAGACAATTTGCTTATGAAAAAGATTTGCAGAGCTACCTAGCAAATAACCTTAATAAAATTGAACCTGGTCTTAAACTTTATCAGCATTCTGACGATATTTCAGGGCTTGAGTTTCCAATTGGAAACACAGGCAGGCGTATAGACATCTTGGCAATAGACAAATCTGGGGTATATGTTATTATAGAACTTAAAGTTAGTCGGGGTTATGAACGTACGGCAGGACAAGTCCTCTACTATCAGGCTATGGTTAAGAAATATCTTAATGTGTCTAAAGTGCGCATTATAATCGTAGCAAATGAGGTTTCAGAAGAGTTAAAATTAGCTTTAGAGACCATACCAAATATTGAGCTTTTTGAATATAAATTATCGATGGAACTTCAGCGCGTGAGTACTTAGTCTCGTTTGACATTTATTAAAAGAGCAGGCAGTCCAGAGGGCGTCAGCCCGTTGTAATAATCCCTCTCAGTCTCCCCTTCGGCAGGCTCACTTCGTGGCTCACCACCGACTCGCGCCACAGGTGGTGACTCAGTGGAACCAGGGCAGGCTCTTTGCGAAAGGGAGAGGTCTGGATTCCCGCTTTCGCGGGAATGACAATAAACGGATTGCTTCGCTGCGCTCGCAATGACGGGGCGTTTCGAGGAATTCCCGAGAATTCTGTGCTATGATATAGGCGCGGAGGTAGTTAAGTGAAAACAACACAATCAAAAGCCGAAATTTATTTAATAGCCTTGAATTCACTTTCTAAAGCGCAGAAAAAGGCAGTTGTCGCCCGGATTCTGGAAGATGAGAGTTTACGAGAAGATATTATGGATATCGCGCTCATCCAGTAGCGTAAGGGTGAACCAAGCCGGCCGTTCCGTGAATATCTTACCGTAAGAGACAAACGGAGAAGCTAGCTTGAGCTACAGGGTCCAAATCATCCGCTCTGCTGAAAAGGGGATGGACAGACTTCCAACAATGACTCATAAACGTCTTAGCAGGAGAATCCTTTCGCTGGAAGAGAATCCCCGTCCAAGAGGCGTGAAAAAGCTCCGCGGGCGGGAATGACAGTAAACGGATTGCTTCGCTGCGCTCGCAATGACAGTAACATAAGGAGGGAAAAATGAAAGCGCTGGCCTGGTACACGGTTATCTTCAGCATCCTGATTATCATCGCCTTTATCCTGTTCCTGGCAGGCGTGATGGACGAGCCGCCCTTCACCAACTCCGAGGCCATCGCCTGGGCGGTGCTGACCGTTCCCCAGATTATCCTGGGCATCATGGTGCTGAGAAATAGAGACTGACCGGGGGTCCCAGGATAACGCCGGGGGATTTTTCTTTCGGAGTCCCTTTTTCCTGAGGGCTTGAATAATCCGGCCGTAAAATGATATTCTAGATTTATTCTCTTATCGAGAATCGGCCCGAGGAGGCCAGGTGATGCTGAAAGAGATTTTAAAGATACTGGAAAGCGACGCCCGCACCACGCCGAGGCAAATTGCCACCATGACGGGGTCGACGGTGGAGGAGGTCAACAGGCTCATCAGCGAGGCGGAAAAAGGCCGCATTATCCTCAAGTACAAGACGGCCGTCAACTGGGACAGTGTCGAGGACGAGCAGGTCTGGGCGCTCATCGAGGTCAAGGTCAAGCCGGAGCCGGAGGCCGGATTCGATTCCATCGCCGGGCGTATCGCCCAGTACGAGCAGGTACGCTCGCTCTACCTCGCCTCCGGTACCTACGACCTCCTGCTGGTCGTCATGGGCAAGACCGAGCGGGTCGTGGCCGATTTCGTGGCGCAGAACCTCGCCCACATCGAGGGCGTTCAGGGGACGGTCACTCATTTTGTCCTGAAACGCTATAAAGAGGACGGAGAGATACTCGAAGGCGTGGAGGGGGTCAAGCGCCAGCAGGTAGTCTTATAATAATTATCCGGGAGAAACATGTCGGGACAGGCCAAACCAAGCACAAAAAAGAATAAAATCATTTCGGAAAGGGTAAACAGGCTATCACCCTCGGGGATACGCAAGTTCTTCGACTTGCTGGCGTCGATGGACGGGGTCATCTCGCTGGGGGTGGGCGAGCCGGACTACGCCACGCCGTGGCACATCAGCGAGGCCGCCGTGAAGTCGCTGGAGCGGGGCTTCACCATGTACACGTCCAACTCCGGGATACCGGAGCTGCGCGAGCTGACCGCCAGATACCTAAAAGAAAAATACGCCATCGACTACGACCCCTACGGCGAGATACTGATGACGGTAGGGGTGAGCGAGGCGCTCGACCTGGCGATGCGGGCGATACTCAATCCCGGGGACGAGGTCATCATGCCGGACCCGCACTACGTCGCCTACGACTCCTGCGTCAT
>MGNQ01000049.1:23379-30689 GCA_001796865.1 Chloroflexi bacterium RBG_16_56_11
CAAGGTGCCGACCAGCCAGTCGAATGGGTTCGAGCTCGAGGCGGCTGACGTCGAAGCGCATATCACTGACAAAACCAGGGCTATTTTGATAGGTTATCCTGCCAACCCGACCGGCGCAGTGATGGGCCGGGAGAAGCTGCTGGCATTAGCCGATGTGGCGCGGCGACATCACCTAACAGTCATCTCCGACGAGATTTACGCCAGGCTGGTTTACGGCGTGGAGCACACCTGTTTCGCCGGGCTGCCGGACGTCCGGGAGAATACCATTTTGCTGGGCGGGTTTTCCAAGGCCTATGCCATGACGGGCTGGCGCATCGGCTACGCGGTAGCGCCCAAGGAGATAATCGCCGCGATGACCAAGATTCACCAGTACACGATTATGAGCGCCCCCACCCCGGCCCAGGTAGCCGCCATCGAGGCGTTGAAGACGGGCGAGCCGGACGTCGTGGAGATGGTCGCGGACTACAACCGGCGGCGGAAGGTCATCGTTAAGGGTCTGTGCGAGATAGGGCTGGACTGCTACGAGCCGCGGGGGGCCTTCTACGCCTTCCCGTCCATCAAGCGCTGCGGGATGAAGTCGGAGGAGTTCTCGGAGAAACTGCTCATGGAGGAGAAGGTGGCGGTGGTGCCCGGCTCGGCTTTCGGGAAATGCGGGGAGGGGTACGTGCGTTGCTGCTATGCTACGTCTCTGGCCGATATTGAGGAAGCGCTGGACCGCATGGGGCGGTTTGTGAAGAAGCACGGGAAGTAGGGGCCTGCAGGCGATTACCATTACGGAGGACGATTATGAAATTAAGGGTCGTGCTGGAAGCGGCAGAAGAGGGCGGCTACACGGTATATCTTCCCTCTCTCCCCGGCTGCATAAGCGAAGGCGAAACGGAAGAAGAAGCACTGGCAAATATCAAAGAAGCGATTGAGCTCTATCTTGAACCGGTTGAAGACGATTTAGTTATTAGCAAGAGCAAGACTATTAAGGAAGTTGTCGTGTGAAAGGACTATCGGGTGCTTCCTATCGTAAGGTAGTTAATGCCCTGCAACACTCTGGTTTTGTAGTCGTCAGGCAACGGGGCAGCCACATAAGACTTCAAAAGAGGACAAAAGAAAAGGTCATCAGACTTACGGTTCCTGCCCACACATCTATCAAGAAAGCCACCCTCGGTAGAATCATCAAAGATGCTGGCCTTTCCCAGGAAGAGTTCAAGGAGCTACTCTGAGAACTGGTCGAGGCCGTTCTTACCCCACATCCACCACGAAATCAAAAGTCGCCTTTTGCCCACCGTCAGCCGTCTCGGTGACATTCACTACCGCGCCGCCGTTGAAAATAGGGTCGGTGGTATTGGAGTTCTCACCCGGGAAAAAGAGCTGGGTGGTGAGGATGGGAGCTTTTTCATTGGCCCGGACTTTGACGTGGATGTGGGGTGAGCGGAAGAGGTACTCTACAGGCCGGACAGTTTCCAGCCGGTAGCGGCCGTTCCTGTCAGCGTACTGGTGGCCGCGAAGGTTGAATCCCTCATTATCATAGTTGCCGCGACCATCAGCGTGCCAGAAGTCGAGCCAGGCGCCGGGTACCGGTTTGCCGGTACGGTCGAAGACGCGCCCTTCAAGCACGAGCTTTTTACCGGGGGTCCCAGGACCGACGATGTTAGTACGTTGCATTGAGCCGGTTTTATAATACGGTCCTTCTTCAACGCGCGGGGTCAAGCCTAACTCGTGTACGGGTACTGATTTTCCTGGCATATTCTCTCTCCTGATGGCGTTTTCTGTTTAATCTTAATATAAGCCCTTTTGGATATAAATATATGTAATTAAAGTCACAGGCGGGAATGGAATTCAAGGTTGAGATTGCCACGCCCCAACAGGTCGGGGCTCGCAATGACATGGGGATGAGTGACTGGATTCTCTGTTAGGCGGGAATGATAAGGGGACGGATTGCTTCATCACTGCGTTCCTCGCAATGACTGTCAGTTACCCCAGCCCAACTTTTTCTTTGACCCTGGCCAGTGTCCTGACGGCGAGCGGGCGGGCCTTCTCCGCCCCCGACTTAAGGATGGCGTCAATGTGGCCGGGGTCGGCGGTGATCTGCCGGTAGCGTTCCTGGAGGGGACGCAGAACTTCGACGACCACCTCGGCCAGGGCCTTTTTGAGGTCGCCGTAGCCTTTGCCGGCGAACCGCGATTCTATCTCTTTCTTGCCCTCGCCGGTGATTATCTGGTAAATGGTCAACAGGTTGAATATACCGGGGCGACTTTCATCGAAAACGACATCACGATGGGAATCGGTGGTGGCTTTCATTATCTTGGAGCGGATAACATCCGGCGAATCTAACAGGGCGATGGAATGGCCCACGCCCATCTCGCTGCCGCTCATTTTCTTGTTGGGGTCGTCCAGTCCCATGATACGGGCACCGACATCCGGGATAACCGGTTCCGGCAGCACGAATGTCTCGCCGTAGATATTGTTAAACCGCTGAGCGGCGTCACGCGCCAGCTCGACGTGCTGTTTCTGGTCTTCTCCCACGGGGACGACATCGGTGTCATAGAGTAAAATATCGGCGGCCATCAGCGCCGGATAGTCGAAAAGGCCGACGCTTACCTGCTCTTTTTGCTTGACCGATTTCTCCTTGAACTGGGTCATACGCTGCATCCAGCCCATCGGGATGAAGCAGTTGAGAATCCAGGCCAGCTCGCTGTGGGCGCTGACGTGCGACTGCACGAATAAAATGGAACGTTCGGCGTCGATGCCGGCGGCCAGGAGCAGACCGGCGAACTCGCGAATCCTGCCTTTAAGCAGCCGCGGGTCCTGCGGCACGGTAATGGCGTGCAGGTCCACAACGCAGATGATACTATCGTAATTATCCTGCATGGATACCCAGTGCCGGATGGCTCCCAGGTAACGGCCGATATGAATCTCCCCAGTCGGCTGGATGCCGGAAAAAACGCGCTTTTTCAATGAAATCTCCCTTTTTATTTCAATGTCATTGCGAGACCATCCCCGGATAACATCGGGGAGGCTTCAGCCCGAGTTCACTTCGTGGTGACTCAGTGGAACCAGCCCGAGGGCGAAGGGCTCCTCGCAATGACAGCTAAGTTTACATTTTTTCCGGGGCCTTCATGCCCATCAGGTTGAGAGTCCGGCCCAGGACGGACATGGCGGCCCTGACGAGCTTGAGGCGCGCCCCGGTCATGCAGGTATCATCGGTGACCACGCGGCATTGTTTGTAAAAGGCGTGGAAAGCGGTCGCCAGCTCCTGGGAGTAGTAGGTGAGGTGGTGTGGCTCGAGTGTCTGGGTAATGGTCTCAATGAGCTCCGGCAGCAGCAGCATCTTACGTATCAGGATAAG
Source organism: Chloroflexi bacterium RBG_16_56_11 (assembly GCA_001796865.1). Lineage (GTDB taxonomy): Bacteria > Chloroflexota > Dehalococcoidia > Dehalococcoidales > RBG-16-60-22 > RBG-16-56-11. The sequence goes on from MGNQ01000049.1 coordinate 26,720, forward strand.
CTCGGGCTCGCTGGTGAGCACGGAAACATCACCATCGAGATTATCGAGCTCCCGGTCTTTGGCCAGGCGCAGGATGCTGGCGATGCGGGCGTGAGCGTACTGGACATAATACACCGGATTGTCCGACGACTGCTTTTTCGCCAGCTCGAGGTCGAAGTCCATCTGGCTATCGGCGGTACGGGAAAGGAAGAAGTAGCGGCAGGCGTCCACACCCACCTCGTCAAGAAGCTCCCGCAGGGTAACGATATCGCCGCTGCGCTTGGAGAGCTTGACGATTTCACCGCCGCGGCGCAGGGTGACCATCTGGTGGACGATGATATCGAGTCGGTCCGGCTCGACGCCGAGCGCCCCGACGACCGCTTTCATGCGGGGGACGTGGCCCATGTGGTCGGCGCCCCAGATATCGATAACACGGTCGAAGCGGCGTTCGATGAACTTATTATAATGGTAGGCGATATCCGCCCCGAAATAGGTCGGCGAGCCGTTGCCGCGGATGACGACGTTGTCCTTGTCCTCGCCGAGGGCGGTGGAGACGAACCAGGTGGCGCCTTCTTTTTCGGCGATATAGCCGCCCTGGCGGAGCAGCTTCATGACTTTATCAAACTGGCCCTTTTCGTAGAGGGTCTTCTCGCTGTACCAGACATCGAACTCGACGCGGAGTCGTTTGAGGTCTTCCCGCGTGCCGGCGAGTATTTTGGCCAGGCCAATTTCACCCAAGCGGTCGATGCCCTCGGTCTCGGGCAGCTTCAGGAAAGCGTCGCCCTTCTCCCGGATGATTTCGGCGGCGAGGTCGACCATGTAGCTGCCCACGTATCCTTCGGCGGGCATCTCGACCTTCCGGCCCAGGCCCTGGCGGTAGCGGGCCCAGAGCGAGTTGCGGAAGGCATCCATCTGGCTGCCGGCGTCATTGAAATAGTACTCCTTGACGACGCGGTGGCCGCTGGCCGTCATGATGTTGCAGAGGGTGCTGCCGAGGACGGCGCCCCGCCCGTGGCCGACATGGAGGGGGCCGGTGGGATTAATGCTGACGAACTCAATCTGTATCTGCCGGCCTTTTCCCAGGTCGATATTGCCGTAGGTCTCGCCGGCGCGGAGTATAGCGTCAACCTGCTGGGTAAGCCACTCGTTTTTCAGGGTGAAGTTGATGAACCCGGGAGGCGCCACGCTGACGCTGACCACCTCATCGGCGGGACGGACAAAACCGGCGATTTCCCGGGCGATGCTCAAGGGGCTCGTGCCGACGGCCCGCGCCAGCTTGAGGGAAATGCTCGAGGCATAGTCCCCGTGCTCCGGGTTCTGGGGACGTTCGATGACGATTTCCGGGAGGGTGACGGGCGGCAGCTTGCCGGCCTGCTGCGCGTCGATGATAGCCTTGTTCAGTATTGCCACGATTTTTTGTTTGAGCATTAAAGTTTAAGTTCCGGCTATAAGGGAAATTAACGGATAAATTATAGCATAACCCACCCACCCTGTCATTGCGAGCCCTTCGGCTACGCTCAGGGTAAACGAAGCGAAGCAATCCGAATAGCCTGTCATTCCAGCGTAGGCTGGAATCCAGTTACGGAGAATTGCAGATATGAGTGTATTAGTTAAAAACAGGTTAAAAGTTTATTTATTTAGACGGGGATTTGCCAGATATTCGTGAGTGCTTCTTTACGATTGGAACAAACCCAAACCGCCGCTTTAAAAGTGATATCCAAACCGTTCTCCCATGAGCCATGTTTAAATGACGCAATTGAAATTGTAGTTTCTTTTAATTGTATTTCCTTACCACCTAATTGTATGAATGTAATCATCATACTTTCCTTGGCGTTTTGCAAAGTATTTTTAGCACTTAACTCTTCCTCAATAATTTCATAATAATTCAACAATACCAACGTTGATAAAGCGCCAGGAGAGACATTGAATGTAATAAAAGGTTTTTCGGCTTCGCCTGCCATATACACCGTGTTTAATTCGTCAATCATCTGGTTACAATAACATCCCCAGTGGTTTAATAGTGAACCTCCTATTGCCCCAAAAGTCGTTCTCAACTCCGTCCTTGTCTCGGACACTAGAATAATCTTACCCACGGTTCTAGTAGATGGAGATTCCTTTACTCCGCCAAAAAGCTTTGAAGGCATCTTGGTCTTAATGTTGGGCATTACTTCCCACCAAATCTGTTCGTTCTCAGCTATGTGAGAAGGAAGTTGCCCATCCCATTTGCTTATAGGAATAGGAGTTTTCTGCACAATTTATCTCTTTTTTCTTCGTTACTGTTTATTATACTTCAGCGGGTATTTCTCGGGATTCTCAAGATTATCTATTTCTAAATCTACATCTAGTTCCGGCCAGTATAAATGAAAACCGTGCAATAATTGAACGTTTTGTATAGCATTTAAGGTCTGGTCTTTAAAGTAGGGGTAGTCCTTATAGTTTAAAAAATATTCCTTATCCTTAACATATAGCCAGATGCCGAACGGTGTGATATTCTCAACGCTTACCGAAGTGGCTTCGCCAGGCTTCGATGATTTCATTTTTATGCTCCTCTATGAGTCCTTGAATTTCATTCAGTTTTACTTTATTGTAACCGAAAAACAATGCTAATGATACAACGGGTTCTAGCCAGAATTTAGCCTCTTCATTCTCTGATGTCACATGCACATGGGTGCGGTTTTCTTCGTTGGAAAGAAAATAGAACCGGTATCCTTTCGCTCTAAAAATCGTCGGACTCATCTGGCTACGATTTAGCGCAATCCATTTCGTTTTGCAATCTGGTTTATAGTTTCATACGTTGGTGAGAGATGGCTACAACTATTCTGGATTCCCGCCCTCGGGCTGGTTCCACTGAGTCACCACGAAGTGAACTCGGGCTGAAGCCGGCGCGGGAATGACGGGTTGACGGATTGCTTCGCTTCGCTCGCAATGACATTTCCTGTCACCGGATGGGTTCCTGAAAGGTTCATAAAAAACTCATGAAAACACTGTTGACAAAGGATTTTGCCTGTGATAGACTTATATTTGCGTATGGTGAAGGCGAAGACATAAAAAGCTGAACTGGTGGTGAAGAGCCAGGCCGAGGTCTGGTGGGAATCCGCCAGACCTTTTCTTTTGCCTTCCGCACTTTAACAACTGAATACAGGGTTTAGAAAAACTGAAGGTCTAATATCAAACCTGAAGCAGGTCAAGCAATAAGGGCATACGGTGGATGCCTTGGCATCAAGGGCCGAAGAAGGGCGTGGCAAGACTGCGAAAAGCCCCGGTTAGCTGTCTAGCAAGCTTAACCAGGGATTCCCGAATGGGGCAACCCGTCCCGATAAAATCGGGACACCCCCGGCCGAACACATAAGCCGGGAGGAGGTAAGCGGGGGAAGTGAAACATCTCAGTACCCCGAGGAAAATAGAAAGACATTTATTCCCCGAGTAGTGGCGAACGAAAGGGGAGAAGCCTAAACCCGGTAAACTTAACGGTATCAGGGCCTATGTTTACCGGGAGTCGTAAGGCAGTTAGGACCGAACCTGGAATAGGTCAAGGAGTTATCAACCCAACCCTAGTTAAAGGTCCCTGGAAAGGGCCACCATAGAGGGTGAGAGTCCCGTAAACGAAAGGGGTAGGCTCCTTATCTGTCCTTGAGTACCACGGGACACGAGGAATCCTGTGGGAAGCTACCCTGACCACAGGGTAAGGCTAAATACCCTTGATGACCGATAGTGAACTAGTACCGTGAGGGAAAGGTGAAAAGAACCCCGTGAGGGGAGTGAAATAGTCCCTGAAACCGTATGCTTACAAGCAGTTAGAGTCCTGGTGCAAACCGGGATGATAGCGTGCCTATTGAAGAATGAGCCGGTGAGTTGATCTATGTGGCTGGTTAAGCAACTGGCGTTGCGGAGCCGAAGCGAAAGCGAGTCTTAATAGGGCGTTTATAGTCGCATGGATCAGACCCGAAGCCGGGTGAGCTACCCATGGCCAGGGTGAAGCTCCGATAGAATC
>MGNQ01000050.1 GCA_001796865.1 Chloroflexi bacterium RBG_16_56_11
CAAGCGCGGGAACATTTACTCAACACAAATCGAGTACAGAGATAAACGAACGCCACCGCACTCTATGTCCGACGGCTGCTGAGCGAACCCATGACGCGGGTTTAACCGAAGATACCCGCTAACTGCGCTGAATCCATGTAAAGCCAGTAATGCCAGACCTTACCCTCATCGTTAATCTCTAAGACCGAGCATCCCAGAATGTCCAGGGCTTTACCCCGTGCCGTTCCCGTGATTCTCCAGGTAAAGGCGGCGAAAGGCGGGTCGATGATTACCCGTTCGAAGTCCCGGTGATAGTCAGCCACCGCTTCGAATAAAACCCGCTCGCCCTGGCGTTCGGCCTCACGGTTGGAAACGTGAACTCCGTTATGCCATCCCTCAACGTTCTCCGCCATGACAGCGTCGATGCGGGCAATCGTTTCCCCGACGGACACCTTCGAGCGGCTGTTTTCCGCTTCGTTAAGACGTCGCAAAGTCTCCTTCACGCGCGTACGGCTAACCGTCATACTACCTTCTCCTTTCCGTGTGATGGTAGTACTAATATCGTCATCCCGCCATAGACTTCATGACCTCGCCAACTTCCTTCAGGGACAACACCGGGTGCACGGTGAACTTGATATAGGGCGCGAACTGCATGGCGCCCCTCAGGGCATCGGATTCAGTCCCTTCACCGATGCCATATCCAGCGCCACCCCCGGCAAATAAACCCCAGTCGGTTATCTGACCTTCATCCAGGGCTTTTTTCGTCATCTCCATCAGCTTCCCGAGCAGTGCCGCCCGCTCGTTGGGGTCGGCGGGCGTATACCCCGGCACACTTTCCCACAGAAACAAGAACTTTGACATTTTTATACCCCTTTCTTTTTTTTGACTTACATTCCCGGCGGTTTAATACCCAACTGTTGATACCAGGCAAACATATCAGTATAGGATGATGCTTCCACTTCCCTGCCACCGGCGAAGCGGACGAAGACAGCCCCGGTTGTTTCCAGCCGCTTACCCGTCGGGGCTATACCCATCATCGGGCCATTGAAGTTACCCGTCATAGAATAACGAACCGCGACCTTATCACCCTCGGCGATCACATCGTTAATCGTGGCATGTATATCGGGGAATGCGGTGCGGTACATGGTGACATTTTGTTTGAAGCCCTCCGGACCTTTGATTTCTATCCCCAGAGGGCTACGGAAGACGTAATCTGGCGCGATAAGCTCAGGTATTATCGCTAGATTCCCCTTGCTTAATACTTCTTCAAAAACCCGGTGCATGACAGCTTTATTTTTTGATGTTGACATGATTTTTCTCCTATTGCTAATACCTGCTACGCTGGCGGTTTAACGCCCATCTGTTGATAGAAAGAGAAGGTGTCAAGGCTTTCCCAGGCTTCCACTTCCTTTCCTCCCGCCCAGCGGGTGATAACAATGCCTGTAACTTTAACTTTCTTTCCCGTCGGCGTCATACCCATATACTCACCCTTAAAAGTACCCGTCAATGTGAAACGGGTCGCGACCTTATTCGCCTCAGCGAACATATCATCAAGCGTTATATGAACATCGGGTAAAGCGGTGCGCGTCATGGCTACCATTTGTGTGAAACCCTCCGGGCCTTTAGCCTCAATCCCAAGAGGGGTATAGAATACATAATCGGGGGCAAAAAGCTCAGGGATTACTGTAAGATTCCCCTTATTGAATGCTTCTTCAAAGACACGGCGTTGATTAGCTTTATTTTTTCTACTGACATTGTTTTTCTCCCAAATTTTTTTATGATGTCTTACTGACCTGGAGGTTTGACTCCGGCTTGTTGGTAAAAAGAAAGCATATCAGAAAACGGCAAAGCTTCCACCTGCTTACCGTCTTTAAAGCGGTAAAAGAAGGCCGCCGTCATGCTGATTTTCTTGCCTGTCGGAGCCATACCAGCGTACTCACCCTTGAATGTCCCGGTAAAGGTGTAACGCACGGCCACCTTGTCTCCCTCGGCGACCATATCATCAATCGTGAAATGAATATCCGGAAAAGCTTTAAGTTCCATGGCGACCATTTTTTTGAAACCCTCGGGGCCTTTGAACTCACCCAACGGGCTATGATAGACGTAGTCGGGGGATATGACATCGTCCGCTACGGCCAACTTACCTTTGTTCCATAACTCATCTACATTACGGTGTATAGCTGCCTTGTTCTTTTCAACTGACATGTTATTTTTCTCCTTAATTTTTTTAATTTCATTTATACTACCTAAACGACTCCTATTGTTAATAGGCGTTACCTCCTTGGTCTTTTTGGCCAATAAAAAAGGGTGCCGGCCACCACCGCTAAAGTGGCACGGCACCCCTGTTCACGCCCATCTTCACACCCCACGCACCGGTAGTGTTTTACGGTTCGGTCATGTTACGGACAAGTAAGATTATACTCCTTTTTACCCGTTTGTCAACATATATTTTTATGATACTCGAGGCTAAAAAAACTGGATTCCGGCCTACGCGGGAATGACGTGAGGCAAAATCCCCCTTTGTCCCTCTTTACGAAAGAGGGAATGATTCAGCGGGGCATACATTATATTTTAGAACGTGGCGTCTAAGAGGGGTTCACCCTGAAGGTCTCGACCAGAAGGCTCGGCCTGAAGGTTCACCCTGAAGGGTGCAGACCCCTCTTTTCTTTTTACTTCCCCCTTCCCCGCGGGAAGGGGTTCACCCTGGTTCCACTGAGGTCACCACGAAGTGAAGGTCTCGACCAGAAGGCTCGGCCTGAAGGTTCTCCCTGAAGGGGATAAAGGGGATGGGGATTCTTCGACAAGCTCAGAATGAGCGGAGAGCAATAGGGGTGCGGGCTGGATTCCCGAGCAGAGCCTGCCCCGTGATTGATACGGGGTCGGGAATGATGTTCTGAATAGGCACGGATTGCTACGCGGAGTTTACCCTGAGCGCAGCGTGAGGCCTTGCAATGACATGCGGGTGCGGCATTTGAATTGCTTTCAAGATGTTATACAATTTATAATGAGATATCTACGTGGAAACCAAACGATGATTAGATTCAGACGAGCAATCTTACTGGTCGTCCTCCTGCTGCTGGGGCTTTCCGTGACCGCTGGGGCCAGGGCGCAGGGGGAGCACGTGGACGTGATAACCATCGAGGGGACGATCAACCCCGTGCTGGTCGACTACGTCAAACGCGGCATCGAGCAGGCCGAGGACGACGGCGCCCAGGCACTGATTATCCAGATGGACACGCCGGGGGGACTCGACAAGGCGATGCGGGACATCATCAAGCTCATGGTCAACGCGCACGTGCCGGTGGTGGTGTACGTCTCGCCGTCCGGGGCGAGGGCAGCATCGGCCGGGGTCTTCATCACGATAGCCGCGCATGTGGCGGTCATGGCGCCGAACACAGCCATCGGGGCGGCCCACCCGGTGAGTATCGGCGAGGAAGGCGAACAGGCGATGTCCGAGACGATGGAGGAAAAGGTCCTCAACGATGCCGCCGCTTATATCCGGAGCCTGGCGGAGTCGCACGGGCGGAACCTGGACTGGGCGGAGAAGGCGGTGCGGGAAAGCGCTTCCGCGACCGAGAAAGAAGCGCTGGAGCTCGACGTCATCGACCTGATTGCCCCGGACCTGACCGCACTGGTCGCCATGCTGGACGGACGGCAGGTGACGCTGCTCAACGGCCAGGTCTTAACGCTGCGCACGGCCGATGCGACAGTCGACGAAATCCCGATGAAGACGGTCGAGAAATTCCTCTACACCATCGCCGACCCGAATATCGCTTATCTACTGTTAAGCCTGGCGACGCTGGGCATCATGGCGGAGATATTCAATCCGGGGCTGATATTTCCGGGGATATTGGGAGGCATCTGCCTGCTGCTGGCGTTTTACTCGCTGGGAGTCCTGCCGGTCAACTATGCCGGCATCCTCCTCATCGTGCTGGCTTTCGGGCTGTTTATCGCCGAGGTATTCACTGCCGGCTTCGGTCTGTTATTCGGCGGCGGTATCATCTCGATGGTAATCGGAGCGCTGATACTTTTCCAGGGGGCATCTCCCATATTCCGGGTGGATCCCTGGCTGATAGCCATCGTTACCATTATCATCGGTAGCGGTATCGGCTTCATTCTCTACCATGCGATAAGGATACACCGCAAGCAGGCAACGACCGGGCGCGAAGAGCTCATCGGCAAGGCGGCCCAGGTAAAAGTCGACCTGACCCCCGAAGGTATGGTATTCTACAGGGGCGAGCGGTGGACGGCCGTCTCCGAGGACGGCGAGATAAAGGCCGGCGAAGAGGTGACCATCAACAGGGTCGAAGGACTGACACTCTACGTGACGAGAAAGCAGCCGGGCAAGCAACGCCCATGATGAGGAGGTGCGCTTGGCCGGATATATCGCGCTAGCCGCGGTCGTGGCAATCGTTCTCATTTACTTCGTCATCGTTTGGGTGCTGAGGACCTACCGGCAACAGGTGGCGGCGGGCCGGGAGGAGCTCATCGGGAAAACGGCGGTGGTCGAGGTAGCCCTCCGCCCCAAAGGAGTCGTCTTCGTCGAGGGCGAGCGCTGGACGGCCGTTATCGACGGTGGGCAGGCGGAAGCCGGAGAGGAAGTGAAAATAAGCAGGGTCGACGGATTGAAACTAATGGTAAGCAGGAAATAAAAGCAAGGAGGTAGTTACATGACCGGATCCGTGGTTGGCATTATCATTGCCGTAATCGTCATTCTCATCATCATTCCGATGGCGGTGAAAATCGTGGCCGAGTATGAACGCGGCGTCATTTTCCGCCTGGGCCGCCTCGTCGGGGCGAAGGGACCGGGGCTTTTCCTCATCATCCCGTTCATCGACCGGATGGTGAAGGTGGACCTGCGCGTCGTCACGATGGACGTGCCGTCCCAGGAAGTCATCACCCGGGACAACGTCACCGTGCGGGTCAACGCGGTGGTCTATTTCCGCGTCGTCGACCCCGAATCATCCGTGGTGAAGGTGCTGGACCATATCAGGGCGACGTCTCAGATTTCACAGACGACGTTGCGGAACGTGCTGGGGCAGTCCGAGCTTGACGAGCTGCTCACCAAGCGGGAAAAGCTCAACCAGATGCTCCAGAAAATTATCGACGAGCACACCGACCCATGGGGAGTCAAGGTGAGCACGGTGGAAATCAAGGAGGTCGAGCTGGCCGAAGAGATGAAGCGGTCAATGGCCGCACAGGCCGAGGCCGAGCGCGAGAGACGCGCCAAAATCATCCACGCCGAGGGCGAGCTCCAGGCCTCGGAGAAGCTGGCCCAGGCCGCGGCCGTTATCGGGCGTGAGCCGGCGGCCATACAGCTCCGTTATCTGCAAACGCTAACGGAGATTGCCAGCGAGAAGAACAGCACTATTCTTTTCCCGTTACCGATCGAACTATTCAAAGCATTCGGCATTATCCGCGAAGAAAAGAAACAAATAGGTCAATCATAAGGCGAACGGGCGAGGGCGGGATTCCCGGTAAATTCACCGGGGGTCGCCCTCGCCCTGTCCTCTCCGGCAAGGGGAGAGAAAAATATTCTTGTTCAAACATCCCGCAAGGTCACGTCTCCGGCGATAATTCTGGTCAAAGAGCCGTCGGCAAGGCGTATATTCAGGGCGCCGCTTTCATCGACAGACTCGGCAATCCCCTGGAGTATTTTTTTACCGGATGTCACCGTCACATTTTTACCCAGTGTGACCAGGCGGTCGCGCCAGGACCTAAATATATTTTTCCCGTCCGGCAGCAGCAGGTACAACCGGTCAAGCTCGTTTAAAAGGTGAACAATAACCTCAGCGCGGGAAATTTTTTTCCCGGACTCTTCCTCGAGGGCGGCGGCGGGTAACGCGCCGTTAGGAAGCGCTGGTTTCCAAGACACGTTGATACCGACGCCGACGATGGAAAACTCAACGCGGTTTCCCTTCAGTTCGTTTTCGATCAAGATACCGCAAATTTTTTTACCGTTGACAAGAATGTCGTTCGGCCATTTAATACCGGCTTTCATCCCGGTGACCTTTGCGAAGCCGCTGACAACGGCGAGAGAGGCTATCATGACGAGATAAGGGAGAGAAGAAGATTCCGGACGGAGTATGATGGAAAGGGCGATGTTACCCTCCGGCGAAAACCAGCGACGCCGGAGCCGGCCCCGGCCGGACGTCTGCTGCCCGGCGACTATCACCAATCCTTCCGGGGCGCCGGCCCGGGCCTGGCGGCGGGCGACATCCATGGTGGAGGTAACGAAGGGATAAAAGGCGATTTGCCGGCCGATGAGTCTTGTCTTCAGGCCGCGTTTAATAAGGTCGATGGAGAAGTCTTCAGGCATAGGAATCCGCCAGGAAACAGCACCGGCTGATGGCAATGATACCACACTGGGGAGCAAAGCGCGTAGGAAGAGAGTATTGGTGCAACCGGGCGTGAAGATTATATCTTGACGTGGACGAAGGGGAGGATCTGGATGCCGACGACGGGCTTGATTTCGAACTTGAGGCCTTCCTGCCAGCGCTCGACGCCGGCGAGCTTTTTAACCTCGAGGAGCTTAATAACGCGCGTGTCAATCTGGCCTTTTTCGAGAATCATGTCCTGGGATTTCAACCTGAGGTAATAGTCGCTCATAGCGAAGGCGCGGGAGAGGGTCTTCTTTTCGAAGACGTGGGTATCGAGGACCAGGACGACAGACCTCTCTTCGATGCAGAGCTCCTTGCACGCCTGCAAGAAATCGACCTTGCTGGTGGGGGGAACGCGGGCCATAAAGGTGGAGGGGGAGTCGATAATGACGAGCTTGAACCTATCCGGCAACTCGTTGACATGCCGCATAATGATATCGAGGGACTTGCGGGCGTCTTTCTGGACGTTGTAGGCGCCCATTTTGAAAACGCGGAAGCGGTCGGTGGCGACGTCGTGCCGGGCGTCGAGGGACATGGACTCCATGCGGGCGAGGAGGGCGATGGAGTTACAGTCCGTAGAGTAATAGGCGACGGCGCTGCCGCGGGAGCTGAGGACGCCGAAGGCGATGTGCTGGCTGAGGACGGACTTGCCGGTCCTGGCTTCACCTTCAATCAGGAACAGGGAGTCTTCCTTGATGCCGCCGCCGAGGGCGACGGAGATGTCCCGGATACCAGAAGTGCCGGGGTCGTGGGTGGTCACCATACCAAGCATCGGACAGAGTACCTCCAGCGTAGAGTGTAGGCCGGAGGGGATAAAAATGGCATAAATTGAGAGGCGAAAGTGATAAACATTCGGTAAATTGGTCGCCGGTTAGCCCGTTTTATTTGACAATAATTCCGAATTCCACTAGAATGCGAAAGCTGAAAATATTTCCAGTAAAGAGAGGATAGGCCTATGCCGAACGGTGGAATTGACGTCCCATTCTTTGACACGTGGGCATGGCTTATTTTCATCGGGGCGGGACTGGCAATGGTCATCCTGGAGCTCATCATCGGGATTGATACCGGGCTCGACCTCGTGTTCATCGGCTCGGCTTTCGTTATCGGCGGGCTGGTCCCCCTGCCGTTCCACACCTGGGCCTGGACGGCAATCATCAGCGGCATCATTTGCGTCCTTTACGTGATTATCGGCCGGCGCTACGTTCACCGCAGGATGGCGATAAACTCTGCCAGGACGAACATCGATGCCATTATCGGGCGCGGGGGCATCGTCCAGTCGGATATCTCCCCCGGGCGCGACGGCCTGGTTAAAGTGGGCAATGAGGAGTGGCGGGCCCGGGCAGGCGAGACGATAAAACGGGGTGAAGAAATCAAGGTGACCGGCGTACAGGGAGTCACCTTAACTGTAGTTAAAGCTGAAGCTAAGGAGGCATGAGATGGCCGTAGGAATTATCGTTGTCATCGTGATACTGGTGGTGCTTTTCGTCGTCACGCTGGCCAAGTCCATAACCATCATCCACCAGGCTGAGAAAGGACTGATCGAGAGGTTCGGGCGGTACAAGGAGACCCTGGAGCCGGGCCTGCGCTTCATCATACCTTTTATCGACTCTCTGGCGGGCCGAATCGATTTGAGGGAAACGGTACTGGATATCGAGCCCCAGGCAGTCATTACCAAGGACAACGTGGGCGTTACCGTTGACGCCGTCGTATACTACTACGTTACGGACGCCAAGGCCGTCCGGTACGAGGTCGCCAACTTTTTCGTCGCCGTCAGCAAACTCGCGCAGACGAACCTCCGGAACCTGGTCGGGGACATGACCCTCGATGAGACACTGGCTTCGAGGGAACGCATCAACTCCTCCCTCAGGTTAACCCTTGACGAAGCTACGGACAAGTGGGGGGTGAAGGTCACGCGAGTGGAAGTCAAGGCCATCGAGCCGCCCAAAGATATTACCGACGCCATGAGCAAGCAGATGAAGGCCGAGCGGGAAAAGCGGGCCACCATCCTGGAGGCGGAGGCCTACCGGCAGAAGCAAATCCTTACCGCCGAAGGCGACAAGCAGAACGCCATCCTGGTGGCGGAAGGTCAACGCCAGTCAGCCATCCTGCGCGCCGAGGGCGAAGCCAAGGCCATCGAAAACGTGTCCGTGGCCGCGGAAAAATTCTTCATCGGCAATGCCCAGCTCCTAAAACAGCTCGAAGTCACCCAGGCATCCCTGGAGAACAACACCAAGCTCATCATGTCGGACCAGTCCAGGCTCATCAACGTGCTGGGGCTGACCGAGGCGCTTTCACAGATGCCGGGGGCGGCCAAGAAGAAGATGGAGTAGCCGGCCAGGGGTATCGCCTCCTCGTCATTCCCGTCCCGTATCAAGTACGGGTTCACCCTGAACGGATTCACCGTGAACGGGGTAAACTCGAGCGGGAATCCAGCCACCTGTTGTCTCCCTTTTAAAAAGGGGAATTAAGGGGGATTTTGATTCGCTATTGCGAGGGAGATGAGCGACCGTGGTAATCTCAATCACCGACACGGTTGCACCGGCTATGAAAAATATTCGACCCGGCTATCTGGCGACACGCTGACCCCTTGTTGACAAGGGAAATCCGCTGTGTTATTATTTAGATTGCGCTCATTTAGAGCGCTTTTTGCACCTTAACAACTGGATAGCGGAAGGAAGGTTCAAACAACTGAGTCAATAAACTTTTTTTGGAGAGTTTGATCCCGGCTCAGGATAAACGCTGGCGGTGTGCTTTATGCATGCAAGTCGAACGCCCTGGCGCAAGTCAGGGAGTGGCAGACGGGTGAGTAACACGTAAGCAACCTGTCCTTAAGTGGGGAACAACTCTGAGAAATCGGAGCTAATACCGCATGTGGTCCTCCTGCAAATGTGGGAGGACCAAAGCCGCAAGGCGCTTGAGGAGGGGCTTGCGCCCGATTAGCTAGTTGGTGAGGTAACGGCCCACCAAGGCGACGATCGGTAGCTGGTTTGAGAGGACGACCAGCCACACTGGGACTGAGACACGGCCCAGACTCCTACGGGAGGCAGCAGCAAGGAATATTGGGCAATGGGCGAAAGCCTGACCCAGCGACACCGCGTGGGGGAAGAAGGCCTTCGGGTTGTAAACCCCTTTTATCGGGGAAGAATAATGACGGTACCCGGTGAATAAGCCTCGGCTAACTACGTGCCAGCAGCCGCGGTAATACGTAGGAGGCAAGCGTTATCCGGATTTACTGGGCGTAAAGCGGGCGTAGGCGGTCTGTCAAGTCGGATGTGAAATCTCCCGGCCCAACTGGGAGGGTGCATTCGAAACTGATGGACTGGAGTGCAGCAGAGGGAAGCGGAATTCCCGGTGTAGTGGTGAAATGCGTAGATATCGGGAA
>MGNQ01000051.1:0-21878 GCA_001796865.1 Chloroflexi bacterium RBG_16_56_11
CCAGCGAGTTCTCGACGGGGACCATTGCGAAAGGCACCTCTCCCCGTTCCACCACCCAGCGAGTTCTCGACGGGGACCATTGCGAAAGGCACCTCTCCCCGTTCCACCACCTCGAAAACGCCGTCGAGGTTCTCGCAGGGCACGCCTTTCGTGGACTTGCCGAAGAAGCGGAAAGCGGCCTCCTCCGTATAGGCGCCTGGCTCACCCTGGAAGGCCACCGCCACGCCCTGTATCTTCTTGCTGGCATCGATTATCTGCCGGTAAATGCTCTCGATGTCAGCCGGGCTTATCTTCTTACCACGGGCCAGTCCCCTGACGTGTTTCAGGACCTGCAGCTCTCTTTCCCGGTCCTCGATGAGGCGGCTGGCCTTGTTCTTGCCCTTGCCTATCTGCCGGGAAATGGCCTGGCGCTCGGCAATGAGGTCGATGATGCGGGCATCCAGAGCGTCGATTTTCTTACGGAGCTCTTCGATTTTCATTTAATTTTACCCCCGGAACAAGTCCCGCCGCCAGGGCGAAATCGCACAGAGTCACGGCCATCATGGCCTCAACGACCGGCACGGCCCGCGGCACGATACAGGCGTCGTGACGCCCGCCGACTTTTATGGTGGTGTTTATCATCTTTTTCATGTCCACGGTCGGCTGCTCCGCGGCGATGGAAGCCGTCGGTTTGACGGCCACCCGGACCACCAGCGGCATGCCGGTGCTGATGCCACCCAGGACGCCGCCGGCGTTGTTGGTCGACGTGATAATTTTCCCATCCTTAATAATGAAGGGGTCGTTATTCTGCGAGCCCTTCAGGCGGGCGGCGGCGAACCCGGCGCCGAACTCGACCCCCTTGACCGCGGGAATGGCGAAAAGGGCCCTGGCCAGTTCACCGTCCAGGTTGTCGAAGACCGGTCCACCGAGTCCGGCAGGCACGTTAACGGCGACGCCCTCGATAATGCCGCCGAGGCTATCGCCGGCCGCCCTGGCCGCGGCGATAAGCTCGGCCATTTTCTTCGCGGCGGAGGGGTCGGCGCAGCGGAGCGGGTCTTTCCCGGCCCTCTGCTTTATTTTTTCTAATTCCACGGACCTGGCCGCTATGCCGCCGATTTCCACGGTATGCGCGACGATTTCAACGTCAATCAGGCCGAGGAACTTCCGGGCGATGGCCCCGGCCATGACGAAGGCGACAGTGATACGGCCGGAGAACATGCCCCCGCCACGCCAGTCATTAAGACCGCCGTATTTCACGTAAGCCGGATAGTCGGCGTGGCCGGGCCGCGGCTTGAACTGGATATTGTCGTAATCGGCGTCGCGTACGTCTTCGTTGCGCACCAGTAGTCCTACTGGGGCGCCGGTGGTGAAACCGTCACGGATGCCGGATAAAATTTCTACCCTGTCCCGCTCCCGCCGCGCCGTCGCCGCAGGGCCCGGGCCGGCCCGCCTTTTTTCCACATCCGCCTGGATGTCCGCCACAACGAGGGGCAGCCCGGCCGGGCAACCGTCAACGATGACGCCGATGCATTGCCCGTGGCTTTCACCGAAAACGGTCATCGTAAACAATTTACCGAAAGTGTTACCCACCTGTTTTTATGTCACCTCCGAGACCTTTCATGGCATCCCAGAAACCGGGGAAGGTCTTGGCGACGCATTCAGCGCTGTCGATAGTGACGCCGCCGACAGCCGCCCCGAGGACAGCGAAGGCCATGGCGATACGGTGGTCGCCGTGACTATCGACCGTCACCGGTGCCCGGGCCTCATCCTCGACCTTTTCCTGGTCGTCTTTCTTGTTGTCATCCTTTTTCGGCTCATCACCATCCGCAGCCTTCTTGGGCGTTTTCAGTCCGACGATGGTCAGGCGGTCCCGGTCTTCGGTCACCGCGACGCCCAGCTTCAGCAGGCCTTCTTTCACGGCGGCGACGCGGTTCGACTCCTTGATGCGGGCCCGCTCAATGCCGGTGAACTCACTCTTACCGTCCGCCAGGGCCGCCAGGACCGCCATTGTCGGCAACAGGTCGATGCAGTCGGACAGGTCAACCACAATGCCGCGCAGTCGCTCCTGGCGCACGGTAATGGAATTCCCCACCACGGTGACACCGGCCCCCATGCCGCGTAAAAAGTCCAGAATAATGCGGTCGCCCTGGAGACTGGCGGTACTCAGGTTGTCGACCTCGATGCCTTGAGAAACGGCCCCCAGGGCCAGGAAATAGGAGGCCGACGACCAGTCGCCCTCCACCTCCAGCCGGGCCGGCGTATAGCTTTGCCGCCTGACGACGAACTTGTCCATCTCGCTGTGGACATTGATGCCGAACTTGCGGAGACACCACAGTGTCATGAGGACGTACGGCCGGGACGTCAGCGGCGTGGTCAGCCGGACACTCATCTCTTTCCCGGCGAAAGGAGCAATAAAAAGCAGGGCCGAGATAAACTGCGAGCTGATATTCCCGGGCAGCTCGGCGATGCCCCCCTTTAGGGTGCTACCCACGACGGTTACCGGAGGGGTAGTCTTTCCCTCGATAGAAGCGTCGACGCCTACCTTTTTCAGGGCCTCGACCAGAGATTTTACCGGTCTCTTGGACAGGGAAGGGCCGCCGACCAGACGGTGCCGGCCGGGGATAAGGGAACAGATAGCCGTCATGAACCGCAGCGTGGTGGCCGATTCCCCACAATGGAGCTCCTGGTCGGAAGCGCGCAGGGTACCGCCGCTGACCCGCCAGACACCGGGCTCTTTCCGGATGGTGATGCCGACCTTGCCCAGGACGTCAGCCGCGGCGGCGGTATCGTCGCTCACCAGAGGATGGACTATTTCGCTTTCACCTTTCGCCAGGGCGGCACACATCAGCCCCCGAAGAGTCATGCTCTTCGAGGAAGGAACACTCACCCTGCCGATAACGCGGCTTTTTTCAACGGTAATTTTCATTTTCTTGCAGCTCGCCGATAATCCTTGCCACCACGGAGTCAATACTCCGCCGCGACGTATTCACCGTCATATCAGCCGCCCGTTCGTAAAACGGCCGGCGGAAACGCAGTAAGTCCTTAATCTGCCCTAACCGGTCGGGCACGGAGAGAAGGGGCCGGGAACTGGCCTCTCTGGAAGTACGTTTCAGAATCACCTCCGCAGACGCCGTCAGATAAATAATAATGCATTCCGTCCGCAAACGGTCAATATTTATTCTATTAAGAACCAGCCCTCCGCCGCAAGCGATAACGGCGTTTTTTCTACCGGCGACCTCCCCGGTGACCTCAATCTCGAGGGCGCGGAAGGCCGTCTCCCCGCTGTCCCGGAATATTTCGGGGATGGAGCGGCCGGCTTTTTTTTCAATCAATGCGTCCAGCTCGACGAACTCCTTGCCGAGTCGGTGCGCCAGCGCTTTACCGACGACTGTCTTTCCCGTGCCCATGAAACCGATGAGCGCGACGCTAGTTTTCATCTTGACCAAGCAATTTTATCGCTTCCCGCCGCATCAGGTCGACCGGGGCCGGCTGCCCGGTCCATTTCTCGAAGGCCAGGGCGCCCTGCCAGACGAGCATATCGATGCCGCCGAGCGTGCGGGCGCCGGCGGTTTCGGCTTCCCGGAGCAGCCTTGTTTTCAGAGGGTTGTAGACAACATCGTACACGACCAGGTCCGGGCGGAGCAGGGACGCCGGCACGGGAGTTTGTCCGGCGGCCGGGATCATGCCCACGCTGGTGGCGTTGATAAGAATATTCGCCCCAGCCAGCGCAACTTTAAGATATTCATCCCGGAGCTCCAGCACCCTGACCATCCTGCCGGACTCATCACGGATGAGCCGGGCGATTTCCTCCGCCCAGTCCAGCTCCTGCCGCCGGTTGAGGATAGTCAGGTGAGTGCCTTGTGTGGACAGGATATAGGAGATAGCCCTCGAGGCCCCACCGGCGCCGATAATGACAATATTTTTGCCTGCGGGCTCTACCCCGCGCTCCGTCAATGCCCGGAGGAAACCCTCGGCGTCCGTATTAAACCCCCGGAGCTTGCCGCTGTTGTTCACCACGGTATTGACCGCCCCGATTTTTTCCGCCAGGGGGTCGAGCCCGCCCATCATAGGTAAAATCGCGACCTTGTGGGGTATTGTTACGTTAAAACCGCGGACGTTCAGGGCGCGGAGGCCGTCCACAGCCCCCTTCAAATGCCGGGGACTGACCCGGAACGGGATGTAGATATAGTCCAGCCCCAGTTTTTCAAAGGCGGCATTGTGCATCGCCGGCGACATCGTGTGCTCGACGGGGTCGCCGATCAAGGCGCATACCTGCGTTTTGCCGGAAATGTTCATCGGTTTCTTTTTCCAACACCAGCATCATTTTTTCTTTTTTTCGATTACAGCGATATACACTGGGCCACCAGATTCGATATATTTACTGACACACCAATCCGTCCCCCTGAGAATAATCTCCATTTCCTCCTTCGATACCATGAGATAATCGAACCAGGGGGTAGCGTATTTTTTATACCTGACCCTCATTCTTACCTGACCGCCCATCCTCCCCCTTTTCCGGTTTAGCTCATGATAGCTGAGGTGGTCGGGATTATCCGTCTGATATATATCGAGGGTCTCGGCGATGATTCGGCCTTTTCGTGATGTTACTTTGTCGAGCTTTTTCAGCAGCCGTCTGGCGCCATCGAAACTGCCGAATAATCCGAAGTTGCTGCCCATCATAAGAACGGCGTCAAAAACTCCCAGTTTCGAACTAATTTGATTTATAGATAACACCCGGGCATCTTTTAGTCCCCTTTGTTTACAGACCTCAATTGCCAGGGGTGAGTTATCTATCGCTACCACATCCAGCCCTTTCTCTTGGAGATAAACAGCGTGTCTACCCGCGCCGCAGCCTATATCCAGCACCCTGCCCCTGGCGTATTTTATGGCTTTTTTATAATACGAAGGCCATTTCTTGTATTCGCTCAAATACCTTACCGGCCCGCCTGTAGGTTCAATATTTCCATCGTCTCTTTCCACGATTTCAACTATGTAATTACGTCGTTTTTCGTCCGTTAAACAATCAAACATTTCGTGTCCGAAGGCATCCTGATGGTCTTTTAACATATGTCTAACCTTTTAGTAATCCGTAAATCTTCCTCAAATCCTTTACGGTCATCTGCCCAGCGGCGGACTCCCGGCCTTCTCCTACCGACGCGTAAGTAAAGTAGCCCCCGACCAGCGGACAGAGAATCCGGGAAATTTGCCCCGCCTCCCCCATGGCGAAGGCCACTATCTTATTATCGGGAAATTCCGCCATCAACCGCAAGACGTTAAGATTATCCTGGACGGTGTACGCGGTGGTCGCCGCCTTACAAATATCCCCACCGGCGGCCAACTCATTCCGGATGATTTCGCGTAATTTCCCCGGGGAAGGCGTCCCCTGGGAATCGTGGTAAGAGACCAGGCACTCCGCCCGTCCCTTTATCTTCCCGATTATCTTTTCAACTCCCGGCGTTTCCAGTTCTATGTCTATGATTCCGGCCCCCATCTCTATAGCGTCAAGGAGCTCTTTAATCCTCCTGGGTTCGCTCCCCGACCACCTCCCCCCTTCCTCCCGGCGGCGATTACAGGCAATCCAGAGTTTTTTCAGATGCCCCACCACCTTACGCCAGTCGGTGCCGATGAGGTCGATGCGTACCTCATAGAGGTCGACGAGGCGCTCGATTTTTCTTAGCGACCCAGCGTCGGCATCGGTAATCGTGGCGCATATCCGCGGCCTATCCCTGTTCAGAAACAACCTCCTCGACCAGCGCCATGTCAACGTCGTCGCTGATAAAAGCGTCGCCAATCGACCGCAACAGGACGAACCGCACCCGGTCCCGCCGGACTTTCTTATCGCGACTCATGGCCTCGAAAATATCCGCGCTAGCGAGGGAGGGCACCGCCACGGGCAGTCCGGCTTTCCGCAAAACGGCCACGAGCCTGGCGACCTCGCTTTCTTTGAGGAGACCCATCCGCTGTGAAATCCTGGCCGCGGCCACCATGCCGATGGACACCGCCTGGCCGTGTTTCAGACTGAAGCCGGAGGCCGCCTCCACCGCGTGGCCAACGGTATGGCCGTAGTTGAGGACCTCGCGCGGGCCTTCGTCCCTTTCGTCGGCGGCGACGATATCCGCCTTTATCCCGGCCGAGGCCACGACGACGTTTTCCAGCGCCGCGGGCCGGAGTTCTTTCGCCTGTTCGATATTTAAATAAAGGTAGTCAAAGAGGTCGCGGTCCCCCACCGCGGCACTCTTGATGACCTCCGCCAGCCCGTTAGCCACCTCGGCTTCCGAGAGGGTCTTCAGTGTATCGATGTCGGCGACCACCTGTACCGGTTGATAGAACGCGCCGACAATATTTTTCAACCGGCCGTGGTCGATGGCCGTTTTGCCGCCGATGCTGCTATCGACCTGGGCAAGGAGGGTCGTCGGCACCTGTACCAGCGGCACGCCGCGCAGATAAGTAGCCGCGACGAACCCGGTGAGGTCACCGATGACGCCGCCGCCCAGGGCGATGACCGGCGTCAACCTTTCCGCACGGGCCGCGGTCATCTCCCCGTAAAGTCGGCCCGCGGTCTCCAGCGATTTGTATGCTTCGCCGGGCGGTACTTCCAGGACGGTCGGGGTGAAACCGGCGCGTTCCAGGCCGGCCAGCAGGCTGGCGGCGTACAGCTTTTTTACGGTAGTATCGGTGATGACGACGGCCTTTCCGGAAAATCCGAGGCCGTTAATCCACGGCCCCACCCGGGACAGGAGGCCCGCCCCGACACGGATTTCATAGCTGCGCTCGGCCAGCTCGACCTTAATAGTCCGCATTTATGTCATTTTACCCTGACGAATCGTCCGATGCAATATCGACGTTGATATAGAAATACGAAAAAGCATGATATTTTAATATTATAATCGAAGCTGACGCCTTTTTAGAGTGCGTGATTTTGGCATTTGTTTTCAGAATGCCCGGAAAAATGTTGACAGGGGGTATAGTAATGTGATATATTTTTTGTTTGGTGCTCAGAATTCGGTAATAGCGGATAAATTGAGCTAAAGACCCTCGGTTTATCGCTAGGATTTTAGAATGGATGGGCTAACGCTCATCCATTGTAATTGTAGGGGGGAGAAGGAAGAAGCCATGCCGACCATAAATCAGCTCGTTCGCAAGGGGCGGCGGAAGGCCGCCAAAAAAGACAGGACACCGGCGCTGGGTTACGCCTATAACGCCCTGAAAAACCGGGTGAAGCTCGGGAAGAGCTGCCCGCAGAAGCGCGGCGTGTGCATTCAGGTGAAAACGACGACCCCCAAGAAGCCCAACTCGGCGCTGCGGAAAATCGCCAGGGTGCGGCTAACCAACCACATGGAAGTCACCGCCTACATCCCCGGCGAAGGTCACGAGCTGCAGGAGCACTCGGTGGTCCTGATACGCGGCGGCCGCGTTAAAGACCTGCCCGGGGTCCGCTACCACATCATCCGCGGGGCGCTGGACAGCAGCGGCGTGGCCAACCGCCAGCAGGGCCGCAGCAAATACGGCGCCAAGAGAGGCAAAAAGGCACCCGAGGCGACCACCTAGTTCGGGGGGAGATTATGCCGAGAAGAGCCAGAGCGGGAAAAAGAGAAATCAGTCCGGACGCTAAATACCGCAGCGTAACAGTAGCCAGGTTGATATCTAAAATCATGGAGCGCGGTAAGAAGAGGACGGCCGAAAGCATCGTCTACGGCGCCCTGGAAAGGCTGGGGCAGCAGGTGTCCAAAGACCCGGTAGCGGCGCTGGAACAGGCCGTGAAAAACGCCACACCGCTGCTCCAGGTCAAGGCCAGGCGCGTCGGCGGCGCGACCTACCAGGTGCCGGTCGAGGTCCAGGCCGACCGCGGTCTGTTCCTGGCGCTTACCTGGCTGATAACCTCAGCCCGGGCCCGCAAGGGCAAGGCCATGACGGACAAGCTCGCGGACGAACTGTCCGAGGCCTTCCAGGGGCAGGGAATCACGATTAAAAAACGTGAAGATACGCATAAAATGGCCGAAGCCAACCGGGCTTTCGCCCATTACAGGTGGTAAGGGGTTTGGTAATTAACAATAGTGTAAAAATAAAAAAACCGGCGGAAGCGAGAGAGAAAAAAGTGCCCCGAGACTTTCCTCTGGAGGACATCCGTAATATAGGCATCATCGCCCACATCGATGCCGGCAAGACGACCGTCACCGAGAGGATACTCTACTACACCGGGAAGACCTACAAGATAGGCGAGGTGCACGAGGGTACGGCCGTCATGGACTGGATGGACCAGGAGAGGGAACGGGGCATCACGATAACGGCCGCGGCGACGACCTGCTACTGGCAGGAGCACCGCGTCAATATCATCGATACGCCGGGACATGTCGACTTCACCGCCGAGGTGGAGCGGAGCTTGCGCGTCCTCGACGGAGGCATCGTCGTGTTCGATGCCGTCTCGGGAGTCGAAGCGCAATCGGAAACGGTCTGGCGGCAGGCGGACAGGTACAAAGTGCCCCGGATATGCTTCATCAACAAGATGGACCGGGTGGGGGCCAACTTCAACCGGACCATTTCCATGATAGAGTCAAGGCTCCAGGCCGTCCCCTTACCTATACAGGCCCCGCTGGGCACCGAGGAGCAGTTCCAGGGGATTATCGACCTTATCGAGAACAAGGCCTGGCGTTTCACCAACGACCCCGATACACCCCCGGAAGAGGTGCCAATCCCGGATTCGGAAAAGAGCCGGGTTGCCGAAATGCGGCAGACACTCATTACCAGGGTAGCCGAGCACGATGATAAAATCATGATAGCGTTTATCGAGGGCCATGAAATCAGACCCGACGAGCTGAGGCAAGCCCTGAGGCGGGTGACCCTGAAAAACTGCGGCGTTCCCGTCATCTGCGGCAGCGCCCTCAGGAACATAGGCGTGCAGCCTCTGCTCGACGCTATTGTAGAATATCTCCCCTCCCCGCTGGACGTCCCGCCGGTCAAAGGCGTCGATACCAAGACGGGGCAGAAGGCCACCCGGGAAGCCAGCGACGAAGCTCCTTTCTCCGCCCTGGCATTTAAAGTAGTCACCGACCCCTTCGTGGGGCGGCTGGTCTATTTCAGAGTGTATTCGGGAAAGGTCAAGGTAGGCGCCCAGGTGTCCAACGCCACACGGGAGAGGCCGGAGCGTATCGGCCGTTTGCTGCTGATGCACGCCAACCGCCGGGAGGACATCGAACTGGCGGACACCGGTTCCATCGTCGCTACGCTGGGACTGAAAAACACCTTCACCGGCGACACGCTGTGCGACTCCTCGAAACCCATCCTGCTGGAATCGATACGCTTCCCGGAGCCGGTTATTTCGGTAGCCATCGAGCCGAAGACCCGGGCCGACCAGGACAGGCTGGGCGAGTCCCTGCAGAAACTCACCGAAGAAGACCCCACCTTTAAAGTAACCTATAACGAAGAGACCGGGCAGACCGTCATCTCCGGCATGGGCGAGCTACACCTGGAAGTTATCGTCAGCCGGTTAATCAGGGAATTCAACGTAGGCGTCAAAGTCGGCCGTCCGCGGGTCGCTTATAAAGAGACCATCACTGTTCCGGTTAAAGTTGAAGGCCGGTTCGTGCGGCAGAGCGGCGGGCGCGGGCAGTTCGGGCATGTCAAAATTGAGCTGGAGCCTCTGGAACGCGGCAAAGGTTTCGAGTTCGTCGATGCCGTGAGAGGCGGCAATATACCGCGGCAGTTCATCCCGCCGGTGAGGGTGGGCGTCCGGGAGGCCATGGAGACTGGCATTCTGGCCGGCTATCCGGTGGTGGACATCAGGGCTACGCTCTACGACGGCAGCTACCACGAGGTCGATTCCTCGGAACTCGCCTTCAAGATGGCCGGCTCTATCGCCCTGCGGGACGGCGTGAAGAAAGCGAAGCCGATTCTCCTGGAACCTATCATGAAACTGGAGGTCGTGGCGCCGGAGCAGTTCCTCGGCGACGTCATCGGGGACCTCAACTCCAAGCGGGGACGCATCGGGAAGGTGGATACCCAGGGAGATATGTATGTCATCCATGCCGTGATACCGCTCGCCGAGACATTCGGCTACGCCACGGGGCTGAGGTCGCTGACCCAGGGCCGCGCGACGCATTCCCTGGAGTTCCACAGCTACGAGCCGCTCCCGGCCGAGATGACCGACGAGATTATAGAAAAGACTGTAGGCAAGAAATATGGCTAAGCAAAAAATACGCATCAAGCTAAAGGGATTCGACCACCGGGTCGTCGACCTATCGGCCCGGCAAATTCTGGAGGCGGTGGAAAGCACCGGGGCGGTGGCCGTGGGACCGGTACCGCTACCGACGCGCATCCAGAAGTTCAGCGTCATCCGTTCTCCCTTTATCGATAAGGACTCCCAGGAGCAGTTCGAGATCCGGACCCACAAGCGGCTGATTGATATCGTGGAGACGACCTCCAAGACCATTGACGCCCTGACGAAGCTCAACCTGCCGTCCGGAGTGGAAATAGATATCAAACTATAATAAAGGAGGTTGTTTAGTTACAAGAATAAACCGTACGCCGCTCACCCTGAGCGTCCACTAAACAACCTCATTAAAAACTTAGCCGGTGAAAATATGACTGAAGGTATTTTAGGCAAGAAGCTGGGAATGACCCAGGTGTTCGGCGCGGCGGGCAAGGCCGAAGCCGTCACCGCCATCGAGGCCGGCCCGTGCACCGTGATGCAGGTGAAGACCGTGGCGAAAGACGGGTATAGCGCCGCCAGGCTGGGCTTCGGCGAGAAGAAGGCGAGAGCCGGCAAGAAGGCGAAGGCTAAAGAAAAGAAAGCCCCGGCCCCCCGGTACGTCCGGGAGTTCCCGCTGGACGCTGACCAGAAAGCGGAGGTCGGACAGAAAATCGACGTGAGCGTGTTCAAGTCCGGTGACGCCGTCGATATCACCGGAGTCTCGCGGGGCAAGGGCTTCGCCGGCGGCGTCAAGCGCTACCACTTCCGCGGCGGCCCCAAGACCCACGGACAATCGGACAGGTTGCGCGCCCCGGGGTCGGTCGGCTCGAACACTAACCCCGGACGGACCTTCAAAGGGCTACGCATGGCCGGGCACATGGGCGCCGAGCGTGTCACGACCCTCAATTTGAAAGTTGTCCAGGCCGATCCGGCCCGCAACCTGCTGCTGGTTAAAGGCGCGGTACCCGGGATGACCAACGGCCTGCTATTGATAAGAAAATCCAAAAAGGGGAAGAAGTAAAGTGCAGGTCCCGGTTTACAACCTGGCCGGCGAAGAGGTCCGGCAGATAGAAGTAAGCGATGCCCTATTCGGCGTGCCGTTCAATGAAGCGGTCGTCCACCAGGTGATGGTAAGCCTGCTGGCCAACGCCCGCCAGGGTACCTCATCGACAAAGACCCGTAGCACGGTCGCCGGCAGCACTCGCAAGCTTTACCGGCAAAAAGGGACGGGCTACGCGCGCGCCGGGAGCAAGAAATCGGCCCTGCGGCGTCATGGCGCCATTACCTTCGGGCCGCACCCGCGAGACTACCGGCAGGAGATACCCCGCAAGATGCGACGCCTGGCCCTGCGCTGCGTCCTCTCCGCCAAGGCCGGGGAAGGCGAGCTCAAGGTGCTGGACGGATTCGATTTCACCGAGCCGAAGACAAAACAGATGGACGCGGCCCTGACGGCGCTGGGGGTCACCGCGACGGCCCTCATCGTGACGCCGGAGCCGGAAGAAAACGTCATAAAATCGGCGCGCAATTTACCGGGGATCAAGACGCTCCCCGTGAATGTCCTGAACGTACGCGATATCCTGTCTTATAAAATGCTAGTAATGACCGAGGCCTCGGTGCGCCTCGCGGAAAAATTGTGGGGTAACGGGGTATCTTAAGGGGGAGATGATGCATCTGTATGAGGTGCTGCGCCGGCCGCTGATAACGGAAAAAAGCACGCAACTCCAGGCGGGCAACAAGTACGCCTTCGAAATAGCCGTTGGTGCCAACAAGCCCATGATAAAGCAGGCGGTGGAAAAGGCCTTCAAGGTGAAGGTGACCGGGGTGAACGTCATCACCATGCCGTCCAAGACGCGGCGCGTCGGGCGGCGGCAGGTGCAGACCAGCCCCTGGAAAAAGGCTATCGTCACCCTCCAGGCGGGGGACAAGATAGAGTTTTTTGAAGGTGTCTAGCATGAAGGGAGAAGCCAGGTGGCTATAAAAAAATATCGTCCCACCTCGCCGGGGCGGCGGGGCATGAGCGGCTACACCTTCGACGAGATAACGAAGGAAAAGCCGGAGAAGTCACTGCTCCTCGCCAAGAACAAGAAGGCGGGGCGCAACTTCCGCGGTACGATAACCGTGCGGCACCGTGGCGGCGGGGCGAAACGGAAACAGCGAATCATCGATTTCCGGCGGGACAAGATAGATGTCCCGGGTCGCGTGGCGGCCATCGAGTACGACCCCAACCGCACTGCCCGCATCGCGCTTATCTTCTACGCCGACGGCGAAAAGCGCTATATCCTGGCTCCCCTGGGACTGATCGTCGGGGATAATGTGATGTCGGGCCCCAATGCCGAGATAAAACCGGGGAACGCCATGCCCATGAAATCGATGCCGACCGGTATCGAGATACATAACATCGAGCTGCAAAAGGGCCGGGGCGGCCAGCTGGTGCGCAGCGCCGGGGCATCGGCACAGCTCATGGTGAAGGAAGGCGAATACGCCCTCATCCGGCTGCCTTCCGGCGAGATACGCCGCATCCGCAGCGAGTGCGTGGCGAGCATCGGCAAGCTGGGGAACCTGGAGCACCAGAACATCAGCCTGGGCAAAGCCGGGCGTAAGCGGCACATGGGGTGGCGGCCGACGGTACGCGGCTCCGCCATGACCCCGCGCGACCATCCGCATGGCGGCGGCGAGGGCCGTTCCCCCGTGGGCATGCCCGGGCCGAAGACGCCCTGGGGCAAACCGGCCCTGGGTTACAAGACGCGTCAGCCCAAGGCCTCCGACCGGATGATAGTAAAACGCAGGGGCAAATAAGCGTTTAGCGAGGCAAAATGTCGAGATCAACCAAAAAAGGCCCGGCGATTGACGCCAAACTGGTGAAAAAGGTGGACGCGACCATCCGTTCCGGCAAAAAGACCGTCATCAAGACATGGTCACGCCGGTCGACGATTTTACCGCAAATGGTCGGGCTGACCATCGGCGTGCACGACGGGCGCCGACACGTGCCGGTCTATATTAACGAGAACATGGTGGGACACAAGCTGGGCGAGTTCGCCCCGACGCGGACTTTCCGCGGCCACGGCACGAAGTCGGAAAAAACTTAATAATGAGACAGGTGTAAACGAAAGTGGAAGTAAAAGCCATAGCCAAGGACACCGGCCTATCCGCCGTCAAGGTCCGCCCGCTGGTAAATATGGTGCGGGGCAAGAAGGTGGAGGAGGCGCTAAACTTATTAAGATTTACGCCGACCCCCAAGGCCAGGGTAATTTCCAAGCTGGTGAGGTCCGCCGCGGCTAACGCCGAGAACAACTACCAGATGGACCCCGCCGATTTGAAAATCGTCCGGATATATGTCGACGACGCGCGGGCCATGCGGCGGTTCAAGGCAAGGTCGAGGGGGCGGGTCAGCCCCATCCGGAAGAACTCCAGCCATATTACCGTGGTCGTGGCTGAGCAGGAGGTTTAGTTGGGCCATAAAGTTCACCCGATAGGTTTCAGGCTCGGAATCATCAAGGACTGGCAGTCGAAATGGTACAGCGACGCCCACTACGCGGAGTTCGTGCTGGAAGATAACAAGCTCCGGGGAGATATCAAGAGCAAATACGCCGAGGCCGCCATATCGCTTATCGAGATAGACCGCCAGGCC
This sequence comes from Chloroflexi bacterium RBG_16_56_11, assembly GCA_001796865.1. GTDB lineage: Bacteria > Chloroflexota > Dehalococcoidia > Dehalococcoidales > RBG-16-60-22 > RBG-16-56-11. The sequence goes on from MGNQ01000051.1 coordinate 13,794, forward strand.
AAAGACGTGACGGTGACACTGCATACCGCCCGACCCGGTATCGTCATCGGCCGGGGAGGCCAGCGGGTTGACGAGATGAGACAGCACCTTGAGAAGCTCATCGGGAAGAAAGTGCGTTTGAATATACAGGAAATCCGCCAGCCGGAGCTGGACGCCTACCTGGTCGCCCGGTCGGTCGCCGAGCAGATTGAGCGGCGTGTGGCCTACCGGCGCGCCATTAAACAGGCCATTTTCCGCACTATCCAGTCCGGGGCGCGGGGGATAAAAATAAGCTGCGCCGGCCGGCTGGGAAACGCGGAAATCGCCCGGCGGCAGACATCGCACCAGGGGCAGGTCCCGCTACACACCCTGCGGGCGGATATCGATTACGGCTTTACCGAGGCGCACACGACGCTGGGGCGCATCGGTGTGAAAGTGTGGATTTATAAAGGTCAGGTGGTTCCTGAGAAGACACCGGAGGCACCACCGAAACCGGCGGCCGAGGCTGCCCCCGCCACCGTCCCCGCTCCGACCGTCGAGGAAAAGCCGGTCGAGGCGAAGCCCGCCGTCACGGTTGAAGCAGTGGCCCTGGCCCCCGTGCCCGTCGCCGAAGAAAAACCGGCCAAACCCAGGGTGAGGCGCACGACCAAGACGGCCGAGGCTAAAACTCCCGAGACCAAGGCCACCGAAGCTAAAGCAACCGAGGCTAAACCAGCCGAGCCTAAAACGCCAAGGACGAGGGCAGCGGCGCCGAAAGCCTCCACCACGGAAGAGCCGGCGGCCCAGCCTAAAAAGCGACGGAAAGCGGCCGCCGCCACCGAAGACCAAGCTGCTGAGACCGCGCCCGGCGCGGCCAGGAAAAAGGAAGGGTAAGAGATGCAGCAGCCAAAGCGTGTTAAATATAGAAAATCCCAGAGAGGACGCCGACGCGGCCAGGCCCATTCCGGCAACGTCGTCAACTTTGGTGAGTACGGGATGCAGGCCATGGAGTCCGCCTGGGTGACGGCCGCCCAGATAGAAGCGGCACGGCGCGCCATCACCCGCTATATCCGGCGCGGCGGCCAGGTCTGGATACGCGTCTTCCCGGACAAGCCGGCAACCAAGAAACCGGCTGAGACGCGCATGGGCAGCGGTAAAGGACTGCCGGACCACTGGGTGGCGGTAATACATGCCGGAAAAATCATGTTCGAAATGGCCGGTGTTGGGGAAGACGTGGCCAAGGAAGCCATAAGGCTGGCCGCGCATAAACTGCCACTGAGGACGCGTTTTGTTTTCAAAGAGGCACTGGCAGTGGGCGGCGAAACGGCTAAATAGGGAGCGATGGCAGTGAAACTGAAGGAATTCAGGGACCTGAGCACGGACGACCTGAAAAAGCAGGTGGAAGAGAGTCACCAGGAGCTGTTTAACCTGCGTTTCCGGCTCTCCACCAAGCAGCTGGTCAACCACCGCGAGGTACGGAGAGTCAGAAAGAAGATAGCCCGGCTCAAGACCCTGCTGGCGGAAAGGGAACTGGGCATAAGGTAGGTTCGGACGAGATGGAGAAGAAACGGAAGACCCGGCAAGGCAAGGTCATCAGCGATAAGATGGACAAGACGGTGGTCGTGGCGGTGGACACGCCCCGGCACCACCCGCTGTATAAAAAGACCATCCGCAGAGTGGTAAAATACTACGCCCATGACGAGAAAAAGCTCAGTAAACTGGGCGACACGGTGAAGATAGAAGAGACCCGCCCCCTCTCCCATCTCAAGCGCTGGCGCGTCCTGGAGGTGGTCACCAAGGGCGAGGTGGCCGAGGTCAAGCCGGAAGAAATAACGAATTAGAACGGGTAAACGTACATGATCCAGATGAACAGCAGACTCAAAGTTGCCGATAACACCGGCGCCCGCGAAATAATGTGCATCAATGTGCTGGGCGGCTCGAAGCGGAGATACGCCTATATCGGCGACACCATCGTCGCCTCGGTGAAAAAGGCCATACCCAACTCCGCCACCAAGAAGGGCGACGTGGTGCGGGCCGTTATCGTGCGCACGGCCAACCCCTACCGGCGCCTTGACGGCTCCTATATTAAATTCGACGAGAACGCGGCGGTCATTCTCTCGGACAAGAACAATCCCAAGGGGACGCGTATTTTCGGACCGGTGGCCAGGGAGTTACGGGACAAGATGTACACCAAGATTGTGTCACTGGCGCCGGAGGTATTATAAAAGGCAGCAGGACGATGAAAATAAGGAAAGATGATACGGTGCTGGTGATTGCCGGCAAGGACAGAGGGAAAAAAGGCAAGGTGCGTTTCGCCTATCCACGGAAGCAACAGGTGATCGTCGAGGGCGTCAACTTCGTGAAAAAACATTCCAAGGCCCGCGGGGCGGCCCGGCAGGCCGGCATTATCGACCTGGAAGCGCCGCTGGATATCTCCAACGTGATGTTGCTCTGCAATAAATGCAGCAAGCCCGGGCGTATCGGGATGAAAAAGCTGGAGGACGGACGGAAAGCCAGGTTCTGCCGGGCTTGCGGCGAGGTGATAGAATAATGGCCAGGCTCAAGGACAGATACCGGAAAGAGATAGTACCCCGGCTCATGGAAATCAGAGGGTACGATAATATCATGCAGGTACCGCGGCTGGAGAAGATTGTCCTGAATATCGGGCTGGGGGAAGCCATCTCCAACGCTAAAGCTATGGAAGCCGCCCAGCAGGACCTGGTCGCCATATCCGGCCAGCACCCGGTGACCACCCGCTCGAGAAAATCGATAGCGAATTTCCGGCTGAGAGTGGGCATGCCGATAGGACTGAAAGTTACCCTGCGCGGCGAACGCATGTACGAGTTCTTCGATAAGCTGGTCAACGCGGTATTGCCCCGCATGCACGATTTCCAGGGCGTGCCCACGAGCTCGTTCGACGGGCGGGGCAACTACTCCCTCGGCTTTAAGGAGCAAATACTGTTCCCGGAAATAGAATATGACAAAATCGACAAGGTGCGCGGCTTAGAGATAAGCATTATCACCAACGCAGGGAAAGACGAAGACGGCAAACACCTGCTGGAGCTGCTGGGCATGCCCTTCACCAAGGATGGAGCGAGTTAATATGGCTAAAAAGTCTCTGATATTAAAATCGATGCGCCCGCCCAAGTACCCGGTGCAAAAACATAACCGGTGCCAGATATGCGGGCGGCCGCGCGCCTATATTCGCAAGTTCCACATTTGCCGGATATGTTTCCGCTCCCTGGCGCTCGGAGCGCAGCTACCCGGGGTAAGAAAGTCAAGCTGGTAGACTAAAGAGGGAAAGAGCCGATGATAGTTACCGACCCAATTGCCGATATGTTGACCCGGATGAGGAACGCCATCATGGTAAGGCATGACAATGTGCTGGTTCCCGCCTCCAGGATTAAGATGGCTATTGCCAAGATACTCAAAGAGGAAGGCTTCATCACCGATTACGAAGTGGTCAAGGGCAAGCCTCACCGGCTGATCAAGATACACCTCAGGTATTTTGACGATAAAAGGTCAGCCATCTCGGGAATGAAGCGGGTCAGCAAGCCGGGACTGAGGGTATATTCCGGGAAAAAGGAAATACCGCGCGTCTACGGCGGCCTGGGCGTGGCTATCCTGTCTACCTCGGCCGGACTGAAAACGGGGCAGCAGGCCTGGCGTCAGGGCGCCGGCGGCGAAATCTTGTGCTACATATGGTAGACCCCTACGGGAGTGAGCTTGATGTCAAGAATAGGTAAAATGCCGATAACGATACCGTCCGGGGTGACGGTGAATATAAAAGGCGAAACCGTGTCCGTCAAAGGCCCGAAGGGAGAACTTACCCGGTCTCTCCCCGAAGAGATGCTGGTCAAGATGGAAGGCAACCGTCTGACCGTAGCCCGGCCCAGTGATAGCAAAAAACATCGGGCCTACCATGGCCTGACGCGTACGCTCCTGGCTAACATGGTCGAAGGCGTATCGAAAGGATTCGAAAAAAACCTGGAAATTATGGGCGTGGGCTTCCGCGCCGAGAAGGCGGGCGATAAGCTGTCGATACGTATCGGGCGCTCCCACCAGATAGAAGTAGTCCCGTTGCCCGGCACGGCCCTGTCCGTGGAAGGCAACACCAAGATAAAAGTCAGCGGCATTAACAAGGAAAACGTCGGCGAGATGGCCGCGGAAATCCGCGCCCTGCGCCCGCCGGACGCTTATAAAGGCAAAGGTATTAAGTATGCCGGGGAAGTTATACGCCTGAAACCGGGTAAGGCCGGTAAGGTGGTCGGCGGAAAGTAGACATGAAAAGTTCGGAGACCAGAGAAGCGCGCTTAAGAAGACACCAGCGGGTCCGCGAGAAGGTAACTGGCATTGCGGACAGACCGCGACTTTGCGTCTATCGGAGCCTGAACCACATCTATGCCCAGGTCATTGACGATTTACAGGGACACACCCTGGTCGCGGCCTCCACCCTGGATGCGGAAGTTAACGACGGCAAGTCGGAAAAGTCCAAGACCGGACGCGCCGAGCTGGTGGGTTCACTTTTGGCCAGGCGGGCCGCCGAAAAAGGAATCAGCCAGGTAGCTTTCGACCGCGGCGGTTTCAGGTACCACGGCCGGGTAAAGGCGCTGGCGGAAGCAGCCCGCAAGGGCGGACTCAAGTTCTAAGAGAGGGCACGGCAGGAAGGATGAAAGAACCAATTAGTCGGATTGACCCGGTCGATTTGAACCTTAACGATAAGCTTATCAACGTCAACCGCGTCGCCAAGGTGATGAAGGGCGGTAAACGCCTGCGTTTCAGTGCCCTGGTGGTAACGGGCGATGGCGTCGGTCACGTAGGCCTGGGCATCGGCAAAGCCAACGAGGTCCCTTCCGCCATCAGCAAGGGCGGCGCCCAGGCGCGGAAAAATTTAATCAACGTACCGCTGGCCGGGACGACTATACCCCACGAAATTCTGGTAAAGTTAGGGGCGGCCAAAGTGCTGTTGAAGCCGGCGGCGCCGGGCACGGGAGTTATCGCCGGGGGCAGCATTCGGGCCGTGCTGGAGGCCTGCGGCGTCAAAGACATCCTGACGAAATCGCTCGGCAGGAACAACCACATCAACGTGGCCAAAGCGACCATGCTCGCCCTCAGCCAGCTCAAGGTCCCCAAGGAAGAGCTGGCCCGGCGCAAAGCGGCGGTGGGCGGGGAGGTAAAGGCCGGTGGGTAAGATAAAGGTCACCTGGATTAAAAGCGCCATCGGCTACGAGAGGAGCCAGAGAAGGACGCTCAAGACGCTCGGTTTTCACCGGCTACACCAGAGCGTTGTCCGTGACGATTCGGCCCCGGTACGGGGTATGATAAACAAGGTCAGACACCTGGTCAAAGTGGAGGAAGAGAGTGGTCAGTCAGAATAAGATAGTCCCGGCGCCGGGGTCGCGGAAAGCCAGCAAACGGGTGGGACGCGGCAACGGGAGCGGTCACGGGACCTACTCCGGGCGCGGTTGCAAGGGGCAGAAAGCGCGCGCCGGCAACAACAAGGTGCGCCCCGGCTTCGAGGGGGGACAGCTGCCGCTGATCAAGCGCCTGCCCAAGAAGCGCGGCTTCAAGAATATTTTCCGGACAGAATACGCGACCGTAAGCGTCGGCGCGCTCAACAGCTTCGAGGCCGGCACCGAAGTAACAGTGGAGAAGCTGGTCGCCGCCGGTCTCCTTAAAAATCCGGGGAAACCTGTCAAGATCCTGGCCGACGGCGATGTCGACCGCGCCCTGACAGTCAAGGCCGATAAATTTTCTGCTTCGGCGAGGGCCAAGATAGAGGCTGCCGGCGGTTCGGCCGAGGAGGTAGGGCATGCGGCAGCGGCAGGCTAGACCCCGGTTAATCCAGGCCATGTCGGATGCCTTCAGCCTGCCCGACCTCCGGCGGCGCATCCTGGTAACCCTCGGCATCCTGGTAGTTTTCCGCTTCATCGCTCATGTGCCCCTCCCGGGCGTGGACCTGGAGGCGCTGAAGACCCTCTTCGAGAACAACGCCCTGCTGGGCATGCTCAACCTATTCAGCGGCGGCGCCATGCGGCAGTTCAGCGTGGCGTCTATGGGCGTCTATCCTTATATCACCGCCTCGATTATCATGGTGTTGCTGGTGCCGGTCATCCCCAGGTTGCAGGCGCTATCGCAGGAGGGGGAATCCGGCCGGAACAGGATTAATCTCATCACCCACTGGCTGACCGTGCCACTGGCCGGGCTTTCCGGTTACGGGCAACTGGTGATACTGCAGCGGGCCGGCGTCGTGGGGGGCAGCGGGCTACTCCCCACCGCCACTATCGTCATTTCCCTGATTGCCGGCACCGTCTTCCTGGTATGGCTCGGCGAGCTCATCACCGAGTATGGCATCGGCAACGGTATCTCGATAATTATCTTCGGCGGTATCGTAGCCGGCTACCCGCAACTGATACAGGAAGCATTTTTAGCCAAGAGCAATCCCTTGGGACTGGCCTTTTATGCTCTTATTATGCTGGCTACAATAGTGCTGATCGTCATTTTTACCGAGGCACACCGCCGCATTCCGGTGCAGTATGCCCGCAGCGTCTTCCGGGGCGGACGCATGTACCGCCAGTCAGGCTCGACCCATATACCCATGAGGGTCAATAGCGCCGGCATGATACCCCTCATTTTCTCGATGTCCGTGGTCCTGTTCCCGGGTGTCGTCGCCAGCTATTTCGCCAGGGGGGACACGGGTTTCGCCGCAGGCATCGTGAGGTGGTTCAGCCCGAATACGGCCCTGCCGGTGGGGGCTTTTTACTGGATTTTATATTTCGTGCTGTCGGTGGCATTTACCTTCTTCTATACGATGGTAACGTATCAGCAGCAGGACCTGCCCGGTACGCTCCAAAAGCAGGGAGGCTTCATCCCCGGCATCCGACCCGGGAAGAATACGGCCACGTATCTTAGCAGCGTTATCAACCGTATCACCTGGGCGGGCGCGCTTTTCCTGGCCTTCGTGGCGGTAATGCCCTTCCTGGCGCGAGCGGTTACGGATGTCTCGCAAATACAGCTCTCCAGCCTGGGCATGCTCATCGTCGTCGGCGTGGTGCTGGACACGATGAAACAACTCGAGGCGCAGCTGGTCATGCGGCGCTACGAAGGCTTTATTAAATAGGAGCTAAGGTGTATATTATTCTCCTGGGAGCGCCCGGCGCGGGAAAAGGAACCCAGGCCGTGATGCTCTCTGAAAAACTAAAGCTGGCGCAGGTAGCCTCGGGCGACCTTTTCCGCCAGGCCCTGCAAAAGGAGACGGAGCTAGGCAAGAAGGCGAAGGCTTACATGGAAAAAGGGCAGCTCGTCCCTGACGAGATAACGATACAGATGGTCCTGGAGAGGCTGGCCGCCCCGGACGTAAAAAACGGGGCCATCCTCGATGGATTCCCCAGGAACATCAAGCAGGCCCAGGCCCTGGACAAGGCCCTGGCCCCGCCGAAAAAGAAAATCGACAAAGTCGTTTACATTAAAGTCGGGGAGGCGGAGCTTTTAAAGAGGCTGGGCGGACGCTGGATTTGCCGTAAATGCCAGGTGCCTTACCACGAGGTGGAATCGCCACCGAAGGTGAAGGGAGAGTGCGACCGCTGCGGCGGGGAGCTTTACCAGCGGGCCGACGATAACGTCGCGACCGTAAAAAAGCGGCTGGAGGTCTATTTCGCGGAGACCTCGCCCTTGATTGATTACTATAAAAAGTCCGGGAAGCTACTGGAGATAAACGGCGACGGAAACGCGGCCGATGTGAACGGGAGAATAGTGGCCGCCTTACGCTAGCGGGAAACGGCAGCCGGATGGGTATCGTCATCAAATCTGAAAAAGAGATAGCGATAATGCGCCAGGCTGGCGGCATCGTCGCGGAAGTGCTGAATATTTTAACTAAAAGCGTAACGACAGGGATGAAAACGAAGGAGCTGGACACCATCGCCATCAGGGAGCTGAAAAGGCTGGGAGCGGAATCCTCTTTCAAGGGCTACCGCGGTTTCCCGGCCACTATCTGCGTCTCCGTAAACGAAGAGATTGTGCACGGGATTCCGGGAGAAAGGGCCCTTAAAGCCGGGGACATCGTATCGCTCGATTTCGGCGTGGTCTATAAAGGTTACCAGAGTGATGCGGCCGTGACCGTCGCCGTCG
>MGNQ01000051.1:21913-24897 GCA_001796865.1 Chloroflexi bacterium RBG_16_56_11
CCTGGAAAGCGGCATCGCGGCCGCGCGCGCCGGGGCCAAACTGGGTGATGTCGCCGCTGCTATCCAAACGTTCGCCGATACACGCGGCTACGCAGTGGTGCGCGAGTACACCGGCCACGGCATCGGCCGGGAGATGCACGAAGACCCCCAGATACCGAATACCACCGAGCCACCCTACGGGCTTAAACCGGGGACAGGACCGGTACTGAAGAAAGGCATGACCCTGGCTCTCGAGCCCATGCTCAGCACCGGGGACTGGCATACCCGGGTCGCCGGCGACCACTGGACGGTCCTGACCGCGGACAGCAGCCTGGCGGCCCATTTCGAGCACACGATAGCGATTAACAGCCATGAAGCGGAGGTGTTGACCAGGGGAGTGTATGCCTAAGAAAGAGGCTATCGAGGTCGAAGGAACGGTCATCGAGGCCCTGCCCAACGCTATGTTCCGCGTCGAGCTACCCAACGGGCACCAGGTCCTGGCACATATCTCGGGCAAGATAAGAATGCATTATATCAGGGTTTTACCGGGTGATAAGGTGCTGATTGAGCTTTCTCCTTATGACCTCAAACGTGGTAGAATTACATATAGGCTCAAGTAAATAAAAGGTCTTGTAACATGAAAGTCAAAGCATCAGTTAAAGTAAGATGTGAAAAGTGCAAGGTCGTGAGGCGGCGGGGCGTGGTCAGGATTATCTGCACCAACCCCAAGCACAAACAGAGGCAGGGTTAGCCGAGGAGGAACAATATGCCACGTGTCGCGGGAGTAGATATACCGGTCAACAAGCAGGCCTGGGTCTCTTTGCAGTACATCTACGGCATCGGCTCGTCCCTGAGCCAGAAAATCCTGGGGCAGGCGGAAATTTCGCCGGAGGTGAGGGTCAAAGACCTCACCGAGGAAGAGGTCAACCGCCTGCGTGAGATTATCGATAAAGGCTACCGGGTCGAAGGCGACCTCCGCAAGGAGATTAACTTCAACGTCAAACGCCTGATAGAAATCGGGAGCTACCGCGGCTCGCGGCACCGCCACGGACTACCGGCGCGGGGCCAGAGGACGCGCACCAACGCCCGCACCAAACGAGGCGCCCGCAAGACGGTGGCCGGCCGCGGCCAGAAGCGCGGCATGGCTAAGAAATAGCCATCCCGGCTGACAAGGAGGACAGGTGCCACAGAAAAGAAAAACCAAGACGAGAAAACGGGAACGAAAGGCAGTCCCCACCGGGCGGGCCTACGTTCAATCGAGCTTTAACAATACCATCGTGACCCTCACGGACCCACAGGGCAACGCCCTGGCCTGGGGAAGCTCCGGGACGGCCGGATTTAAAGGCTCCCGCAAAGGCACGCCCTACGCGGCCCAGATGGCCGCCCGCGATGCCGCGCGCAAGGCCATGGTTCACGGCCTGCGCCAGGTAGAGGTGTTCATCAAGGGGCCGGGTAGCGGCCGCGAAGCGGCGATACGCTCTTTACAGGGGTCCGGGCTTTATATTACCGGCATCAGGGATGTTACCCCCATACCACACGGGGGCAGCCGCCCTCCCAAGAGGAGACGCGTCTAAAAGGGGACAGAAATGGCGAGATATATTGGACCAAACTGCCGGGTATGCCGGCGTAACGGCGAGAAGCTCTTTCTCAAGGGCGGCCGTTGCTACACGCCGAAATGCTCGGTGGACAAACGGCCGAAACCGCCGGGGCAGGCGGCCGGAAGGGGGCGGCGGCGGAGATTTTCTGACCGCGGCCTGCAGCTGCGTGAGAAACAGAAGGCCCGCTACACGTACGGCGCCCTCGAAAGGCAGTTCCGCAAGACATTTAACCTGGCCGAAAAGCAGGCCGGCATCACCGGCGAAAATCTCCTGGTGCTGCTGGAAAGGCGGCTGGATAACGTTATCTACCGGCTGGGCTTCGCCGATTCCCGACCCCAGGCGCGCCAGCTCGTGCTGCACGGACACATCATGCTGAACGGCCGCCGGACGGATGTCCCCTCCTGCCTGGTGAGCGAGGGCGATACCGTAGGGTGGCGAGAGGGCAGCAAGAAAAGCGAATACTTTAAACTGGCGGCGGAGAATATCGGCGCCAGGACCGTCCTGAACTGGCTGAGCCTGGACAGGGAAAATATGGTCGGCCAGATCCTGTCCCTGCCCACGCCGGATGAAATCGACTCCCGGTTCGATGGCAAAGCGGTCGTCGAGTACTACTCGCGGTAGTTACCTGATGAGGAGGCAATCCATTGGCTGGACTATCAGTGCCAACAATTGAATGTACTGAACAGACGGATAAGTTCGGGCGTTTTATCGCCGAACCGCTGGAAAAGGGGTTTGGCATCACGCTGGGCAACTCGTTACGCCGTGTTTTACTCGGCTATCTCCCCGGGGCGGCCGTGACGCGGGTAAGAATCGAAGGCGTCCATCACGAGTTCACGGTCATACCCAACGCCAGGGAAGACGTGATGGAGTTCCTGCTCAATGTCAAAGAGCTCAGAATGAAGCCTCTTTCTGACCGGGGCGGTACACTGATACTGGAAGTCGAGAAGGAAGGGCGTATCTGCGCGACCGATATCAAGCCTTCCGCCGACTTCGAAATCACTAACCCGGACCTCTGCCTGATCACGCTGAATAAACCGGACAACAGGCTCTACGTCGAGCTCGATGTCGAGCTGGGCACAGGCTTTCGGACCGCAGAGTCAACGGATAACGCCCCCGTGGGCACGATTCCGGTGGACGCCATTTACACGCCGATACGCAAGGTCAACTACACCGTTGAACCGACGCACATCGGGCGCGAGACCAGCCGGGAGCGGCTGCGCCTGGATATCTGGACCGACGGGACTATCTCGCCGGTTAACGCCGTCAGCATCGCCGCCGGGATATTAATCGACCAGCTGACGCCGTTCTTCGACTACGTCAAGATATCGCAGATGAAGGCGGAGGAGCGGGCTATCCGCCTGTCCATACCCGACGAGAAATACAACATGCCCGTCGAGCAGCTCGACC